>JAJPKN010000055.1 GCA_021323695.1 Actinomycetota bacterium | reverse complement strand
GAGGGTTCCCCCCCCGACCGTGGTGGATAGTTCCCAGGAAGCGCAGAGGCTCAGATCAGTCGCGAACTTCGATGATCATCTTTCGCGAACTTCGGTGATCGCTGACACCGCGGACAGCTCGGCTGCTGGCCTCGGCTACCGGCCCAGGCACGAAGTCCCGAGCAAGAGGCGCCAAGCCGGCCGTCAGTGGGCGTAGAGGGAGTCGAACCCCCGGCCTCATGCGCGTCATGCATGCGCTCTAACCAACTGAGCTATACGCCCGGCTCGGACAAGGCTAGCAGCCGTTACCCTCTGCCCGGCACGTCGACCGAGCCTGCCAACCGGCCCAGGGGGGGTACCGGCGGACGGCGGGTGCACGACGGGCGGGCAGTGGGCAGGCCCGCGGCGGTGCCCCTGGCGAACCTGCCCCGGCCCAGCCTGCTCAGCCCGACGGGACCAGCACGGCCACCGAAGACGGGGGCAGTGCCACCGAGCCAGCAACCAGGCTGCCTTCGGCCAGGGGGAGCGGGCGGGAGGCAAGAGCCACCCTGAGGGGCGGGCCGGCCGGGACCGGGAGGTCCCGGGGGGTACCGGCGAAGTTGACGGCCACGTGGCAACCTCCCCGGCGCAGCACCAACCAGCGGCCCTCTTCGTCGTAGGCCACCCCGGTCGCGCTGCGCTCACCGGCCCTGAAGTCCGGCACCTGGCGGCGTAGCGAGATGAGCTGCCGGCACCAGTCCAGTACCGAGCGGTGAGGCTCCCTGGCCCGCTCCGACCAGTCCAACTTGGAGCGCAGGAACGTCGCCTCGTCCTGGGGACCTGGTACCCGGTCGGGAGAGATCCCGGGGGGGAGGGGGTGCTCCCGCAGGCGCCCCTCCCGCACCGCCTCGCCGAGGCCGGGGTCGGCGTGGTCGGTGAAGTAAAAAAACGGGGTGCTGGCGCCCCATTCCTCGCCCTGGAAGACCATGGGCACCAGCGGCCCCAGCAGCACCAGGGCCAGCCCCACCCGCACCAGGTCGGGGCTGACGAGCGTGGCCATCCGGGAGCCCAGGGGGCGGTTGCCGACTTGGTCATGGTCCTGCAGGTACCCGACGAAGCAGCTGCTCGGCAGGTCACCGACCGGGCGGCCCTGGCGGCGCTGGCGAAAAGCCGAGAACTGCCCGTCGTAGACGTAGGTGCTCTCCAGAGCCTTGGCCAGCTGGCCGAGGCGGCCGAAATCGGCGTAATAACCGTCGCGCTCGCCGGTCAGCACGGCGTGCAGGGCGTGGTGGAAGTCGTCGTCCCAGCACGCGCTCAGGCCGTAACCGAACGAGCTGCGGGGGCGCACCAACCGGGGGTCGTTGCGGTCGCTCTCGGCCACCAGCCACAGCTCCCGGCCCAGCTGGGCGGACAGTTGCGAGACCGCCGCCGCCAGCTCCTCCAAGATGTGCAAGGCGCTCTCGTCGAACACGGCGTGGACCGCGTCCAGGCGCAGGCCGTCGAAGTGGTAGTCGCGCAGCCACATGAGCGCATTGGCGACCACGTAGTCCCGCACCTCGTGGCTACCCGGGCCGTCAAAGTTCACCGCCCAGCCCCAAGGCGTCTGGTAGCGGTCGGTGAAATAAGGGCCGAACTCGGGGAGGTAGTTGCCCACCGGGCCCAGGTGGTTGTACACGACGTCCAAGATGACCGCCAGGCCCCGGCGGTGGCAGGCGTCTACCAGCCGCTTCAGGCCCACCGGCCCCCCGTAAGCATGATGGGGTGCCCACAGCTGGGCCCCGTCGTAGCCCCATCCCCGTTTGCCGCTGGCCTCGGCCACCGGCATGAGCTCGACCGCATTGGCGCCCAGGGCAGAGATGTGGCCCAGACGGGAGATGGCTCCCTCGAAAGTCCCCTCGGGGCTGAAGGTCCCCACGTGGAGCTCGTAAATGATGGCGTGCGGGAAATCAAAGCCCTGCCAGTGCCCGTCGTGCCACCGGAAGGCCCCGTGGTCGACCGTGGCCGAGGGGCCGTCCACCCCCTCGGGTTGCCAGGGCGAACGGGGGTCGGGCCTTGGCGGCCCGCCGTCCAGGGAGTACCAGTAACGCGAACCGGCAGCCAGGCCCTGGACCTCGGCCCGCCACCATCCCCCCGGGCCAGGTTCCATGGGGATGCCGGCCACATCGCCGCCCGGCGCCGCAGCGCCTGGGTGGCCAACGAGCAACAAGTCCACGCGCTGGCGCCCGGGCGCCCAGACCTCGAAGCGGCTCACGGCGCCCCGCCCACCCGCTCCAGCAGGGCCACCGGCAGGCCGGCCAACAGCTCGCCCAACTTCACCCGCCCCCCCCAGGTGCCCCCTCCGAGCACGTCCGACCATCGCCCCGGCGGCAGGCGCAGGGTGGACGTCCCCCAACCCCCGGCTGCCTCCAGCCGGAGGGGCCAGCGGGTGCACACGGTCACCACCTCGCCCCCCCGGCAGAACGCCACCGCGTGGTCAGCGGCCGGGCCGCTCGCCATCAACGGCTTGTAGCTCCCGGCGAACGCCCCGGGCCGGCGAGCCCGTAGCCGCAACGCCCGGTGCACCACGGCCAGCTTTACGAACCCCAGGCCTCCCTGCAGGCGCCCCGGCCTGCCAGCCTGCAGCCCGGAGCCTCGTTGGCGCCCGGGCCGGCGCCGGGCCTCAGCCGCCCAGGAGGCAGGCTCTCCCTCCCGCCAGACCCGGGCCAGGTCGGCCCCTTCCACCTGGTCGAGCAGCCGGGCGCGCAGGGCGAAGTCGACCGGCCGGCGGTTGTCCGGGTCCACGAGCGACAGGTCCCACAGCTCGCTCCCCTGGTAGAGGTCGGGCACCCCCGGGGCGGTCAGGGTCAGCAGCTTTAGGGCCAGGGAGTTGGACTGCCCAGGGCGCCGGGCCCGCTCCACGAACGCCTCCAGCTCGGCCACGAAGCGGCGCGAGCGCAGGACAGAGGCGGCGAAATGGAGCACGCCTCCCTCGTAGATCTCGTTCGGCTGGTCCCAGCTCGTGTACAGCTTGGCTTCGCGCACGGCTTTTTGCAGGTAGGCCAGCGCCCGCTCCGCCGGCAAGGGCCACGCCCCCACCAGGGACTGGTAAAAGGACCACTCCGTGGCCGGGTCGGGCAGGTCGGCCACCCTCCGGCGCCGGTTGAGGGCGTGCCAGCGGCTCACGGCCGCCAGCCATTCGCCGGGGACCTCGGACAGGACCGCCAAGCGGGCCCTTACGTCCTCGGACCTCTTGGTGTCGTGGGTGGAGGTGGCCAGGAGGCGCTGGGGCCACCGGGCCTCGGCCGAACGGCAGGCCTGGTGGAGCTCCTCGAGGGAGGCCCCCAGCCAGCCCGGCCCGGAACCCACCTCGTTCAAGCACAGCAACGGCCCGGAACGGTAAAAGGCCGTGTCTTCCACTGCCTTGGCCATTACCGGGCCGGTCACCTGCTGGAAGCGCAAGGCCAGTTCGGCCTCGGCCTCACCGGGCAGCTCGCCCAGCAGGACATCGCGCAGCAAAGCCAGCAGCTCTCCGTCCAGTTCGGGACGGCGCAGCCCGGCCGCGACCACCGCCCGGCGGACGGCAGCAGCGTCGGCCTCGGACGCGGGCCGGCCAGGGGCCACGTAGGTGCGGTAGGTGCCGAAGCAGGCGATGACCTCGGCCAGGCACTCGCGCAGTTCCCGGCGGGTGTGGTCGGAGTGGCGGCGGTGGCGCTCGCACACGCTGGCCAGGCGCCCCACCAAGGCGCTGAGGTCAGTGGCCAGGGGGCCGGCGAGCACCAGGAGCTTGCAGTCATGGACGAGGTCGTCCCACGACTGGTGGGCACCGGTGAACGAACGGTAACCCTCTTCCAGTACCTGGGCGCCTTCTTTCCACACCAAGAGGGCCCCAGCCAGGGCGAGCCAGTCGTAGCCGGTCGTGCCTTCTACCGGCCAGTCGGCCGGCAACTGCTCGCCTTTGGCCAAGATCTTCTCCACCAGCAGCCAACCGTCGGGGGAGGCGGCCCGCAGCCGCTCCAGGTACGCCCGGGGATCCCGCAGGCCGTCGAGGTGGTCCACCCGCAGGCCGTCGATGACGCCGTCCTTCAGCCACTGCAGGATGAGGCGGTGGCTGGCGGCGAACACCGCGTCGTCCTCGGGCCGGACAGCTACGAGGTCGTTGATGTCGAAAAAGCGCCGGTAGTGCGCCTCTTCCTGGGCGGTGCGCCAATATGCCAGCCGGTAGTTCTGGCGGGCCAGCAACCCGTCGAGGGCGTCGGGGCTGGCGTTCAGTGCCTCCAGCTCGGCGTCGAAGGCGGCGGCCACCGCCGGGTAGGCTTCGCAAAGCTGCTCCAGGCGCTCGCGCAGCAGTTCCTTGTCCCGGTGACGCTCCCGCACGCTGGCCCGGTCGGTCGCCCACGACGGGGGCAGGTGGCCGAAGGCGTCAGCCAGGCTCTCCAGGCGAGCCCGCAGCTGGCCCTGGGGGACCCGGCGGGCAGCCCTGGCCACCAGCTGGTCAACGCTGCGGGGGGCAACCGGCAGCTGCTGGTCGAAGTAGCGGACCACGAAGCTCCCGCCGGCGCGGGCGACCTTGAAGCGCCCGGCCTCGAGCTCCCGGCCGTAGTGGTCGGCCAGCACCGGCACCAGCAGCAGGTCCCGCTGGGGGCTACCGGGCGGGGGCCACTCGATGTCGAAGTACCCGGCGTAGATGCTCGCCGGCCCGTTCTCCAGCACGTCCCACCACCACCGGTTGGACGGCTTGGCCGCCATGTGGTTGGGGACTATGTCGAGCACCTGGCCCAGGCCGGCCTCCCCCAGGGCGGACTGCAGGGCGCGGTAGCCGTCCTCGCCGCCCAGTTCCTCGCTGACCGCCCAAGGGTCGACCACGTCGTAGCCATGGGTGCTCCCCTCGGCCGCCTGCAGCACCGGGGAGAGGTATGCGTGGCTCACGCCCAGCTTGGCCAGGTAGGCGGCAACGGACGCGGCGTCGGCAAAGCCAAAGCCACCGTGCAGCTGCAGCCTGTAGGTGGCCCGCCGGGGTGCTCGGTGGTGCGTGCTCGGTGGGGTCACGGGTCGGTCCCACGACCATACCGGGCCCCACTAGGGTGGAAAAGGACCGTGCTCAGCTACATACCCAGCCCCAGCCACGCGGACGGCTCGGCGTTCAACGGTTTCGACCTGGGCCCCCTCCATTTCAACTTCTACGGGCTCATGATCGCCCTCGGCGTGGTGGCAGCCACCTGGTTGGCCCAACACCGCTGGCGGGCCCTGGGGGGCTTCGGCGGGACGGTCATGCCGATCGCCGTGTGGGCCGTCGTGTTCGGGCTGGTCGGGGCCCGCCTCTACTCGGTGGTGACCAGCTGGCAGGTGGACACGGGGGGCGACCCGTTGCGGGCCCTGGAGATCTGGCAGGGCGGGCTGGGCATCTGGGGAGGCGTGGCCGGGGGTGTCCTGGGCGGCTGGATCCAGGCCCGCCGCATGCACCTGCCCCTGGCACCCCTGCTGGACATGGTGGCCCCCGCCCTCCCCCTGGCCCAGGCCATAGGCCGCTGGGGCAACTACTTCAACCAGGAGCTGTTCGGCCTCCCCTCCAAGCTGCCCTGGGCCGTGCGCATCACCGACCAGGCCCAGCTGGCCAGCATCTACCCGCCCAAGTACCGCAACCCGCCCGGGTGCCAGGTAGGCAGCTGCCTGCCCGGCACCTTCCAGCCCACGTTCCTCTACGAGTGCGCCTGGGACCTGGCCACCTTCGGCGCCCTCCTGCTCATCGAACGCCGGGTGAGGCTGCGGCGCGGGCACCTGTTCACCTCTTATGTGGCCCTCTACACCATCGGCCGTTCCTGGGTCGAGTACCTGCGCATCGACCCGGCCCACCGTTACCTGGGCCTGCGCCTCAACGACTGGACCAGCATCGTCGTCTTCGTGGCCGCCGCCGGCGTGCTGGCTTGGAAGGGCCGGCCCCGGCCCGGGGGACAACCCGACCAGCTGGTGGGCCAGCCCCTTCCCGCCCCGGTGGCCGCCTTGGAGCGCCAAAGGGCCCAAGCCCACGCCAGCCGGCCCGCTGATGGCCCCAGGCACGCAGGTGCCGTCACCCGGGCGCACCTGGACGGGGACAAGCAAGCCGCCGGGGAGGGTAGGGCCGGGCCCTAACCCGGCCCCGCCGGCGACAGGGGCCAGACGGCGACCAGCGTCCGGTCGTCGTGGCAGCCCCTCCGGCTGAAGTCCACAGCAGCCAGCAGGTCGGGCGGCGACCTGTGGCCGCGGGCGGCGCCGTCCAGCACCTCGGCCAGGGCGGGGGCCACCGTGGCCGGGCCGTCCCGCAGGGGGTCGCCCAAGCCGTCGGTGACCAGCACCAGGGCGTCACCGGGGCCAAGGTGCACCTGGGTCACCTCGCTCGCGGCTCCGGCCAGGGGGAGGGCGGCCGTGGTGCCACCGGGCTGCCCGGCCCGAGGCCCCTCGAACAGCTCCCGCCACCGGCCGGCGCTGAGGGCCCAAGCCGTGCTGTCCCCCACCCGGGCCACGGTCACGTCCGGACCGGGCACGAGGGCCACCACCAAGGTGGTGGACAGTTCCCCGGCCTGGGGGCCGCCGGCCCGGGCCAGCACCTCGCCTGCCTGGGAGATGGCCGCCTCGCACTCGGCCGCACCCCAGCCCTCGCACCCGGCCAGGTAGCCGAGGGCAGCCTCCACGGCCATCTGCGCCCCCTCGCCCCCTCGCCCGGCGGAGCCGACCCCGTCCGCCACCGCCACGGCCAGCCGCCCCCGGCCGTGAAGGCCCGACACCCAGCCGTAGCAGTCCTCGCCCCGCCGGCGGGCCAGGCGGTGGGCCACGCCGGCGACCGAGGCAGCCAGCACCACTACCTCGGCTGAGCGGCCCTCTTCGGCCCGGTAGGCGGCGTCCGGGGCCCAGGCCCTGGACCGCAGCGGGACGGGCTCAGCCGCGGCCGGGGACGGCTCGCCCCAAACGGGCCGGGACGGCGGCCGTTGGCCGGCCTGAGCGCGGGCCTCAGCCAGGCCGGGTGGCTCCGTCAATCAAGCTCGTCCACGGCTATGGGCTGCATGTTGGGCAGCCGGGGCGGCACCAGCTGGGGCGAGCCGCTGTAGGCACTGGCCGAGGAGCTCACTATCGACTGGACCAGGCCGGCCATCAGCTCGGCCACCACCGCCGAGGGTGCTGCCCCCTCCGTCGCCACCCAGGCCCGGTTGGGCTTGTTCTCCGACACCGCGGCCAGGATCTCGGGGACGGCTTCGCCGAAGCCGAAGCTCAATATGTTGGGGTGCCGGCGCCAGGAAGGGTCGACCAGGCGCTTGTGGGCGGCTCGCCACTGCTCCTCGGGGTCGGTCGGCCGCCCATCGGACACGAACATCACCGCCGGCCGGTACCAGCGCTCGCCGGCCGCCCGTCCCGCCTGGTAGTCGTCTTCAATGACCCGCCTCATGTGCTCGAAGGCGGCGGCGTAGGAGGTCCGGCCCTCGACTTGCACTTCGGGCATGGACTCGACCAGGGCCAAGTCGGCCAGGGGCAGGACGGTGCGGGCGACGTCGCTGAAGGTCACTACGGCGAAGCGGACCACCTCGGCCACGGCTGGGTCCTGGCCGATGGTGGACCGCAGCTGGGGGAGCTCGGCGTTGACCTGGCGGACCGGTTCCCCGCTCATCGACTGGGAGACATCGAGGCAAAGGTAAAAGGGGAAAACGGCGTAGCGTTCCTCAGCCCCCACGTTGGCGCTCGCCAGGGCCTGGGTGAGGTTGTCAGTCATGTCGGGCCTGTCCCATTGTCCTTTTGTCGTCCCTCCTGGCCTCCTGTGGTGCCCTGCAGTGGGTACCCTCCGCAGTGGCGCCCTCCAGGAGCGCCCTGCGGCTGGTGCCGTGGGTAGCCGGCCAAGCCAACGCTAGCGACACGAGCCGGCTCAGCGGTGGGGCGGCCGCTACCGTCGCTACAGGCCTATCCAGGGGCTCACGACCATGGCCCCGATGAACAGGCTCACGCAGGCCACCACCAGGTCCATCGAGACCAGGCCGGCCAACCTCCGCAGCCCGTGGGCCCGGCGCCCGGGCGACAACAGCAGCCAGGCGGCCCACAGGTGCGCCCGTGCCCAGGCCACCAGGGCCCAGCGGGCCACCTGGCGGGCCGGCAGGTGGTGGACGGCCCCGGGCCCCTCCTGCAGAGGAGAGCGGTTGGAAGGGCCAACCAGCTGCCAGGTCGAAGGTAGCCGGCGGCGCAGCACCGGCCGGACCTCGACGTCGGCCACCCGGCCGCTCGCCGGCACCGGCAGGGGGACGGGCACGGAGCGAGCAGGGTCACCCTGGCCCTCCCGCACGGCGTGGGCGAGGTCCGCCCGCCCCAGGGAGCCCAGGAGGTCCTCCAGTTCCACCACCCACTCGGCCGGCACCGGGCGCTCCGAGGCGCCGGCCACGGACAGGGACCGCTCGCACAGGTCCCACAAGCGGGGCATGTCGGGCAACCGGCGCCACTGGCGGGGCACCTCCAAGGCTACCTTGACCCGCTCACCCGCTCGCTGGCGCCCCTGGAGGGGGAAGTGGGCGGCCCCCACCACCCGCAGGAACACCAGGGCCAAGGAGTAACGGTCCCCACCGCAGCCTGGACGGTTCCCTGGCTGGACGGCGGGGTCGTCCCAGTTGGGCGTGGTGGCCCGGGGCCGCCCCGGTGGCGCGTGGGCCGCCCCGCCAGGCTCCCAGCCACCCACCCCGCTGGCCTCGCGGCCCAGCACGCTGGCGTCGTCGCAGCCCAGCACGCTGGCGTCGTCGCAGTCCAAGACGTACACGGCGGGGACGGGCCCCAGTGACCAAAGGACGTTCTTGGCCGACAGGTCGCCGTGCACCGCCACCACATGGCCTGCCTGCCAGGCCTCGAGCAACCGGGCCAGCGCGTACACGACCGCCACCCGGCTGGCCTCGCCCGGCTCGGGGAGGACAACGCCGTAAGCCACGGCCAAGCGGTCCGGGGCCGTGGTCAGGTAGCTGAGGGTGGCCAGCCTCTGGCTCCCGTCCCGGTGGCGCAGCCAGAACCGCTCCGGCGCCCGGGGCATGACCGTGCCCACCGCCACCTCGGGCTGGTCGCCCACGACAGCCGACACCGGCCAGGCCGAGGCGGACCGGGCCCGGGCCGCCAGCCCCGGGTGGTGCTCGGCCAGCCTGGAGGGGAAGGCCACCAGCCGCTGCAGCTGCCCCAGGGGACGGGGCTCGCGCAGCTCCTTGTAGACGTAGCCGCGGCCCGGCCCGCCCGGGCTGTCCACCAGCTCGTAGACCCGCCCCTCACCGCCTTCGGCCAACAGCTGCCCCAGGCGCAGCCGGGAGCGCTCCACTGTCCAGCCGGCGGGCACGCGGGCCGAGCTCACCCAGCCCAGTCTGTCACCCAGGCAGGGCGCCCGCTCAGGCTTTCCGCCTCCCAAACGGGCCACGGCTGGGCCGGGGACCGGAGCTTCAGTAGCCGGCCTGGGGGTCCACCTGGCCGACCAAGGGCCGGCCGGCGGCGAAACGGGCCACGTTCTCGGCGATGCGCTCGGCCAGCAACGGGCGGGTCATTTCCTCGGTGTCGGCCGTGTGGGGAGTTATGAGGCAGTTGGGGAGCGACCATAGCGGGTGCCCGTCCGGCAGGGGCTCGGGGTCGGTCACGTCCAGCGCTGCCCCTCCGATCAAACCCTGCTGGAGGGCCTCCACCAAGTGGCCTGTGACGACGTGGCGGCCCCGAGCCACGTTGACCAGCCAGGCGTCCCTCCTCATCAACGCCAGCTCCTCGCCCGAGATGATGCCCACCGTCTCGGGCGTGAGCGCCAAGGCCACGAAAACGACCAAGGCCTGGGGGAGCCATTGGTGCAGCTCGCTGGTGCCCACCGTGCGCCCCGCCCCGGGCAAGGGCTCTGGCCTCCGGCGGACGACCGTGGCATCGACGCGCCAAGGCGCCAGCAGCCGGAGCAACGCCGACGTGATACCCCCACCACCCAGGACGACGACCGGGGCGTCGTAGAGGGAAAGGCCGGCCGGCTTGCCCCACGAGCTGGCCCGGGCCCTTTGGGTCAGCCGGCGCAGCCCGGCAAGGGCCAGGCACAGGGCGTGCTCGGCCACGGGCTCGGCATAGGCCCCCTTGGCGCAGGTCCAGGTGATGTGAGCGGCGATGGGGTCGGCGAACAGCCCCACGGCGGCCACCTGTTCGACCCCGGCCATGGGGAGCTGGGCCCAGCGGAGGCTGGGGTGGGCCGCCACCACCTCCCGCAGCCCTCGGGCGACGTCCCACCAGGTGGTCCACACCAACGCGTCCGGGCCCTCGCCCGCCTCGACGAGCCTGCCCCCACCCTTGAGCACCGCCTCCACGGCAAAAGCGGGCCTGCCGGGGGCGACCAGGACCTTGGGAACGGGCGTGGCCACGGAGGACTTGTCTACCAGAGGGGCTTGCCTACCAGAGGGGATGGTTCATTCGCCGGTGGCCCCAGCGAGCCAGGCTTTCCCAGGCGGAGCTCTCCCCTCCAAGCGCGCTCTGGCACAGGTGGTGGAGGAAATAGTCGTCGCTCGTTATCGCCGTGCCAGTTGCACTTGGCCCAACCGGGTGGCGCACGGCAACCCGCCAGAACCGCTCACCGGGGTGCCGCGAGACAGAAACCTCCAGCTCCTGGTGGTTCACGGTCACGCCCTTGCGGGCCACCAACTTCTCGCTCAACGCCACAGGCCTCCTGGGCTGCCCCTCTGGGCCCGGGCCGGCCCCGGGCCTCATCGCTGCCGACCCGCCCAGTCTCCCAGACCGCTGGCGCGCCCTTCAAGCAGGGCTGCCGCTCACGCTGCCGGCCTGGCCAGCACCGTTGCCCCCCAGCGGCAGGTCGCCGGGGTGGCGGTGGGGCAAGGTGGTGGCGGGGACCTGGCCCAACCGCCCGGCTTGGTAGTCTTCGAGGGCTTGGAGGATCTCCTCCCGGCTGTTCATGACGAACGGGCCGTAGTGGACCACTGGCTCCCGGATGGGCCGCCCTCCCAGCAACAGGACCTCCAGGCTGGGTGAGCGAGCCTCCTGGCGAGGAACGGCTGCCAGCCGCACATGCTCGCCGGCCCCGAAGACGACCAGTTGCCCGGTATGGACCGGCCACTTCTCCTGGCCGGCCTCGCCTCGGCCCGCCAGCACGTACGCCAGGGCATTGAAGTCGGGGCGCCAGGGCAAGAGCGCGACCGCCCCTGGGCTCACGGTGGCGTGGACCATGGTGATGGGAGTGAAGGTCGAGCCCGGCCCCATGTGGCCACCGACTTCCCCGGCGATCACCCGCAGCAGCGCGCCCCCGTCCGGGGTGGTCAGCAAGGCGGCCTCCTTGCCTCTTATGTCCTGGTAGCGGGGCGGGGCCCATTTGTTGGCGCTGGGCAGGTTGACCCACAGCTGGATGCCGTGGAAAAGCCCCCCGGAGGCCACCAGCGCCTCCGGGGGCGCCTCTATATGGAGGATGCCGGCACCAGCCGTCATCCATTGCGTGTCGCCGTCGGTGACCCTGCCCCCGCCACCGTTGGAGTCCTGGTGCTCGAAGATGCCGTCGATCATGTAGGTGACCGTCTCGAAGCCCCGGTGGGGGTGCCAGGGCGTCCCTTTGGGCTCCCCTGGGCCGTACTCGACCTCCCCCATCTGGTCCATGTGCACGAAGGGGTCCAAGTCACTGAGGCTCACCCCGGCAAAAGCCCGCCGGACCGGGAACCCTTCCCCTTCGAGGCCGCTCGGCGCAGTGGTGACCGACCGCACCGGCCGGCAAAGGCCTTCGCCGTCGGGTGCAACCACCCGGGGCAGGGCAAGGACGTCGTCAACGGTTATGGCAGGCATGGGGCACCTCGTTCCTCGGGGCCGGCACGGCTCCCGCCCACGGGCCAACAAATGCGCCGCCTGAGGTATTCCTTTCCCCGGGCTACTGCCGAGGGGGCTGGGGTGCTAGCGGCAACCGCACCTCAAAGCACGCCCCGCCGAGGGCCGACCTGTCCACGCTCACTTCACCTCCGTGCGCCTCGACCAGGTCCTTCACCACCGCCAGGCCGATCCCGCTGCCCCCCACGCTCTGGCCGGCCCGGCCCCGGTAGAAGCGCTCGAACACCCTCTCGCGTTCGGCCGGCGGCACACCCGGCCCACTGTCCGCCACCTCCAGGTAGGCGTAGGGTGGCTGCGGGCGCACCGTGACCTCCACCTTGCCCCCGGGCGGGGTGAACTTGGCCGCGTTCGACAACAGGTTGGTGGCCACCTGGCGCAGCCGGCCCGGGTCCCCCTTGACCACCGCCGCCGACAGGTGCAGGACGAGGCCTACCCCGCTGGCCGCGAACTGGCTGTCCATGGAGCTCGCCGCGTCGGCAACGATGCCGGCCAGGTCGGGCATGGACCACTGCAGGTTGAGGCTGGCAGCCTCGGCGCTGGCCAGCGTCTGGAGGTCCTCCACCATCCGGCCCAGGCGGAGCGCTTCGTCGTGGAGAGAGACCAGGGCCTCGGGCGTCGGGGCGCTGACGCCGTCCACCAAGGCTTCCGTCTCGGCTTGCAAGACTGCCACCGGCGTACGCAGTTCGTGCGCCAGGTCTGCCACCATCGCCTGGCGGAGCTGTTCGTGGCGCTCGAGGGAGGCCGCCATGGCGTTGAGGGCGCGCTCCAGCTCGGCCAGCTCAGTGGAGCCTTTGGGTTCGACGACCCGGGCACCCCAGGCTCCCGCCCCCAAGGCCTCCACCACGGCCGACAGGCGCCGCACCGGCTTGGTCAGGGCCCGGGTGGCAACCAGTGCCACCGTGAGGGCGCCCAGGGTGGCCAGGACAGCGCTCAGGGCCACCGAGCGGGCCAGAGAGGCCCGTAGGCTCCGGTCGGCAGGCGACAGCCCGCCCGAAGCGAACTGCAACCTGACCTCGGCTACCACCCGGCCGTCGGCCCGTACCGGCCGGCGGGCAAGCACCACTTGGCCAGCCCCTGCGGCAGGTGGGGAGGCGCCGCCTCGGGCCAGCACCCGGCCACCGGGGGCGGTCACCACCAAGTAGGCATCAGACCGCTCAGCCAGCACAACCGCCGGGCGCCAGTCCACCTTGGACCACGCCCCGGTGGCCCGGTAGGAGCTCTCGAGGGCAGAGACGACGGCTGCAGTCGTGGCCGACCGCTGGGTGGAGGCTAACCGGGCCACGTCGGAGCCTTCGCTCAGCACGGTGACGATGCCGAAAACCCCCTCCGCGGCCAGTGTCACGCCCACGAACGCCAGCCCCAAGCGCGTCCCGACGGTGCGGAACGGCCACCAACGCATGGACGTCAGCGGTCCCGGGCCACGCCCAGCCGGTAGCCAACCCCTAGCACGGTCTCCACCAGCCGGGGCTTGGCCGGGTCAAGCTCCAACTTGTGGCGCAAGTTCTTCACATGGGTGTTGACCGTGCGCTCGTAACCGTCGAACTCATAACCGCGTACCTCGTTGATCAGCTCGTAGCGGGAGAACACCCGGCCCGGGGCCCGCGCCAGCGCGGTGAGGATCCCCCATTCGGTGGGGGTGAGCTCGACGGGCTGGCCCCTCACCACCACCCGGCGGCACTCCTCGTCGATGACCAGCTCGCCTCCCCCGTAGCTGGCTGGCACCGTACGGTCGGCAACAACCCGGCCCCGGCGCAGGACCGCTTGGACCCTCAAGACCAGCTCCCGGGGGCTAAAAGGTTTGGTGATGTAGTCGTCAGCCCCGAGCTCGAGACCGGCGATGCGCTCGTGCTCCTCGCTCTTGGCCGTGAGCATCACGATGGGGACGTCCGACGTAGCCCTCAGCTCCCGGGCGACCTCCTCGCCGGGCAGGTCGGGAAGGCGCAGGTCGAGCACTACCAGGTCCAAGCTGCGGCGGCGCCCAATGTCAAGGGCCTCGGCGCCTGAACCGGTGGTGTAGACGGCAAGGCCCTCGCGCTCCAGGTAGGAGCGAAGGAGCTGGCGCAGCTTGGGCTCGTCTTCGACCACCATCACCGTGGCAACCAATCCCGGCCTCCCGGCCCGTACCGGCGCTCCTGCCAGTCCCACCTCCAGTATCGGCGCTCTGGGCCAGTTTGGGTAGCCCAGTGGGGAAGGGCCGCGGCTTCAGGCTGCCACGTGGCCGGGCACGGGCGAGCTGCCTGGCTGCACCGGTGCTTGGGACAGCTCGGCGGCGATGGGCTCACCGGCGGGGTGCTCGGCGGCCGGGTGCTCACCGGCGGGGTGCTCACCGGCTGGGTGCTCACCGGCGGGCCCCAACCGCAACTGGCGGACTATGTCCACCTGTGCCCCTCGGGCCAGGGCCAGGTGGACCACCTCGTCCACCGGTCCCCAGCTGGCCTCGAAGGGGCCAGTCCTGCCGCCGGGAGGAGAGCTGCCCCCGGCCGATGCCCGCTGCAGGACGACCCCGCTGTCCCCGGTGGCCTCGTAGCCGTGCTCTACCCAAAGGCGCACCACCCGGCCCTCGGACACGGCTTGCCTCACCTGGTCCAGCCCCCAGACGACCCGGCCCTGGCGGTCGGCCTCGCGCAGGGCCCCCAGCTCCCCGGCCAGGCGGTGCTCGCTCCAGGCGCCTACCACGGCGGCGGCCCGTTCGGCGATGTGGCGAGGGACCGAGACGAGGTCCACGTTGCCGACGGTACCGGCGATGCTGGCCGAGTGCGAGGAGCGCCGGCGGAAGGCCTCGACCAGTCGAGCGTCACCGGCGACCAGCAGGGGCAGCTCCCCCGCCAGCGCAACCCGGGTGCTCACGGCCCGGTCCACCTTGTCGAGCAACAT
Source organism: Actinomycetota bacterium (assembly GCA_021323695.1). Lineage (GTDB taxonomy): Bacteria > Actinomycetota > Acidimicrobiia > Acidimicrobiales > Palsa-688 > JAKAWM01. Next base: position 173,661 of record JAJPKN010000055.1, on the reverse strand, counting down.
CGACACCCGCTGTTGCCGGCTGAGCGCGGGGCGGTCGGCCTGGACCGGCTCCCGGGGCCCCAGCCACCCCAGGCGCCCAGGTAGGTAACCCGGGCTGGAGGCCACGTGCCAACTGGCTACATCGTGCAGCCAGCGGGCGCGCCCTTCGAGCACGCGGAACCCGTAGCTGCCCAAGACGACGACGCGGTAGGCAGGGAACAGCTCCAGCGACTCCAGCAGGTCGCGCGTGACAAAGGCTGACCCGATGACAGCTCGCTCGCGCGGCCGGAAGGGCAGGGGCACCACCAGCCAGCGCGACGGGTTGGCCAGCACAGCCAAACCGACATCGGTCGGCCCGGCCTCGGCCGCTGCCACCGCCAGCTCCAGGTGCTGCCCGGTCTGCTGGCCAGCTGCCCCGGGAGGCCACAAAGCCAGCAGCCGCCGTGCCCGGCCGGCCAGGCAAGCCAGGCAGGCTCGGTCACAAGGGCCCATCACCGCGGCACGAGAGGTCCCCATGAGCAGCGAGACCGAGGGGGCGGCGGGCACCAAGTCGAGCTCCCGCAGCTGTGCCCAGGTCAGGGCCGTGCCCCGGCTGGCCCTCCCCGTCACCGGGGCCCACAGGTGAGCCTGGACACGGTGCTGTTCGCGAGCATGCCATTCCAGTTCGCTGCGGAAGGTGAAGCTCAGCCCGCAAGCGGGGCAGTGCCAGGTGGCCATCTCCAACTTCCTCGTTCGTGCGGCCTAGCCGCAATACCAATCAACTGCCCAGCAGTGGCGCCGGCATCGAGAGGGGGTGAAGACCGGGTGAAGTTGGCCCGGAGGGCTCATGGCCGCGGGCTGCCCCGTGGCTTCCCTCGGTGGCTCCACCCGTGGCTGCCCCGTGGCTTCCCCCGGTGGCTCCCCGGTGGCTCCCCGGTGGCTTCCCTCGGTGGCTGCCTGGAGGGGAGGCCCCTCCGCCACCTGGGCCGAACTTCACCTCACCTCCACAGGCACTTCACCCCGCTTGGGTCGGCGTCGGGTTGGCTGTAGGGCGAACTGCGACGGCACCGGACGACAAGGAGCCAGCGACATGGCCGCTGACAGAGCTAGCTACGACGTCGATTGGCAATTGGAAGACGACATCTTGCACCCCGGGATCTTGCACCCCGGGATCTTGCACCCCGGGCAGGTGCCGGGCGAGGCGGCCGGGACGGGACGGGCCAGCGCCCCACACCCTGCCCACCAGCCGAGCGAGAGCGAATTGGAGAGGTTGTCCCAGGTGGCGCGCTTCGGGGCGTTGCTGGCCGAGGCCGACCTGGCCGCAGTCGTGACCTACGTGGAGCACGCGCTGGTGGTGGAGTGCACTTCCGGCCATGGCCACCTGCCGGCGACAGGGGCCCGCCTGGTGGCCCACCCCTCCAGCGGCACCTTCACCCAGGGGCCTGTCCGCCTGCTGCTGTCCGGTCAGTTGCGCTGGTGCCGAGCTTTGCCCCCAGAGGGCTTCCGGCAGGCCTACCTGGTCGCCGCTCCCTCGCTTTCCCCCAGTGGGCGGCTCTTGCTGGTGGCCAACCATAACCACGAGCTGACCCAGCTCAACCTCCGGCTGGTGGCGGCCTACCTGGCCCAGCTCTACCTCCCGGCCCCGCCCGCCCCTCAGCCGGCCACCCCGGCCGGCGCATGAGCGGCTTCAAGGAACCTGCTGCTGTGAGCCGGCCGGCGAGGACGCGGGCCGGCGGGCAAGGGACGGGGCCATGAGCTGGCCGGTCGCCGGGGTGCTGATCGCCATCCTCATCACCGCCATGGTCTTGGCCAGTGCCTACCTGGCCGGCCCGCAAAGGCCCCCCGGCCACTTTGGACGGCAAGGGCCTGGGGCGGCCCCTAGGGACGCCCGTAGGGGCGGGCGACGCCCTCGGGCCGGCCTGCGGCCTGCTGCTGGACGAACTCCCCGTACCAAAGACCACTGTCCTTGACCACCCTCTCCCCGGTGGCGTAATCGACGTACACGATGCCAAAGCGTTTCGAGTACCCCTCGGCCCACTCGAAATTGTCCAGCAGGGACCAAACGAAATAGCCCTGCACCGGCACCCCGTCGCGCTTGGCCCGCAGCACCGCCTCGATGTGCGAACGGATGTAGGCGGTGCGTTCAGGGTCACGGACCGCGTTGCCCTCCCGCCGGTCGTCGAAGGACGCGCCGTTCTCGGTCACGAACAACGCCGGCAACCCGTAGCCGGCATCGGCATCGACCAGGATCTGGTAGAGCCCTTCCGGACGCACGGCCCAGCCCATAGTCGTAGACGGCACACCGGTGGCCTTTACCGCCGAGTAACCGAGCCAGTTACCTGGGTCGTGGCGGACGTGGTAGCCATGGTAGTAGTTGATGCCCATGAAATCGGGGGGCACCCGCAGGGCATCCAAGTCGTCCTCGTACCCCGCGGGCAGGTAGGGCCGCAGGACCGGCTCGATGGCCGGAGGGTAGCCCCCCCGCACGAGGGGGTGGGCAAACAGGGGGAAGTTGTGCCATTCGTGCGCAACCTGTGCGGCAGCTCGGTCTGCTTCCGTGCCGGTGGCCGGCCACACCGTCGCGTTGTGGACGGCGATGCCGACGCGGGCGCCGGGCACGGCCGCCTTGATGGCTTGACAGGCACGCACATGGGCCAGGAGCTGATGATGGACGGCATGGCCGGCGGAGAATATGTTGCGGATGCCAGGAGCATGGGCACCGACCAGGTGGCCCTGCTCGGCCACCACGAAGGGCTCGTTGAGCGGTGCCCACCAGGCAACCCGGTCGCCCAGGCGCTGCGCCACGATGGACGCGTAATCACCGAACCAGCCGGCCACGTCCCGGTTGGGCCACCCTCCGCGCCGTTGCAAGGCGGCAGGGAAGTCCCAGTGGTAGAGGGTCAAGAACGGTTCCAGGCCAGCCGCCAGCATCCCGTCCACCAACCGGTCGTAGAAGTCCAGCCCGGCGGGGTTGAGCCGTCCGGTGCCCTCGGGCAGCACGCGCGGCCAGCGGACGGAGAACCGGTAGGCGTTTAGGCCAAGCCGGCGCATGATGGCCATGTCTTCGGGCCAGCGGTGGTAGTGGTCGGTGGCCAGGTCGCCCGTGTCCCCGGCGTGGGTGGCCCCCGGGGTGTGCGAGAACTCGTGCCAGACGCAGCTGCCCGCCCCATCGGCCAGGGGCCAGCCTTCGACTTGGTACGCAGCCGTGGCCGCGCCCCAATAAAACCTACCGTCGGTGCCGTTCCCAGAGTTCTGCAAGGCTGCTCCTTTGTTTTCCATACGGTGCGCTGCCTCCCTACCGGCCGGTGCCCTTGGCTCGCTGCCGCTCAGTACAAGGCACAACGGACCTGGTGGCCGGGGCCGACTTGGCGCCACTCCGGTACGCCAGCGAGGCACTCAGGGCGGACATGAGGGCAGCGGGGGGCGAAGGGGCACCCGGCCGGCAGCGAAGTTAGGTCGGGTGGGCTGCCGTGGGCATCAAAGCGCTGCCCCCGGTTGAACTGGCGCCCGGGGTCGGGGGCGGCACTGCGCAGCAGCTGCGTGTAGGGGTGGCGGGGGTCACCCATAACCTCGGCCGCCGGGCCGACCTCCAGCAGGTGGCCGGCGTACATTATCGCTATCCGGTCGCTCACGTAGGCGGCGCCAGCCAGGTCGTGGGTGACGAACAGGAGGGAAAGGGCCCGTTGCTGCTGAAGGTCTAGCAGGAGGTTCATGATCGTGAGCCGGATGGAGACGTCCAGCATCGAAGTGGGCTCGTCCGCCAGCAGCAGGGCGGGCCGGGCCGCCAGGGCCCGGGCGATGCCGACTCGCTGGCGCTGGCCTCCCGAAAGCTGGTAGGGGTAGCGGCGCAGGTACTCTGCGGGCGGGACCAGGCCCACCTGTTCGAGCAGTTCTTCGACAGCAGCCCTCTGGGCCTTGCGGGGCACCACCCGGAACGACCGCAAAGGCCGGGAAACGGTGTAACGCACGGTATGGAGGGGGTCCAGCGAGGTGTAGGGGTCCTGGAAGACCATCTGCACCTTGGACCGGTGCTCCCTCAGGTCGCGCTGGCTGGGGCGGCGGGGCAGGGCTTGGCCGAGCAGGCGTACCTCCCCGGCGGTCGGCCGTTCCAGGTAGGCCACCACCCGGGCAAAGGTCGTCTTGCCCGAGCCCGACTCCCCGACCAGGGCCAGCACCTCGGCTGGCCCCAGCGTGAGGTCGACCGAGCTCAGGGCGTGCACTACCTTTTGGCGGCCGAGCCGCCCGACAGTGTAGTGCTTGGTCAGCCCCCGCACCTCCAGGACCGGGCCAGGGGGCTGCAGGTGGGCACCGGTGGCGCTCAAGGCGCTGCTAGCTCTGGCCAACGCGGGCCCCTTCTTCGCGTTGGAGGCTTTCCTCGCGTTCCTCGCGGTAGAGGTGGCAAGCCGCCCAGTGGCCTGGCCCGAAGCTCACCCGAGGAGGCGGCCAGACCTCGCACAGGCCGGGTACCGCCCTCGGGCAGCGGGGGGCGAACGGGCAACCGGCGGGTAGCTGGCGCAGGTCGGGAGGCTGGCCCCCTATCCCCTCCAAGCGCCGGCGCGGCCCACCGAGCGGGGGGAAGGCAGCCATGAGCGCCTGGGTGTAGGGGTGGCGTGGGTGCTCGTACAGTTCCCTCGCCACTGCCTCTTCGACGACCTCGCCGGCGTACATGATGGCTATGCGGTCGGCGATCTCGACCAGGAGGGACAGGTCGTGGGTGATGAACACGACGCCGAAGCCGAACTGGTGGCGCAGCTCGTCCAGCACCTGCAGGATGGACCGTTGCACCACCACGTCGAGGGCGGTGGTCGGCTCGTCCAAGATGAGCAGCTTGGGCCGCAGGACGAGGGCGAGGGCGATCACCGCCCGCTGGCGCATGCCGCCGCTCAGCTGGTGAGGGTAGGCGTCGAAGAACTGCCTGGGGATCTTGACCAGGTCGAACATCTCCCGGGCCCGAGCCACGGCCTCCTCCCGGTCGCGCACGCCGTGGGCCCTCATCGCGTCCAGGAACTGGTCCCGGACCCGCATGACCGGGTTGAGCACGTTCATCGACGCCTGGAACACCACCGAGATGTCCTTCAGGTGCAGCGCCCGCAGCTGGGCTGGGGCCATCGCCAGCAGATCTTGGCCAGCGAAGCCCACCGACCCCGCCAGCACCTGGCCGGGCGGGTCCAGCAGGCCGGTTGCCGCCAGGGCCAGGGTCGTCTTGCCGCACCCGGACTCGCCGGCTATGCCCAGCACTTCGCCCGCCTCCACCGAGAGGCTCACGCCCCGCACCACGCTCACCATGGGCCGGCCCTCCCAGCCGTAACCGACCTCCAAACCCGAGACCTCGAGCACGCCGGCCACGTCAGTTCCTTCGCAAGCGCGGGTTGGCGACTTGGTCCACGGCGAAGTTGAGCAACCCGAACGCCATGCCCAGCAACAAGATGCACAGGCCGGGGAGCAGCAGGTACAGCCACTGGCCGAGGAGCACCGCATCGCCGTTCTCGGCCCAGTACAGCATCGTGCCCCAGGTGACGTTGTTGATGTTGCCGAGCCCCAGGAACTCCAAGCCGGCCTCGGCCAGCACCGCGTAGAGAGCTGCCCCAAAGAAGTTCGCGACCAGTATGCCGAACATGTTGGGGACGATGTGGCCCAGCACTATCCACCAGCGGCCCTCCCCCGACATCCGGGCCGCCTCGACGAAGGGGCGGTCCCGCAGGGACATGGCTTGGGCGCGCAGGACCCGGGCACCCCAGGCCCACCCGGCCACGGCCAGGATCACGATCATCGTCACCAGCCCCCGCTGAGGCAGGTACGCAGCGATGACGATCAGCAGGACCAGCCCCGGCATCACCAGGAACACATTGGTCACCACCGATAGCACGGCGTCCACCCAACCGCCCACGTACCCCGAGAAGATGCCCATCAGCAGCTGTACGGCAGCTATCACCGCCCCGGTCGCCAACCCGACGAGCAGGCTGGCCCTCGCCCCGTACACCAGTTGCGAGAAGATGTCGTTGCCCTGCGGGGTGGTGCCCAGCAGGTGCTCGGCGCTGACCCCCAGCATGGGCTTGAAGTTGATGTCGGTGGGCGAATAGGGGGCGATCACCGGGGCCAGCAGCGCCACCAGGCCGAAGAAGGCGACTATGGCCAGGCCGGCCAGCGCCAACCGGTTGGCGAAGAACGCCTTCATGAGCGGCTCTCCAGGCGGATCCGAGGGTCCAAGAAGACGTAGAGCAGGTCAGCAAGGAAGTTGGCGCAGAGCACCGCTACGACTATCACCAGGAAGATCCCCTGCATCAGCGGGTAGTCCAACGACAGCACGGCTTGGAGCAAGTAGTAGGCAATGCCGGGGTACGAGAACACGCTCTCGGTGAAGATCGCGCCGGCCACGACGAACCCGAGCGCCAGGGCGAAAGCCGTGAAGTTGGGCAGGATGGCGTTGCGGGCCGCGTAGCGGTAGGCGACGACCCGCTCCGGCAACCCCTTGGCCCGCCCGAACTTGATGAAGTCCTCCCCTAGCACCGACACGGTGTTGTTGCGCATGAGCAGGACCCAGCTCCCCAGGCTGACGAGGGTGAGGGTCATGGCCGGCAGCGCGGCATGGCTGATTATCGAACCGATGCCGGAGATGCTCACCGTCTGGCTCGTGCCGATGCCACCGGCGACCGGGAACCAGCCCAAGCGGAAGGCCAAGAAGTACAGGGCCAGCAGGCTCACCCAGAAGACGGGCATGGCGCTCAGCATCACGCCGAAGGGGACGACGAAGGTGTCCAGGCGGGACCCCCGTCGCCAGCCGGCGGCTGCCCCCAGGGCGGTGCCGATGCAAAAGGCAACGACGATCGAGAACCCGACCAGGCCTAGCGTCCAGGGCAGGGCGGAGCCGATTATGCTGGCCACCGAGGTGGGGAAGTACGTGATCGAAGTGCCCAGGTTGCCCGTCAAGGTGTGGCCGATGTAGGTGAAGTACTCGCTCAGGGGCCCCTGGTGGCTGTTGAGCCCGAACTCGATCTTCAGCGCCGACACGGTCCTCGGGTCCAGCCGGCCCTGGTAGCGGGCCAGCATCGCCTCTATCGGGTCACCGGGCATGAGCCGGGGCAGGACGAAGTTGAGGGTGATGGCCGCCCAGCCGGTCAGCAGCAGTAATGCCAACCGGCGCAACAGGAACTTCAAATTAACACCTCCGTGGCGCTCGCTGGTGCTCCGTGGCGCCCGCCGCGGCGAGGGCCCGGGCGGGCCTCTCACCGCGGCGTGGCTTGCCACCGGTTATATTGCCGGCCGGGCGCTCACTTCAAGAGGTGGACGTTCAAGTAGAGCATCTCGGCGCCGCCACCGTAGGCGTCGGGGGCCTCGCCGGCGTTGTAGGGGTCGGCTTCGCTGGGCCAACCGGTGAAGTACCGGGTCGAGTAGTCGAACCAGTTGGGCCGAGCGGTGAGGGGCACCACCGGCACCTGGGTGAGCACCGTCTTTTCGATGGTGACCATGGCCTGCTTTTGCAGGGCTGGGTCGCTCGTCGCCGCGTAGGTGCTCAAGGCCGAGTCAACCGCCGGGGTGGTGAAGCGTTCCCAGTTGGTGCTGGCCGTCCCCCCTGGCGGGGCCGACTGCTTGGAGCTGAGCAAGTCGTAGTACTCGTAGTAGGGGGTGGCGTTGTTGTTGTTGCTCCAAGAGACGGCCATGTCGTAGTTGCCGCTCTGGAGGTTGGCGTAGTAGGTGGCGAAGGTGTCCTGCACCACGTTGGTGCTGATGCCGATGGCCTTCAGCTCTTCGCTTATGGTTTGCGCGATCGAGATGTAGTCCGTCCACCCCGGCCCTCCTATGAGGAGGTTGAAGGTGGGCAGCACCTGGCCGCTGGGCGACTCCAACTGCCCTCCCACGACCTTGTAGCCTGCCGCGTTCAAGGTGGCGAGGGCGGCGGCCGTGCTGTGGGGGTAGTACATGGGGCCAAGAGACGACGGGACCCAGGCCTTCAACTGCCCCGCCGTCACGGCTGTCTCGTCACCGGGGGCAAGGGCCCCGAAATAGGCACGCTCGGCGATGACGCTGGGGTCGAGGGCCTCAGCCACCGCCTTGCGGAAAGCCACGTCGTTGAAAGGAGCCTTGGTGGTGTTGAAATAAAGGAGGTTCAGCGCCACCGACGGCCACCAGTAATGGTTCCAGCTCGGGTGGGCAGCCACGTAGGTCCGCTGGGGGTCGGTGATGGCGTCATAGGTGTAGGCCGCGTTGCCGTTGAGCAGGAGCAGCTCGGCGGTGTTGTTGGACTTGACCGCGGTCATGGTCACCCCGCTCAGGTAGGGGCGCCCGGGCATCCAGTAGTGGGGGTTCCTCACGTAAGTGACCGAGAAGGGGCTGTAGGACTTGAGCAAGAACGGCCCCGTGCCGACAGGGTGAGGGTTGATGAACTTGGTCGGGTTGCTCACCTTGGAGAAGATGTGCTCGGGCACGATCGGCTGCACCGCGATCTGGGGGAATATGGGTGTGAACGCCGATGAGAAGCTGAACACCACGGTGTTGGGCCCGGTTGCGGCCACGGACTTGAGCGGGTCCTTCCACAGGGCGTTGGCGTCCAAGGCCGGGTACTTCTTCAGGTAGTTGAAAGTGAAGGCCACGTCCCGGGCTGAGAACGGCACCCCGTCGCTCCACTGGACGCCGCTGCGGGTGGTGACCACCAGCTTGAGGTTGCTGTCCTCCCACTTGTAGGCCGTCCCCAGGAACCCGGTCACCACGTTGGTGTAGGGGTTGTCGTAGAACAGGGACTCGTAGATGAGGCTCCCGGTGCCACCGGCCGTGGTGCCCGTGCCACCGGCCCAGGCCAACGGGTTGAAGTCGTCCAAGATGCTGCCCCAGGGCATGACGACGTGGAGCACGCCGCCGTACTTGGGGCTGGTCGCGCCGGCACCGGCTGCCGGCCCCGCGGCCAGGGCCACCGAACCAGCCATGGCCGTCGCCATGGTTGCCAGGACTGCTAAGAACTTTTGTTTTTTGCGCATGGCCTGAAGTACTCCTCCTTGCAGGTTCTAGGTAGCTTCCTCGTGGTTGCTTGGTAGCTCGTTGCTCGGTCGCCAGCACCGGGGAGGGGACGGCGCTGGAGGGCCGTACCGCCCCGGCAGTGCTCCTCTCCCGAAAGGGGCGGCCATGGCCCGAGGGGACCAACTATGCTAGGTCTATAACTTAGCTTATGGCCAAAGTTAAGTCAAGGGGCTCCCTGGCGCAGGGCCAGGCTCGGTGCCGGCCGGGGCACGTCGGCCACCGGGAGCTCCCCTCCGCTGGAGAGCAGCTCGTCTACCACCAGGGTGGACGCGCCCAGGGCCACCGCCTCCGGGCCCAGGCGCCCTACAACCACTTCTACGCACCTGGCGGTGTAGGCCAGCGCCTGGGCGTCCAGGGCGGCCCGGATGGCCGGGACCAGGGGGGGACCGAGCTTGAGGCCGAGCCACCCCCCGATGATGACCCGCTCGGGGTTGAACAAGTTGGCCAGGTTGGCCACGGCCACGCCGAAATAGGTGGCCGCGTGCTGGAGCACGGCGGCGGCGGCTGGGCTCACCTCTGCTTGCTGGAGGAGGATGTCGGGCCACTGCTCGGAGTCAGGGTCCACAGTTGCTACTGCGGCGGGGTCGGCCTCCCGCCACTGCTCGAGCAGGGCGCCCGCCCCTATGTAGGCCTCGAGGCAGCCCGACGCCCCGCACCGGCAAGGCTTGCCCCCCACCACCAGGCAGGTGTGGCCCCACTCGCCGGCACTGGAGGCGGCGCCTTTGTAGATGGCCCCGTTGGTGAATATGGCGGCACCCACGCCCGTCCCCCACAAGGCCACCACGGCATGGCGCGACCCTCGCCCGGCACCGAGCCACATCTCGGCCTGGCCGAGGGCCTTGGCCCCGTTCTCCACGAACACCGGCACCCCGAGCTCCCCCCGCAACCACTGCTCCAGGCCCACGTCGTCCCACCCGATGTTCGGGGCGTGGACCCGTGCGCCCTCTGCTCGGTGCTCGACCACCCCGGGCACGGCCACGCCCACCCCGATGAGCCGGCGGCCCTCGGCCCCGAACTGGACCTTCAACCTGCCTATGGCCTGGGAGATGCGGCTCATGGTCACCGCCGGCGGGTGGTGCTGAGGATGGATGTCCACCTCGGACAGCCCCGCCACCCGCATCTTCATGTCAAAGCCCTCGACCCGGATGCGGGTCTCCCCCACTTCCACGCCGATCACAGCCCCGAAATCAGGGTTCACCTGGAGCAGCACCCGGGGACGGCCACCGTCCGAGCCCTCCAGGCCCGCCTCCTCGATAAGGCCCTCGTCCAGCAAAGCGGCAGTCACATTGGTGACGCTCCCGCTGCTAAGGCCCGTCAGCTGGCCGAGGGCCACCCGGTTGAGGGGGCCGTCTAGGAACAGCGGGCGGAGCACCGCGGCGCGGTTGACCTGCCGCAGGTCCCGCACCGTCGCCTTGGTCCTCGTCGTCACCTGTGCCACTTCCCTTAGAGCTTAGCTTAATTGCATAGCTAAGCCTCGCCCGGTGCTCGCCGAGCACACTAGCAGCGGGCCGGCCTGGCCACCACCTACCCCCGGCGGCACGGGTGGCTGCGCCTGCCAGCGGCCTGCGCACCAGCGGCGAGCCGGCCTGTCGACCACGGCCGGCCGCGCCCACCCAGGGCCCAGGCCGCGCCCACCCAGGGCCCAGGCCGCGCCCACCCAGGGCTCAGGCAGAATGACCCTGGAGAGCGCTGAGCAGCTTGCGCCGGGAGGCCGAGGCCGTGACCAAGACCAACTTTGCCTGGCTGGTCGGGGTGCTTGGCGGCAAGGACCGGGCCCGGGTGATCGGCACCCTGGCCAGCGTGGGCGCTTTGGCCAGCGCCGACGCGGCAACGGTGGGCGCCTCGGCGTCTCAGTTGCGCCAGGCGCTCCACATAAGCAATACCGACATCGGCCTCCTCGTGGCTTTGACGTCACTGGTAGGGGCGTTGTCGTCGGTGCCCTTCGGCGTCCTGGCCGACCGGACGCGGCGCACCAACGTCCTGTCGGCCTCGGTCGTCCTGTGGGGAGCGGCCATGGCCTGGGCAGCTACCGCCGGGTCGTTCGGCCAGCTCCTGTGGGCCCGCCTGGGGCTGGGCCTGGTCATGGGCTCGGCCGGGCCGGCCGTGGCTTCGTTGGTGGGGGATTACTTCCCCGGCGGGGAGCGAGGCCGCACTTACAGCCTCATCAACCTGGGCGAGCTGGTGGGCGCCGGGCTCGGCTTCGCCGTCACCGGCGACATCGCCGCCCTTTCCTGGCGGGCTGCCTTTGCCACTCTGGCGTTGCCCGCTCTCCTGGTTGCCTGGTTGGTGGCCCGGCTCCCCGAACCTGCCCGGGGCGCCACCTTCTTCGCCTCCCCGGTGGCCCGCTCGGCCGGGCCAGGGCCCGGGCGCCCAGGGGCAGCCGCCAGCTCCGGGAGCCCCAAGGTCACCGACGCCCAGCAACTGGCCGTGGCCCTCAAGGTGGCCCCAGCGCCGCACCTGGCCGGCGCCGACCCTGCGACCATGACCACGGCGGCCGCCACCCGCTACATCCTGCGGGTCAAGACCAACATCTTGCTCGTCGTCTCGGGTGCCTGTGGCTACTACTTCCTGGCCGGCGTCCAGACCTTCGGGCCCGAGTTCGTGAAGGGCCAGTACCACATAAGCCAGGCAGTGGCCAACCTCTTGCTCCTCGTGATCGGGGCGGGCGCCGCCATCGGGGCGCTGAGCGGCGGCCCGCTGGGGGACTGGCTGCTGCGCCAAGGCCGCCTCCAAGGACGTGTGGCGGTCGCAACGGTGACGGCCACAGCCACCCCGCTGCTGTTCGTGCCCGCACTGCTCACCGCCAGCGCGGCCACCGCCCTGCCCTACCTCGTGGTGGCAGGGGCCATGCTGGCCGCCCAGAACCCGCCCATCGACGCGGCCCGGCTGGACATAATGCCCGCCCTGCTCTGGGGGAGGGCCGAGGGCGTGCGGACCTTCGTGCGCACCGGGGCCCAGGCCCTGGCCCCCTTGCTCTTTGGCGCCGTGTCCGACCTGCTGGGTGGGGGCCGGGCCGGCCTCCAGTACACCTTCCTCATCATGCTCGCCCCCCTCACCGCCAGTGCCTACTTCCTCTTCCCGGCCATCAGGACCGTAGGCCCGGACGTGGCCGCGGCCGCGGCCGCCTCCCGCGCGGTGCGGGCCGGGCACCCACCTGCACCCCCGTCCCAGACGGCGTAGCCGGCGGCCTGCCCCTCGTCGCCGCCCGAGGGGCCCGGCCGGTTCAGGCCTGGGCGCCCACCGCCTGGGCGATCAGCTCGAGCCTGCGTTCCAGCGGTGCCAGGTCTGCCAGCTTGACGATCTCTTGGTCTGGCCGCAGCTTCACGACGACGCTCCCACCAGCTTCGATGGAGGCAACCTCGACCTCGTCGAGCTTGTTGGCCCCCTGGCGGCGTACGGCGGCTATGACGTCCTCGCGTCGCATCCCCAGGTGATGGAGCGCCTTATCGTCGACCTGGCCATCGCGCACAATAACGGTGCTGGTGCCTTCGAAAAGCGTTACAGCCGCCTTGCTGCGCCTCGCCAGGCGGACGACCACCCCATTGACGGCCACAAGGACCGTCGCTCCCAGCAACCCACCCGACAGCGAGTTGTCGTTGCCGATGATGGCATTTTGGACATCGTTGCTCAGCAGCAGGAGCACGACGAGGTCGAAGGAGTTCAACTGGGCGAGGTCACGCTTCCCGCCCAGTCGCAGCAGGACGACCAGGCCAACGTAGACACCAACGGTCCGGAGCGCCTTCTCGGCTACCGGGATGCCCATCGTGAGGAGGTCGGAAGAGGTACTGGCGGCAATGTGCATGACGTCTGCAGCTTTCTGCTCGGGAAAGGGGGCAGCCAAGTCGGCGGGCAGCCCCCCTTCTGCTTCCTTGTGCCCGCGCTCGAGCGGGCCTTGGTAGCCTATGCGGCCGCCAGGCAGTCGCCCGGGCCGGCACAGCTCACGGCCCTGAGCGGCGGCACCCCGGGGACTGGCTCGTCCGACCAGGACGCCCCCCCGTCGCGGCTCACCCAGACCAGCGCGAGGCCCTGGGACGGCACGGCGGACAGGACGCCGGCGCTGGTGGTAGACGCGCTCAGAGCCGAGCCGACCGCGACCCCTTCCTGCCCGCTCGGGAAGACCAGCCCAGCCACGGAGAACGCCTCCACCGCGGCCGGGGGGGCCGGGTAACGGCCGGCCGGGCCCAGGCCGTAGAGGTCGTGGTAGCCCGCCGGGGCCCGAGCAGGTACCCACGGCCCGCCTGCGGCCAGCCGGTGGGTGAACAGCCCCTGGCCGTAGTGGGGAGCGGAGCGCCCGCAGAAGCTCGCACCGAGGACCACCCGGCCGGCCCCGTCCTCGGCCAGGGCACCGGGGACGACCAGCCGGTCGAGCGCTATGTCGGACCACCTTTGCCCGTTGTCGGCGCTCACCCGCAGCTCCGCTGGCGACGAGCAGGGGCCGGAACGGTACAGCTCGGCGAAGCGCCCTGGGCCCAGGACGAAGAACTGCTGCAGCTGGGCGGCGGTGCCGGCCGGGTCACGGCGGGGGGCTACCAGCAGCCTGGACCAGCTCTGGCCGGCATCGGTGGAGGTGAGCAGGGACGCGGGACCGCCAGGAGAAGGCACCTGGCCGCCCGCCACCGCCGGCACCACAAGCAGGTAGGCGACTTTCCCGGCTGCCCACGGCCCACCCTCGATGATGCTCCCCGGGAAGGGCTGGCGCTGCCACCGTCGCCCCCAGTCGGTAGACCGCCACAGCCCCAGTCCCGGGTCGCCCCTGGCCAGCACCACCCCACCCCCCAGCGCTGCCATCTGGCTCACCTGGCAGGGCAGGAACTGGGAGGACGCCGACTGGAGCTCGGCACAGTGGGGGTTGAGAGCGCTCCAGCTGCGGCCTCCGTCGTCGCTGCGCCACCAGCTCCCGGCCTCCTGGGCCTGGGTACCGGAGGCCAAGGCCACCCGGTTGGGCAGCACCAGGAGGGAACGGGCCGGCTCAGGGAGGGAAACGACCTGGACCACGGGTGGCGACATCGCGGCCGGCTCCACCCGCCAGGTGCGCTCCTCTCCCTCGCCCCAGAACTTGGCCAACGGCGCCCACAGGCGCTCCAGCACGCTCCCCAAGGGCACGGCCGGGCCCGAGGCCGCAGCTGGCGGGCTGACGGGCCCGGACCAGCTGACGGAGGCCGCCCCCCCGCCGGCCAGCACCCGGGGCGGGCCGGCACCCCTGGCCGGGACGACCACCAGGTCGCCGTTGTCGGCCACCGCCAGCTCATTGCCGCTGGGCGAGTACGACACCGAGAGCGCGCCGGGGCAAAGTGCTCCCCGGCAAGGCAGCAACCCAACCGGGGACCACGCCCCGCTCCTCAGGTCCAGGGTACCGGCACCCCCACTGCCCAGTGCGAACGCCTCCTCTGCCCCGCCCGGCGCTACGGCCGAGGCCCGTAGGCTGGCCCACAGCCGCCGGGGCGGCCGGGGCGAAAAGAGGCCAACGGTGCCGGCCGGCGGGAGCCACCACTGGAGCGAAGGCGGGGGCGGCGAGCACTGCGTGGCCGTTTCCTGGAACAGGGCGCGGCCACCGGGCCCCTGGCCCAACAGCTGCTCGCCCACTGCGCAGCCGGAGGCGAACTGTGCCGGGGTGAGGCCCAGGGGGGCGTCCCGCGGCTGGGCCCCGGGGCGCAGGGGCAGGGCCAGGGCCTGCACCTGCGGTTCGTCGCACCCCCCGTCAGTGAAGGCCAGTGCCCCCATCACCGCGACCAGGTCCTCACCCGCCTGGCAGGGCAAGCCGTTGGGTGCCGCCGCCACTGCTGACATCGAGCCGTTGAAGGGGTCTGCCTCCACCAGCACTGCCCCACCGGCACCCACCCACGGTGGCACGCCCGGCAGGTTGCAAGCCGGGCCTGGCTTGTAGCCCCAGTCGGTCAACCAGAAGTACAGCCTGGCACCCGGCCCGGCCGCAGGGGCCCACACCGGGCCCGCCAAGCCCACCGGCCCCTGCCCTCCCCCAGCCGGGCGGCACCCGGGCGGCAGGGCCAGGACCATACGCTCGTGGCCGCTCGCCGGGTCGAGGACGCCTATGCCTGCGACGTCCCGAAAGGCGATGAGCCCTCCGGGCAGCACCGGGGCCGGGCTGCTCGACCGAGCTCGGGTTGCCCGAGCTGGGGTTGCCTGGGCTGGCGGCACCAGCGCCAGGAGGGCCAGAGCGGTCGCCCCAGCTAAAGCAAATGCCCCGCCTCGCCCGATCGACCTACCGGCGCCTGACCGGCTGGCGGCTGACCGGCTGGCGGCTGACCAACTGGCAAGCTGGGCTGGGTAGGGGCCGCACCGCCGGCCCCGGACGCGCCGCTCGCACCGCACTTTCGCATGGTAACTGGCCTGGCCGGCCCCCGCTCGGTCCTCGCCACGTCGCCCCGGCCGACCTGGTAGCACCCCCTCGTCGTCGTAGCGGCCCGTCCTTTGGCGGGCCCTCGGTGGCCCGTGGTGCGCTCGGTGGCCCGTGGTGCGCTCGGTGGCCCGTGGTGCGCTCGGTGGCCCGTGAGCGACGGCACTGTTCCCGGGGTAACGTCGGGCGATGACGAGCAAACTTGCCTGCGTGGTGATCGACGCCCAGGACCCGGCCGCCTTGGCCAGGTTCTGGGGAGAAGTGCTCGGCTGGGTCGTGGTCGACCAGGACGCTACCGGGGTCAGCCTGGCGGCCCCAGGGGCCCGGATGCCCACCCTTGACATCCTCCGGGTGCCCGAAGCCAAGGCAGGGAAGAACCGGCTGCACCTGGATCTACGGGCCGATGGTTCGACCACGGCAGCAGAGCTGGAACGGCTCCTGGCTCTCGGGGCACGGCGGGTCGATGTCGGGCAAGGTCCCGACGTGACCTGGGTGGTCCTCGCCGACCCCGAAGGCAATGAGTTCTGCCTGCTCCAACGCTCCGTGCAGGAGATGGAGGCCGAGGCCGCACCGCCAGGCTGACCGGCACGGAGGGTGCACGAAGCCTGGAGGCGGCGACCAGAATCGAACTGGTGTACAGGGCTTTGCAGGCCCTTGCCTGAACCACTCGGCCACGCCGCCCGGCTGTGCCCAGCGCCCCCACTGTACAGCGCGGCTCACGGCCGGCCAGAGGCCCTGGTAGCCCAGGAGAGCTGGAAGCCGGCGCGGCGACGTCCGGGCAGCTAGGGTCGGCCAAGCCGTTGCGCCGAGCGACAACACCGCCCATGCCACCCGCCACCTCAGCCGTCAGCCCCACCCAACGCCTCGTCCTGGGTGGGTCCTTGGCCTTGGCCGTGGCCTCGGCCATCTCCGTCGGTGCCGGTGCCCCGGGCACGGAACGCTTCATCGTCTCGGCAGTGGCCCTGGCCCTGCTGGCTGCGGTGGTCGGCGAGTCGAGCGAGCAGGTCGGCGCTCGCTTCGGGCCTGGCCCCACCGGGCTCCTGCAGTCCACCCTGGGCAACCTCCCCGAGCTGCTGGTCGCCGTGTTCGCCCTGCGGCTCGGCCTCACGAGCGTCGTGCAAGCGGCCCTGGTCGGTTCCCTGCTGGGGAACGTCCTGCTCGTGCTGGGCAGCGCCTTCCTGTCAGGGGGGGCCAGGCACGGCCCCCAGAGCTTCCCGCCCGAGGCGCCCCGGATGCTGGTCACGCTCCTCACGCTGTCGGTGGGGGCCCTGCTCGTGCCCACCTTGGCCACCCACCTCTCCACGCCCGCTGCCCACCACACCGCCGGCCTGTCCGACGCGACGGCCGTGGTGCTGCTGGTCGTCTACGTAGCCAGCATCCCCTTCTGGCTGAGCGGCGGCCCCGGCGTACCCTCCCCCTTCGCGCTGGCGAGCCGGCCCTGGCCGCTGCCCCTGTCGTTGTCGGTCCTGGGCGTGGCGACGCTGGCCTCAGGTCCGGTTTCGGAGTGGTTCGTGGACGCCCTGCGGCCCGCGGCCAGCGCCCTGGGCCTGTCCCAGGTGTTCACCGGCCTGGTGGTGGTCGCCATCGCCTCCAACGCCGTCGAGCATGCCGTCGGCATCCGTTTCGCCTGGAAGGCTCACCCGGACTTCGCCATAAGCACCATCCTCAACTCGTCCCTCCAGGTGGCCCTGCTCCTGACGCCCGTGCTGGTGCTCATCAGCCATGCCGTGGGCACGGCCCAGCTCACCCTCGTCTTCCCTCCCCCGCTGGTGGCCGCGCTGGCGGTCGCGGTGGTGGTCGTGGCGGTCGTCGTCTACGACGGCGAGTACTCCTGGCTGGAGGGCGTGGCCCTGGTCGCTCTCTACGTGATCATCGCCACCGCGTTCTGGTGGGGCTAGCCGAGGGCTAGCCAGCCCAGGCGGTACCCTGGCGGGCCATGGCACCCACACTGAGCCCTGGTTACCCTTACCCGCTCGGGGCCACCTGGGACGGCTCAGGCACCAACTTCGCCGTGTTCTCCCAGAGCGCCGAGGCAGTGGAACTGTGCCTGTTCGACCCCACCGGCCGGGAGACCCGCCACGAGCTGACCGAGGTCGACGGCTACGTGTGGCACGGGTACCTGGAGGAAGTCGAACCGGGGGCGCTCTACGGCTACCGGGTGAGGGGTGCCTACGACCCCGAGCAGGGGCTGCGGGCCAACCACGCCAAGCTGCTGCTGGACCCTTACGCCCGGGCCGTGGCCGGCTCGGTCCGCTGGGGCCCGGCAGTGTTCGGCTACGACCTTTCCCGAGGCGACGACCTGGCCGCCGAGCCCACCGACTCCGCTCCCTACGTACCCCGCTCCATCGTCGTCGACGGCACCTTCGACTGGGCCGACGACCACCGGCCCCGCACCCCCTGGCACGACACCGTCATCTACGAGACCCACGTCCGCGGCCTCACCCAGCTCCACCCTGAGATCCCGCCCCCCCTGCGAGGCACCTACGCCGGCTTGGCCCACCCCGCCATGGTGGAGCACCTCCAGCGCCTCGGGGTCACCGCCGTCCAGCTCATGCCGGTGCACCAGTTCGTCGACGACAAGGCGCTGGTCGACCGGGGCCTGCGTAACTACTGGGGGTACAACTCGATCGGCTACTTTGCCCCCCACAACGGCTACGGGTCACGCCCCGGCCAGCGGGTGGTGAACGAGTTCAAGGCCATGGTGCGCTCGCTGCACGCCGCCGGCATCGAGGTCATCTTGGACGTCGTCTACAACCACACCGCCGAGGGCAACCACCTGGGCCCCACGTTGTGCTTCCGCGGGCTCGACAACCAGAGCTACTACCGCCTCGACCCGGCCAACCCCCGCTACTACTGGGACACCACGGGCACCGGCAACACCCTGAACGTGAGCAACCCGCATACGTTGCAGCTGCTCATGGACTCGCTGCGCTACTGGGCCCTGGAGATGCACGTCGACGGCTTCCGCTTCGACCTGGCGTCGAGCCTGGCCCGCCAGTTCCACGAAGTGGACAGGCTGTCGGCCTTCTTCGACCTCATCCACCAGGACCCCGTCATCAGCCAGGTCAAGCTGATAGCAGAACCCTGGGACCTGGGCCCGGGCGGGTACCAGGTGGGGAACTTCCCCGTGCTGTGGTCGGAGCTGAACGGCCGCTTCCGGGACTCGGTGCGCGACTACTGGCGCCAACAGGGGACGTCCATCGCCGAGCTCGCCTACCGTCTCACCGGCAGCTCCGACCTCTACGAGGCAACCGGGCGCAAACCCTCGGCCAGCGTCAACTTCGTGACCGACCACGACGGCTTCACGCTGGCCGACCTTGTCAGCTACAACACCAAGCACAACGAAGCCAACGGCGAGGACAACCGCGACGGCTTCGACGACAACCGCTCGTGGAACTGTGGCGTCGAGGGCCCCACGAACGACCCCGAGGTGAACGCCCTCCGGCGACGGCAGGCGAGGAACTTCCTCACCACCCTCGGCCTTTCCCTGGGGGTCCCCCTGCTGTTGGGCGGTGACGAGCTAGGGCGCTCCCAGCGGGGCAACAACAACGCCTACTGCCAGGACAACGAGATCTCTTGGTACGACTGGGAAAATGTCGACGAGGACATGCTGGCCTGGGCGCGGGCGGTGTTCAACCTGCGCCGCAGCCACCCCGTGTTCCACCGGCGCCGGTTCTTCCAGGGCCGGCCGCTCCGCCCCCCCTCAGCCAGCCCGGGCAAGGCTGACATCGGCTGGTTCCGGCCCGACGGACGGCCCATGACCGACCGGGACTGGGGGGTGGGCTATGCGAAGTCCCTCGGCGTCTTGCTCAACGGGTCCGTCCCCCTGGGCCCCGACAGCCACGGCTGGCCCGTCCACGACACCTCGTTCTACCTGGCGCTCAACGCCTGGGAGCAGGCCTTGGACTTCAAGCTGCCCGGCCCGCAGTGGGGCGGCCCCTGGCAGGTCGTGCTGGACACGGCCCTAGCCCGCCCCGAGCCCAGCTCGGAGGTGCTGGAGGCACGCAGCACGCTCAAGCTGATAGGGCACCACTTCGTCGTGCTCCGGCAAGCCCACCCGCCCGTTGCCCACCCCCGAGCCGGGCGCCGGGCCGCTGCTCACTGAAAGCCCGTCTGACCAGCCCGGCCCCCTTGGTGAGCCTGACCAGCCCGGCCCCTTGGGGGCCACCACCCGGCCCCGGCTGAGCGCGAAAAGGCAGAACGGCCGTAGGGTCACCACTTTGCGCACCCCTTTTTAGCTACTCTTCGTGTTGCCACACCCGATACCAAGCGGGGAGACCCGAACACGATGGAGCAAGACCAGATGGCAGAACCAGAGGAGATGAGCCCCGCTTACGCCCGCCACGTAGGCGAGCGGCTCCGGAACATCAGGCGCCAGCAGGGCCTGTCCCTGCAGGCAGTCGAGGAACAGTCCGGCCGCGAGTTCAAGGCGTCCGTGCTCGGTGCTTACGAACGGGGCGAGAGGATCATCTCCGTCCTTCGGCTGCAGCGGCTGGCCCGCCTCTACGGCGTGCCAGTCGACCAATTGCTGCCCAAGATGACAGCCGACGCCGACCTCACGGCAGACCGGGGCGCCGGCTCCGACCACATGGGGCCGATCACGATAGACCTCTCCCGGCTGGAGAACCTGGACGCGCCCGAACGAGAGGTCATACGCCGCTACATAGGAATGATCCAGATCCAACGAGGCGACTTCAACGGGCGGCTCATCACCATCCGTTCCGAAGACGTGAAGGCGCTCGCCCGTGTGTTCGAGCGCGACGAGCACGGCATGCGGGCCCGTATCGACGAACTGGGCATCCGCATCTAGGTCCGGCCGGCGCTTTAGGGGCAGCGCACCGGCGTGCTAGAGGCCGGCAGCCACCCCCCTGCTGCCGGCCAGCCCCTGGTAGGGCACAAGCTCGCGCGCTGGTGCCCACCGGAGGCGAGCCGTGGTGCCCGCCGGAGGCCGGGGCGGCTAGAAAGAAGCCATGACCAGCCTGCCCGAGGCGGGGGCCGTCCCTCCGAGCGACATCGCCGACCAGTTGAGGGAGGCGTTTTCCACCCAGCTGACCCGGCCGTTGGCGTGGCGCCGGCAGCAGCTGGCACAGCTGGTGCGGCTGCTGCGCCAGGAGGCCCCCGCCCTCACCCAGGCCATGGCAGCCGACCTGGGCAAACCCGAGACCGAAGCCTGGTTGACGGACGTGGCCGGGGTGCGGCGGGACATAGAGGGCATCATCAGGCACCTGGCCACCTGGTCAGCCCCCCGTCCCGTGCCTGTGCCCTGGACGCTGCAACCGGGCCGGGCCCAGGTGGTGCCTGAGCCCCTGGGGGTGGTGCTGGTCATAGCCCCCTGGAACTACCCGGTGCGCTGCAGCGTGCTGCCCGTCGCCTTCGCCATCGCCGCCGGCAACGCGGTAGCGCTCAAGCCATCGGAGCTGGCCCCGGCGACATCGGCCGCCCTGGCCCGGCTCCTGCCCGGCTACCTGGGCCCTGAAGCTCTGGCCGTCGTCGAGGGAGGCCCCGAGGTGGCCCAGGAACTGCTGCGCTCGCGTTGGGACCACATCTTTTTCACCGGGAGCAACCGCGTGGGCCGGTTGGTCATGGCCGCCGCCGCCCGTCACGCCACCCCGGTCACCTTGGAGCTTGGCGGCAAGAACCCGGCCATCGTGGAGCGCAGCGCGGACATTGCCTCCGCTGCCCGCCGGGTGGCCTGGGGCAAGTTCTTGAACGCCGGCCAGACCTGCGTGGCCCCCGACTACGTGCTGGCCGACCGCCGCGTGCAACAGCAGTTCCTCTCCGAGGTGACCAAGCAGGTGGCACGCTTTTACGGGCCGGCCCCCCAGGCCAGCGCCGACTTCGGCCGCATCGTCAACGACGCCCACATGCGCCGGCTGGCCGACCTGCTGGAGCGGACCAAGGCCGACATCGTAGCGGGCGGCAGCTCCGACCCGGCCAACCGTTACCTGGCGCCGACCATCCTGGCCAACGTGGCTTGGGACGACCCGGTGATGGCCGAGGAGATCTTCGGCCCCATCTTGCCCGTCTTGGCCTACGACCACCTGGACGAGGCCCTCTCCCAGGTCAACGACAGGGACAAGCCGCTGGCTTTGTACCTCTACACCCGGGACCAGGCGGTCGCCGAGCGTGTGGTGGCGGCCACGTCATCGGGCTCGGTGTGCGTCAACCACAACGCGGTCCAACTGGGTGTGCCCGGCCTACCTTTTGGAGGGGTGGGCCAGAGCGGGATGGGCAGGTACCACGGCCGGGCGGGCTTCGACACCTTCAGCAACCCCAAATCTGTGCTCCGCCGTCCGGCCCGCTGGGAGGTGCCCCTCGTTTACCCTCCTTACAGCCACGCCAAGCGCTGGCTGCTGCGCCGGGTGGTGTGAGCACCCCTGGCTGCCACCCGGCCCCCCAGCTGGTTTAATGGTGCCGAGTGGCTCCGACGCCAGGGAGGCCAGTTGTGGCTCACGTGCCGAGCAGAGGTGGGGAGGTGCCCCGGGACCGGGCCCCCGCCCGCAAGGACGGCCGGCCCTCTGGCTCGGGGGCGGCCAGCCTGACCCTGCGCCAACTGGTCAACCTCTCAGGCGTCCCGGCCAGCACAGTCCACCACTACCGCAGGCTGGGCTTGCTCCCAGCACCGGCGTATGCCGGCAACGGCCAGCGCGCCTACACCAACGACCACCTGCGGGCGCTCAGGCTCATCCGGGAGATGCGCGAGCAGCGGTCCATGCCACTGGCCCAGGTCAAGGCGCTCCTGCCGGCGCTGATGGAGGGCGAGCAGCCTCCGGGGCCCGGCCTGGCCAGCCTGCCCGGGGAACCCCACGACCGGCTCATCGAGGCCGCCTTCCGCCTTTTTTCCGAGCCCAGGGGCTACTACTCGGTGACCGTGGCCGAGATCGCCGCTGCTGCCGGGGTCGCCAAGGGGAGCGTCTACCGCCACTTCCCCTCCAAGGAGGCGCTGTTCACTGCTGTGGTGGAGAACCTCTGCGACGACACCGCCCGCCGCTTCGCGCAGGCAGTCGCCGACCTGGGCGGCCCCGAAGGCCTGGCCACGGACCCAGCCAAGACGGCCGTCGTGTTCGGCCGGGTCATCGCCAGGGCCATGCCCATCCTGCTGGAGCTGGGGGCCAGGGCGGCACGGGGCGACTTCGCCAGCCAGGTCTTGGCTGCTCGGGTGCTGCGCATCCTGGCCGAGGCAGCCGGCCGGCCCCTCTCCGACAACCCCGTGCCCGCGGGCCTGCGGGTCATCGAGACCGCCTTCGCCACGGTGCTGCAATGGGCGGTTGCCCCGGAGTGGTCCCCGCCCGAGCCGCCGGGCAAGTGACGCGCTCCTCAGGCGGGTGGACGCGTCGGCCGTGGTGCTGGTTGTGCTGTAGAGGGCACCCACGATCGCCAGTGCGGCTCAGTGCCCTACCAGTTGTACTACCGCTGCCTCACGGCTCAACGGGTCAAGCGCTCCGTCTCCTTGCCTCCTGACCTGGCCGCAGCGATCGACCGGGCGGCAGCAGAGACAGGGTCGACGTTCAGTGCGTGGGTGACCGAGACAGCGGCCCACAGGCTCAAGCTTGAAGCTGGGCGCCAGGCGGTGGCCGAATGGGAAGCTGAGCATGGGCCGTTGACCGAGCAAGAGCTCTCCCAAGGCCTGGCTAGGGCTCGCGAGCTGCTGGGCCGTTCCCAGGTGGAGCGGTCGGCCTAGTGCCAGGGGTCACTTACGACACCGGCGCCCTCATTGCCGGCGAGCGCAATGACAGGCGGATGTGGGCCTTGCATATGGGGCTCATTGCCGAGGAGGTGGTGCCGGTCGTGCCCGCCCCCGTGGTGGCCGAAGCCTGGCGAGGCGGAGCTCGCCAGGCGAGCTTGTCGCGGTTGCTTGCAGGCTGTTCAATCGAGGACATGTCGGCCGACCAGGCGCGAAACGTCGGCGAACTGGTCGGGAGGGCTGAGCACGAGGACACTGTTGACGTTACCGTCGTTGAGGGAGCGCTCCAGCGGCGAGACTATGTCGTCGTCACCTCCGACGAAGCCCACATCACGAACCCACATCACGAAAATCGTGAGCTCCGCAGGCGAACATGTCCGGGTTGAAGCCGTCTAGCCTGCTCTGGCTTGCTTGACTAACCGAACACACGTTTGCTACTATGGCAACTGGTGCCTCGTGGCCGGGCTAACGGCCTCCTTGGGCTGGCTTGTCCGTGCTACTTGGGAGGTGGCCTGTGCTGGAGCCGCTGGTCTCGGCTGCGGCGGCGCTGCGCGCCCAGCTGGCGAACTTTGAGCCGGCCCTGCTGTCGGGGCAGGACTGCGCCCGAGTGGCCGAGGAGCTGGCGGCAACCGAGAAGGCCTGCGCCGGGGCACGGGTGCTGGCAGCCGCCCGGGCTGTGGGCTGTAAGGCCCACGAAGCCAGGGGCTTTCGCGACGGGGCCGAGTGGGTGGCCCGCCAAGGAGGGGCCAGCGTGGGCCAGGCCAGGCAGGCCCTGGAGGCTGCGGCCGGCTTGGAGGCCTGCCCGGCCACCAGGGCCGCCCTCTTGGCCGGTGAGCTGTCTTGGGCCGAGGCCAGCGAGGTCACCAAGGCCCAGGCCCACCAGCCCGGCACCGAGGAGGCCTTGCTGGAGGCGGCCCGCCAGTCCGGCCTGAGTGGGGTAAGGCAAAAGGCAGCCGAGCAACGCCTTGCCGGCACCCCGGTGGACGAGCTGCACCGCCAACAGCACCGGGCCCGGTACTTCCGGCACTGGCAGGACCATCTGGGCATGGTGTGCTTCGCCGGCGCGCTAGCCCCCGAGGTAGGCGTGGCGTTCGTCCAACGGGTGGAGCGGGCGGCCCAGGCGCTGAGGAGGCAAGCCGATGGCACTGGCGCCGAGCGCGAGCCTTTTGCCGCCTACGCCGCCGACGCCCTGGTGGCGATGTCCTCAGGGGGCGGCCCTAGGCCGAGCGGGCGAGCTGAGTTGGTCGTGGTGTGCGATATCAACGCCTGGCGCAGAGGCCATGGCCACCCGGGCGAAGTGTGCCATGTCATCGGTGGGGGGCCCGTGCCCGTGGCCGTCGCCCGGGAGCTGTCCCAGGACGCGTTCTTGAAGGCCGTGCTGCACGACGGGGTCGCCGTGCACACGGTTAAGCACTTCGGCCGCCACATACCCGCCGAGCTGCGCACGGCCTTGGACATCGGCTGCCCCCCGGAGTTCACCGGAGCGCAGTGCGCGGACTGCGGGCGGCGCTACGGCTTAGAGGTCGACCACGTCGACCCCCTGGCCAACGGGGGCCCGACGGCCCTGTCCAACCTCCAGGCGCGCTGTTGGCCAGACCACCGGGCCAAGACCCGACGGGACCGTGCTGCCGGCCTGCTGGGGCCTGGGCCTCCGGTGGCCCGGGCAGGCACCGTTGCCCACCAAGGCGGCCCCAGCCCACAGGCGACCGGGGCTGGCGACCGGGGCAGCTGAGCTGGGCCGCGGGCGGGGGCAGCTGAGGGGACAGCTGACAAGGGTAGGGCGGGGGCGGCGCCGGGCCCTGCCGGCCGGGGCTGCTGGCACCTGCCTGCGTGCCCGCCCCCTCTTCGCCCGGGCCCCCTAGCCGAGCCCCCGCCACTCTGGCCCCCGCGAGCCTGGCCCCCCCGAGCCTGGCCCCCTCCAGCCTGGCCCCGCTGGTCGGGGCGGAGCCTCGGGCCCGGCGGCCTACAACTTGCCCCTCCCGCCTCCGGCCCACATAAGATGACCCGTGGGTCAGCCTTTGCACCAAGGATCCTGGGAGGAGATCGGGATGACGGCACCGGCTGTTCAAGCACCGTCCGGGGCAGGCGGGGCGCCGGAGGACCTCCCGCCCGAGCACCTTGTCCTTGGGCGTGCCAGCAGCGAGAACTTCCCGGTGGCTTCGAGGCTGCTCCCGGGGCCGTACCGCTCCGACCTCATGGCCCTCTACGGGTGGGCGCGCCTGGTCGACCAGCTGGGCGACGATTACCCGGGCGACCGCCTGGCGGCTTTGGACCAGGTGGAGTCCCAGCTGCACGCCGCGCTGGACGGCCATCCCAGCCCGGCCACGCACCCCTTGGTGGCGAGCATGGCGCAAGCCGTGCACCGGCGGGGCCTGCCCACTGACCCGCTGTTCGACCTCGTGCAAGCCAACCGCCAGGACCAGGTGGTGCCCAGGTACCAGACCTTCGAGGACTTGGTTGGCTACTGCCGCCTGTCTGCCAACCCCGTCGGGCGCCTGGTGCTGGCCATCTTCGGGGTCGCCACGCCGGAGCGCGAGTCGTGGTCGGACAGCATCTGCACTGGGTTGCAGCTGACCGAGCACTGGCAGGACATAGCCGAAGACGCCTTGGTCGACCGGGTCTACCTGCCCCTGGACGACATGGCTCGCTTCGGCGTGGAGGTAGCCGACCTGCTGCCGCCCCCCACCAGCTACGTAGACCGGCGCCGGAGGGGCGCTCCCGGCGGGGCCTCGGCCCAGTTGCGCGCCTTGGTTGCCTTCGAGGTGGCCCGTACCCGGCGCATTCTCCAGGAGGGGACGCCTCTCGTCCACAGCCTGCGGGGCCGGCTGCGCTTCGCGGTGGCCAGCTTCGTCGCCGGGGGCCAGGCGGCCCTCGACACCATCGCGGCCATGGACTTCGACCCCTTCGCCGACCCCCGCCGGCCGTCGCGCCGCCGCTTTGCCGCCCACCTGGCCCGGCTGGTCCGCTCGCCCCGCCCGCTCAGCCCGCCCGAGCCGGCCGTCTCCCCTGGCCTGGCATGAACGCCGCGGTCGCCATGGCTTACTCGCACTGCGAGCGCATCACCCGGGCGCGGGCAGGCAACTTTTACTACGGCATCCGGCTCCTCCCGCCAGCCAAGCGAGCCGGCATGTGCGCGCTGTACGCCATGGCCCGCAGGATCGACGACGTCGGTGACGGCCCACCGGCACCCAACCGGACCGCTGCCAGGGGCGCTGACCCGGGGCCTGGGGCCGCTGCCGGGCAGGCGGAGGGGAGGACCGGGAGCGCTAGCGCCGACGGGGGCCCTAACGCGGATCGGGAGGCCAAGCTGGCCGCCCTGGCCGAGATCCGAGCCTCCCTGGCGCTCCTTGCCGGTGGGCCCCACCGCTCGCCGACGGTGCCTCCGGGCGACCCGGTGCTGGTCGCCCTAGCCGACACCGCCGAGCGCTTCCACCTGCCCCTGGGAGCCCTGAGCGAGCTGGTGGAGGGCTGCGAATGGGACGTCTCGGGGCGGCGCTACGCCACCTTCGACGAGCTGGTCGGCTACTGCCGGAGGGTGGCTGGCACCATCGGGCGCCTTTCCCTGGCCATCTACCAGCCCTCCGACCCGGAGCGGGCCGAGCCGTTGGCGGACGCCCTGGGGGTGGCCCTCCAACTGACCAACATCTTGCGTGACATCGTTGAGGACCGCGACCAGATGGGCCGGGTTTACCTGCCCGCCGAAGACCTGGCCCGCTTCGGGGTCGGCCCCCAGTTGGGTGGGGCCACCGAGGACCTGGTCGCGCTCATCTGCTTCGAGACCGCCAGGGCCACCGAGTGGTTCGAACGAGGCCTCGGCCTCCTCCCCCTGCTCGACCGGCGCAGCCGGGCTTGCACCGCCACCCTGGCCGGCATCTACCGACGCCTGCTCGACCGCATCCGCAGGGACCCGGCCGCCGTCCTGCGGAGCCGGCTGTCGCTGCCGCCGGTGGAAAAACTGTCCGTGGCGGCCCGGGCCCTGGCCGGGGCAGCAGCATGACCACCTCGGCCATGGGCAGCTTGGCCATGGGCACCTCGGCGATGGGCACCTCGGCCATGGGCCCAGCGGGGCCGCTGGCCCCCCCGGAGGTCGTCGTCGTAGGCGGCGGGTTGGCCGGCATCTCGGCCGCCTTAGCCTGCGCAGGCTCCGGGGCCAGGGTCACCCTGCTGGAGAAGCGCAGCCAGCTCGGCGGCCTCACTCGTTCTTTCAACCACCGCGGGCTGTGGCTGGACAACGGTCAGCACGTTTTCCTACGTTGCTGCACGGCCTACCTCGACTTCCTGGACCGCATCGGCTCCTCTGGCGACGTCGAGCTACAGCCCCGCCTCCAGGTGACCGTGCTCCGGCCCCGGACGGGTGGCCCGGTCGGCCTTGGTGGGGGCAGCCACCAGCTGGGCAGCCACCGGCTGGGCAGCCACCACGTCGACCACGATGAGCCAGATCTGGCCACCATAAGCCGAACTTCCTGGCCCGCCCCCCTGCACCTGGCCCCCTCGCTCCTGGGTTACCGGCTGGTGCCCAGGGCCCAGCGCCTGCGCCTGCTCCCGGCCGCGGCCGCCCTGGCCCGGCTTGACCTGTCCGACCCGGCCCTGGACGAACAGACCTTTGGGAGCTGGCTTGCCGCTCAGCACCAGGGCAAGGAGGCGGTCGAGGCGCTGTGGGACCTCATCTGCCTGCCCACGGTCAACCTGCCCGCCGCACAGGCGTCACTGGCCATGGCGACCAAGGTCTTCCAGACCGGCCTGCTGAAGGCCACAGCGGCGGCTGACATCGGTTGGAGCCGGGTACCCCTGGGCAAGCTGCACGGCGAAAGGGCAGCTGCCGCCCTGCGCAAGGCGGGGGCTGACGTCCGCACCGGCCATGAGGTGGCCGCCGTCCGCTACCTGGGGACTAGCCCCGCCGGCAGGAGCCGGTTCGTCGTGAAGGCGGAGGGAGCCGAGCTGCCCGCGGACGCCGTGGTAGTCGCGCTGCCCCACCACCTGGTCGAGGACGTGCTCCCGCCTGGTGCCCTGCCCCCCGGCACCCGGCCCTCTCAGCTGCTCAGCTCCCCCATCGTGAACGTGCACGTCCATTTCGACCGCGAGGTGATGAGCTGGCCGTTCGTGGCCGGCTTGGGGGGACTGTCCCCGTGGGTCTTCGACCGCACCGGCCCCTCGGGAGCCGAGGCCGGCCAGTACCTGGCCGTGTCCATCTCGGCTGCCCAGGACCTCGCCAGCGCCCATCCTTCCCAGGTCACGGCCGAGGTGGTGGCGGCGCTGGAGCAGCTCCTCCCCCGCGCGCGCGAGGCCCAGGTGCTGGCCACCCTCGTCACCAAAGAACACCACGCCACTTTCCGGGCCACCCCGGGCTCGGCGGCGCACCGCGCACCGGCTCGGACGCGCATCCCCGGCCTGGCCCTGGCCGGAGCGTGGACTTCCACCGGCTGGCCACCGACGATGGAGGGGGCGGTCCGCAGCGGCACGGCCGCGGCCCGAGCTGTCCTGGTGGCCAGTGGGCAGAGGAGATCGTTGCCATCACTTCCAAGGGAGGCGGCTTGACACCGACACGACCAACCCAAGCGGTGCCCAATACCACGGTCGCCGAGATCCTGGAAAGAGCCAGGGAAGCTGTCCTGCCGGCCATGCGCCAGGCGGTAGGCCAGCTCGCCCCCAACATCCGGCAGCTGGTCAGCTACCACCTGGGCTGGGCCGACGCCGAAGGCCACCCGTGCAGCGCGCCGGCGGGCAAGGGCATCCGCCCCGCCTTGGCCATCCTTTCCGCGGAAGCGGCTTGGGCCGACCCCCAAGTCGGTGTCCCCGGAGGGGCGGCCGTGGAGCTGGTCCACAACTTCTCGCTGGTCCACGACGACCTGATGGACGGGGACCTGGAGCGCCACCACCGGCCCACTGTCTGGGCGCTGTGGGGCACGGGTGCCGCCGTGGTCGTGGGGGACGCCCTGGCCACCATGGCCACCCAGGTGCTGCTGTCGACACCCAACCCAGCAGCCCCGGCTGCCGCCGCCGCCTTGAGCGAAGCCACGGCCGAGATGATCGCCGGCCAGGCCGACGACCTGGCCTTCGAGTCCCGGCGCAGCGTGAGCGTCGAAGAGTGCATGGCAATGTCCACGGCCAAGACCGGCGCCCTGCTCGGCTGTGCCGCCTCGATAGGAGCCATCCTGGCCGGTGCCCCACCGGCGACCGTACGGGCACTGCGCGACTATGGCCGCCACCTGGGGGTCGCGTTCCAAGCGGTGGACGACCTGCTGGGCATCTGGGGAGACCCGGCTACCACTGGCAAGCCGGTCGGCAACGACCTGCGCCAGCGCAAGAAGTCCATGCCGGTCGTGGCCGCCCTGGCCGCAGGCGACGACGAAGCCAAGGAACTGGGCCAGCTGCTCACCGCCGAGGAGCCTCTCACCCAAGAGCAGGTGGAAAGGGCAACCTGGCTGGTGGAGGCCTGCGGCGGGCGGGACTGGACCGCGGCCCGGGCCAAGGCCCACCTGGACTCGGCCCTTGGCTGCCTGGAAAGGGCACGGCTTTCGGCCGTACCCCGCCGGGCGCTGGCCGACTTCGCCGTCTACGTGGTGGAACGAGAGTCGTGACCTCGACGGCCGCCGCCGCTGCCCACCAGGACGGGCCGGGCGTGGACCGCCCCTCCGGAGCCGGCCGGGACCGGCCGGGCCTGGGCCGGGCCGCGGCGCAGGCCATGGAGCGGGCGGCCGAGCACCTGAAGTCGCTCCAGTCCCCCGAAGGCTGGTGGAAGGGCGAGCTGGAGACCAACGTCACCATGGACGCCGAAGACCTCCTGCTCCGCCACTTCCTGGGCATCTTGGCGCCCGGCACCCTGGCCGAAGCGGCCGCCTGGATCCGCTCGCGCCAGCGGCCCGACGGCGCCTGGCCCACCTTTTACAGAGGGCCGGGCGACCTGTCCACCACCGTCGAGGCCTACGTGGCCCTGCGCCTGGCCGGTGACCGCCCGGGCGACCCCCACATGGCCCGGGCGGCGGCCTGGGTGCGAGAGCACGGGGGGGTGGAGTCAGCCCGCGTGTTCACCCGGATCTGGTTGGCCATGGTCGGCTGCTGGAGCTGGGACGACGACCTGCCCGTCATCCCGCCCGAGCTCGTGTTCCTGCCACCCAACTGGCCGCTTTCGATCTGGTCGTTCGGGTGCTGGGCCCGCCAGACGATAGTTGCCCTGTCGGTGGTGATGGCCCACCGCCCCTGCCGGCCAGTTCCCTTTGGCATCGACGAGCTGCGCAGCCACACGCGCCCCCGCCGGCGCCCGGCGGGAGCCTGGGGGCGGGCCCTTTTGGCCTTGGACAAGGCGCTCCACCACTACGAAGCGTTGCCCCCGCAGTCGTGGCCCAAACGGCTCGTCCGGGGTGCAGCCCTGCGGGAGGCAGAGCGCTGGGTGGTGGCCCGCCAGGAGGCAGACGGTTCCTGGGGGGGCATCCAGCCGCCCATGGTCTACTCGACCATCGCGCTTGTCCTGCAGGGCTACCCCCTTACCCATCCGGTCGTGGCTGCCGCCCTACGCGCCTTGGGCTCCTTTGTCGTGCGGGACGAAGCCGGCCGGCGGGTCGAGGCCTGCCAGTCGCCGGTGTGGGACACCGCCCTGGCGGTGACCGCCCTGGTGGACTCCGGTGCCCGGCCCGACGACCCGTCGGTGACCGCTGCCTGCCGGTGGCTGTTGAGCAAGGAGGTGACGGTCCGGGGGGACTGGGCCGTGCGCCGCCCGGGGCTGGCCCCCGGCGGGTGGTTCTTCGAGTTCGAGAACGCCAACTACCCTGACATCGACGACACCGCTGAGGTGGTGATAGCGCTCCGCCGAGCTGGTGCGCCGCCTGGCAGCCGGGCGGACCAGGCCTGCCAGCGAGGCACCCGCTGGGCCGTGGGCATGCAGTCGGCCGACGGCGGCTGGGCCGCCTTCGACGCCGACAACACTTCGGAGCTACCCCGCAAGTTGCCGTTCTTCGACTTCGGCGAGGTCATAGACCCCCCCACGGCGGACGTCACCGCCCATGTGGTGGAGATGCTGGCCGCCGAGCCCGGCCTTGACCATGAAGGCTGGCACGACGCGCTCGACCGGGGCGTGCGCTGGTTGCTGGCCAACCAGGAAAGCGACGGCTCGTGGTGGGGCCGCTGGGGCGTCAACTACGTCTACGGCACCGGCGCCGCCCTCCCCGCCCTGGCCCAAGCTGGCCTCCCGGCCCGCCACCCGGCCATCGTGAAGGGGGTGCGCTGGCTGGTCGAGCACCAGAACGCCGATGGGGGCTGGGGGGAGGACCTACGCTCGTACGTCGAGCCGGCCTGGCGGGGCCGGGGCACCTCCACCGCTTCGCAGACGGCCTGGGCGCTCATGGGCCTGTTGGCTGCTGGCGAGCGTGACCACCCTGCCACCCAGGCCGGCGTGGAGTGGCTGGTGGCCAACCAGACGGCCGAGGGCACCTGGGACGAGCCCTGGTTCACCGGCGAGGGTTTTCCCTGGGACTTCAACTTGAACTACCACCTCTACCGGCACGTCTTCCCGCTGACGGCCCTGGGGCGCTTCGTCCTGGGCACCGGGCCGCGGGCCGGGACGGTGGGGACCAGCCTCCACGCCAGGCCGCACGCCGGGCGGCGCGAGGGATGCCCGTGAAGCCCACGTTGCTGGTCCTGGCCCCCCTGCGGGTGGAGGCGTGGGCGCTCCGCTCTGGCCGTCCGGGCCGCTTGGGGCCGGTAGACGTGCGGGTCGAGCGCACAGGTATGGGCCTGGCCAAGGCGGCCGAGACGGCCCAGCGCCTCTCGCGCTCCCCGGCGGCCGCCGTCGCCCTGTGCGGCCTGGGCGGCGACCTGACCGGGCGGCACCGTCCGGGTGACATCGTGGTAGCCGAGCGGGTGCTCGACAGCCAGGGCAGGCAGGTCGCCCAGCTCCCCTCCGCCGTCCCACTGGTGGCCGAGCTGAGGCGGCTGGGGTTGGCGGCCAGCTCGGGCACGGTGGTCAGCACCGACCACATCGTCACCGGCGAGGAGCGCTCCGAGCTCGGCCGGCTGGGTGCAGACGTGGTGGACATGGAATCGGCGGCCGTGGTCAGCGGGGCGCCCTGGGCGGGCCCGGTGGCCGTCGTGAGGGCAATATCCGACGCCCCCGGCCACGAGCTGTTCTCCCCCGCCGGTGCCCGAGGCATCGTCTCTGGCCTGCGCAGCCTGCGCCGCACGCTCCCGGCCCTGGCCGCCTGGGCGGGCGCCGCCGGGCCGCACCAGGTGGTCCTGGCTGAGCCGCGGGGGTTTTGCGCCGGGGTGAGGCGAGCCATCGAGACGGTCGAGCGAGCGCTGCACCGCTACGGGGCACCGGTGTACGTGCGCCGGCAGGTCGTCCACAACTCCTACGTGGTGTCCCAGCTGGAAAGGGCAGGCGCCGTGTTCGTGGAGGAGCTCTCCGAAGTGCCCGACGGTGCCACGGTGGTGTTCTCCGCCCACGGGGTAGGTACGTCGGTCACCGAGGAGGCGGCCCGCCGGGGCATGGTCAGCATCGACGCGACCTGCCCCCTGGTCTCCAAGGTGCACACCGAAGCCCGGCGCTTCGCCGCCGCTGGCCGCCAGGTGGTGCTGGTGGGCCACGCCGGCCACGACGAGGTGGAGGGGACCCTGGGCCAGGTGCCCGGGGCCCGCCTGGTCACCACGGCCAGCGACGTGGCTCGGCTCGACCTCGACCCTGCCCGGCCCACAGCCTTCGTGACCCAGACCACGCTGGCCACCGACGAGGTGGCCCATGTGGTCCAAGCACTGGAAGAGCGCTTCTCGGACCTGGCCCGGCCGGCGGCTTCGGACATCTGCTACGCCAGCCAGAACCGCCAGGAGGCCGTGCGCCACATCGCGCCCGACTGCGACGTGGTGCTGGTGGTCGGCTCGCCGGGTTCTTCGAACTCCAACCGGCTGGTCGAGGTGGCCCGCCGCCACGGGGCGCGCGCCTACCTGGTGGACAGCCCCGCCGACATCCAGGCCGCCTGGCTGGCCGGTGCCCGCCGGGTAGGGGTCACGGCCGGGGCCTCGGCACCCGAGGAGCTGGTCCAAGGGGCCTTGGGCTACCTGGCCGGCCTCGGGCCAGTCATCACCGAACAACGTTCTACAGGCACTGAGCACGTCACTTTCCCACTACCACAGGAGATCCGCTGACATGGGTGTACCTCTGCGCCAGACCGTCAAAGTAGGCACTTACCTCGTTCGCCAGAAATTGGCCAAAAGGGAAAAGTTCCCCCTGATCGTGGAGCTGGAACCTCTCTTCGCCTGCAACCTGGAGTGCAACGGCTGCGGCAAGATCCAGTACCCGACCGAGATCTTGCGCAAGAGGCTGTCTGTCGAACAAGCCGTCGCCGCCATAGAGGAGTCCGGGGCGCCAATGGTCTCCATCGCTGGCGGAGAACCCCTCTTGCACCCCGAGATCGACAAGATGGTCCAAGCATTGTTGGACCGCAAGCGCTTTGTCTACCTGTGCACCAATGCCCTACTGATGGAGCGCAAGCTGGACCGCTTCAAGCCGCACCCGTTGTTCTCCTGGGTGGTCCACATAGACGGCCTGCGCCAGCGCCACGACGAGTCGGTCAGCCGCGACGGGGTCTTCGACAAGGCCGTGGCAGCTATAAAGTTGGCTAAGGCCAAGGGCTTCAAGGTGTCGACCAACACCACGTTCTTCAACACCGACTCCCCCAAGACGGTGCGTGAGGTGCTCGATTTCCTGAACGACGAGCTGGGCGTGGACTCCATGATGATCTCCCCCGGCTACGCCTACGAAAAAGCCCCCGACCAGGTCCGTTTCCTCGCCACCAACCAGTCCACCAAGCTGTTCGCCGAAGCCTTCAAGGGCAAGCGCGGCCACTGGAGGTTCAACCACAGCCCACTGTTCTTGGACTTCCTGGAGGGCAAGGTGGAGTTCGAGTGCACCCCCTGGGGCATCCCGTCCTACTCCGTCCTCGGCTGGCAGCGCCCGTGCTACCTGCTGGCCGACGGTTACACCGAGACCTACAAGGAACTGGTGGAGACGACCGACTGGTCCAAGTACGGCCGGGGACGCGACCCCCGCTGCCGCAACTGCATGGCGCACTGCGGTTACGAGCCCAGCGCGGTGCTGGCCACGGCGCACAGCCTGCGCCAGTCCCTGCGTGCCCTGGTGAACGCCAAATGACCTTGGGCGAGGTACAGCCCAGGGAGGTACAGCCCAGGGAGGTACAGCCCAGGGAGGTACAGCCCAGGGAGGTACAGCCCAGGGAGGTACAGCCCAGGGAGGTACAGCTAGCCTCGGGGAGGCGGTGGTGGGCAAGCCTGGGCGCTCCCTGAAGGGCCTGCGGGCGCTGGTCACCGGGGCCTCGAGCGGGATCGGCTGGGCCACCTGCGAGGTCCTGGCCAGCCGGGGGGCGGTCATCGCCGGGTCGGGCCGCAACACCGATGCCCTGAGGGCAGGCCAGCAAGCTGGCCTGTTCACCGCCACGGTACCGGCGGACCTCACCGGCCCCGGGGCACCTGCGGGCGTCGTCTCGGCCGCGGTGGAGGCCCTGGGAGGCCTCGA
Organism: Actinomycetota bacterium; assembly: GCA_021323695.1. GTDB lineage: Bacteria > Actinomycetota > Acidimicrobiia > Acidimicrobiales > Palsa-688 > JAKAWM01. The sequence goes on along the minus strand of JAJPKN010000055.1, from coordinate 139,137 downwards.
CCTTGTCGTTTCCTGTGCCGGAGCGGGCTGGTCGGGCCGCTTCGAGGAAATGGCGACAAGTGACATAGACGCCCTCCTGCGCACCAACTTGGGGGCCACGCTCCACCTGGCCCACGCGGCTGCCGCCCACCTGTTGGCCAGCCCGGCGCCCGGCCAGCTGGTGCTGGTCGGCTCCATTGCCGGCCTACTGGGGGTACCCGAAGAGGCGGTCTACAGCGCCACCAAGGGCGCCCTGGGCAGCTTTGCCAACGCCCTGCGGGCCGAATGGCACCCGGTCACCGTCACCCTGGTCAGCCCGGGTGCCGTCGCCACGCCCTTTTTTGCCCGCCGCAACCGGCCCTACCTGCGGTCCTGGCCTCGGCCCGTGCCCGTGGCCCAGGTGGCAGCGGCCATCGTGGCCGCGGTCGAGCACCGCCGCCGGGAGGTCATAGTTCCCCGGTGGCTGGCGGTCCCGGCCCGGCTGCAGGGGGCCTGCCCCGGCCTTTACGCCGCTCTGGCCCGAGCGCCGGGCCTGTGGCAGGGCCGGCGCTGAACTAGCTACCTGCCACCTTTCACCGCTGCCGCCTTTCATCGACCCGGGCGCTCAGCAACCGGGGCGCTCAGCAACCCGGCTCGCACCTATCATCAGGGCGTGCACATGGGACCGCAGGCGGGTGGCACCCTGGGGCCAGGTGCCGTGCTGGTGGTCATGCCCGCCTACAATGCGGCCCGGACCCTGCGCGACACCTGGACCGCGATCCCGGCCGAGGTGGTGAGCGAGGTGCTGCTGGTGGACGACCACAGCGTGGACGCCACCCTCGAGGTGGCCTCCCGGCTGGCCATCCGTACCCTGGCCCTCCCCCACAACGTGGGCTACGGCGGCAACCAGAAGGCCTGCTACATGGAGGCCCTCCGGCTGGGGGCGGACATCGTGGTGATGCTCCACCCTGACGGCCAGTACGACCCCAAGATGATCCCCAGCATGGTCCAGCCGCTGGTCGACGGGCAGGCGGACATGGTGCTCGGCAGCCGGATGATGCAACCAGGGGCGGCCCGGCGCGGCCACATGCCGTTGTACCGCCTGGTGGCGAACAAAGCCTTGACCTGGGTGGAGAACAAGGTAATGGGCACCTCCTTCAGCGAGCTGCACACCGGCTACCGGGCCTACAGCCGCTGCTTCCTGCAGACGGTGCCTTTTCTGCGCAATTCGGACGACTTCCTCTTCGACACCCAGATAATCGCCCAGGCGGTGGCGTTCCGCCAACGGGTGGCCGAGGTGCCCATCGAGACCCGCTACCATGCGGACGCCTCGTCCACCTCCATGTCGGCCAACATCCGCTACGGGCTGGGGACCCTGGCCGTGATGGCCCGCTTCGCCCTGCACCGTGCTCATCTCGTGCCGTCACGGCTGTTCCAGCCTTGAGGCGCGCCCCAGCCGTCCCCCCCGGCCTCAGGGCCAGTGGTGGTCATTGGGCACCCCTGGCCTCACCCGCTTGAGGACCAAGATGCCGTCTTTGAAGAACACTTCTTTGAACTCCGTGCGCATCAGGTCCTGGTACAGCACTTCTTGGTCACCGGTCACGGCCGTGTCCAGCACGAGCCAGTCGACCTTGGCCGGGTCGGCTTCGGCCAGGTTGTCATGGTTGTCGAGCCCCCAGTTGCTCATCACCCACGGGTTCGGGTACTCGTAGATGAGCGCCCGGTGGGTCATGTGGTCGTCGATGTCGTAAGTGGCAGAGACGGAGGCGCCCTTGGGCACCAAAGAAATAGCCTGGCTGATGTACACGTCGTGGGGAGCCGGCCCGTCAGCCCAGATCCCGCTGTGGAACTGGGTGCTGATCGGTGACGGCGACCAGGCCACGTTGCTGGCCAGGGCGGCGGCGAAGACAAGGCCGACCATGAACCGCTGGCCGCTGGCGGTGCGGCCCCAGCGGGCGCAGGCCTCCACCGTGGCCAGGAAAATACCAGCCAGGACGATCGAGGTGTAATAGAAGCGTATGTCGTTGGTATAGCCCTCCGCCGAGATCACGTTCACCAGCAACTGAGGGGCGGCGACCGCCAGCACCACCGGCTCGAGCAGGGCCACGAGGCTGACGGGCCAGAACAGCTTGGAGTAATAGGTCAGGTTCTTCGAGGAGACGGCGGTGCTCAGCCAGCGGCTGGGGTGGAGCACCAGGGTCTTGGCTATGCCCAGGACGGAGTTGCCGTAGCCGGGGAAGAGCGAGACGTAGAACGGCTGGCCGCCCCCGTTGGCCAGCGGGATGATGAGCTTGGTGCAGGCCAGGAACCAGCCCGCGCCCACCAAGGCGGTGAGCAGGCCCCAGGCCCGCTGACGGTGCTTCAGCCACAGCACGGCCCCCAGGGCGAGCACAGCCAGCCCGGCGTCTTCCTTGCAGGACAGGGCTACCGCCGTCGCCACCCAGAACCAGCCCCACCGACGCCGGGTGGCCAGCCAGTAGGCGAACATGAGGGGCGCGATGATGAGCGCGTCCGGGTGGAACTGCCACTCGTTTATCCATTCCACCGACGGGTAGAGCAGGTAGGCAGCCGACAGGCCCAACGGGAGCCACCCGTTGCCGAACCTGTCCCGGCCGAGGAGCCAGATAGGCACAGCCCCCGCCGCCAACCACACGGTCTCGGCCCCGTAGAGGAAATGCGGGCCTGCTCCCAGCCAGTAAGCAGGGACGAACGCCAGCGTGATGATGTTCACGTGCTGGCCGAAGTAGTTGAGGCCGCGTATGGTGTCGAAGGGCGTCTTGAAGTGGGCAAGCAGCCAGATGCCCTGGTCGTATATACCCATGTCGAAGCCGAAGGTGCCGTAGTTGGACTGCTGGCGGTAGGTCAGGGTCCCGAACACGGCCACGTAGGTGACGGCCAGGGCCACCAGGGCGACGACCGGCGCCGCCGGCCGGCGGAGCAGTTCCACCCAGGCAGGCTCACCGGCACCCTGGGGGCGGGGGCGGGCGGCGTCGGCCGGCCCGGTGCCGACCGGGGGGCCAGGGCCGGCGTCGGCAGGTGGTGCCGTGAGGGCGTCGGCAGGTGGTGCCGTGAGGGCGTCGGCAGGTGGTGCCGTGAGGGCGTCAGCCTCGGGCACAGGCGGGGCACCCACGGGCGGGGCCGGCAGGGTACCGGCCGGGGGGCTCAGTCGGGCACCCGGGCCAGCCTCGCCTGCCGGCACGGTGCGGGCTGGGCCTACCTGCCCCTGCGGCCGGGGCGACAGGCGCCCGCGGTCTCCAACCATTGGGGCCGATGGTAACCGCGGGCCGCTGGCTCGTCCGGCACCCGCCCAGGTGACCGAGCTGTGGCCCGGAAGGCCTGGGCCCTCCTCCCCGTCGCGTGCCTGCGGCCGCAGTCCCGGCGTGGCTGGCCCGCCGTTGCGAGCGGCCTTGGCCCCCTCTCAGCGGTTCAGTCCGGCAGCTGGGCGTCCAAGAACGCGCCCACGGCCTGGCACGTGGCCGCGCTCAGCGGCCCGTCGGCCATGAGCCAGGAGCTCAGGCTGGCGGTCGTGCCCAGCCACAGCCGGTCCAGCACCACGGGGAGGGCCCCGCCCGGCCCAATGTCGCCGTCCAGGCCCTCTTCCAGGCTGCAAACCGCTGCCAGTACCGGGATCTCTGACCAATGGGCCCCCTCCCACCACGACCGCAGGGCCATCGCCCGCCTCAAAGCCTCGCGCGCCCGGCCAGCACAGCGCCCACCCGGCACGACGTCCACCACGACCACGCCCCGGGGAGCCACCACCACGCAGCCCAGTGCCACCGCCCGGCCCGGCAAGTACCTCCCGCTCAGCAGCACCGCCCCCTGGGCGATGGCCGGGGCCAGCAGGCGGGCCAGGCTGTGGCCCCGCTCGTAGACCCGCAACGGCTGGGGCGCCGAGGGCTGGGCGCCAAGTACCGCCAGCAGGTTGCTGAGGCGCAGCTGGACCAGTTGGTCGCGGCCCTGGGCGGCCGCCAACCGGCCGCTCCCGCCCAGTGCGCCCCCGGCCGCCTCCTCGGCCGGCCAGGGCGGCGGGGCAAGGCCGTAGCCTGCCTGGTCCACCGGCACCTGGTGGATGTCCCAAGCACCCGTCGCCACCTCCGCCACCCCGGCGCTGGCGCCTGGGCGGCTGAAGAGCGTTGTGACGCCTCCATGCTCCCGGATCTCCTGAACGTCCTGCATGTTTGGGACGTCGGCACAAGCACGCACCGCCCTTGAGCAACTGGCCCTTAATAGCACCACGCGCTGTCGCCATTGCGCGCTGGGTACCGGCGTTTCGTGAATTTCAGGCTCGGTCGTGGCCCGCCTGGGCGTAGGCGGCCGCCACAGCCGGGTGCACCACCTTGTGGTCGGCCACGTTCACCCCCCGGGCAAAGCCCGGGTCCTGCTCGCACAGGCGCCACAGGCCCAGGTCGGCCAACCGGTGAAGGTAGGGCAGGGTCGCGTTGGTCAACGCCCGAGTGGAGGTCACAGGGACAGCCCCGGGCATGTTGGCCACGCAGTAGTGCACCACCTCGTCGACCACGTAGGTGGGCGACTCGTGCGTGGTCGGGCGGGACGTCTCGGCACACCCGCCCTGGTCGATGGCAACGTCAACGATGACCGAGCGCGGGAGCATGCCCGCCAGCATGGCCCGGGTGACCAATTTGGGGGCGGCCGCCCCGGGGACCAGCACGGCGCCGATAACTGCATCGGAGACCGCCAGTTGTTCGACCAGGCTGTGGGCGTCCGACATGAGGACGCGGACGCTGCCCTCGAAACGGTCGTCCAGGTAGCGAAGGCGCTCGTCGGAGCGTTCCAGGATGGTGACCTCCGCCCCCAGGCCCCGGGCGACCCGGGCAGCTTGGACGCCCACCACCCCTCCGCCCAGCACCAGGGCGCGGGCAGGGGCCACTCCCGGGGCCCCGCCCACCAAGATGCCCCTGCCACCGGCCACCGACGTCAAGTAGTGGGCCATGACCTGGCCCGCCAACCGGCCGGCGATCTCGCTCATGGGGGCCAGCAGGGGCAGGTGCCCGCGGGCGTCCTCCACCGTCTCGTAGCCGACCCCGATGGCACCCGAGCGCACCAGCGCCTCGGTCAGCTCCGGTGCGGCCGCCAAGTGGAGGTAGGTGAAAACGATGAGGCCGTCGCGCAGCCAGCCCAGTTCCGGTCCCACCGGCTCCTTCACCTTGACCAGCAGGTCCACCTGGCCCCAGATGTCGGCCGGCTGGCCGACCAGCGTGGCCCCCGCCTTCAGGTAGGCCTCGTCGGCGAAGCCCGAGCCCTCGCCCGCCCCGCGCTCGACCAGCACCCGGTGCCCCGCCCCCGTCAGTTCTTCGGTCCCCGCAGGGGTCAGGGCCACCCGCTTTTCGGCGGGCTTGGTTTCCCGCACGACCCCGATGAGCACCAACCAAAACCTAGCCGGTGGCGGGGCCAGCGCCAGCGCCTCGGCCTGGGCTGGGCCTCAGGAGGGCTGGCACCCAGGGCCGTCAGTCCTTGCCGACCACCACGAGCAGGTCGCCACCGTCGACCGAGGCCACCGGCGCGACCGCCACTCTTTGGACCGTGCCCCCGACGCCCGCGGTTATGGACGCCTCCATCTTCATGGCTTCGATGGTGGCCACAGTCTGGCCGGCCTCGACCTTGTCCCCCACCGACACTTTCAACGAGACCACCCCGGCGAAGGGGGCAGCTACGTGCGAGGGGTTGTCCGGCTGGGCTCGCTCGCCCCGGGGCCGGGTGTCCTGGACGGAGCGGTCCCTCACCACCACTACCCGGGGCTGGCCGTTCAGGCGGCAGTAAACGGAGCGGAACCCGCCTTCGTCCGCCTCCCCCACGGCATCGATGGCCAGGTACAGCTCCACGCCCGCCCCCAGCGACGCCTGGACCTCCCCACCCGGTGGCAACCCGTACAAAAAGGCGGGGGTGGGCAGTACGGACAGGTCCCCGTACTGGCGCACGGCTTCCTCGAAGTCGCGCGCCGGCCCCGGGAAGAGCAGGGAGTTGAGGACCTGGCGCAGCTCCTGGCGGTCGACGCCGTCTTGGGCCAGGACGGCTTTGGCCTCCGCGGGCACCTCGACCAGGCGGGGGGGCGGTGGCTTGCCCTCGATGGCCTTGGACCGGAACGGCTCGGGCCACCCTCCCGCCGGCACGCCCAGCTCGCCGTGCAGGAACCCGATCACGCTGGCGGGCAAGTCGAAGGCCCCCGGGTTGCGCTCCAGCTCGGCCGGGTCGGCGCCCGAACCGCACAGGTACAGGGCCAGGTCCCCGACCACCTTGGAACTGGGCGTCACCTTGACGATGTTGCCGAGGATCCGGTTGGCTTGGGCGTACAGCTCCTCGACCACCTCGTAACGGTCCCCCAGGCCGAGGGCGACGGCCTGCTGGCGCAGGTTGGAGATCTGGCCACCGGGCATCTCGTGGCGGTAGACGCGGGTCGTGGGCGCCCCCAGCCCCATCTCGAAGGGGCGGTACGTGCGCCTCACCGCCTCCCAGTAGGGCTCCAGGGCCTCGATGGCTTCCAAGGAAAGCCCCGTGGCCCGCTCGGTGTTGTCGGTCGCGGCCACGATGGCCCCCAGCGAGGGCTGGCTGGTCGAAGCGGCCATCGGCGCAGCCGCCCCGTCGATGGCGTCCACGCCCGCCTCGACCGCCGCCAGGTAGGTGGCCAACTGCCCGCCGGCGGTGTCGTGGGTGTGCAGGTGGACGGGCTGGTCGAAGCGTTCCCTGAGGGCGCTGATGAGGGCCCGGGCGGCTGGGGCCCGCAGCAGCCCGGCCATGTCCTTTATGCAAAGGACGTGCACGCCCGCTTCGACCAGTCGCTCCGCCACCCGCAGGTAGTAGTCCAGGGTGTAGAGCTTCTCCGAGGGGCTGGCCAGGTCCCCCGTGTAGCAGACGGCCCCCTCGGCCACCTTGCCCGACTCGATGACTGCCTCAATGGCGGGGCGCATCTGGCCCACGTCGTTCAGGGCGTCGAACACACGGAAAATGTCCACCCCGGTGCGGGCAGCCTCTTTCACGAAGGCCACGGCGACCTCGTCGGGGTAGGGCGTGTAGCCCACGGTGTTGCGGCCTCGGAGCAACATCTGCAAGCAGATGTTGGGCGCCGCTTCCCGTAGGGCCGCCAGGCGCTCCCAGGGGTCCTCTTTCAAGAACCGCAGGGCGACGTCGAAGGTGGCCCCGCCCCAGCATTCCAGCGACAGCAGCTGGGGCAGCAGCCGGGCCAGGTAGGGAGCAGCCACCACCATGTCGTAGCTCCGCATCCGGGTGGCCAATAGCGACTGGTGGGCGTCCCGCAGGGTGGTGTCGGTCACAGCCACCGAACCCTGCGCCCGCAGGTGGGAAGCGAAGCCGGCCGGGCCCAGCTCGTCCAGGAGCTGGCGGCTGCCCGGGGGCGGGGGAGCTGACAGGTCGACCGGCCGGCCGGCCACCGCCGACGGCAACTTGGAACGGGGCTCGGGCCCGCCTGGGCCCTGGCCGTGAGGCCGGTTGACGGTGACGTCGGCCAGGTACATGAGCAGGCGGGTGCCGCGGTCAGCCCCGCTGCGCCGGTTGAGCAGGGCCGGCCGCTCCTCGATGAACGAGGTGCTCAGGTTGCCGGCCAGGAAGTCGGGGTCCTCCAGCACGGCCTGGAGGAACGGGATGTTGGTCGCCACCCCCCTCACCCGGAACTCGGCCACCGCCCGGCGGGCGCGGCGGACCGCCTCGGCGAAGGTCCGGCCCCGGCAGGTGAGCTTGACCAGCAGCGAGTCGAAGTAGGGCAGGATCTCGGCCCCCGCATAGGTGCTGCCGTCAAGGCGCACCCCGTGGCCGCCCGGGGACCGGTAGGCGGTGATGCGGCCGGTGTCCGGCCGGAAGCCTTGTGTCGGGTCCTCGGTGGTGATGCGGCACTGCAGGGCGGCGCCGCCCAACTTGATGCCCTCCTGGCGCAAGCCGAGGTCGGCCAGGGTGGCCCCGTCGGCGATGCGCAACTGGGCCTGGACGATGTCGACGCCCGTCACCTCCTCGGTCACGGTGTGCTCGACTTGGATGCGAGGGTTGACCTCTATGAACACGTGCCGGCCGTCGCGGCCCACCAAGAACTCGACCGTGCCCGCGTTCAGGTAGCCGATGGCCCGGGCAAAGGCCAACGCGTCGCCGTAGAGCCGCTCCCTCACCTCCCGCGGGAGGTTGGGGGCCGGCGCTATCTCCACCACCTTTTGGTGGCGCCGCTGGACCGAGCAGTCCCGCTCGTAGAGGTGGACCACGTCGCCGGAGCAGTCGGCCAGCACCTGCACCTCGACATGGCGGGCGCCGTCGACCGCCTCCTCCAAGAAAACGGTGGGGTCGCCGAAGGCGCTCTCAGCCTCCCGGACAGCCGACTCGATGGCTGCCCGCAGCTCCCCGCTGCTTTCGACCCTTCGCAAGCCCCGCCCGCCGCCACCGGCAGCCGCCTTCACGAACAGGGGGAAGCCGACCTCGTCGGCCGCCGCGACCAGGGCGTCGACGTCGCCCAAGGGGCCAACGCTGCGCAGGACAGGCACCCCGGCCCGGGCCGCGGCTTGCTTGGCGGTCACCTTGTTGCCGGCCAGGGCCAGCACCTCGGCCGGGGGCCCGACGAAGGTTATGCCTGCCTCCACGCAGGCCTGGGCCAGCCTCGGGTTCTCGGACAGGAAGCCGTAACCGGGGTACAGGGCATCGGCCCCGCAGCGGCGGGCCACTTCGATCAGGCCAGCGATGTCCAAGTAAGCCCGCAATGGGTGGCCACGCTGGCCGATCTCGTAGCTCTCGTCCGCCTTCTGGCGGTGCAAGGAGTAACGGTCCTCGTAAGGGAACACGGCCACGGACACCAGGCCGAGCTCGTTGGCGGCCCGGAAAGCCCGTATCGCGATCTCACCCCGGTTGGCTACCAGCACCTTGCGCATCAGGCAGAGCGTAGTGGGCCGCCCCGGTGCCCAGACAAGGCACGCCGGCCCCGGGCAGGACCGCCGGGTGGGCCCCGGGGCAGTGCCCCCGGGGCAGGCCGGTGGCCACAGGGCCGGCCGCGCCCAGGGCCGGCGCAGGGCGAGCTCCGCCGGCCGGCGTCAGGGGGCTACGAACGCGTAGATCGGCATGCCGTTGAACAGGTACGACTGAAGGGGAGGAAAAGGCCCGTTGACCAGCACCGACGTCCGCCCTCCCGGCCCTGGCCCGGCATCGCCTTCGATCGTGTCCACCCAGCCGTCAGGCCAGACCTGGGCCACTACCCCCATGTGCGGCGAGGATGCCACGCTTTGGGGGCCGGTGCCGTACAGGACGAGGTCCCCGGGCCGAGGGTGGGCCCGCACCGGCAGGGCCCGGCCGTGGGCCACGGCCCAGTCGAACACGCTGCCCACGAACGCAAAGCGGGGGATGGGGACACCAGCTCTTTCCCAGGCCCAGGTGGCGAACAGGGCGCACCAAGGCTCGCAGGGGCCGTAAGGGTTGCACAAGCCCCCACCCCCCCGGCTGGGGCCGAGCTGGCTGGCCGCGACCGTTACCGCCGCCGCCTGGGCATCAGGGTGGCTGAAGCGGACCGGGAAGTCCTCGGCGTCCAGCAGCCAGTAGCCCTGCCCCCCGGGGCCGGCGGCGATGCCGGCGATCGGCGGCCGGGGCCGGGCGTGGTTGTTGCCGCCCAGGTACTTGGCGTCACCGAAGGCGTCGACCTCGCCGTTGTTGCACACCAGCCAGTAGCCGTGCCCGTCGGGCGTCACGGCTATGCCGACGACGGGCGGGTGGCCGCGCATGGACCCCAGCCGGGGGGCATCCCCGTAGGGGTGGACCTCCCCGCCGCCTTGGACAACCCAGTACCCGCGCCCGTCGGGGGTCGAGGCCATGGCCACGACGGGGTTGCTGTGCAGGTTGGTGGCGCCTAACGAACCGTAGTAGTGCGCGTCGCCGAAGGCGAAGACCCCCCCGTTTTGGTCCACCAGCCAGTAGCCGTGCCCGTCGGGGGTGGCCGCTATGCCCACTACTGCCACGTCGTGGGCGACCTCGCCTCGGGAGCCGTAGTAGCGGGCGTCGCCGAAGGCGAAGACCCCTCCGTCAGAGGACACGAGCCAGTAGCCGTGCCCGTCGGGGGTGGGGGCCATGGCCACGACGGGCGCGTACAGGTGCTGGGCACCGGCACTGCCGTAGTAACCGGCGTCGCCGTAGTGGAACACCCCCCCGTCCGCTCCCACCAGCCAGTAGCCCTGGCCGTCGGGCGTGGCCGCCATGGCCACGACCGGCGCGGCCAAAGCGGAGCTGGCCGGGCTGCCAAAGAAGTGCGCCGAGCCGTAGGCGATGACCCCGCCGTCATGGAACAGCCCGGCTCCTCGAGGGCCTCCCGGCGCCGCGGCAGCAGGCTCGCCAGCCAGGACGGGCACGCCAGCTAATGCCAGCATACCAGCCACTGCCAGCACGCCGGGCAACAACAGCCCTACGGTCCGCCGCACGCGGAACTTCTTAGCAAACCAGGGCGCCGCACGAAAGCCAGGTGCCGGGAAGCCTACTACAGGAAAACTTTGGTATGGAAAGTACAGGAAAGCTTTGGCGTGGAAAGGACATCTGGTGCCCGGCCTGGGCCAAGGCCCCCGGGGCCAAGTAGCATGCCCAAGGCCCGGCCCCAGCCCCGGTGCCAAGGCCGGGGCAAAGCCCCGGTGCCAAGGCCGGGGCAAAGCCCCGGTACCAAAGCCCCGGTACCAAAAGGGCATTTGACGCTGAAGGGCACAGGTGGCCGGCGCTGGGGACGGGCTGGCCCCGGTGCTAACGTCGAGCCGTGCACCTGCTCAGTCGCCTGGTCGAGGTCCGCTCGCCCTGGTTGACAGTAATAGGCGAGCGCTACGAGGACGCCGCCGGCAACCAGCTCGACTACTGGAGGGTGGAAAAGCCAGACTCGGTGGTGGTCGTGGCCCTTCACCGCGGCGAGATCCTGCTGCCTCCTCGGGCCTTCCGCCCAGGCGTCTCCCGGGTGGCCCTGGACCTGCCCGGCGGGCGGTTGCAGCCCGGCGAGGCCGTGGTCGACGCCGCCATCAGGGTCGTCCAGCGCGAGCTCGGCCTACCCGATGCCAGTGGGGTCAAAAGTGTCGAGCAGCTGAACGGCACCGGGTGGGACGTCGACAGCTCCACTTCCAGCCAACGCCTCTACGGTGCCGTGTGCGAGCTGGCCGACCAGCTCCAGGTCCCCCGCCAGTACATCGGTGCCTCCTACCCCGCCACCGAAGCGGGGGTGACCCGCCTGCTGTCCGACCTCTCCTGCCTCCAGTGCCGCGAGGTGCTGCGGGAATGGAGGGCCCGCTGGTGATAGACCACGAGGTCCGCGTGCGCAAGAGCGCCGAGGACCTCCCCCGCGAGCAACAGCTCGCCTGGGCACTGGCAGAAGTGGCCACTGACCCCGTCCCCGTCGAGGGCCCGGTGGCCGAGATGGTGGTCAACCGCCTCATCGACGACGCCGCGGTGGCCGCCGCCGCCCTCGAGCGCCGCCCAGTGGCCAACGCCCGGGCCCAGGCGCTGGCCCACCCCTCCACCCCCGGTTCTGCCATCTTTGGCTGCCCCCGCACGAGCCGGGCCTCGCCCGAGTGGGCTGCCTGGTCCAACTGCGTGGCGGTACGCGAGCTCGACTTCCACGACACCTTCCTAGCCGCCGAGTACGCCCACCCGGGGGACAACATCCCGCCCCTGCTGGCCGTCGCCCAGCACACCGGCCGCTCGGGCCATGACCTGGTGCGGGCGGTCGCCACCGCCTACGAGGTCCAAGTCGACCTGGCCCGGGCGGTGAACCTCCACGACCACCGCATCGACCACGTCGCCCACCTGGGGCCGTCAGTGGCGGCTGGGCTGGGCACCTTGCTCGGCCTCAGCACCGCCACCGTCCACCAGGCCATCGGCCAGGCACTCCACACCACCACCGCCACCCGCCAGGCCCGCAAGGGCCGGATCTCGACCTGGAAGGCCTATGCGCCAGCGTTCGCGGCCAAGGTCGCGCTCGAGGCGGTCGACCGGGCCATGCGGGGAGAGACCTCACCGGAGCCGATCTACGAGGGCGAAGACGGCGTGGTCGCCTGGCTCCTGGACGGGCCGGGGGCCACCTACCACGTGGCCCTGCCCGCCCCCGGGGAGCCCAAGGCCGCCATCCTCGCCACCTACACCAAGGAGCACTCGGCCGAGTACCAGGCCCAGGCGTTCATAGACCTGGCCCGCCGCCTGCGCGCCCGCCTGCCGGACCTCTCGGCCGTGGAGTCGGTGACCATATGCACCAGCCACCACACCCACAACGTGATCGGGACAGGGTCCGGCGACCCCCAGAAGTACGACCCGGGCGCCACCCGGGAGACCCTGGACCACTCCCTTCCCTACATATTCGCCGTGGCCCTGGAGGACGGCAGCTGGCACCACGACAGCTCATATACCCCCGAGCGGGCCCGCCGGCCTTCGACCGTCGCCCTGTGGCACAAGGTGAAGACAGTGGAAGACCCGAGCTGGACGCGCCGGTACCTGGCGGGGGAAGCGTTCGGGGGCCAGGTCGTGGTCTCGCTGGCGGGGGGCGGGACCGTAGAGGAGGAAATAGCCGTGGCCGACGCCCACCCGGCCGGTGCCCGGCCCTTCGGCCGGGAGCAGTACCTGGCCAAGTTCCGCTCCCTGGCCTCGCCCTTGGTGCCGGAGGTAGAGCAGGCCCGTTTCCTGGCCCTGGCCCAAGACCTGCCGTCCCTTGGCCCCGAGCAGGTGCGCGACCTCACCTTCAGCGTGCCGGGGCTGCAGGAGCGCACGCCCCCGGGAGGCTTCTTTTGATGTTCCATGCGGCCTCGACGGCGAGCGACCGGCGCAAGGCCTTCCGGCAGGGGCTGGCGTCGGGCCGGCTCCTGCGCTTCCCTGGGGCCTTCGAACCTCTGGTGGCGCTCTTGGTGGAGCGCATGGGCTTCGAGGGGATCTACATTTCTGGCGCCGCCCTGTCGGCAACACTGGCCCTTCCCGACCTCGGCCTTGTCACCCTGTCGGAACTGGCTGCCCGCAGCCACGAGATCGCCCGGGTGAGCACCCTGCCCACCCTGGCTGATGCCGATACCGGCTTCGGTGAGCCGCTCAACGCCGCCCGCACCGTCTACGTGCTGGAGGAGCTGGGCATTTCCGGCTGCCAGCTGGAGGACCAGGTCAACCCCAAGCGCTGCGGCCACCTCGAGGGCAAGGAGCTGGTGAGCCCCGGGCAGATGCGCCAGCGGGTGGCGGCAGCGGTCGCGGCCCGGCGCGACCCGGACTTTGTCATCTGCGCCCGGACCGACGCCCGGGCCTCGGAGGGCTTGAGGGGGGCCATCGAGAGGGCGAAGTCCTACCTGGACGCGGGCGCCGACCTCATTTTCCCCGAAGCCCTCGCCGACGCGGCCGAGCTCGACGCGTTCCGCAAAGCAGTCAGCGCGCCCATACTGGCCAACATGACCGAGTTCGGCAAGACCGAGCTGCTGAGCACCACGACGCTGGCGGACATCGGGGTGAACGTTGTGGTCTACCCGGTCACCTTGCTGCGCATGGCGATGGGAGCGGTCCAACGTTCTCTGGCCGTGCTGGCCCAGGAGGGCACGCAAAAGGGGCTAACCGGCCAGATGCAGACCAGGGCGCAGCTCTATGACCTGCTTGGTTACCAGGGATATGTCGATTTCGACGCTTCGGTCAGGTAGGTGGGCATGAGCGAAGTACAGCGGGGGTTGGCCGGTGTCGTGGCCGGGACCACGGCCATCTCGTCCATAGACGAACAGACGGGGACGCTGCTGTACCGCGGCTACCCGGCGCCCGAGCTGGCCGCGTCCTGCCGCTTCGAGGAAGTTGCCTACCTGCTCTGGCACGGGGAGCTGCCTGACCGGGCGCAGCTGTCCGCCTTCGAGCAGGCTGAACGCTCGCAGCGGGACCTGCCGGAGGGCTTGGCCGAAGTGGTCGCCGGCCTGCCGCTCAGCTGCCACCCGATGGACGTTGCCCGTACCGCCGCCAGTTGGCTGGGCGCGTCGGAGCCGTCGCCGCCCTCGGGCCCCGAGGGCAACCAGCAGAGCTCCCTCGGCCTGCTGGCCAAGATGCCGACCGTGGTGGCAATGGACCAGCGCCGCCGCCACGGGCTGGAGGCGATCGCGCCCGACCCGGGCTTGAGCTACAGCGAGAACTTTTTCCACATGTGCTTCGGGTCGGTGCCCGGGCCCGAAGCCCTCCGGTGCTTCGAGACGTCGTTGGTCCTCTACGCCGAGCACGGCTTCAATGCCTCCACTTTCGCGGCCCGGGTCATCAGTTCCACCCTTTCCGACCTGTACTCCGCGGTGACAGGCGCCATCGGCGCCCTGAAGGGCCCCTTGCACGGGGGTGCCAACGAGGCCGTGATGGCCATGTTCGCCGAGATCGGGAGCGTTGACCGAGTGGAGCCGTGGCTGGCGGCCACCCTGGGCGCCGGGCGCAAGGTGATGGGCTTCGGCCACCGGGTTTACAAGCACGGTGACAGCCGGGTGCCGGCCATGTACGAGGCCCTCGCCCAACTGGCCCGCCACAGCGAAGAAGGCCGCCGCCTGATGGCGCTGTACCACCGGCTCGAAGCGGCGGTGCGGGAGGCCAAGGGCCTCTACCCGAACGTGGACTACGTGACCGGCCCCGCCTACCACCTGATGGGCTTCGACACCCCCACGTTCACCCCGATATTCGTCATGAGCCGGGTCGTGGGCTGGACCGCCCACGTGATGGAACAACTGTCCGACAACGCCCTGATCCGGCCCCTTTCGGCCTATACCGGCGTGGCCCGCCGGGAGGTGCCAGCCCGGTCCAGCGGGTGAGCAGCAGGCACCGCCGGCATGGCTCACGGGCCGGTGCCCGAGCGGCTGGGAACCCGGGAGTGCTAAGGTCACCCGGCTAGCGTGGAAGTTCCAGCTCCTGCTCGCCAGCGTGTAAGCGCCCTGCTGAGGCGGCGGCCCTCAGTTCGCCGACGCGGCCAGGGCCTTGGGGGCCCCACCACCGTGGAGCCGGCCACCGGCCCGGTGGCGGCTGCCGCCGTAGAGCCGTTCTGGCTGCCCCGCCACCTGTCCCCGGCCCGGCCGGTGGCACCGGCCCGGGGACGGGCCGGGAGGGAAACCTGGCTGGTCCTAGTGTCCTCCTGCCTCCTGGCTGCCTTGCTGTACCGCCACGCCTGGCGCTACCCGACCACTGACCACATGGGGGTCTGGGGGGACGCCGACGAGTACAGCTGGTTCCTTTCCTGGGTGCCGTTCGCCTTGGGCCACGGCCTCAACCCTCTGCACAGCATATACGTGGGCTTCCCCAAGGGCATCAACCTGATGTGGAACACTTCGGCCCTCCTGCCCAGCTTGCTCGTGTCGCCCCTCACGCTGCTGGGGGGGCCGGTCCTGTCCTACAACGTCCTCATGACCGCCGCGCCTGCCCTCAGCACCACCTTCGCCTACATCGCCTTCCGGCGCTGGGCGGCGCCGGCACCCTCGGTCGTGGGCGGCCTCGTGTTCGGCTTCTCCCCTGCCGTCGCGTCCCAGTCCGTCGGCCACCTGGCCCAGGTCGTGCTGATGAGCGTGCCCCTGGTCCTCGTGCTGCTCGACCGCCTGCTCGTGGTACAGCAGGGCCCGTGGTGGCGCGACGGCCTGCTCCTCGGCCTGCTGGCCTGGGCCCAACTGCTGACCGGCGAAGAGGTCCTGGCCATGGAGGCGGTGGCGGCCCTCATCGGTGTGCTCGTCCTGTTGGCCATCAACCACCGCCGCGTCGTCCTGCCTCGTCTCCGCCACGCCGCCAGCGGCCTGGTCCTGGGGGGTGCGGTCTTCGCCGTCCTGTCCGCCCCGTTCCTGGCCTACCAGTACCTGGGGCCCGGCCGGGTCCAGGACACCCACCCCTACAACGTCTACGTGACCGACCTGCTGAACTTCTTCCTGCCCACCAACATGACCCAGCTGTCACCACGCTGGGCCCAGCTGGTGCCTTGGGCACCTCCGGCACCGGGCCTGGCCCACTTCACCGGCAACGGGTCCGAGGAGGGGGCCTACATCGGCATCCCCCTGCTCGTCCTGCTCGTCATCTCGCTCATAGTGGCCCGCCGGCGCAAGGCCACCTGGGTGGCCCTGGCGGTGGCCGCCGGGACGGCCCTGCTCTCGATGGGCCCGACCCTGCACTTCGCCGGCCACGTCAGCTCCTCGCAGCACGGGTTGCCGGTGCCGCTACCGGACGACTACCTGCAAAGGCTGCCCCTGTTCCACAACCTGCTGCCGGACCGCTTCGCGCTCGTAATGTTCTTCGGCGTCGGCTTCGTCCTGGCCCTCGGGCTTACCGAGCTGCTGGGCCGGCGCGCCCGTTGGCCAGCCAAGGGGGCCGGCTGGGGCCTCAGCGTCCTGGGCCTGGCGGCTATCGCCCCGGTGGTCAACTTCCCCTACGTGGCCAGCCCCTCGCTGGCCGCGTTCACTACCGGGTGGGCCTGCCCCCACCCGGCAGCGCCCGCCTCGCGCCCCGGGGCACCCCCGACCGTCTTGGTGCTGCCGGCCACCGACGAGCTGAACCTGCGCTGGCAGGCCGAGGCGGGCTTTTGCTACACCATGCCCAGCGCCACCGGCATGACCGGCACCAACTCCGCCTATACCCCCAGCGACGTGCTGCTCACCGTGGGCACACCTGGGGCACCCCTACCAGCCATAACGCCGGCCTTGCGCCGGGAGGTAGCCGCCGAGATCCAGGCCATGGGGGTTAGCGAGGTCATAGTCAGCCCTTGGCAGTGGTCCGTCCCCATTATGACGGCCGCTGGCCAAGCCCAACTCGTGAGCTGGGTCACCTCGTTGCTGGGAGAGCCACCCGCCCAGAACGGCAGCACCTATATGTGGGCCCACCTGCCGCCGGCCAGCGCCATCTAGCCTACCGGGCGGGCCGGCTCAAGGCCCCTGGGCCAAGGCGGCCAGCGCCACCTAGCCTACTGGGCCGGCTGGCCCGCTCCCTGGACCACGAAGCTGCCCGCCATCCCCTCTTCGGCATGGCCGGGGACGGGGCACAGGTAGCTGTAAGTCCCCGCAGACCAAGCCGTGAAGCTGAGCGACCCGGCGTGCATGCCGGCCGAGTTGGCCTCCCCGAGGAACCAGAGAGCTGAACCGGGGAACGCCGGACCGGCGCTCATCATGGGCATCCAGGAACGGGCGGCGCCGGCGGCCGACACCACAAAGCCGTGGGCCATGTCGCCGTCGGCGTTCACGACCTCGACGTCTACTCGGGCACCGAGCGGCACCACCAACGTGGGGTCGGTGAGCCCGGCAACCTCGAAGTCCTCCGCCGGCATGGAGGGGCTCGCTATGACCGCGAAGGAAACATCGTGACCGGAAAAGGTGATGGTGTTGGCAGCCCGGTCGACGCTGGCCCCGCCTGGGGCCTCGGCGCCCAGGGCCTTGGCCTGGGCCGCGCTTAGCCGGGGCCCGGGGGCACCGGCGAACGCCCGGCCCATGACCCTGCCCATGTCGTCGCTCCCGCCCATCATGTAGCCAGGCAGCGAGCCGCCGATCATCCAGCCCGGTGCGGAGCGCCCACCCATCATCCAGCCAAAGCCAGGGAAGCCTCCTGCGCCTGAGCCCTCGGCCGGGCCACCTCCGGCCCCCATCATCGAGGAGCCACCCATCATGGCGCCCCCTGGGCCGTACTGCCCCGAGTAGCGCTTGGCGACCGCCTGGTAGTAGGCGTAGGTCGCCGCCCGGCTGGCGGGCGTGAGCGCCCCTGGTGTGCCCGGGTGCCCGCCTCCCAGGGCCAGGCCGAGCCCGGTGCCCACCCCGCCGGCTACGACGACGGCGGCCAGGGCGGTGACAGCGGCAGCTTTGCGGTCCATGGTCCTTCCTTTCTTGGCACATGGCCCCTTCTTGGCACATGGCCCCTTCTTGGCACATACGCCCTGCTTCACGAGCAGCCAGGACCTGACGGCCGGTCAGGCCCTGGCACCACTATGGCGTGGCGTGGCGTGGCGGGGTAGGGCCCACGGTGCCCTTGTCCCAGTGACTTATGGCCCTACCCCCCTCGGGTAGGGGGGGCCACACTTAGAGCTAGGAGGCCACCCAGCCCCAAGCCGGGCGGCTCGGGCCATCGTCGGCCATTGGGGTCCATTTTGGAGGAGGTAGGCATGGGCAAGGTAACTAGCGCCGGCACAGCCCCGGTGGGCTACGTCCCGGAGCACGACGGGGCGGCCGTCACTCCCGGGCCCAAGCCTGAGGCTGGCCACGGCTCCTGCGGGGCGATGGCCCCTGGCCCGGCCTTGCGGGCCGTGCGCGGCTATGCCTCGGGCAAGGACGACTACCTGGCCCGGTTGAAGAAGATCGAGGGGCAAGTCCGCGGCCTCCAGCGCATGGTCGAGGAGGACAGGTGGTGCCCCGATGTTGTCACCCAGGTCGCCTCGGCCACCCGCGCCCTGCAAGAGGTGGCGGTGGGCCTGCTCAACGACCACCTCCGCCACTGCGTGCTCGGGGCGGCCCGCTCGCCCGATGGCGACGCCGACCAACTGCTGGTCGAAGTGGCAGGCGTCATCCGCCAGGTCACGCGCCTTTAGGAGCACCGGGTAGCCCGGGGCCACGGGGCCGCCCCGAGATCCCGGCCCAGGGGAAGTTGCGCCGAGGCCCCAAGACCCGGGTCGGCCGGGCCCACCCGGGTCTCGTCTTGAGGGAGGGGGCCTTTGCTCCCGGCTCACCTGGGCCTCGGGCGCACCCGGCCTGTCTCGGCTCGGCTTCACCTGGCTTGCGCCCGGGCCCGGGACGCGCCAGAGCGCTCCAGCTCCCGGCGGAGCCTACGTTCCGAAAGCCTCCCGTAAGAAAAGAGCTTTCCGTCGAGCAGCAGGCCGGGTGGGAACGGGACCAGGTGCTGCACCATGAGAGCGGCGCCTTCCTGGCTGTCGTCGGAGAGGACCGAGACCTCGACGTCATAGTCCGCCGAGACAGCGGCAAGCACGTCCCTCGCGTGCTCGCACAACCCGCAACGAGGCGAGGTGAGGAGCGTAAGCCTCACAACCCTCATAATGGCTGGCCCCCTCGGCCTCCCGCCCTCATCTGCGCGACCAGGTCAGCGACAGGGACGTACATCGTGTAGCCAGGTGCCCCACCGTAGTCGGCCCGCCATTCGATCGACCCGTTGGGCCCGACGACGACGAAACTGTGCCCGTCCTGGTTGGCCATCCCTGCCATGGCGTAAGAAGTCATGCCGTACGCGTTGGAGACCGACACGGTGGGGTCGGCCAGGAGCGGCGTAGTGATGCCCTCGTCGGCGACCTTTTGCTCAAGGGCATACAGGGGGTCGGTGGTTATGCTCACCATCTCGTCTATGCCGAGCTTGCGGAAGGCGGCCCAGTCAGACTCGATGTCTTTTATTTGCGCCCAGCACGGTTCGCAATCAATGCCCTCTTGGAAGAAAAGCAGCACTGTCTTGCCGTGCTGAGCGGCCAAGCTCCAGGTGCCGCCCGTCGTGGAGGCCAGGGTGAAGCCAGGGGCGACTTGCCCCGGCCCCGGCTGTCCCACGGCATAGGGGTACGCGCTCGTGCCCTTGGCCGACCCGCCGTTAGCAGCGATGTAGAGGCCCACCACAGCCGCCACCACGACCACTGCGCCAGACGCCCAGATCTTCAGCTGGCGAGCACGGTGAGCCTGCGCGGCCCGGCGCCGGGTGGCATTGCTCCCTCCTGCCCGGTGGCCCGCTTGAGCCCGTGGCGGACGGGGGGCCTTGGCCACACCGGGCTTGGGGCGGGGTGGGACCTTGGTGCCGATGGGTGTGCCGCTCACTGGCCCGCTGCTCCTGCCAAGCCCACGGGGGGCACGCGGCTGGGAGCGGGCGCAAGCGCTGCCCCGCCCGTTGCCCCAGCCTCCTCGGCACAGCACCCGTCAGCTCCTGACGGCTCTTGGGCAGCTGGGGGTGGCGGCACGTCGCCCGTCCTCACCGGCTGGTAGGTGCCCGGTGCCGTCGTTCCCGGAAGGGCCGCCTGGCGCACGGCTGCGCGGGCCAGCAGGACGACCACGGCCAGGAGGATGAGGGCCGTCAGCCACCCGGGCACGTGGCCAGCCCACGTCGTCGCAATGTGGGCGAGGTGCTGCATGGTGGTCACCATCCGCAGCTGCCAGCCGCTGGTCGGGCTGGCTGGGCCCGTGACGGCCGTGATGCCGGTGAGGGCCGCTATGGCGACGAGCAACAGGCCACCGGCCAGGTCCGAGACCGGGATGTAGCGGCGCCGGCCAAAGAACGAGAGCTTTACGCTCCTAGCCCGCAGCCAGCGGGCCTGGTCGAGCTTGCGGCCGTCCCAAGCCAGCGCAACGGCGAACAGCGGCGCTACCATCCCGAACACGTAGGCGGCGCCTACTCCGAGCGAGGTGGTGAAGCTCGCACTGGCCCCGGCCAGGACGACCGCCCCCGCCAGCACCGGGGCACAGCACGCCGTGGCGATGCCCGAAAAGACGCCGAGCACATAGGCCCGCCCTGCTCCTCGGCCCGGTCGCGCCCGCAACCCTGGCATCGGCACTGGGATCTTGCGGCCAAGCAGCATGAAGGCCCCCAAGATGCCCATGACGACGGCCATGGCCGTGTACACGACCGGGTGGTACTCGTCTATCGACCGGCTGACGGCGGTGACGCCTAGGGCGACAGGTAGGATGACTGTCCCCACGCCCGCCGCGAAGATGAAGGTCATGGCCACAAGGCCGCTCCGGCGCTGCACCCCCGTGGCGAGGTAGGCGGGCAGCATTACCGAGATACAGCAGGGAGCGAAAAGTGCCACGACACCGGCGAAAAAGGCAGCGACCACCGTCGTGCCGGTGAGAAGGTCAGGCATCTTCGCCGCCCTCTCCCAGGGGCCCCCTGCGCCGAGCTGGTCGACCGGGCGGGTACACCTCGTGTGGTAGCGGGCCGTGCCGGCGCATGGCTCAGTCCTCGCCTGGGACGTGGCCACCACCGTGGCCACCATGGCTGGCGCGGCTCATACCAAGGTGCATCGTGGCCATCATGGCGACGCAGGCCAAGGCGACTAGGACGAACCCGGCCGCCACTACCCCGGTGGCCACGAGGGCGATGGCTATCGCGATCATCGGGACGGAGCAGGCGACCATCATCCAGCCATGGCGGTGGCCCTTTATGGCCGTGGCCGGGTAGCCCGCCTGGGCCGTCGCCCCGTGGCCGTGGTCGTGAGCGTGAGCTTGGGCATGGGCTCCTTCAGGCGCCGAGGGCGGCCAATCGGAAGGCCGCGCCTCCTCGTCGCCGGGCCAGGTCGGCACCGGGGGGGCGCCCCTCGGGCCGCTCGGGCCGCTCATGCCTGTGCCCTTGGTGGAGCCTGCGCTCGCAGAGAGCGGGGGACGTGGCCGAGCCCCGAGGAACACCCGTGCCACTCGTTCCCGGCCGGTGATGTTGACCTTTGGCCGCGCCGGCAGGCGGCGGACAAGAAGGCCTGGCCTCGGCACCGCCCTGGCCGAGCTGGGCTGGGCCACTGGCGGGAGGCCAGGGGGGCGGGTCACTTGGGTCTCACTGCTCATCAGGTACCGTCTCCTTTGCTGTTGGCCCGATCTGGCGCGAGCACTCATGTCCCCCGGCGAGCTCGGGCCCAGCCGGTCGTCGTGGAGCCACCACTCCACCGGGGCCGGCTGCCCCGGCCCGGGAGCGCCGGCAGGGCCGGCCTGGCGGGCAGGCCTGGGCGGTACCAGGAGGCGGCCCCGCAATATCCCCATCCCACATGTGAACTCGTACTCCCCGGGGACCTCGGGCACCAGTTCAACGGCTACGTCCTCGCCCTGGGGGAGGGTGGCGCTGCGGCCGAAGGCGGGGAACACGACCTGTTCGGAGCATGCCGCTGCCTCCTCCCGGTGGAACAGCAGGCGGAGCGGTACACCAACCTCCGAGCGGACCACTGCCGGGTCGTAGCCGCCCCGGACGCGTACCCTTACCTCGCGGGCATGTGCAGGCGTGCCAGGGGCGCCACTTCGCTTCATTGGGCTACGCAAGGTTTTCGGCTCCTTTCGTCCATGCCCAAAGCGTCGGCCACCCCTGCGAAGATCTCGT
Organism: Actinomycetota bacterium; assembly: GCA_021323695.1. Taxonomy (GTDB): domain Bacteria; phylum Actinomycetota; class Acidimicrobiia; order Acidimicrobiales; family Palsa-688; genus JAKAWM01. The sequence continues at coordinate 117,228 of JAJPKN010000055.1, read as the reverse complement.
GAAGTAGTTCTGCTTTCCTTGTGCCGGGCGGGGACATGGGCTGGGCTCCTCGGCCTGTCGGCGAGCGCGGCAAGGGTCGGCCACGTCGGCCACCTGGGCCGCCAGCTAGCTGCCCGCTGTTGCTCCCCGCTTGAGGGCAGGGAGCACCACCTTGAAGCGAGAGCCGCGGCCGGGAACGCTATCCACGTCGATATGGCCCCCATGAGCGCGCACCAGCTCCTTCACGATGGCGAGGCCGATGCCGCTGCCGCCAGTCGACCTCGACCGCGAGCGGTCGCCTCGCCAAAAGCGGGTGTAAATGTGGCCCAGGTCTTCGGGGTCGATCCCTATGCCGGTGTCGGCCACCTCCAAGAAGGCCTCCGGGCCGGCGCTCCCCACCCTGAGCGAGACTCTCCCACCGGGCTCCGTGTAGGCGAGGGCGTTGGAGAGCAAGTTGGCAACGACCTGCTCGATACGGCCGGGGTCCCCGAGGGCCCAGGCTGGCGCGCCCGTCGAGCTGAAGGCTATGCCCGCTTGGCTGAACCGGGCCGCGAAGGCGCGTCCGACCGCTTCAGCGACCTCGGCCAAGTTGACCGGGGCTTTGTCGAGCAGCAGGCCGGGCCGCTCGGCATCGCCCAGGCGGGAGAGGTCGTCCAAGAGCCGGGTCAACCGGGTGGCCTCGTCGTGCATGGCGGCCAGGTTCTCCGGCAAGGGCAGGAGGCCGTCCTCCGCCGCCTCGATGCGGAAGAGCAGGCCGTTCACCGGTGTGCGCAGCTCGTGGGCGAGGTCGGCCATCTTCTGCTTGCGCAGTTCCTCCTCGTGGCCGAGCGTCTCGGCCAGACGGTTCAACGCCCGGCCCACCGCTTGGACTTCGGGCGCGCCAGTGGCCTCGGCACGTGCCTCGAGGTCTCCCTGCTCTAGGCGCTCGGCCGCGGCTTGGGTGCGCCTGAGGGGCCTCGACAGGGCCTCGGCGAGGCCCAGCCCGACGACGAGGGCGGCGAACGCCGCCACGGCTGCCGCGACCAGGTGGAGACGGTCGAGCGAGCTTTCGAGCCCCTGGTCCTGGTTGGGAATGAGGGCCCCGTTGGTGTAGGAGACCGACACGGTGGCCAGGAGCCGCCCATGGGATGTCACCGAGGCTCGGGCGACCTCCCTTGCGGGGCCCGGCCGGACCGGGACAACCTCATGGCCAGGCAGGAGCAGCGACAGGCGCAGCCCGTCCAGGGCGGCCAGGTGCCTGAGCTCGGTGCGAGCCTCCGGCGTCCAACCCCCCGAGCCTTCGTACACTGCGGCCGCCACGCTCGCCAGGTGCCCCGCTAGGGCAACGAGGCGTGCCCGTGCGGCTCGCTCGAGGCGGGAGCTGAGCCCCATTGTTGCCGATCAGGGCGGCCAGCCCGACTGCCGCCACGGCGACGGCCACCAAGGCGAGGCCGAGGCGCGCTCTTAGGCCCGGCGGCCTCATCTCTGTCTCGGCAGGGGGCCCCTGGTGGCCACCGAGCGCGCCAGACGGTAGCCAGTGCCGAAGACCGTCTGTACGTAACGGGAGTGGCGGGGGTCATCCCCGATCTTGCGCCGGAGGTTCTTCACGTGGGCGTCTATGGTGCGCTCGTAGCCCTCGTAGTCGTAGCCCTGGACGTGCTGGACGAGCTCGGCGCGGGTGTAGACCCGCCCCGGGTAGCGGGCGAGGGTGGTGAGCAGCCGGTACTCGGCCCGGGTGAGGTCGACCGCTTGGCCCTTGACCCGCACTTCATGGCTTACGGTGTCGACCTCCAAGGCCCCGTTGTCGAAGCTGAGCACCTCGACGAGGGGGAAATCGCTCTTCCGTGCCCGCCGGAGCACGGCCTGGGCACGGGCGGCGAGCTCCCGGGGGCTGAAGGGCTTGGTCAGGTAGTCGTCTGCGCCGAGGCCAAGCCCCGCAACCCGGTCGTCTTCGGTCGCCTTGGCTGTGAGCATGATGACCGGCACGTCCGAGCGGGCCCGGATCTCCCTGGCAACGTCCTCCCCCGGACGGTCGGGGAGCATCAGGTCGAGCACCACCAGCGCTGGCTTCACCCGTTGTGCTGTCGCGAGCCCATCGGCACCGGTGGAGGCCACATAGACCAAGAAACCGTCGCGTTCCAGGTAGGCGCGCACGACCGTCTGCACCGAGGGGTCGTCGTCCACCACGACAACCCTCTTGTTGTCCTCGAGGTCGCTCACCGTTCCCGCCCTGCCAGGCCTCTAGAGCCGTACCGCCTGGCGGACCGTGCCTGCCACCTCGTCCATGAGCGCCTCGGGCTGGCCGTCGGCAGCCCGGGCGGCGGCGAGCACGCAGTGGTGGGCAGGGGTGCCCTCAGGCCGGCTGGCGGCCATCACCATGTGCCTCGCGCCAGCGCACTAGGCGCGCTCGGCCCGCTCCCGCCGCCCGTCCTGATCAGCTCGCGAGTGGCCCTGTACTGGTCCTGGTCGATCTCGCCGCGCGCCAAGCGTTCGTCCAAGACGGAGAGGGCATCGGGCCTGCCACTGGGTAGCCCGGGTCCCCGGGCGCTCCTCACCAGGGCGTAGATCCCCCAGCCGGCCAGGCCCCAGAAAGCGAGCATGAGAAGGGCGTTGAGCAGCCCCTGCCACCAGCCCCAGCCGCTCCCGTACCAGAACATCATCTAGGACCACCTCCACCTTCGCCCGGCAACGTCCGGGCGCTCCCCTCCAGTATTGGCGTAGGTACCCCTAGGGGGTAGGGCCTTAGGTCCCGAGCGGAAGGGCCCCATGGCCCTACCCCGTAGGGGTATATCCAAGCAAGCTGTATATCCGAGCAAGCTGAGGACAACGGAGACAGTGGAAATGAGAAACCCCATGCCAGTCGCCAAGGAAGGAAGTGGCACGCGCTGCGTGTCGCCCTGGCCCATGAGCGCCCTGCGGGTCGTCTTCGGGGTCATCTGGTCCATTGACGCCACGTTGAAGTGGCTGCCCGGCTTCCGTGCCGGCTACATGTCCACGATCATGGGCATCGCCAATGGCCAGCCTGCCTGGCTGAAGCCGTGGTTCCGGTTCTGGGTAAACTTACAGCACCCGAGGGCGATGTTCTTTGCCTACTTGGTCGCGGTCGTGGAGTCCCTCATCGCGGTGGCGCTCCTGACCGGCTTCGCAAGGAAGTTCACCTACGCCTCGGCCGCCGTTTTCTCCTTCCTCATCTGGGCAACCGCAGAAGGCTTCGGCGGCCCCTACACTTCAGGGGCCAGTGACATAGGGACCGCGGTCATCTACGCGGTCGTGTTCTTGGGCTTGCTTGCCTTGAGCTACTACGCCGGCCCTAGCCCCTACAGCGTCGATTACTACCTGGATAGGCGTCTTTCGTGGTGGTGGCGGGTGGCCGAGGTAGGGCACCCTAAACGCTCAGGAAGCAAGCTGCCAGCCGCCCAGCCAGTCCCGCCAGGCGTTTTGAGCCCCCAGCGGTTGGCCCCAACCAAGTCCCGTGGCTAGGACAGGTGTACCTGGTCGCCCAGTACCTGACGATGGCCCCCGTAGCCGGTAGCCGTGAAGGACGGCTCGGTGCATGCCATTGCCCAGCTGAAGGCGCTCGGGCCGCGATGGCGCGGCTCAGCCCAGCGCTCCCCCTACAGGACGCCAGCCCCACGACCCGTACGGGCACTGCGCTGTTGACGCCTCCCCCGTCGCCCAGCTGGCCCAGGTTGCCTGCCCCCCAGGACCACACCACCCCGTGCCGGTCGAGCGCAAAGCCAACGTCTCCGTCGGCGGCCAGTTCCACCACCTCGCTGAGCCCCCGGACGCGCACGGGGCGGCTCTCGTCCACCGCCTGCCCGTCGCCGAGCTCACCCTCGGTGCCCCTGCCCCACGCCCAGACCGTCCCGTCGCTTCGCAGGGCGTACCCGGTCGAAGCTCCCGCCGCGACTGCGACCACGTGGGCCAAGCCCGCCACCGGTGCCGGCTTGGCCTCGAACAGACGGACTGTGCCGTTGCCCAGCTCGCCGAACCCGTCATCGCCCCAGGCCCAAACCGACCCGTCCTTCCTCAGCGCGTAGACGGTGTCGCCCCCGGCCGCCAGCTGCACGACACCAGACAGCCCGGGCACGCGCAGCGCAAGGCCGGAGGCCGCCAAGCCCGCCCGGGGGCCTGCCCGGCCCTGCCCCAACTGGCCCAGGCTGTTGTCCCCGAACGCCCACACCTGGCCGTTGGCCCCCAACGCGTACGCGTCGGCCGAGCCCGCCACCACACTGAGCGCTCCGTGCAGGTCCCCGTGCAAGTTGCGCACCACCCCCGGACGCGCTCGTGCTGGTGCCTGTCCCGGTCCGTTGCCCAACTGGCCGAACGAGTTGTCACCCCACGACCAGACCGTCCCGCCTCGGCCGATGGCGTACACCGAAAAGGCGCCCGCGCTCACGGCCGCCACCTTGGCGGGCAGGGGGACCGGGACCGGCACTGGGCTGCTCAGCACCCCTGGCCACCCCAACTGGCCCTGGCTGTCGTCGCCCCAGCCCCACAGGGCGCCGCCCCGGGTGACGGCGAAAGCACTATTGCCACCGCCTGCCACCGCCACCACGGGCGGCAGGCCCTTGGGCCGGACGGGCAGCGCCTCGACCACGCCCGCCCGGCCGTCGCCCAGTTGCCCCTCGAGGTCGTCGCCCCAGGCCATCACCTGGCCGTCAGCCAGCAGCGCGTAGCCGGCATAAGCACCTGCTGCCACCTCCACGACCCGCTGGCCCCCCGAGCCTGCCGCCCCGCAGCCGGCAGGCCGGCTAAAGGCTAGGGGCCCTGCGCCGGCCAGGCTGGACGCCGCCAGCACCCCCGCCAGCGCCGGCTTGCGCCAGCCGAGGGTACCCCCGCGGGCTAGCACCATGCCGGTGTATACCACCGTCCGGGAGGGCCAGCAACCAGCGGCCTGGCCGTGAGGCTCAGCCGGGGCCCTCCGGGCCGGGAGGGCTGGCCGGCTCCCGGGCCACCGGCCCAACCATGCGCCGCAACAGGGAGCCCCTAGGCTTCGTAAGCGGCGTCCGCCGTCCCGCTGACCGCGCTCAGCTCGGGGGCCTGCAGCTGGCGAGGCAGCGCAACTACGCCCTCCAGCTCGGGCAAGTCCTTGTCGGCGTCCCCCACAACGCCCATCTCTTTGAACCGCCTGGCTTGCGGGAGGACGCTTCGCTCGAGGGAACCGACCGCATCGTTGTACGCTTCGACCGCCGTCGAGAGCCCTTTGCCAGTACGAGCAAGGTGCTTGCCGAACGCCGAAAGCCGCCGGTAGAGGTCGCGGCCCATGTCCTGCACCTGGCGAGCGTTCTCCGTCAAGGCTTCCTGCTGCCAGCTGGCGGCCACCGTGCGGAGCAAGGCAATGAGGTTGACCGGCGTCGCCAGCAGGACCCGCTTGGCGAGGGCGTACTCCAGGAGGTGGGGGTCCTGCTCGAACGCAGCGCTCAAGAGCGCCTCGCCAGGGACGAAGGCCACCACGAACTCGGGTGACTGGTCGAACTGCCGCCAGTACGCCTTGTTCGCCAGCTGGTCGATGTGGTCCCGGACCTGACGGGCATGGCTCGCCAGGTGCGTCCGCTTGGCGGCCTCCTCTGTGGCGTCGTTGGCATCAAGGAACGCCTGTAGAGGGACCTTGGCGTCGACAACCACGACCTTCGAGCCGGGCAGGTGCACCACCATGTCGGGCCGCTGGCGCCCCTCCTCCGTGGAGGTAGGGACCTGCTCCTCGAAGTCGCAGTGCTCCAGCATGCCAGCCACCTCGACCACCCGTCGTAGCTGGAGCTCTCCCCATCGGCCACGGGTCGACGGGGACCGCAAGGCGGTCACCAGGTTCCTGGTCTCGGCCTGAAGGCGCTGCTCCGAGCCCGCAAGGCTCTGTACCTGGGCCTCCAAGCTGGTGTAAGCCTTTTGCCGCTCCAACTCGAGCTGGCGGAGGCCCTCCTCGTACTTGTTGAGCTGCTCCCGGAGCGGTGCCAGCAGGTGCTCTATGGCCTGCTTGCGCTGCTCCAGCTCGCTTTGTGCCACCTGTTGGCCTTCCTTGAGCTTCGCACTGGCCAACTCGAGGAACTGGGCATTGTTGTGCTCGAGCGCCTTCGCCGACAGCTCGGCGAACGTGCCGGTCAGCTGCCGTTGGGCCTCTTGCCAAGCAACTTGACGCTGGGTTGCCAGGGCACGCTCAGCCTCCAGCTCAACGTGCGCTTTCGTGAGTTGTGACTGCAAGTCGGCCAGCACCGCTGCTTGCTCTCGCTGGGCCCCCGCGACGCGCTGGGCAACTCGGCCCCAAAGGACCACGGCCGCGGCGGCAGCCACGGCCGCTCCTACCACTATTCCTGCCAGGAACCATGCGGCCATGTGGGCCCTATCGGCACGAGCCCCGCCGGCCTTGAGGCCACAGTTCGCCCTCCACCCACCTGCGACGGCCGTGGGTGGCACCTCTCGGGCCAGGGACAGCTGCGCCAGCTCGCCGGGAGCTCACCGCGGCGGGGGAGCTGGGCGTGGCGCTCCTCAGGGCGCCCCGTGGGGTTGTGGGCGCGGAGGGACTTGAACCCTCACGGCCTTGCGGCCAGTGGATTTTGAGTCCACCGTGTCTGCCATTCCACCACGCGCCCCAGCTGGTGGCCGGCCCGTCCGGGCTCCCGGGGCCGGCGCCTCACCATAGCCTAATGGGGGTGCGAGGGGGCGCGCCGCTCGACCAGCAGTACTGGCCGGGAGCGCGGCCCGCGGGGGCCACAGGGCCGCCCGGAGCGCGCGCCGATGGAATGGACCACCCTCCCTGGACGTTCTAGAGCCCATGAGCGATGTCACGGACTGGAACGCCGGGGTCATAAGCGAGTTCCGTGCCCGGGGCGGCAAGGTCGGCGGTGCCTTCGAGGGCGCCCCCCTCCTGCTGCTGCACACCACCGGGGCCAAGAGCGCCAAGCCGAGGGTCAACCCCATGATGTACCTCGACCTGGACGGCCGCCGTTACGTGTTCGCCTCCAAGGCAGGCGCCGACCGGCACCCCGACTGGTACTACAACCTCCTCGCCCACCCCACGGTCAGGGTGGAACTGGGGACCGAGACCTACCCGGCCACTGCCGTGCCCCTCGAGCCCCCCGAGCGGGAGCGCGTCTACGCCGAGCAGGCCCGGCGCTACCCCGCCTTCGCCGAGTACCAGGCCAAGACCAGCCGGGTCATCCCCGTGGTCGAGCTCCGGCGCACCGCCTAGCAAGCACCTGGTGCACGGGCCGGGGCTGGGCATCATGTGCCCGGCAGGCTGGGCGACCAGCGCCATGGGCAACAGCACCGCCAATGCGACCGGCCGTCCCGCCGGGAGCTACAGCCCCCAGCGAGACGGCCTGAGCAGGTACAGCTGTGGCCAGGGCCGCTAGCCGCCGTTAGCTGGCCAAGATCGACTTGATCTGGGACTGGGCGGTGCTCAGTGCCGACTGCACCGACTGCGAGCCCGATAGGGCGGCTTGGATGGCGGTCCACACGACCTGGGAGACCTTGGGGTACTTGACGCCCAACCCGAGCGTACGGGGATGAGCGTAGATGGTCTGGTCCACATAGACCTTCCACTCCGGCCCCGCTTGCTTGACGTAGGTCTGGGCCACGGCGATCTTGCCCGGCAGGTAGCCGAACGCCTTGGCCAGCTTCAGCTCCTCGGCGGGCGTCTGCATGCCTTGGATGTACTCGAAGGCGAGCTGCTGGGCCTGGCTGCCGCCGCTCTTGCTGATCATCCAGTCCTCACCACCGAGCGGGACGACCACGTGCTGGCCCGGCACCCGGACCGGGACCGGGACGATGCCGAACTGCTTGCCGTAGTACATGTGGTTCAAGTTGAGGGTCGGGAAGTTCCACGGGCCGTTCACCATCATGGCGGCCTTGCCGGCAATGAACTGGCTGGACGCCGCTGGGGTCTGGCTCCAGTTGAGGCAAGCCTTGGACGCGGAGCCGTCGGTGACCAGTTGCTTCCACAGGCTCAGGGCCTGCACTCCGGGAGAGCTGGCTATGTTCGCGAAGGTGAACGCTCCCCCATTGCTCCAAAAGAACGGCTCCCACTGCCAGGTCGTGTCCTCCGCCGCCTCGCAGGTCAAGGCGATCCCGTAATGCTGCGGCGTGGTCAACGCCTTGGCCGCGCTCACGAGCTGCGCCCAAGTCGTGGGCGGGCTCACGTGGGCCGCCTTCAACATGGCGATGTTGTAGATCAGGGCGATCGAGTTGGCCCCGGCCACCGGCAAGCTGTAGTACTTGCCATTGGACAGGCCCTCGTCGATCACGGCGGGGTAGTAACCCTGGGTGCTGAAGCCCTTCAAGCCGCTCAGGGGCACGACTTGGCCGGTCGAGATCATGGTCGACACGAAGGGGTTGTCGACCGCGAGCAGGTTGGGCAGGTCATTGCCGGCCGCCTGGGTCAGCAGCTTGGTGTCCAGGTTGGCGAAGGGCACGTACTGCCTCTTCACCGTCACCCCTGGGTGGGCGGCCTCGAACTGAGCCGTGTACGAGGCCAAGCCGCTGATCTGGCCCGGGGTGTTGAAATAGTCCTCCTCTGTGAGGGTTATCTTGGTGGCCGCGCTCGCCGCCACCTGTGACAGCCCGACCACGGCAAAGCTGGCAGCCGCCACGGCTGCCAGTGCCCGGCGCCTTTTGTTGACGAAGAAGTTCACAGCAGTTGTCTCCTTTTCATTGATGGGCGAGAACTAACTCAGCTGAGACTGCTAGGCCGGTACTGGTCCCCTATACGCACCACCTCCTTGATGCAGCCAGCAACCACCCTGCCCACCCCCACGGGGCCCTGCTTGCCGTGCCAGCCGCCCGCATCCCTAGCCCTTCACCGAACCGGCGGTGAGGCCGCTGGCGATGTAGCGCTGGGCAACGACCAGCATCACCCCGGCCGGCACCATGGCGAAGGCGGCGGAGGCCATGACTGCTCCCCAGTCGGTCGAATAGTTGCCCAGGTAGGTATAGATGCCCAAGGTGATGGGGACGATCGTGGAGCCGTTCAGCACCGTGAGGGCGAATATGAAGTCCCCCCAGCCGTTCAAGAACGCGAAGACCGCGACGGTGATCACCGCCGAGCGAGCGAGCGGGACCACGATCCGCCGGAACGTCTGCCACTCCGAGGCCCCGTCCACCCGGGCCGCGTGCATGAGCTCGTTGGGGAGGCTGAAAAAGAACGCCCTCAGCACCAAGATGGCGAAGGGGACGGCATAAGTGCCGTCGGCGATGATGAGGCCGGGGTACGAGTTGACCAGATGGGCCCAGTGGAAGACGATGAACAGCGAGGTGGCCAGGACTATGGAGGGCACTATCTGGCAGATGAGGAGCGAGCTGACCAAGATGACGGTGACCCGTAGGCGGTACTTGGAGAGGGCGTAGGCGGCGGGCACGGCCACCACCAGCGCCAGGGCGGCGGTGCCCAGCCCGACGATCAGGCTGGTCAGCACGCTGCCCGACTGGGCTTGGATGACGGTGCGGTAATTGTCCAGGGTTGCCGCGTGGGGCAGCCAATAGTAGGTGCCGCTGAATAGCGTCTCGGTTGACTCGAACGACCCCACGATGACCGCGTACACCGGGAACAGGACGATGACGAGAGCCGCCAGCGCCGCCAGAGTGCAAAGCCAGCGCAAGGCCACGGACTTTTGCACCCGGCTCACCTGGCCGCCCCCGAACTGCTCCGCAACGAGCCTCGGCTCAGCAGCAGGTAAAGCGGTGAGCAGATGAGCGCCAGCACCAGCAGCACGTTGTTCAGCGCCGCGCCCTGCCCGAAGTTGAAGACTTGGAACGACAGGTTGTAGGACCAGGTGGTTATGAGCTGGGTGGCGTTGGCCGGGCCACCCCCGGTGAGGCCGATCACGAGGTCGAACACCTTGACCGTGAACACGAAGCCGAGCAAGAAGGTGACCTCGATGACCGGCAGGATGATGGGCACGATGACCAGCCGGAGCCTCTGCCAGGGGCCGGCACCGTCCATCAGGGCGGCTTCTTTCACCTCCACCGGCACGTCTTGGAGGGCGCTGTACAGCAACAGGGTGAAGAAGGGCACCCCGAGCCAGATGTTGGCGATGAGGACGGTCCACAACGCGAGGTGCGGGTCGTCCAGCCAGTCGATCGGGTGGTGGGCCAGGCCGACGTCCATGAGGATCTGGTTGACGGCTCCCCCTTCGACTTGGAAGAGGAACTTGAAGATGACACCGGTCACGATCAGGGGCAGCAGCCAGGGGACGATGACGAGCGAGCGCGCCAGCGTCCGGCCCGGGAAGCGGAGGGTGAACAGCAAGGCCAGGGCAAAGCCGATCACGAACTGGCCCAGCAGCGACCCGGCGGTGAACACGAAGGTGTGGACGATGGCGGCCCGGCTGGTGGGGTCGTCGAAGACGGAGCGGTAGTTGGCGGCCCCGGCGAACGGGGCGGTGAACTGGGCGATCGTGGCGGGTGAGGTCTGCTCGAAGCTCAGCATCACGTTGTAGACGATGGGCAGTGCGAACGCGAACAGCAGGTAGGCGACCGCCGGGGCCAAGAACAACCAGCCGGCGAGCTGCCGGCGCCTCCAGGCGGACAGCCGCCGCCCCCGGCCAGCCGGGGACAGCTGGCCAGCCCCGTTCCTGGCACTGGTCGCCGGGACCGGCACCGTAGCGGCCCTTTGCGCTTTGATGTTCATCCGACCGACAAGCCCCTGCTCCTTGCCAAACCCGGTACCGTTGCGTTGGCCCCGCTACTGGCTGGTGGCCAACAGGTGTTTCAAGCCACCCCCCTGCCGGAGGTAGACCGGTACGCGCTCCAGCGGCGCGCTGGCCGTGACCCACCCGGCCTTGCCGACGGGCTCACCGGTCCAGGCGTCCAGCCACGACGCCCCCTCCGGCAGGTAGACGTCGCGCTGGCGCGCCCCGTAGGTGGTCACCGGGGCTACCAGGATGTCCGGGCCGAACATGAACTGGTCGCCCAGCGCCCAGGCCTCCGGGTCCTCGGGGAACTCCAAGAACATGGCGCGCATCGGGGGCAGCCCGGTGCTGGCGGCGGTAGCCATCTGCTCCATGACGTAAGGGCGTAGCCGCTCCCGCAGGGCCAGCTGCTCCTTGATGACCTCGTAAGCCTCGTCCCCGAACGACCACACCTCGTTGGGCCCGCCGCTCTGCCCTGCACCAACGAGCGGCCAGGGCCCCCGGGCACCGTGCAAGCGGAACAGGGGGCAGAAGACGCCGAACTGGAACCAGCGCACGATGAGCTCCCGGAAGTAAGGGCTGTCGCCGTCCCCACCTTTGAACCCACCTATGTCCGTGGTCCACCATGGGATCCCCGAGATGCCGATGTTCAACCCGGCCGGGACCTGGGCCGCCAGGGCCTCGAAAGTCGAGTCGATGTCGCCCGACCACACCGCCGCGCCGTACCTTTGGCTCCCCGCCCAGGCCGAGCGGCACAGCAGCACGGCCTGCTCCCCTTGGGCCCACAGGCCCTCGGCGAACCCGCGTGCGTGCTCGCGGGGGTACACGCACTGGACCTCGGGGCCGAGGCCGAGGTGGAACAGGTTGCTGGCCGGGTCTTCCGGGCGCATCTCGGGCTCGCAGGCGTCGAGCCAAAAGGCACGGATGCCATAGCGCCGGTAGCCCTCGGTGACCTTGTCCCACACGAACTGGCGCGCCTCGGGGTTGGTCGCGTCGTAAAAGGTCACGAACACCTGGCCCTGTGCCCCCTTGTCCCAGAACGGCAGCTGGAGGGGCAAGCCCCTCAGGTTGCCCATCAGCAACCCGCGCCGGGCCATTTCCCCGTAGTTGGCGCTGTCGGGGTTCACCGTCGGCCAAACCGACACCATGAGCTCCACCCCGAGGCTCCTCAGCTCGTCCACCATGGCTTGGGGGTCGGGCCACTCGGCCGGGTCGAAGCGCCACTCCCCCTGGCGGGACCAATGGAAATAGTCGATGACGATCACCGACAAGGGCAGGCCCCGGCGCTTGTGCTCCCGCGCCACGCTGAGCAGTTCCTCTTGGTCCCGGTAGCGCAACTTGCACTGCCAAAAGCCCGAGGCCCACTCCGGGAGCATGGGGGCGAGCCCGGTCGCGCCGGCGTACCGGCTCACGACCCCAGCCGGCGTCGGGGCCGCCGTCACCCAGTAGTCGACCTGCCTGGCGCCGTCGGCCACCCAGCGGGTGCGGTTGTGGGCCAGCTCTACCCGGCCCGTCCCGGGCATGTTCCACAAGAAGCCGTAACCACGGTTGGACAGCACGAAGGGGATGCAGACCTCGGTGTTGCGCTGTACGAGGTCCAAGGCGACGCCTTTTTGGTCGAACAGCCCGTGCTGGTGCTGGCCAAGCCCATAGAGGCGCTCACCGGCGAAGGCGTTGAAGGTCACCTCGCAGCGGTACAGCCCGCCCGGGGCAGGCCGGTAGCGCCGCTGGGGAGGAGAGGTGAAGTGGGGGGCCTGCTCGCTGAACAGCTCCCGGCCGTCGGGCCTCGAGAAGCGGACCAGCGGCGGGGGCTCGAGGAACGAGCCGTCGGCGTTGTCGGCCACCTCGACCACCAGCTCGCCGTTGCGCAACCGGGCGCGGTGGGCAGAAACCTCCACCTGGGCACCGGGGGTCGCCGAGTGGACGAGGGCGCTGCCCGGGGTCTCCGAGACGGCTGGGCCCAGGGCCGAACGGACCCGGGCGCTGTCCGGCCCCCAGGCTTCCACCTGGAGCACCTCCTGGCCGTGGCGCACCATGAAGCCGTGCTCGACGGGAGCGAACAAAGTCATGACCTGTACCTCGCTTTCAGCTGGTGGGAGGTACCCCAAGGCCGTCGCCGCCCAGGACCGGGGCCCACACTCGCATGGCCGCTGAGGGACGGTTGGCCCGTGCGAAATAAGGCACGAAGGTGAGCGGCACCTCCCCGAGCGGCTCTGGCCCTTGGCCTTCGTCGTACAGCCCCGGGCGCCGAGCGCCGACGTTGGCCCCCGAGGCACGCAGGGCCACCTTCACATAACCGTCCAGGCCGGCGGGCACTTCGGCTGTCTGTTGTACCGGTTGGCCGAGGTCGAGGGCGACGTCCTCGACCGTCACGCCGCCTGGCAGGTCCTCGGCCTCCAGGCAGTAGACGAGCGGCCCTCGCTGCAGGGCGGCGCAACCGCGGGCCGCGTCCAGGCGCCAGTGGGGCCGCAGCACGCGGACCGCCATGTCGGTGACCACCAGTAGGCGGTCACCCGGGGCCCAACGCCTGCCCACCTTCAAGTAAGCCCCCTCCGCAAGGGCCTCGTAGGGCCGGCCGTTGACCTCCAGCCGGGTGCCGCCCCTGCCCTCCCACTCCGGGCGGCGCACGGACAGCTCCCACTGTGCCGCCGAGCTGCAAGCTTCGACCACAACCTCGGTGGTCCCCCCCCAGGGGTGCTCGCTGGTGGCCCTGAGGACCACGCTGCCCCCTGGCACTTGGGTGGAGATGGTGCCACTGAAAGGCATGTGCACTTGCAGCCCGGAGCCGTCCCGGGTCACCAGGTAAGCCTGGATGCTCGCCATCAGCCGGGCCAGGTTGGGAGGGCAACAGGGGCAGGCGTACCAGCTGAGACGGTGGCCGGGGGAGTCCTCGTCCCCGCCTGAATGGCCCGTGCGCAGGTGCAAGGTGTTGGAGTAGAAGAACTCGGTGCCTTCCCGGGAGACACTGCCGGCGATCGTGTTCCAAAAGGCCCGCTCCATGGCCTCGGCATAGCGCGCCTTGCCGGTGGCCAGCAGGAGGCGCCAGTTCCACTGGAAGCTGGCGATGGCGGCGCACGTCTCGGCGTACGCCCGGTCGTTGGGCAGCTCGTAGGGGTCGCCGATGGACTCGTCCCGGTGCCGGGACCCCTGCCCGCCCGTCACGTAGGTCTTGGTGCCGTACAGGTCTTCCCAGATGGCCTCGGACGCCTGGAGCAGCTCGTCGTCCCCCGTCTCGATGGCCACGTCCACCACTCCCGCCTGCAGGTACAGCTCGCGCACGGCATGGCCGGTTGCCTGCCTGCGGTCGCGTACCGGCTGGTGGTGCAAGAAGTAGGACAGCGGGAAGCGGCTGTCCCCCAGCCCGCCGGCTGCCGGCAGCGGGACCCCGGGCCGGCCCCGCAGCTCAACCTGGCGCCGAGCCAGCTGCAACGCCCGGGTGTCCCCACTGACGCGGTAGTGCTCGACGAGGGCGGTCTCCACCTCCGGGTGGCCGCACACCCCTACCAGGCCGCCGTCCCCGTCTTCCAGAGAGAACGTCCCGAGGAGGTGCTCGACCAGCTTGTCGGCCACGGCCGGCAGCTTCGAGCTGCCGGTCCGGCTGGCGGCTGCGGCCGCCTGCAGCAGGTGCCCGGCACAGTACAGCTCATGGCCCCAGCGCAGGTCCTTCCAGGCCAGCTCAGGGTGCTGGCCCTGGAACCACGAGTTCACGTAGCCGTCCTCGCGCTGGGCGCTGGCTACCAGGCCGGTGGCCCGGTCCACGAGCTCACCCACCTCCGCCGGCAGCCCCCTCAAACTGTCCCACGCCGCTGCTTCCAAGACCTTGTAGACATCGGAGTCCGAAAAGTGCAGGCCGTGGTGCGGCTCCTGGCCCGCCCGGCCACCGGCCACCTGCTCCAGGTTGGCCAGGGCGCCCGTGCGTACGAGCTGGTGCAGGCAATGGGGCAGCGTCTTGGAGCTGTTGCGCCGCTGCCAGTCACCCAGGTCGGCTCCCTCCGCCAGCTTGACCTCCCCCAGGCCGAGGGGGCGCAGGCGCACCTTGGCGCCGGGGGCCGGGCACACCGGCCCGTCCACCGGCCCCGGCCCAGCCGGGCCAGCCTCAGCCGGGCGCGCCAGCCCGGCCGCGCCCTGGGCGTCGTTGCCCTGCTCCATGCCCCTTCCTCCCACTTGTGCAACCTCGGCCCGCAGAGCGCCTCGGGCAGTCTCCGGCACCTGTCCGGCGTGGGGAAACGCTATCCCCAGGCGAGGCCGCAGTCAAGTACCTCCCCCTCAAAAATCGTGCCTACTTGCACTGATATGTCCGGACATGGGACTGGATAAACGCTTCCTCAATGTTCGCCGAGGGAGGCTGTCCGGCCCGCGTATGCTGGGGGCGTGCACGGGGCCCGGCCGCCAACGCTCACCGAGGTCGCCCGGCTCGCGGGCGTCTCTCTCACCACAGCCTCCAAAGCCATCAACGGGCGGGACCGGATCGCCGAGGCCACCCGGCGGCGGGTGCTGCGGGCGGCCAAACAGCTCTCCTACACGCCCAACCTCGTGGCCAAGAGCCTGGCCCGGGGCCAGAGCAGCATCATCGGCGTCCTCCTTTGGGACCCGACGGTGCACCGCTTCGCCATGCCGATAGTGGTCGGGGCCCAGTCCGTCCTCGAAGAACGGGAGTTCTCGGCCATCATCGCCGACGCCCGAGGAGATGCGGGGCGCTTTGCCGACCTGGCCATCATGCTCCGGCAGCGCAACGTGGACGGCCTGCTGGTCGTGGGCGACATGCAGGGCCCGACCCCCTCCATCACTGCGTCGGTGAGGATCCCCTGCGTGTACGTGTACGGCCCCACAACCAACTCCCGGGACGTCGTGCACCTGGTCGACGACTTTGCCGGGGCAGTTGCCATCGTCGACCACCTGCTCGACCAGGGCCGCTCCCGGGTGGCCCACATAACCGGCCCCCAGCACTCCCCAGCCGTGCAGCAACGCGTCCTGGGGATCTCGCGGCGCCTGGGCCAGCACGGCCTGCGGCTGGTCGCCCCCATAAGGTACGGCACCTGGTCGCAGCGCTGGGCCCGGCAGGCAGCGAGCGAGGTCCTGGCCGAGGCCCCCGAGCTCGACGCCATCGCCTGCGGCTCGGACCAGATCGCGGCCGCCGTCCTCGAAGCCGTCGTCGCCTCCGGCCGCCGGGTGCCCGACGACGTGGCCGTCACCGGCTACGACAACTGGCCTGTCTTCGCGCTGGAGACCGACCCCGCCCTCACCACCTTGGACATGGACTTGGAGCACCTGGGCGCCAGTGCCGTGAGCGACCTGTTCGCCCTGATGGGGGGTGCCCGCGTCGGCGGGGGGGTGCGCCACCACCCCGGGACCCTGGTGGTGAGAGGCTCGACCGACCGGCGGCGGGCCTAGCCCCGGGGCCCTGGTGGTGAGAGGCTCGACCGACCGGCGGCGGGCCTAGCGGGCGCGTTCCAGCCGCGCCACCAGGTGCTGGCGGGGGAGCTGGCCGACAGCCCCCATCACCAACCGGTAGGACAGGACGTGGCCCTGGGCCAGGAGCGAGCGCGACAGCGTGGAGACGTCCTTGGCCGTTGTCGTGAGCCCCACGAAGCGGCTGGACAGCTCCAGGTGCCAGCCCGGCGGGTCGCCCGGGCCGCCCTCGGGGCGTAGGGTGCCCTCCTCCACCTCGGCCACGCCGGTCGGGTGGGCCACCACCAGCTCCACGTGCCCGTCCGGCCCGGCCCGCCAGTAGCCTGTCTCCACGTGCAGGGGACGGCCGTCGCTAGTGCTCCAAGTCCGCTGGGAATAGGTCAGGAAAGGCTGGCCGCTGTGGCTGAAGGTGGTCTCTTCCCGGTACGAGAACGTCGGTACCGTGGGGTAGCTGCCCGTGCCCTCGCCCACCCAGGTGCCGAGCAGGAAGCCCAGGCAGGACACGCTCGGGTGGAGCGCCGGCCCGTCGGGAGCAGTCGGGGTCCCCACAGCCCCACGATAGACAGTCGCCCTTGTTACCTTCGCCTGCCCTAGCAGGTCGGAATATTGTAAGACCGAAGGAGGCCGCTCGTGCCGGCGTTCATGTTCCCCGGCCAGGGGTCACAACATCCAGGCATGGGCCAGCCCTGGGTCGAGCACCCCTCCTGGGACGTGGTCAAGGACGCCTCGGAGGTAGCCGGGCGCGACATCGCCCACCTGCTGGTCGACGCCGGGGCTGAAGAGCTGACCGAGACCCGCAACGCCCAGCTCGCCACCTTCGTCATGGCCTTGGTCGTCCTCGACGCCGTCGAGCGGCTGGGCATCGAGCCCACCGCTTGCGCCGGCCACAGCCTGGGCGAGTACACAGCCTTGGTGGCCGCCGGCGCCATCGGCTTCGACGACGCCGTCCGGCTGGTGGCCGAAAGAGGCGAGGCCATGCAGGAGGCAGCCGAGTGCAACCCGGGGACGATGGTCGCGCTCTCGGGCATCGACGACGAGCAAGCGCGCATCGCCTGCCGGCGAGCCGACGGCGACGTGTGGCTGGCCAACATCAACGGCCCCCTCGAGTGCGTGATCGCCGGCCGGCCACCCGAGACGCAAAGGGCGGCCACGATCGCCGCCCAGCTCGGCGCGACCAGGGCCACCCGCCTGGCCGTCTCCGGCGCCTTCCACACCCCCCTCATGGCACCCGCCCAGCCCCGCCTGCGCAAGAGCCTGGAGGCCACCACCTTCTACCCTCTGGCTGTGCCGGTGGTGGCCAACGTGGACGGGCTGCCCCATGACGACCCCGACGACTGGCCCACACTGCTGTCCGCCCAGCTGAGGAGCCCGGTCCGCTGGCGCCAGAGCATCCTGGCCCTGGCCGGTACCCTGGGCCACGGCCAGTGGGAGGGTGACACCCTGTTCTGCGTGCTGGGCCCCGGCGGCGGCCTGCCCGCCCTGGTGCAAGCCACGGTACCGGGCCTCGGCGTGATGACGGTCAGCACCCCCGACGACCTCGATGCCCTGGTGGCTGCCCTGGCGGGCGGCTCTCCCCTGCAGGACTTCGCCGAGCACCATCACGGGGAGCGGCTGTACGTCTCCGAACGCCTGTTGGTCAGCCCCAGCGCCGGCCTGTTCGAGCTGGCGCCGGGGGCGGACGAGCGGGCCCCCGGCCACAGCGTCCAGATAGGAGACCTGGTCGGCCTGGTGTCCGGCAACGAAGTGCGCAGCCCATTTGCCGGCGTGCTCATGGGCCTGCTCGCCCACCCCGGGGAACGGGTCCAGGCGGGCCAGCCGATCGCCTGGCTGCGGGCCAACGACCCGGCGGGGCAGGGCCAGGGGGCCGGTGGCTAGGGTGGCTCAGGTGACCTCCACACCCCCTGGGCTCACCAGCGAGCGGGGTTGCGCCATCACGGGCTGGGGCAGCGCGCTGCCGAGCACCGTCGTGACCAACCAGCAGATAATGACCCTGTTCGACACGAGCGACGAATGGATCGTCGAACGCACCGGCATCCACGAGCGGCGGGCGGCGGACGGGCCGTTCGTGAGCCCCCGGCCGGCCTCTTCGCCCCCCAACGGCATGGGGACGACGGCCCAGCTGGCCGCCCAGGCCGGCGCCCAGGCGTTGGCCAAAGCCGGCCTCAGCGGGGCGGACATAGACATGCTGGTGCTGTGCACGACCAGCCCGGACCAGCCCATCCCCGCCACCTCCTCGCCCGTGGCCGAGGCCTTGGGCATAAAGGGGGGAGGCATGGACCTGAACGCAGCCTGCGCCGGCTTTACCTACGGCCTGGTCGTCGCCTGCGGGCTGGTCGCCGTTGGCGCCGAGAAGATCCTGCTGGTGGGGGCCGAGACCCTGACCCGGCTGACCAACTGGTCAGACCGTTCCAACGCCTTTTTGTTCGGTGACGGGGCCGGTGCCGTGGTCATCGAGGCGGTGGAGGGGGAGGGCTCGCTGCTGGGCTGGGACGTGGGCGTGGACGGCTCGCTCCAGCCCCTCTTCTTCGCCGACTACGGGGGCCCGGGCATGTCGATGCGCGGCCAGGAGGTCTTCCGCCGGGCAGTGCGCATGACGGTCGACTCGGCCACCAAGAGCATGGAAAGAGCCAAGGTGAGCGCCGCCGACATAGCCCTTTTCGTCCCCCACCAGGCCAACCTGCGCATAATGACGGCCGTCGCCGAGCGCCTCGGCCTGCCCGAGGACCGCATCGCCTCGGTCATCGGCCACACCGGCAACACCTCGTCGGCCTCCATCCCCATAGCCCTGGCCGAGGCCGCGGACAGCGGCCGCCTGGCCGAAGGCGACACCATCCTGTTGGCCGGTTTCGGCGCAGGCATGACCTGGGCCTCGGCCGTGTGGCGGTGGGAGCCGGGGCGGCCCCGCTGAGCCGCCGAGGCTCCCCGAGGGCCCCCGCCCACCGCCCAACTAGATTGTGGCAACCACCAAGCAACCGCAACCACCGAGCAACCCAAACCCGACCAAACCGAACCACCGAGCAACGGAGGGAGACAGACAACATGGGCCCGGAAGAGTCCTTTGACCTGTTCAAGCAGTGCGCCGTGGAGGTGCTGCAGGTCGAGCCGTCCAAGATCGTACCCGAGGCACGCTTCGCCGACGACCTGGACGCCGATAGCCTCGACCTGGTGGAACTGGTGATGGCTCTCGAGGAGCGTTTCGGCATCGACGTGGACGAGGCCGAGCTGGAAGGCGTCCAGACCGTCGGCCAAGCCTACGAGCTGGTCACCTCCAAGCTCTGATGCTCGCCCTGGCCGGGTCGGCTGACGGTCAGGGGGCGGTCCCCGGGAGGCGGGTGGTCGTCACCGGGGTCGGCGTGGTGGCGTCGTGTGGCACCGGCGCCAGCAACTTCTGGCATGGGCTGCTGGCCGAGGCTCCCGTGGGCCGGGAGCGGCCGGTGGTGGGCTTCGACGCCAGTAGCCTTTACTCTCCCAAGGAACTGCGCCGCCTGGACCGCTTCACCCTGATGGCAGCCGTCGCCGCCGACGAGGCGGTGGCCGACGCCGGGGGCATCGAAGCCCTCCGGGGCGACCCGGACCGGGCAGGCACGCTCATCGGCACCGGCGTCGGCGGCCTGGAGACGATCGAGCGCCAGCACACGGTGCTCATGGAAAGAGGCGCCGAGCGGGTGAGCCCCTTCCTCGTCCCGATGATCATGGCCAACCGCGCCTCGGCCGACATTTCCATGCGTTACGACCTGCGCGGCCCTTGCGAGTGCACGGTCACGGCCTGTGCCGCCGGCACCCAGAGCATCGCCAACGCCGCCCGGCTGATCGCGACCGGCCGCTGCGACGTGATGGTGGCGGGAGGCAGCGAGGCCCCCCTGAGCGGGCTGGGCGTAGCCGGCTTCTCCAACATGACTGCCCTGTCCCGCTCGGGCGTGTCGATGCCCTTCGACGTCGACCGGGACGGCTTTGTCATCGGCGAGGGGGCTGGGGTCGTGGTGCTGGAAGAGCGCGAGCGCGCCCTGGCCCGGGGAGCGCCCGTCTACGCCGAGGTGGCCGGGGCCGCCAGCACAGCCGATGCCCACCACATAACCGCGCCCCGGCCCGACGGCGGCGGCGCGGCCCGCTGCATGGAACTGGCCCTGGCCGACGCGCAGGTCCGGCCGGAGCAGGTCACCCACATCAACGCCCACGGGACCTCGACGCCGCTCAACGACGCGGCCGAGGCCGAGGCCATCGTGAAGGTCTTCGGGTTGCCTGGCCCGGCGGTGACGAGCATCAAGGGCGTCCTGGGGCACACGCTGGCGGCAGCCGGGGCCATAGAGGCCGTCGCCGTGTGCCTGTCGTTCCGGCACCGGTTGCTGCCGCCCACGGCGGGGACCCGCCACCAGGACCCCGCCCTGCCCATAGACCTGGTGACCGGCGGCCCCCGGCCCTGGGAACCAGGGCCCAGCCTGTCCAACTCCTTCGGCTTCGGCGGCCACAACGGCTGCCTGGTGTTCTTACCCGCCTAGTTCGTACCCGCCTGAGGAGCCGGCGCGCCTCGGCGCCCCCCGGTCAGGCGGCCCCCAGGGCCTCCAACAGGTTCGTGGCCGTCGCCGCCGGGGCCACCTTGTACCAGGCTCGCTCCAGCCGGCCGTCTTCCCCCACCAGGAACGCCGAACGCACGACCCCCATGTAGGAGCGCCCGTACATGCTCTTTTGCCCCCAGGCCCCGTAAGCCTCCGCCACCGCGTGGCCAGCGTCGGAGAGCAAAGGGAACCCGAGGCCGTACTTGGCGGCAAAGCCAGCCTGGCGCTCAGGGGGGTCGGGGCTGATGCCCACCACGGCCGTGGTGCCTATGCGGTCCCGCACGTCGCGCAGCCCGCAAGCCTGGGCGGTGCACCCTGGGGTCCCTGCTTTGGGGTAGAAGTAGACGAGCACCTTGCGGCCCCGGAAGCTGGCGAGGTCCACCCGCTGGCCAGACTGGTCCGGGAGGCTGAAGCCGGGCGCCATGTCCCCCGGGCTGAGGCGGGGCGGGCCAGCTGGGGGGCTGGGCTCACGCCGAGGCTGGCTGGGGCGCCGGCTGCTGGGCTGGCTGACGGCCATGCGGACCGAGCCTAGCGCCCGGCCCGGGCGCCGACGTAGGTCGGCCCCGGGGGGACGGCCCTGGGCAGTAGGGTCGACGGGTACACCTCATGGCCATGACATCACCCCTCGACGAGCCGCCCGCTGACCTCGCCCTGGGCGCTTTCAGCGACACCCCCCCATGGGACCTGACCGGCAAGCCGCTGCCCTGGCGGGCAGGCGTGAGCTCGCTGCGCACGGCCACCGCCCTGGCCGTGCCCAAGCTGCTCAGCCGCCGGCTGTTCCCCCCCGGCCGGCGGGTGGTCGTCACCGGGCTGAGGTTGGGCTGGGCCATCTTGGCCTGGCGCCTGGTGGAAAGGCGCCAGGCGGCCAAGCTCGGCCGCCGGGAGATCTCCCGGGCCGGGCTTTCCCGACGGCTGCGGCGGGCGTTCGAGCGCCTGGGCCCCACCTACATCAAGCTGGGCCAGATCCTTTCCTCGGGCGAGGGCGTCTTCCCCCCGGAGCTGGTGGCCGAGTTCAAGCTGTGCCGCGACCGGGTGCCCCCCGAGCCCTTCAAGGTCGTGCGGGAGGTGGTAGAAGCCGACCTGGGCCGGCCCCTCGAAGAGGTCTTCTCCTATTTCGAGCCGGCCCCCATCGCCGCAGCGTCCATCGCCCAGGTCCACGCCGCCCGCCTGGCCAGCGGTGAGGAGGTGGTGGTCAAGGTGCAACGCCCTCAGGTGGAGCCGCTGGTGCGCCACGACATCGCGGCCATGAGCTGGCTCGCCCCCCTGCTCATCGGCCGGATACCGGTGGCCTCGCTGGCCAACCCCCCGGCCCTGGTGGAGCTGTTCGCCGAGACGATCGTCGAGGAGCTCGACTTCCGCCTGGAGGCCGACAACATGTTGGACATCGCAGCCGTGCTGGTGGGCACGGGCCAAAAAGCCGTCGTGGTCCCCCGCCCCCACCCGGAGCTGGTCACCCAGCGGGTCCTGGTCATGGAGCGCCTGGACGGCTTCAGCTGGGACGACGTGGAGGGGATGCACCAGGCCGGTATCGACACCTCGGCCGTGGTACGGGCCCTCATGATCGCGTTCTTGGAGGGGGCCACCCTCTTTGGCGTGTTCCACGGCGACCTCCATGGGGGCAACCTCCTCGTGCGCCCCGACGGCCGAGTCGCCCTGCTGGACTACGGCATCACCGGCCGGCTGGACGAGAGGCGGCGCATCGCGTTCTTACGGCTCCTCATGGGCGGCACCCTCAACGACACCCGCCTGCAGCTGGTGGGCCTGCGCGACCTAGGGGCCGTCCCGCCCGACACCGACCTCGAGGCCCTGGCCGCCGACCTCGGGCTGGACAAGCCCGTGGTCGACCCGACCACCATGGACCCAGAGGCCCTCCTGGCCGAGGTGCGAGAACTGACCAAGCGGCTGCTCGCCTACGGGGCCAAGTTCCCCAAGATCCTCATGCTGTTCGTAAAGGACCTCCTTTTCCTGGACGGGTCCCTGGCGACCCTGGCCCCCGACGTCGACCTGTTCGCCGAGGTGGCCGGGGTCGCGGCCTACTTCACCACCCGTTACGGGGAACGTATCGCCCACGACATCGGGGTGGACCCCCGCCAGCACGCCATCGACATCTCGGGGGTGCGGGCCGCGGTGGGGGTGACCGACGAGGTGGAGGCCCTCACCTACCGGGACCTGCAGGCCCGCCGGGAGCTCATCCGCCGGCGCATGGAGGAGCACGCCCGGCGGTCCGCCCGTACCCGGGCCCGGCGCTGGCCCCAGCTCACCCGGCGGCGCTGAACGGCAGAGGAGCCATGGCAGGGGAGCTGAGGACCAGGCGCGAGGTGCGCAACGTCGCCATCGTGGCCCACGTGGACCACGGCAAGACCACGCTGGTCGACGCCATGCTCCGCCAGTCGGGCGCCTTGCGGCCCAACCAACAGGTGCCCGAGCGGGCCATGGACAACACCGACCTGGAACGGGAAAAGGGGATCACCATCCTGGCCAAGAACACGGCCGTCCACTACGGCGACGTCCGGGTCAACATCGTCGACACCCCCGGGCACGCAGATTTCGGCGGGGAGGTGGAACGCGCCCTCACCATGGTCGACGGGGTGCTCCTCCTGGTCGACGCCAGCGAGGGCCCGCTGCCCCAGACGCGCTTCGTGCTGCGCAAGTCCCTGGAGGCCCGCCTCCCCATTGCCGTCGTCATCAACAAGGTCGACCGGCCCGACGCCCGCCCCAAGGAGGTGCTGGACGGGGTCTACGACCTGTTCATCGACCTGGGCGCCACCGAGGGCCAGCTCGACTTCCCCGTCGCCTACGCCAACGCCCGCTCGGGCCAGGCAGCGCTTTCGCCCGAAGAAGTCGCGATCGCCCCCGACCTCAAAGTCCTCTTCGAGCTGCTCGTCTCCTACATCCCCGCGCCCGTCTACCACGAGGGGCACCCTTTCCAGGCCCTGGTGGCCAACCTCGACGCGTCCCCCTACGTCGGCCGGCTGGCCATCTGCCGGGTGCACCAGGGGTGGGTGAAAAAGGGCGACCTGGCCGCCTGGTGCCGTCCCGAGGGCACCACTCAAAGGGTGCGCATCTCCCAGCTGTACTTCACCGAGGCCCTGGAACGGGTGGACGCCGGCGAGCGGGCCGCCGGCCCCGGCGACATCGTCGCCATCGCCGGCATCCCCGAGGTCATGATCGGCGACACCCTGGCCGACCCCGACGACCCCCGCCCCCTGCCCCCGGTCCGGGTGGACGAGCCGGCCATCTCCATGACCTTCGGGGTGAACACCTCGCCCCTGGCCGGGCGGGAGGGCACCAGGTTGACGGCCCGGCTGCTGAAGGGGCGGCTGGACGCCGAGACGGTCGGCAACGTGTCGGTACGGGTGCTGCCCACGGGCCGGCCCGACACCTGGGAGGTCCAGGGCCGGGGCGAGCTGGCCCTGGCCGTCTTGGTGGAGCTCATGCGCCGGGAGGGCTTCGAGCTGACCGTGGGCAAGCCCCAGGCCCTGACCAAGGTCATCGGCGGTGTGGCCCATGAGCCGGTCGAGCGGGCACTGGTCGACGTGCCCGAGGAGCACCTGGGGGCGGTCACCCAGATCCTCGCGGCCCGCAAGGGCCGGGTGGCCCACATGGCCAGCCACGGCAGCGGCTGGGCGCGCACCGAATGGCTGGTCCCCGCCCGCGGCCTCATCGGGCTGCGCTCCCAGCTGCTCACCGAGACCCGGGGGACGGCCCAGCTCCATCACGTGCTGGACGGCTGGGAGCCCTGGCAGGGCGAGATCCGCACCCGCCAGAGCGGTTCCATCGTGGCCGACCGCCGGGGCCGCTGCACCTCCTATGCCCTGCTCGGCCTCCAGGAACGGGGGACGCTGTTCGTGGGGCCGGGCACCGAGGTGTACGAGGGCATGGTCATCGGGGAAAACGCCAGGCCGGAGGACATGGACGTCAACCCGGCCAAGGAACGCAAGCTCACCAACATGCGCTCGTCCACCGCCGAGGAACTGGTCCGGCTGACCCCACCCAGGGTGCTGTCGTTGGAGCAGGCGCTCGAGTTCCTGCGGGAGGACGAGTGCGCCGAGGTCACCCCGTCGTCGGTCCGCCTGCGCAAGGTCACCCTGTCCCAGGCCGAGCGGGCCAAGGCCCGCGCCCGGGCCCGGCCGGCTCAGTTGAGCGAGGGGTCGTCGGGGTAGGCGGCCGCCAGCGCCCACTTGCCGCCCTGGCGGCGCAGGACGCGCCTCCAGAGGTCGTCGGGCTCCTGGCTGAAGATGTCGTCTTCCTCGGCGTCGAAGGCCCACCAGGCCCCCGCCGCCATCTCGGCCTCCAGCTGCCCCGGGCCCCAGCCGGCATAGCCGGCGAAGACCCGCAGCTTTTCGATCCAAGGGGCCACGAAGGCCGGGTCGGCCTCGAGGTCGACCGTGCCCAGGGCCCCGCTCAACGGTAGGTAGCCCGAGCTGGGCACGGATACCTCGGACTTGACCCGGGCCAGGCAGATGGCGCCCTCGCTCACCGGCCCACCCACGAACACCAGCGGGGGGCCGGAGGCGAGCTCCTCCCACTGAGGCAGGGGCGACGCCACCCCCGTCAGGCTGGGCCGGTTGAGCACCAGGCCCAAGGCCCCCTGGTCCCCGTGGGCCAGCATGAACACCACCGTGCGGGAGAAGTTCGGGTCGATGAGCGAAGGGCTGGCCACCAGGATCTTGCCCTGGAGCGGGCCGGGCTCGAACGGCACTGCACCGAGCGGTTCTGGGATCTCCGGCATGCCTACATCATGGCTCGGCTACGGTTCCAAACATGCGCGCCATCACCGTCGTGCCCCTCCAGGCGGGCACCGTCAGCCTGACCGACCTCCCCGAGCCCGACCCCGCTGACGGGCCCGTGCTGGTGGAGACCATCGCCGTCGGCGTCTGCGGCACCGACCTGGAGATCATCGCCGGGGACTACGGTTGGGCACCCCCGGGCGAGCAACGCCTGGCCCTGGGCCACGAGTCCATTGGGCGGGTCCTGGAGGCACCCAGCGGCTCCGGGCTGGCCGCCGGGGACCTGGTCGTCGGGGTCGTACGCCGGCCCGACCCCGAGCCGTGCCCCAACTGCGCCATGGGCCAGTGGGACATGTGCCGCAACGGCAACTACACCGAGTGGGGCATCAAAGCCCATCACGGCTACGCCCGCGAGCGCTACCGCATCACGCCTGAGTTCGTGGTCAAGGTGGCGCCCGGCCTGGGCGAGCTCGGGGCCCTGCTCGAACCCACCAGCGTCGTAGCCAAGGCCTGGGACCACATCTTCCGCATCGGCACCCGGGCCAGCTGGTCGCCCCAGAGCGTGCTGGTGACCGGGGCCGGGCCCATCGGCTTGCTGGCCGCCCTGCTCGGCGTGCAACGAGGCCTCCAGGTCCACGTCCTGGACCAGGTGGACCGGGGGCCCAAGCCCCAGCTGGTGGCCGACCTGGGCGCCACCTACCACCACGGCGACATCGCTTCCACCGGCCTGGGCCCCGACATCGTGGTGGAGTGCACCGGCGTGGGCTCGCTCGTCTTCGACGCCATGGACGCCATGGCCCCCAACGGCGTGCTCTGCCTCACCGGGGTCTCGCCCAAGGGCCGGGCCCTGGGCGTGGACGCGGGAGAGGTGAACCGCCATATGGTCCTGGAGAACGACGTGGTCTTCGGCTCGGTGAACGCCAACCGGGCCCACTACGAAGCCGCCGCCCAGGCGCTGGCCAAGGCCGACCCGGCCTGGCTGGCCCGGCTGGTCTCCCGCCAGGTGCCCCTGGAGCGCTGGCAGGAGGCCTACCAGCGCCAGCCCGACGACGTGAAGGTCCTCCTCCGCTTCGGTGCCTGAGCCTCGCGGGGCGGGGCACCACCAACCTCAGGTACGGCCATGCCAAGGCCCGGCACCTCTGGCCCATGCCGGTTGTGGCCGCCCAGGGCGCGGTATGGTTCCCCAAGTGCTCAAGGCCTGGCCGCTCGGGCGGCCCGGAAAATTAGGAGGGAGCAAATGAAACTCTTAGGGCACCGGACCTTAGCGGTGGTCGTCTCGGGAGCCCTGGCTGCCACCGCGGCAATGGGGACGGCCGGGACGACCGCGGGAGCGGCACAGGCACAGGGGGGAGTCATAACCTATGCCGAGTCGCCAGGCGCCCCGCCCAACTACATCTTGCCCGTGACACCGGCCCCCCAGGGGAGCCTGTACAACATCGACCAGTTCTACAACCTGATGTGGCCGCTCATCTACCTGCCGGACCCTTACCAGCCGACGATGGACTACAGCCGCTCGATGGCCTACCCACCGGTCGTGAACAAGTCCGACACCGTCTTCACGGTGACCCTGCGCCACTACATGTGGTCCGACGGGGTGCCGGTCAGCGCCCGGGACGTCGTGTTCTACCTCAACCTGGCCGAGGCGCTGGGGACCAGCTGGAACGGTTACTCCGGGCCTACTGCCTTCCCCTACAACCTGAAGAGCTACAAGGCCATCAGCCCCACCACCGTCCAGTTCGTGCTGAAGAGCCCCATAAACCCGACGTACTTCGTCGACAACGGGATCGACTACATCTACCCGGTCCCCCAGCACGCCTGGGACAAGACCTCGGCCAACGGGCCGGTCGGCAACTACGACATGACCCCGAGCGGGGCCAAGAAGGTGCTGGCTTTCCTCTCCAAGCAGGCCTCCGACACCACCACCTACGACACCAACCCGCTGTGGAAGGTCATCGACGGGCCCTGGCAGCTCAAGTCCTACGGGGGAGCGAGCTCGCCTACCATCTTCGTCCCGAACCCGAAGTTCTCGGGCACCAAGCCGACCGCCTCGGAGTTCGAGGAGATGCCGTTCACCTCGGACTCGGCCGAGTACGAAGCGCTGCGGGCGGGGGACCTTGACTACGGCTACGTCCCCACCCAGGACTTCCCGACCATACCGGCGCTCCACGCTGCCGGCTACAGGACCACCGCCGTCCACGACTGGGGCTTCGAGATGATCGTCCCCAACCTGAAGGCCGCCGGCGTAGGCCCCATCCTGTCCCAGACCTATGTCCGCCAGGCCCTGGCCCACCTGATCGACCAGGGGACGATCATCAGCCACTTCATGGACAACCTGGGCTCGCCCGGCTACGGCCCGGTGCCCATCTACCCAAAGGGCAACCCCTTCGTGAGCCCGGCCGAGCTGCACGACCCTTACCCGTTCTCGGTGAGCACCGCCGAGGCCATCCTGCGGGCCCACGGCTGGCAGGTGAACCCCGGTGGGGTGGACGTGTGCATGTCCCCGAGCGCCTGTGGCAAGGGGATAACCAAAGGCGAGAAGCTGTCGCTCAACCTCCTGTACTCCAGCGGCGAGGTCATCACCCAGGAGATCGACGACCTGTTCCAGTCGGACGCGGCCAAGGCGGGGGTGCAGGTGAGCACCCGCTCCGAGTCGTTCAACACGCTGCTCACCATCGCTTCGCAGTGCGTGAAGCCAGGCACGCCTCAGTGCACCTGGCAGCTGGCCGACTGGGGCGGGCTGGGCCTGTCCACCTACCCGAGCGGTGAGGGCGCCCTCAACACCGGCGGCGCCTTCAACGTGGGCAGCTTCTCGGACCCCCAGCTGGACAAGTACATCGCCGAGAGCACGGTGGCGAGCACCCTGGGCCCGTTCAAGGCCTACGAGGACCTCACCGTGAAGGACGAGCCCTGGCTCTTCGTGCCCGACCCCGACCACATCGCGGCGACCAAGGCCAGCCTCAGCGGCTACGGCCTGACCAGCGAGTTCGCTGGCTTCCGGGCGTACATAGAGCCGAACTTCTGGTTCCTCAAGTAGTTGGCACGCGGCTTGTGCCCCGGCGGGCCGCCCGCCGGGGCACCGGCTGCCGCTGAGCCCCGCACAGGAACGGCCCCAAGTTGACCGGTTACATCCTCAGGCGCACCCTGCAGTCGCTCATCGTGCTCCTAATGGTCACGATGGTCATGTTCGTCCTGTTCCACCTCCTGCCCGGCAACCCGGCCAAAGCCGAGCTGGGCCCCAAGGCACAGCCGGCCACCATCGCCGCGTTCGACAAGCTCGAGGGCCTGGACCGCCCGGTGTGGGACCAGTTCTGGCTGTACCTCGACCACCTGGCCCACGGCAACCTGGGCTTCAGCTACGTGCAGAACGCCAGCGTGGCCCTCCTGTTCGCCCAGCGTTTCCCCAAGACCGTCCTCCTGCTCGGCCTGGCCACCGTCGTCGCCATAGCCATCGCCATCCCCCTGGGGGTCATGCAGGCCGTCCGGCGCAACAAAGCGGAGGACTACTTCTTCACCGGGGCCTCGTTCGTGTTCTACTCGTTCCCCACCTTCTGGCTCGGGATCATCCTCATCGAGATCTTCGCCATTTCCTTCCACTTGCTACCGCCGTTTGCCCCCTCGGGGGACTCGGTCACCCAGATCCTCGCCCATGGCCGGGGCCTGGTGCTGCCTGTCATGACCCTGGCCCTGATCAGCATCGCCTCCTACAGCCGCTACATGCGCTCGTCCATGATCGACAGCCTGGCCCAGGACTACATCCGCACGGCCAAGGCCAAGGGCGTGAGCCAGCGGGCCATCTTGCTGCGCCACGCCCTGCGCAACTCGCTCATCCCCATGGCCACCCTGGTCGGCCTGTCCGTCCCCGGGGTGCTGTCGGGGGCAGTCATCACCGAGTCGGTGTTCAACTACCCCGGCGTGGGGCTGCTGTTCGTGCAGGCGGCCCAGAGCGACGACTTCCCCATCCTGCTCGGCCTGACCCTGGTGGCAGCCGTGGGGGTCATCCTGGGCAACCTGCTGGCGGACATCGCCTACGCCGTGCTCGACCCGAGGATCCGCTACTGATGGCCACCGGCACGAGCCAGCCCGGAGAGGCTGTGCCCGCAGGACCTGTGCCCGCAGTGGCCGGCCCGGCCGGTGCGGGCCGAGACCTGGCCTCGCTGGGCCCTGGCCCCACCAGCCCCGAACTGGCGGAGGCGTCAGGCGGCCCCGGCCCAGCCGGCTTGTACGAAGCCGGCGAAGCCCGCTCGCACGGCAGCGTGCTGCGCCTCAGCCTGCAGACGTTCGTGGAGAACAAGCTCGCCATCGCCGGCCTGGCCATATTGGTGCTGCTGGTCCTCTTTTGCTTCGTCGGCCCCCATTTGTACGTCACCAACCAAAAGAGCCTGAACCCCGCCATCTCCAACTACCCTCCCAGCTCCGCCCACCCCCTCGGCACCGACGGCGAGGGCTTCGACGTCCTCGGGCGGCTCATGGTCGCGGGGCAGAGCTCGCTGGAGATCGGGATGGCAGCCGGCGTGGCGGCGGCCATCTGGGGCACCCTCTACGGTGCCGTATCGGCAGTGGCCGGAGGCGTCATCGACGCCGTCATGATGCGCATCGTGGACACGCTGTACTCCCTGCCCACCCTCTTCCTGCTCATCTTGCTGTCCGCCATTTTCGCCCCCAACCTCCCGCTCATGATCATCGTGCTCACCTTCGTGGCCTGGCTGGGCCCGGCCCGCCTGGTCCGGGGCGAAGCCCTGAGCCTGCGCACGCGCGAGTACGTCGAAGCGGTCAAGGTGGCAGGTGGCACCCGCTCGCGCATCGTGGTGCGCCACATCGTGCCCAATGCCATAGGCACCATCATGGTGAACACGTCGTTCCTCATCGCCGACGCCATATTGGCCCTGGCTGCCCTCAGCTACCTAGGGCTGGGCCTCCCCGACACCACGCCGACTTGGGGCGGCATGCTGTCCAACGGCACGACGGTCATCTTCGACGGCTACTGGTGGCAGCTGTACCCCGCGGGCGTGGCCATCGTCCTCACCGTGGTGGCTTTCAACTTCATTGGGGACGCCCTGCGCGACAGCCTGGACGTGCGGCTGCAGCGACGCTGAAGGGCGGCCCCTCTCAGGGAACAGCAGCACCCGCAGTTGCCGCCGCCCCCTCTCCCAGCGGTGGCTGGAGGGGGAAGTGGCAGGCAGCCCAGTGCCCGTCGCCAAAGGGCCTCAGTGCCGGCTCTTCCTCGGCGCAGATCTCCTGGGCGTAGGGGCAACGGGTACGGAACCGGCACCCGCTGGGCGGGCTGAGGGCCGACGGCAGCTCGCCCTTCACCTCGACGCGCTGGCGGCGCTTGGCCACTACCGGGTCCGGTACCGGGATGGTGCCTATCAGGCCTTGGGTATACGGGTGAGCGGCCTGGGCAAGCAGCAGGTCCGAGGGGGCGACCTCGACCAGCTTGCCCAGGTACATCACCCCCACCCGGTCGGCCAGGTACCGCACCACGGCGAGGTCGTGCGAGATCAAGATGTAAGTCAGGCCGTGGCTTTCTTGCAGCGACCTCATGAGGTTGAGGATCTGGGCCTGGACCGAGACGTCCAGGGCCGACACCGGCTCGTCGGCGACGATGAGCTCCGGGTGGAGCACGAGGGCACGGGCAAGGCCGATGCGCTGGCGCTGGCCGCCGGAGAACTCGTGGGGGTAAAGGTCAGCCGCTTTGGGGGAGAGCCCGACTTCGCCCAGGGCCTCCTCCACCCGGCGCTCCTGTTCCCGTCGGCTGCCAATGTGCTGGATGGCCAGGGGCTCGCGTACGATTGAGCGCACCCGCATGCGGGGGTCGAGCGAGGCGTAGGGATCTTGGAACATGAGCTGCAGCTCCTGGCGCCGCCGGCGAAGCTTGGCCCCTCGGAGCAAGGCGAGCTGCTCGCCCCGGTAATGGACCGAGCCCAGGGTCGGGCGCTCCAGGGCCACCACCAAGCGGCCGATCGTGGTCTTGCCGCAGCCTGATTCGCCCACCAGCCCGAAGGTCTCCCCCTGGCGGACGGCAAAAGAGACCCCCGACACCGCCTTGATGGTGCCCACCACCCTCTGCAGGACGGCTCCCCGGGTGACCGCGTACTCCTTGTGGACGTCCTCCAGGCGGAGCAGGACCTGGTCATCTTCGTACCGCTCGTGCTGCTGCTCGTGGTGCTGGTCCCCGCGGTGCTGGTCCCCGCGGTGCTGGTCCCCGCGGTGCTGGTCCCCGCGGTAGGGGCTGGCCACCTCTGGGCTACCAGCCACCTCCTGGCGGGGAGCCGTGCGGGGGGCGGGCCGGGTGCCCACCGGGTGGAAACAGGCAAAGACATGCGGCCCCTCGCCCACCGCCGCGCTGGAGGCCAGGGCGGGCCCGCGCCTGAGGGGGCCAGCAACGCTGGCGGCGGGGGCAGGGCCGGCCGCCGGGCTGGGCCCCGGGCCAGGGGCCAACAACGGCTCGGCCGCCGTGCACTGCTCGGTCGCGTAGCGGCAGCGAGGTGCGAACCGGCAGCCGGCTACGGGCGACGACAGGTCGGGGGGCAAGCCCGGCACCGAGTACAGGCGCTGGGCCTTGTCCTGGTCAAGGCGAGGCACCGACCGGAAAAGAGCCTCGGTGTAGGGATGGTGCATGGAGCTGAACAGCTCCTCGGTGGCCGCCGCCTCGACGATCTTGCCCGCGTACATGACCAGGACCCGCTGCGTGCGAGCGGCGATGACCCCCATGTCGTGGGTGATGAGCAGCACCGCCATGTTGAACCTCTGGCGCAGGTCATCGACCAGGTCGAGGATCTGGGCCTGTATGGTCACGTCCAGGGCGGTGGTGGGCTCGTCCGCGATGAGCAGCTTGGGCTGGCACGAAAGCGCCATGGCTATCATCACCCGCTGGCGGAGGCCACCCGACAGCTGGTGGGGGTACTGGCTGGCCCGCTCCTCGGGACGGGGCACCCCGACCAGCGCCAGGAGCTCGACCGCCCGCTGGAGGGCGGCCGCCTTCGCCAGGCCCTGGTGGATCTGGACCGGCTCGGCCACTTGCCGGCCGACTGTCCAGGTGGGGTTGAGCGACGTCATGGGGTCCTGGAAGATCATGGCCACTTCGTTGCCCCGCACCTGGCGCATCTCGGGCTCCCCCAAGCCCAGCAGGTCCCGGCCCTCCAGCCGGACAGAACCCCCAGTGATATGGCCGATGTTGGGCAGGAGGCGCAGGATGGACAGCCCGATGGTGCTCTTGCCGCAGCCCGACTCGCCCACCAAGCCGACGCACTCGCCGGCCCGCACCGAAAAAGAGACCCCGTCCACGGCACGCACCGTAGAGCGCCGGAGGCGGAACTCGCTGCGGAGCTCCTCCACCTCCAACAGCGCGCCCGGCCTCGCCGCGCCGGGCACGGGCCAGCCAGGGCCCTGCCACCTCTGGCTGGCCCCTGGCCATTGGCCGCTATTGTTCTCGGCCCCACCTGACAACGCCGTTGGCGCTGGCGACATGTCCCCAGGCTAGTGCCGCGAACGGGGGCCAGCGCCAGCGCCAGTTGCCCGACGGGCTAGGCCGCAAGCGACAGGGCCGGCCCCAGCGACCCGCTCGGGATAAGCCAAAAGGGCTAGGCCCGCTCAGGCTCCATGACTATGGCACCGCAGGGGCACTCCTGGGCGCACAGCCCGCAGCCCTTGCAGTAGTCGTAGTCGAAGGCGTAGTGCCGGCCAGCCCCACCGCTGGCAAACACGTCCCCCTCCCCGCGGACGGCTTGTTCCAGCTTGACGACGGCGTTGTCCGGGCAGACGCCGAAGCAGTTGTCGCACTCGAAGCAGTTGCCGCACGACAGGCACCGGCGGGCTTCGAACAGCGCCGTGTCGGCATCGAGCCCCTGCACCACCTCGTCGAAGGTCGACACCCGCCGAGCCGCGTCCAGGCGGGGCCGCACCGTTCGGGGGGCGTCGGAGTAGTACCAGGTGTTGAGGCGGTCGAAGCCGGCCAGCGCGTGCCGTGCCGGGCGCTCGTAGCGGGAACCGGCCAAGTAGGCGTCAATGGCCCGGGCCACCCGCTTGCCGTGGCCGATGGCGGTGGTGACGGTCATGTCCTGGCCGACCACGTCGCCTCCGGCGAATATGCCCGCCCGACCCGTCATCTGGTCCGGCCCAACCGAAAGCCAACCGTTGTCTACCTTGACCTCGGGCAGGTTGGCCACCAGCGACAGGTCCGACTCCTGGCCCAGTGCCAGCACCACGGCGTCGGCGTCCAGCTCCTCGGTCTCGCCGGTCGGGCGGGGGAAACCGGTCTCGTCCAGCTCCATCTTCTCCAGCAGGAGGGTGCCCTCAGCCACGTGGGTGATGGTGGACAGCCACTTCACCTTCACGCCCTCGCCCAGCGCGTCTTCCAGTTCCTCAGGGTGGGCCGGCATCCGCTCGCGGTTGCGCCGGTAGACGATCACCGCTTCGGTGGCCCCCAGGCGCTTGGCGGTACGGGCTGCGTCCATGGCGGTGTCCCCTCCTCCGTACACCGCCACCCGCCGGCCCAGCAACGGCCGCTCGCCCTCGGTCACCGAACGCAGCAAGCTCAGCGCGTCCAGCACCCGGGCCGAGTCCCCAGCCGGGATGTAGGCCCGCTTGGCCGTCTGGGCCCCGACACCCAAAAAGACGGCGTCAAAGGGGCGCCCGGCCGCCTTGGCCTCCTCCAGGGTGGCGGCCAAGTCCTCCACCGGGTGGCCCAGTTGCAGGTCGATGCCCAAGTCGACCACCCGGCCCACCTCGGCGTCCAAGATGTCGCGTGGCAACCGGTAAGCGGGGATGCCGTAGCGCATCATCCCCCCCGGCAGTTCGGCTGCCTCGTAGATGGTAACGGCGTGGCCCAGCCGGCGCAGGTGGTAAGCAGCAGACAGGCCGGCCGGCCCGGCCCCGACCACGAGCACGTGCTTGCCCGTTGCCGTCGCCGGGCGGTCGAAGCCGAGGCCCTTTTCGATGGCAAAATCACCTATGAACCTCTCGACCGCGTTTATCCCCACGGCTTGGTCCAACTTGGCCCGGTTGCAAGCCGTCTCGCAGGGGCGGAAGCACGCTCGGCCCATGACCGCGGGCATGGGGTTGTCGGCCACCAACGCCCGCCAGGCGGCTTCGTAATCTCCCTCCTCGGCTGCGTACAGCCAGCCCTGCACGTTCTCACCGGCCGGGCAGGCGTCGTTGCAGGGCGGCAGGAGGTCCACGTACACGGGCCTTTCCACCCGCCAGCTACCGGTACGGTTGGCCAGGCTGGAGCCCACCGGCAGAGTTATCGCAAAAGGTGTTTCCATCGTCATTCACCCGCCTCTTGTACCAAGCCGTAACGAGCAATGTTGCGGTCCGCGACCTGCTGTATGCGGGCCACTATGTCGGGGCGGCCAGCGCCTCTGAACAGGTGGGCGAAGCGGCCCTGGGGGCGCAGGTACTCCTCGACCCCGACCCGGTGGCGCAGCGGGGTGACGGCTACCACCTCGCCGGCCTCCGCCTCCAACAACGGGAAAAGCCCGCTTTCCACGGCCAGGCGCGCCAGGCGTACCGTCTCCGCGGTGGCGCTCTTCCACCCGAGCGGGCAGGGCACCAGGACATGGAGGTAACGGGCCCCCCGAAAGGCCATGGCCCTTTCGACCTTGTACTCGAGGTCGTGCAAGTCGGCCACCGAGGCCGTCGCGACGTAGGGGATCCCGTGAGCCATGGCGATCGCCGGGAGGTCCTTGCCCTGCCCGAACACGTTGCCCGGTTCGGGGCCGAGCGCCTCGGTGGTCGCGGTGCGGGCCGCCGGGGGTGTCGAACCCGACCGCTGCACGCCGGTGTTCATGTACGCCTGGTTGTCGTAGCACACGTAGAGCACGTCGTCATTGCGCTCGAAGAGCCCAGACAGGGTGCCGAAACCGATGTCCACAGTCCCCCCGTCGCCTCCCTGGGCCACTACCCGCACGTCCGCGCGGCCCTTGGCCTTCAGGGCGGCCGCCACCCCGCTGGCCACGGCCGGGGCGTTGCCGAAAAGCGAGTGGAGCCAGGCCAAGCGCCACGACGTCTCCGGGAACGGGGTCGAGAACACCTCCAGGCACCCGGTGGCGTTGACCACCACCACCTTGCCCCCCGTGGCCGCCATGGCTGCGTCCAGCACGTAGCGAGCAGCCAGGGCTTCACCGCAACCCTGGCAGGCGCGGTGGCCCGAGGTGAGGGAGTTGGTGCGGGCCAAGCTGGACTGCACCGTGCGCTCCGAGGGGGCCAACAGGCGGTTGCCCACCGCGAAGCTGCCCACCTGGTAGAACTTTGCTCTCTGGTACGGCACTTCAACCCTCCTGAGCGGCCGCTTGGGAGGCCACGTCGCGCAACATGTTCTCGGCCGAAGGGCCCGACCGCCGCCGCGCCCCCATGCGCTCCAGCTCCCGGTCGACCACCGGGCGGTTCAGGTCCAAGAAGGTCACTTTCTCCAAGGAGCCTCGTTCGGAGCCCTCGATCAAAGCCGCCAGGGAAGCCGCGTTCACCGGGCGCCCACCCAGGCCGGCAACAACCGTGGCTATGGGCGCCCGCAACGGGCCCATGGCGGTGGCTACGTCGGTGGAGAGCACACCCCCGAACCCGGTGCTGAACGCCTTCTCCACCACCACCACCACCCGGGCGCCCCACAAGGCCTCCCGCACGGCCGCGGCGGGGAAGGGACGGAAGGTCGTGATGCCGAGGACGCCCACCTTTTGGCCCTTTTGGCGTAACTGGTCGGCGATGTCCTTCAGCGTCCCGACGACCGACCCCATGGCCACGACCACGGTGTGGGCATCGTCAGTACGGTAGGGAGACACGAGGCCTCCCGCGTAACGGCCGAAGCTGTGGTAGAACTCCTCGGCCACCTGAGGGATCTTTTCCAGCGCCCGGACCAGCTTGGCATGCTGCAGGTAGCGGACCTCTTCGAACGCCTCGGGCCCGACCATGGCACCGATCGAAACCGGGTCGTCCGGGTCCAGCACTTGGCGGGGCTCGTAGGGGGGCAGGAAACTGTCGACCTGTTCTTGGGTGGGCACTTCGACGGCTTCGAACGCATGGGTCAGCACGAAACCGTCCATGCAGACCATCACTGGCACGGAGAGGTCCTCGGCCAACCGGAACGCTTGGACGTGGAGGTCCGCGGCCGCTTGGTTGTCCTCGGCGAACAGCTGCACCCACCCGGCGTCGCGCACGGCCATGGCGTCGCTGTGGTCGTTCCAGATGTTGATGGGCGCCCCGATGGCCCGGTTGGCCAGCGTCATCACCACCGGCAACCCCAGCCCGGCGGCATTGTAGACGGCCTCGGCCATGAACAACAGGCCCTGGCTGGCGGTCGCCGTGTAGGCCCGGGCACCGGCCGCCGAGGCGCCGATCGCCACCGACATCGCCGCGAACTCCGACTCGACGTTGATGAACTCGCAGTTGGCCAGGCGCCCGGTGCGCACCATGGCCCCGATGGCTTCGACTATGTGGGTCTGGGGAGTGATCGGGTAGGCGCAGACCACCTCGGGCCGGCAGGCAGCCACCGCCTCCGCCACTGCTTGGGAGCCTTCTATCTGGCGCACCGCTAGACCTCCCAGGCCGAGCTGTGGCGGGCCAGGTCCACCATGCGGTAGGCCTCGCCAGCGGCGGCCACGTTGCGCTCGCCCACTGGCCCGGCAAAGCGCTCCCGTATGGCCTGGTTGATAGCGGCTAGGCTCACGGCCCCGGTCAAGGCGGCAAAACCTCCGAGCAGGGCTGCGTTGGGGATGGGACGGCCGACCTGGCTGAGGGCGATCTCGGTGGCGGGGACAGCCGCCACCCGCTCGGGGTCAAAACGGCTGAGCACCTCGGCCCCAGCCAGCTCCGCCCAGGGCTTGGGGCTGTTGAGCAGGACGAAGGTACTGGCCGTGGTCCCCTGCCAGACGTCCTCCACCCGCAACAGGGTCAGGTCCTGGAGGATGACGGCATCAGGGGCCACCACCGGTTCGCGCGTACGCACGGGGGCGTCAGAGATCCGGCAGTAGGCCACCACCGGCGCCCCCATGCGCTCAGAGCCGAAGCTCGGGAACGCTTGAGCTGAGCGCCCGTCAATGAACGCCGCGACCGACAGCAGCTCAGCGGCGGTTACTACTCCCTGGCCACCTCGGCCGTGCACCCGGACTTGGAACATACGTCCAGGTTCCCAACCGCCCCGGCCCCCCAGGTAGGGCCCATCGTCACATAGGCAGCCGGCGCTAGTCCCACAGCAGCGGTGAGGGTAACCTCCGGGGTGAGCCCTACCTGAAGGCGATGCTGGGGCCCCTACCTGAAGGTCTGGGGCGCTACTGGAAGGTGTAGCTGCCGGCCGGCGAGGCGGCGCTGGGACCAGCCGAGGTGACCACCACCACGGGCACGGTGCCCGGGGCGTGGGCGGGGGCCAGGGCCCGCAGCCGGCGGCCCGAGACCACCTCGAAGCGCGGCGCCGGGACGTCCCCAAAGCGTACGGCGGTGGCCTTGGCCAGCCCCGAGCCCGTCACCTCCACCCAGTTGCCGCCGCTGGCCGGGCCGCGCCTTGGCTCCAGGGATGCCACCACCGGACGCTGGGAGGGGACGAGGCCAAGGACCGGGGACGGGACCGGGTTGGCCGCGGCCGGGCCGGTCGGGCGGGCTGCCCCCGGTTGTACCACCACCGGGCCGGTCGGGCGGGGTGCCACCGGGCCCGCTACCGCCGGGCCCTGGGCAGCTGGCCTGGGCCTGGGCGCAGGTGCGCCGGTGGCCACCCGCGCCCCGCTGGCCTTGGGCACCGCCACCGGGCCGGGCGGCGGTTGGCCGGGGCCGCCCCGGACCAGGCTGGTGACCCCCAGCGCGGCCAGGGCAACCACCGCCGCGCCGACCGCGGCGGCTACAGCTGCTGCCACCCCCCGGGGCATCCCGGCCGGGAGGTACCAGCGCGCCCATAGCCTCTGGGTGCTGCCCTTGGGGCTGCGCCTGCCCTCAGGGCGGTGCCTATCTCCCGGGCCGGCAGCGGGCCGGGCGAGGCGTGCCCCCAGGCGCTCCCGCGTGGCCTGCGGCAGGGGGGCAGGGGCGGTCAGGGCCCGCTCGAGGCGGGCCCGCAGCTCGGGCGGCAGTTGCCTTGGGTGGTCGGACCCCCGGAGCAGCTCTTCGTAATCAGGCACCGCTACCTCCCAACTGGCGGCGCAGGCCCTCGCGGCCCCGCTGGAGCAGCGACTGCACCTGCACCTGGCTTCGGTCCAGCTCGAGCGCTATGTCCTGGACCGAAAGCCCGTCGACGTACTTGAGGACAAGGACTTGGCGCTGCAACGCCGGCAGCCGCCTCAACGCCCGCACCACCTCGTCCTGGCGCTCCACGAGGGCGTCAACGGGGGCACTGGCCTCGCCGTCCACCACCCGCAGCGAACGCTGGGCCGCCTCCTGGCGCCGCTCGGACTCGTAGAAGCGGGCCAGCCGCCTCCGGGCAATGGCGCACATCCAGGTCGACAGGGCCGACTCGCCCCGGAAGCTGCCCGCTCCCCGTACCGCTTCCAGGAGGGTCTCTTGGAGCAGGTCCTCGGCCACCGCCTGGTCGCCGCCTACGCGGGCGTAGAGGTAGCCGTAGGCTACCGGGGCGACCTCGTCGAGGAGCCACCGCACAGCTTCGGGGCCACCGGTCGCGGCTGCCGCCAGCCGCTCGGCCTCGGACGTGGCCTGCTCGGCTGGAGAACCTCGGCCGGGGCGGTTCACGCCGCGCCCGCCCCCTCGGCCCCGTAGGGCAACCAGGCCACCGGTGCCAGGTCCGCGAGGTCGCTGGCCATGACCCCCTGCTCGGAGACCGTGTAGAGGTCCTGGCCAACCACTACTTCCCGTTCGACCTCGGGCGGGACGGGCTGCGAGCCGGCCGGCTGGGAGATGCTCCCGGCTTCGCTCAGCACGCCCGAGGGGCCGACCGTCCACAGCTCCACGGCACTGGTGGGCTGGCCACCCTGAGCACCGTAGCCGTCCACCGGCAGCGCCACCAGGTCGGCGGCCGGCCACCACAAGAGGGCGTGCGGGTCGTGCTCGGCAGCCGAGGTGGCGCCCGGCCCCAGCTCCTGGCGGGAGACGAGCGACGGCTGGCCGGGCTGGGCGACGTCGAAGGCCTCCAGCTGCAGGCCCACCGTGCGCAGGTCCGCGTCCACGGACTGGCCTATGCCCAGCAGCAGGCCCGG
The DNA here is from genome assembly GCA_021323695.1 of Actinomycetota bacterium. GTDB lineage: Bacteria > Actinomycetota > Acidimicrobiia > Acidimicrobiales > Palsa-688 > JAKAWM01. The sequence goes on along the minus strand of JAJPKN010000055.1, from coordinate 77,833 downwards.
GCGGAGCAGCTGGAGGGACGACGAGTAACCCTCCAGCGGCAGCTGGCCGGCCAGGACCGGGTGGGCCGGCTGGCTGAGGTCGATGACGTACAGCGGGTCGGTCTGGCGGAAGGTGACCACGTAGGCCAGGGGACCGGCGAAGCGCACCGCGTAGATCTTCTCCCCCTCGCCCAGCCCGCTCAGCGTGCTCACGGTGACAAGGGACCCGTCGTGGGGCTCCAGGACGGTGACGATGTTGTCCGAAGAGGCGGGGTTGCCCGGGTAGGTGGCTGTGGGCTGGCCGTGGCCCGATCGAGGGGCGGTACCGCCACTCGGCGCTCCCGGCCCGGGGCTGGAGGCCACGTGGCCGGCGGGCAGGCGGGCCGGGCCCCCGTCGACGGGGGCGGCGGCGGGTTGGCCCACCGTGGTAGCCACCCGGAGGTAGCCGCCGTACTCGGACATGGCGTACTGGCCGATGAGCGTGCCCGGCACCGACCCGGAGCCGAGGTAGGTGGGGTTGGTGGGGTCGGAGGTGTCGAAGCCGTAGATGTCGGTGCTCGCCTCGCCCCCCTGGGGCATGGCCACGCCGCCCTGGGGCCTAGCCATGCACATGGCGCCGGGCGGGCAGGGCCAGGGGCACATGGCGCCGGGTGGGCAGGGCCAGGGCTGGCCCGGCCACGCAGTAGTGGCCACGTACAGCTGCGTGGTGCTGGCGTACACGTCCTGGGCGCTGGCAAGCACAGTGACCTCACGGCCGGGGACGTCGCTGGCCGGGTCAAAGGAGACCACAGAGACCGTCCCCAGGCCGGCGCCCACGGCCGTGTGGTAAGTGCTGGCACAACCCGAGGCCCGGGCCAGCCGGGTACCCCCTTGGGCCACAGTGACCGAAGGGAGCCATTGCGACAGCCGGGAGGCCATGATGGCCCGCCGGTTGGCCTGGAGGGCGGCTCTCTCAGCCCGCGCGCCGGGCCCTTGCGGCTGGGCCCAGGCCAGCCGGGGCTGGCCTTCCACCACGACCACGACCCGGCCATCGACCAGCCGAGCTGCCTCTTCGTACCCCTGGACAGAAAACTGCCGGGCTACGACGGGGTGGGCGGGGTCAGCCAGGCTGACCACTACCACCTGGGTGGAGGCACTGGGGAGAAGGCCGACCGGGGTGCCTGCGGTCAGTGTGGCCGTGCCGATGACCACGGCGTACTGCCCGCTGAGCAGCAGGCCGTCGGTCTGGCCGAGCTGGGGCAGGCCTATGAAGCCCTCGAGCTGAGGGGCAGGCCCCTCGACGCTCACCACCTGCACCCCCACTGGTTGCTGGCGCAGCACGACCATGAGGCGCCCGTCGGTCTTCACCAAGTCCGGTTCGTCCACCCCGGCTTCCTGGTCGTTGGTAGTGGAGTAGGTGGTGGCCCCGCCGGGCGCGCTAGCCCCGGCGGGCGCGGCCTGGGCGGCACCGGCGGGCGCCGCCGGGCCAAGCACGGCCCCGTTCAGCGCGGCCGGCAGGGCCACGCCCGTCCTCAGCAGGCCGGGCCACGGGTAACCAGGGCCGTCGCCGGGCAGGCCGTAGGGGCCGACCTCCTCGAGGGCCTCGGCCTTGACGTCCGCCAGCAGTTGGGTGCAGCTGCTATAGGCAATGAGGCGGGCCCCGGCCAGGTCACTGCCCGCCGGGCGGGCCGGCCCGGCGCTCCCCGGCCCAGCCCCAGGCCCAGCTGTCCCCGGCACCCCGCCAGAGCCGGCACCCAGGGACGGGCTGAAGGTGAAGACGGCCAAGGCCGCCAACCCCAAGGCGGTGCCGGCCACCGGCCCCGTCCACGCCTGCCTGTGCAACCTCATGGCCCCTCCTCTGCTTGCGCCACCGCAACTTGTGGTCGTTCGGTCGTTGGTTGGTGGCGGCCAGGGCCCGCGATCCACCGGTGGCCCCTGGCAGCACCGCTAGGTTCAGGGGCGATGGACCGCCTCGGCCAGGACCTCAGGGACGACAAGCTGCGCCTGGCCGTACGGGTGGAGGGCATCGTCCAGGGCGTCGGGTTCCGCCCCTTCGTCCACCAGCTGGCCACCCGGCTGGGCCTGGCCGGCCGGGTGGGCAACGACCCGGCGGGCGTGTTCATCGAAGTGGAGGGCACCCTGGCCGCCCTACGGGCCTTCCTGGGCCGCCTGGAGGCAGACGCCCCCGTGCTCGCGCTCATCGAGGCGGTCGAGGCCCGCCCCCTGCCCGTCCGAGGCGAGGCTGGCTTCACCATCGTCCCCAGCCAGGCAACGGGCGAGCGCCAGGCGCTGGTCTCCCCCGACACCGCCACCTGCGCCGACTGCCTGGCCGAACTGTTCGACCCCTCCGACCGGCGGTACCTCTACCCGTTCATCAACTGCACCCAGTGCGGGCCGCGTTTTACCATCGTGCGCGACGTCCCCTACGACCGGGCCAACACCACCATGGCGGGCTTCGCCATGTGCCCCGACTGCCAGCAGGAGTACGACGACCCCTCCGACCGGCGCTTCCACGCCCAACCCACCTGCTGCCCGGCCTGCGGCCCCACGCTGCGCCTGCTGGGTGAGGGCGGCCAGGAACTGGTGGCCGCGGGGGCCACCGGCCCCCTGGAGGGGGCGGTGGAGCTGCTCCGGGCGGGCAAGGTGGTGGCCATCAAGGGCCTGGGGGGCTACCACCTGGCCTGCCTGGCCTCCTCCGGGCCGGCGACGGCCGCCCTCCGGGCCCGCAAGCACCGGGAGGACAAGCCCTTCGCGCTGATGGTGGCCGACCTCAAGGCTGCCCGGTCCCTCTGCCGGGTAGGCGAGGACGAGGCCCGCCTGCTGGAGAGCCCTCGCCGCCCCGTCGTGCTGCTGGGACGCCAGGAACCACCGGGCACGGTCGCGCCCTCCGTGGCACCGGGCAACCGCTACCTCGGCCTCATGCTCCCTTACACCCCCCTCCACCACCTCATCTGCCGCCAGCTCGGTGAGCCCTTCGTACTCACGAGCGGCAACGTGTCGGACGAGCCCATTGCCTACGAAGATGCGGACGCAGTGGCCCGCTTGGCCGGCATTGCGGACGCCTTTTTGGCCCACGACCGGCCCATCCACGTGCGCACGGACGACTCGGTCGCCCGCCTGGTCCGGGGCCGGCAATCTCTGGTGCGCCGCTCCCGGGGCTTCGTGCCCCAACCGCTGCTCGTCCGCCACCACTGCCCGCGGCCGGTGCTCGCCTGCGGGGCGGAGCTGAAGAACACCTTCTGCCTGGCCAAGGGCAACCGGGCCTTCCTCTCCCACCACATCGGCGACCTGGAGGACTACGAGACGCTCCGCAGCTTCAAGCAGGGGGTCGAGCACTTCTGCCGGCTGTTCGACGTGCGCCCGGAGGTGGTGGCGCACGACCTGCACCCCGAGTACCTGTCGACCAAGTACGCCCTCGACCTCGATGGGGTCGAGCGGCTGGGGGTCCAGCACCACCATGCCCACATCGCCTCCTGCCTGGTGGACAACGACGAGGCCGGGCCGGTGATCGGCGTGGCGTTCGACGGCCTGGGCTTCGGGGCCGACGGGGCCCTGTGGGGCGGGGAGTTCCTGGTCGCCGACCTGGTTGGCTACCAGCGCGTCGGCCACTTCCAGGCCGTGCCCATGCCCGGGGGGACGGCGGCCATCAAGGAGCCTTGGCGGATGGCCGCCTCCTACCTGGACGCCGCCTTCGACGGCCAGGTGCCCGACGACCTCTCCCTGGCCAGGCGTCACCCGGGGCAGTGGCAGGCGGTCGTGGCCCTGGCCCGCTCGGGGCAGGCCAGCCCCCTGACCTCCAGCGTGGGCCGGCTGTTCGACGCCGTCTCCGCCATCGTCGGCCTGCGCGATGCCGTCAACTACGAGGGCCAAGCGGCCGTGGAACTGGAGCAGCTGGCCGACCCTCAGGAGCCCTCGGGGTACCCGGTCCCGCTCAGCGAGGGCCAACCTTTCCAGGTCATGGGAAAGGAGCTCGTGCGCGCCGTGGCCCTGGACCTGGCCGCCGGGACCAGGCCTTCGGTGGTCTCCGCCCGGTTCCACAACGCCGTGGTGGGCGCCGTGGCCGCCGCCTGCCAGCGCGCCCGGGAAGCGAGCGGGTTGTCCCAGGTGGCCTTATCGGGCGGGGTGTTCCAGAACGTGCTCCTGGCCGAGCGCACGGCTGCAGCCCTGGAAGAGGCCGGCTTCCAGGTGCTCATGCACAGCCGGGCCCCGGCCAACGACGGGGGGGTGAGCCTGGGCCAGGCGGCCGTGGCCGCCGCCCGCCTGGCCGAGGGCATGGCACCAGAGCAGCCCACTTAGCGGCATTGGGCACGGCCCGGGTGCAACCGCCCGGGCCAACGGGGGGCCCAGCCCGACCGCACCCTGGTACACCACCTGTGCCGCTGCGCCAGGTCAGGGCAGCTGGCCCGGGCTGTCGAGGTCGCGCTCGAGCCGCTCCAGCTTGGCGGCCATCTCCCCGGCCCCGGCCGCCGGGTGGTAGTCGACTTTGATCACGATGGACAGGCGGGGCGCGGACGCGGACATCTGTTCGGCGCACCGCTTGATGACAGCCATGACCTCGTCCCAGTCACCTTCGACATTGGTGAACATGGCGTTGGTCTCGCTGGGCAACCCGCTCGACCGCACGGTGCGGACGGCCTCGGCCACCAGCGCGCTGACGTGCTCCCCTGCCCCCAGGGGGGTGATGGAAAAGGCGGTGATCATGCTTGGCAACCCTAGGCGCAGCCAGGCACGCCCCTGCCCAGGACGGGGCCCGGGCCACAAAGTGACGATCGGCCCTAACGGGCTGGCCCGGGGCTTGTGATCCTGCTCACATGGGCGACCCGACTGGCTTCCTCACCCGGCCCCGCCGCCCCGCCGCCCGGCGCCCGGTGCCCCAACGGGCCCGGGACTGGCGGGAGGTGTACGAACCGGTGCCCCGCAAGGAGGTCTCGGCCCAGGCCTCCCGGTGCATGTCCTGCGGCGTGCCCTACTGCCACAGCGCCTGCCCCCTCGGCAACCTGGTGCCGGACTGGAACGACCTCGCCTACCGGGGCCGTTGGCGAGATGCCTCCGAGCGGCTCCACGCCACCAACAACTTCCCGGAGCTGACCGGGCGGCTCTGCCCCGCCCTGTGCGAAGCCGCCTGCGTGCTGGCGCTCCACGACCAACCGGTGACCAACGCCCTGGTGGAAAAGCACATAGCCGAGACCGCCTGGTCGGAGGGCTGGGTCGTGCCCCAGGTCCCTCCATCGCCCACCGGCAAGAAGGTTGCCGTGGTGGGTTCTGGCCCTGCCGGCTTGGCCGCGGCCCAACAGCTCCGGCGGGCCGGCCATGAAGTCACCGTCTTCGAGAAGGCGGACCGTCTGGGCGGGCTGCTGCGCTACGGGATCCCCGAGTTCAAGCTGGAGAAATGGGTGCTCGAACGCCGGCTGGCCCAGCTGCGGGCCGAAGGGGTCAAGTTCCAGGTGGGCACCGAGGTGGGCCGCGACCTGGACGCTCGCGAGCTGCGGGCCAGGACCGACGCCTTGTTGTTGGCGGGAGGCGCGGCCCTGGCGCGTGACCTGGCTGTCCCGGGCAGGCAGCTGGCGGGCATCCAGCTGGCCATGGGCTACCTGGTGGCAGCCAACCGCCACCAGCAAGGCGACTGCAGCGAACCGGCGGTCTCCGCCGAGGGCAAGAGGGTCGTGGTGGTCGGGGGAGGCGACACGGGGTCCGACTGCGTGGGCGTAGCCCTCCGCCAGGGAGCCGTCTCGGTCCTGCAGCTCGAGGTGATGCCCCGGCCCCCCGACCGGCGCGACCCCAGCACACCGTGGCCCAACTGGCCGTACCAGCTGAGGACGTCTGCCGCCCACCGCGAAGGCGGGGAACGTTGGTGGTCGGTCTCCGCCCAGCGCTTCATCGGCAACCCAAGCGGCCACGTGGTGGCAGTCGAGCTGGCCGACGTGACCATGACGCTCGATCAGGGCCAGCCGCGCTTCGACGTCGTGCCGGGGACGCTGCGCCGGGTCCCCGCTGACCTGGTGGTGCTGGCGCTCGGCTTCCTCGGCCCGGAGCCTTCCCCCCTGCTGGCCCAACTGGGGGCCCGGCTCAGCCCGCAGGGCCAGGTCGAGCGCGACCAAGACTGGGCGATTGCCGAGAAGACCTTCGCCTGTGGGGACATGGCCCGGGGCCCAAGCCTGGTCGCCTGGGCCATCGCCGAGGGGCGCAGCGCGGCCGCAGCCATCGACAGGTGGCTCATGGGTGACACCCTGCTGCCGGCACCCCTGGCCGGGGAAGGCGACGGCCGAGGCTGGCAGGCGCCCCGGCCGTGAAGCCTCAGCAGTCGTGAAGCCTCAGCAGTGGAGCCTCAGACGATGAACGTGACCTTGCGCTCGGGGCCTGGCCCGGCCGTGGGAGCCGGCTCGCCCCACCCCGGCCAGCCGTCCCAGCGCCACTTGGCCCGCTGGTCGATGCAGCACCAGCCCCGCGGCACCCGCAGGCCGTCGGCATGGCGCTTGCACAAGGGCCACTGGTAGACCCGGGTAGCCTCGCTGGGCCGGTCGTAAAGCCAGGCGCAGCGCGCCTGGTAGTCGTACTGGAGCCACGCCGCGGGAGTGCCCGGGCACGCTGGGTGGGCGCAGCTGGTACCGCTCACAACCACGAAACTAACCAGGACGCGCCGACGGCGTCAGGCAGCGGAGGCGGGCCGGGCCGCCCGGAGGCCCCGCCCGGGGGCCAGGTAGCTGACAACCGGCTGATAAAAGGGCACCCGGGCAGCGCTAGCCGCCCCCCCCGCCTACGATGGGGGCCATGAGCCGCCAACCGGGGGACCTCCGGCCGCGGCCCCCTGACCGCCCAGGCGGGGGGCCTCCGCTGGGCGCGCCCGACCGTTCCTGGCGCTGGGCCCTCATGGTCGTGCTGGCCGTGGTGGCCCTGGCGATCATGGTCTCCACCGTGGTGACCGCCCCGTCCCCGCCCTCGGTCCCCTACACGCAGTTCATCACCTGGGTGAAGGACGGCAACGTCAAAGAGGCGACCGTGAACGCCCAGACCGGGGCCATCCAGTTCACCACCGAAGACGGCACCACCTACCAGAGCGCGGGCCCGGGGCCGGGCCAGGACAACACCGAAGTCCCCACGCTCGAGAGGTACCTGAGCAACGGCAAGTCGCTCAAGTTCGTGTACCCGAGCGGCGACTGGACCGCCATCTTGCCCTATGTGTTCTACGGGCTCATCTTCTTCGTCTTCATCGGCTGGATGCTGCGGCGGGCCCAGGGCCAGATGGGCGGGATCATGTCGATCGGCCGCAGCCGGGCCAAGGTCTACACGACCGAACGGCCGCGCACCACCTTCGCGGACGTGGCCGGCTACGAGGGCGTCAAGATGGAGATCCGCGAGGTGGTGGACTTCTTGCGCTCGTCCACCCGCTTCAAGGAGATCGGCGCCCGGATCCCCAAGGGCGTGCTGCTGGTCGGCCCCCCCGGCACGGGCAAGACCCTGCTGGCCCGGGCCGTCGCAGGGGAAGCCGGGGTACCGTTCATGTCCGTCACCGGCTCCGACTTCATGGAGATGTTCGTCGGCGTGGGCGCCTCCCGGGTCCGGGACCTGTTCCAAAGCGCCCGCAAGCAGGCCCCCGCCATCATCTTCATCGACGAGATCGACTCGATCGGCCGCAAGCGGGGTGCCGGCCTGGGGGGCGGCCACGACGAAAGGGAACAAACCCTGAACCAGATGCTGGCCGAGATGGACGGTTTCGAGGCCACCGAGGGCATCGTGATGATGGCGGCCACCAACCGGCCCGACATCTTGGACCCGGCGCTGCTGCGCCCTGGGCGCTTCGACCGCCAGATCGTCGTCCCCCTGCCCGACCTCGACGAACGGCTGCCGATCCTGAAAGTCCATTGCAAGGACAAGAGGATCGCCCCGGACGTCGACCTGACCGTGGTGGCCCGGGGGACGCCCGGGATGAGCGGGGCCGACCTCGCCAACTTGGTGAACGAGGCCGCCCTCCACGCTGTCCGCCGGGGTGCGCCCGCCATAGCGGCGGCTGACTTCGATGCCGCCCGGGACCGGATCCTGATGGGCCAGCGGCGCGAGTCCACCGTCCTGTCCGACAAGGAAAAGGTCGCCACCGCCTACCACGAGGGTGGCCACGCCGTGCTGGCCTACGTGCTCCCCGATGCCGACCCGGTCCACAAGGTCACCATCCTGCCTACGGGCATGGCCCTGGGCGTGACCCAGCAACTGCCCATAGAGGAGCGCCACACCTACTGGCGGGAGTACATAGAGGACTCGCTGTGCGTGATGATGGGCGGGCGCACGGCCGAGCAGATCGTGTTCGGCACCCTTTCCACCGGGGGGTCCAACGACCTGCAACGGGCCACCGAGATGGCGCGCAAGATGGTGCGGGAGTTCGGCATGTCCGAACGCATCGGGCCCATGGCCTGGGGCTCGGGCGGGGAGGTGTTCCTGGGCGAGGACCTGATGCACTCGCGCGACTACAGCGACGAGACGGCGAGGGTGGTGGACGAAGAGGTCGAGCGCATCTTGAGGGAGCAGGAAGCCCGGGCCATGCGCCTGCTCCGGGAGCACCGCGAGGGCCTGGCCGCCGTAGCCCAGGCCCTGATGGAACGCGAGACCATCGACGGCACCGAGGTCGCCCGCCTGGTTGACGCCGCCTACGGCCGGCCCGTCCACGAAGGGGTCGGCGCCCCCAGCTTCGCCATCGCCGCCGCCGCGTCCAACGGCGGCAGCCGCGACCCCGAAGCCTCACCCGGCGAAGCCCCCGTCGGAGGACCGGTCTTCCCTGTCTCGCTGCAGAGCACCGAGGCGACCGGCCAGCTCGGCCCCCACTAGCGCGACCCGCGCTCAGCCGGTCCCGAGCGGTACCGCAGGGGCAAGGTTGATGCCCGCTGCCCCCGGCCCCGCATAAGTGCCCTCCTCGACGAGCACCGGCTGGGAACTGGTGGCTCGCAGCCCCTGGCCGGCCAGGCCGGGGGGCAGGGCCACCCCCGTGCCCCGGCCTGCCTCAACAACCAGGGCCCAGCGCGGGCCCCCCGTCCCCCTTGTGACCGGGCCCAGCTCCACCGTGGCCGGCCGGGGGCCGGGGTCGGCCACCCACAGCCAGGCCTGGCCCGGCCGAGGTGCAGCCGCACGGTGGGCCCGGGTGGGGTTCACACCCGCCCGTCGGGCCTGGCTGGCAGCCTGCCGGCCCCGGCTGGTGCGGGCGGCACGGCCGGCCCCGGCCTTGGAGCGGGCCTCCTTGGGGCGGCCCGTGCCGGCCCGGCCACCGTGGTGCGCCGCCTGGGCCCCGTGCGGGAGCGGGGAGGCGGCCACGGGCTCGGGTGGGCTGGGGGGCACCAGCCAGGAAGTGGCCGGTGTGCCCTCGCCCAAGATGCTGGCCCGGCCGCGCTCAGCCGATGGTGCCCCGGCGGTCAGGGCCCGCTCGGCCACCACCGGGGCCCCGTTCAGGCTCTGCAGGTGGACGGAGTAGGCAGCACCGGCCAGCGCCCAGGGTTCCCCGTTGGTCGTGAGCAGGGTGGCGCTGCCCGGGGCCACGACCAGTTGGGTCGAGCCGGCGCTGGCGCTGGCACCCGGGACGCCCATGGCCACCAGGTCGAGACGGACGCGCGCGGGGCGGGGCCCGGGGTCGTAGACCACGTAGGCCTCATGCAGGCCGGCACCGTCGGCTCCTTGCGGCCACCACCACGACACCGAGGGGGCCGAGGCACCCAGCAGCAGCTCTGCCCCGGCCACCGGCAGCACCGGGTCGGGTGCCCCCTTGCTGCCCAGGAGCGGGGCGCCGGGAGGCACGGGTGAGACCACCTCGGTCTCGAACGCCACTATGCCGCCACCTCGGGTGCTCACCGACAACGCGATGTGCTGGCGGCGGCGCAGGTGAGAGCGCAGGTCCAGCTCGACCAGGCCGTGAGCGGGCACCACCACCCCCTGGAAGGCGGCGGGCTGCTCGGGGCCCTGCTCGGTGAAGAACGACAGGTCGGCAACGGCGTCCAGCGGGTAGGGGTTGAGCAAGGCTACGTACTCGTCGGCATTGCGCAAGGTGGCCCCTTCGGGGAAGTACCAGTGGGCCGATGCCCGAGCCGCGCAGGGCTGGCTGGCCACGCCGTGGGGGGTGGACACCTGCTGGACGGCGAGCGCCATGCCGCCATAGAAAGTCACCAACGCCCCCACCCAGGGCGCCCCCGGCAACCGCTCGGCCACCCGGCGGGTGCCGCCCGCGGGCACCACCACGGACATGTCCCTGCCCTGGCCGCCGGTGCCGACCAGCTGGACCTCAGCGGTGAGGGGCTGAGGGCCGGAGTTGTCCAGCACCACGGTCCCGGGGGCCGTGCTGGCCGGCCCGGCCGTGGCCCCGGCGCAGGACCAAGAAGACGACAAGGCCGCCGGCTCGGCCAGGCTGGAGGCGGGCGACGGGCCAGTGCCCGGCTCTGGAGCCGGCCTCTGGGTGCCCACCAGGGTACCGGCCACCGCCAGTGGCACCAGCACCGCCAGCACCACGAGGCGGCGGGCCTCCTGGTGCCAAGAAGCGCCCTGGCGCCAACGGGCCGCCCGGTGCCTAAAGCCGGCCCGGCCGGCCGGGCTCAGGCGCCCCCAAGCGCCCAGGCCCCTCACAGCTCGACCTCCTCGTCCCAGCCGGCAGCCCAGTCGAGCCCACCGCCCGGCCCGCCCCCCGGCGCCAGGTCCACCGCCTCCCGGTGCAGGTGAGGGTGGAGGCGACGGCCGGCCCGGCTCACCAAGGCCCAAACGGCGAGCACCCAGGCCACCGCCATGACGGTGCCGACCAGGTGGCGCCCGGTGGTGCCCGTCGCCCGGAGCTGGAGGGCATCACGCCCGGCAGGCAGCCGCCAGGCGCTGGCCCACCCGAAGCCAGCTCGGGCCGGCACCCGGTGCCCGTTCACCCTCAGCTGCAACGTCCCCACCGGGCTGGCCGCGTACAGCATGCCCCCAGAGGGCAGGTCCAGGCCGGCCTCCAGGCTGTCGGGCGTGCCAGTGACCGGGCCCAGCGCGACCGGCCGGCCCGACCCTGCCGGCAGCCGGCCCAAGGGGGCCAGGAGCCGGGCCCGGGAGGCCACCAGGGGCACCACGCCGCTCAGGCCCAGTCGCTCCAGCTGGGAAGCACCCGCCCAGGTTTGCGAGCGGGCAGCCAGGGCACCGGGCGAGCGCCCGGGGGCGACCCACAGCCAGGGAGCCCAGTCGGAGTTTTGGAACACGTGGTAGGCAGGGTCCGTCCCCACGGGCACCAGGTCGGTCTGCGCCCCCAGCGCCGCTTCCACTGCACCGGTGGCTGGCCCGGCAGGTACGACCACGTAGCGCACGGCCAGGGGGGCCAGCAACCGGCCCAGCGAAGTGGTCGCACCCTGGGCCGCCCAGTCGAGGTCCCTGGCCAGCACCAAAGCCTCGCCCCCGGCGCCGGGGGGCCACAGCCCGGCCGCCGCCGGCAGGCCGTCGGACGACGTTGCGAAGGCCAGGACGGCGCCCAGGCGGCCTTGAGGCGCCATGGGCAGCAGGGCGGGTGGCCCCACCCAAAGGGCCCGGTAGTAGCCATTGGGTGCCCCCAGGCTGCCTGCCGGGGCCCCAGGGCCAGCACCACCCGAGGCGGGTGGCGGGAAGGCGAAGGCCGCCTCCGCACCTGACGCCGGCAGGCCCCACTGGCCGCTGGCCGACCACGAGAACAGCGGCAGGGCGGCGGCCAGTACAGCCAGCGCCCCCAGGGCCGGGACCAGCTGGCGCCAGCCGAAACGGTAAGCGGGGAGGTCGGATTCAACCGCAGCGCCACCGACCCCGACCGCCAGCGCCAGCGCGGCCGCGGCCGGGGCCAGGAGCACCTCGGGCGCCGGCGCCGGCAACCAGCCACGCGACCCTGCCCAGGCCAGCCCCATCCCGGCCAGGGCGACCGACCAGAGCCGTACCGCCCAGGCCAGGCGCCAGGAACGGCCCAGGGCCAGGGGCAACCCGGCGGCCACCACGACAGCCCAGGCCAGCAGCCCAGCCCCGAAGGGCCCGCTCTGGAGGCGCAGCACCTGGCCGACGCCGAGGCTGGTGCCGGGCCCGCCCCCCGTACCGGCAAACGCCGGCCAGGGCCCCAGGAGCCGGGCGGACCAGGGCAGGAGGGCCACCCAGGCAATCGCCGTGGCCGCCACCGCGACCAAAAAGAACCGCGCCCCTGGGTGGCCCCGGCCGGCCAGCCGGGACCCTGCCCACAGGGCCAGGCCGAGCACCGGCACCAAGGCGACCATCGAGGGGACAAAGGCGACGGCCACGGCCACCACCAGCCCAAGCGCCACCAGCCGGGCAACCGCCGCTCTGCCGGGCAGCGCCGGCTGCGGCTCCTGGCCGCTCAGGGCCACCAAGCCCCCGAGGATCCAGGGGACAGCACCGTAGGCCACGAGCCCGGGCCAGTGGCCCTGGGCCAGGGCGTTGTAGGGCACAGGCACCACGGTGTACACCACGGTGGCAGCGAGGGCACCCCGCCTCGAACCGAACCCGCGGGCCACCACGTAGGTGCCGAGCGGCCCCGTCACCAGCGGTGCCAGCACGAGCACATGGACAGCCAGCGAGGCGGAACCGCCGAGCAGGGTGCCGAGCAGGGCCATGAAGGCCAGCGCCGGTGGGCCCACGGCCGTGGCCACCAGGGCGTCGGGGCCGGTGCCGGCCCACCACCCGTGCCACCAACCACCCACGCCACCCACGCTGGACGGCAGCTGGCCCACCAGCGGCAGGGGGCCAGAGAGCAGGTTGCGGGACCCTACCAGCAGCAAGGTGGCCAGGACGGCCGCCACCCCAGCGCCCACCCTCCAGTCCAGGTACCCCGCCCGGGAGGCCAACGAGGCCGGGGCCGCCGCCTCGGCCGGCCCATGGCCGTTGCTGGCCGGCAACCGCCCGAGGTGGCGCTGGTGAGCGACGTCGTGGTGCCGCGGGGACCGCCCCTGGCCCGAGGTGGCCCACGACGGCAGGGACCGGCCCGGGTCGTGCTCCAGCCGCAGCCGCAGCACGGCCCGCAGGCGGGCGCTCCCCCGCCGCTGGGACCGCCAGAGGTCCAAGTCGCTCGCCTGGCGCAGCCCCTGGGCCCGGCGCCGAGCGGCCCGCAGCTCCCGCGGTGCCCGCAGGGAACCGGCCAGGGCGGCTAGGGGCGCCCACGCCGCCCGGCAGCGCCACGCCGCCCTCTCGAGCCCGCGGCCCTGGTCCAGCGCAGCCCGGCCCCAACCTCGCCCGAGCAGGGCCCAGGTGGCCTCGGCCAGGGCGAAGGCCAGCACTACCGGCGCCACGAGCACCAGGGCCCGGGCACTGTAGCAGGTCCACAAGGTACGCAGGCGGTGCTGCTCCCGCTGGCGTCGCCCGGCGAGGGGGCCGAGGCGGCGGTGGCGAACGGTGCCCCCGCCACCGGCTCGGGGGGCAGGCCGCAGGCCGCGCCAGCTGGCTTCCAAGTGGCGCACCCGGGCCTGGGGAGCGGCCACCACCCGGGCCCCAGCCACCTGTGCTCGCCAGCACAGGTCGAGGTCCTCTCCCGGCTCGGCGGCCTTCGGGTCGAAGCCGCCCAAGGCCAGCCACAGGTCGCGGCGGACCAGGGTGGCGCCGCTGGGGGCCACGAAGACCTCCCTGACGCCGTCGTGCTGGCCCTGGTCGAGCTCCCCCCGCTGGACCAGCTGGTGCACCACCCCTAGGCGGTCGGCACCCATGCCTACCGAAAGCAGGCGGTCGGGGGCGTCCCACATCACCACCTTGGGGCAGACCAGCCCGGCGTTGCTGCGGTAGGCCTCTTCCACCAGCAGGCGCAGCGCGCTCGGCTCGAAGGCGACGTCGTCGTGGCACAGCAGCACGTGGGACGCACCCCGTACCATCTCGAGCGCCTGGTTGGCTGCCTGGGCGAACCCCGTGCCCGGCGCCAGGCGGGCCAGGTGGGCCTCGGGGAGCACCGCCGCCACCCGCTCGGCCAGGGCCGGCCCGGCTGGGCCATGGCCCACGCCCACGTCGGCCACCAGCACGGAGAAGTTGGGGTAGTCCTGAGCGGCGAGCGAGCCCAGCGCCTCGTCCAGCCAGTCGCCGGGATCGGAGGCGACGACCACTGCCACCACGGCGGGCGCTTCATGGGCCACGCCCGTGGCCGGCCCGCTCGCCGCCCTCGAGTCCTGGGCGGGTTGCATCTCAGAACTGCGAGCGTAGCGCAGGCCCCTGGGCCCGTCGCCGCTCAAGCCGGGGCCAATGCGGCCAAGACCTCTCTCAGCGTCTGGTCAAGCGGCACCCGCGGACGCCAGCCCGTAAGCTCGACCAGCCGGCCCGGGTCGCCCACCTGCTCGGGGAGCTCAGCGGGGCGGAAGCGCTCGGGGTCCACGACCACCGGCACCTCTACCCCGGCGATGCTCATGAGCCGGCTCAGGATCTCTCGGACGAGCACCGACTTGCCCTGGCAGACGTTGTAGACCTCCCCGGGCTCGCCTTTTTCCATGACCAGCCGGTAGGCACGCACCACGTCGCGCACGTCGCTCATGTCCCGGCGGACGTCGAGGTTGCCGACCCGGACCTGACCGGCCCGCCCGGCGGCCGCCGCCGCCACCTGGGCCGCCAGGGCAGGCACGACGAAGGCTTGGCTCTGGCCCGGTCCGGTGTGGTTGAAGGGCCTGGCCCGCACCACCTCCAGGCCCCGGCCCAGCCAAGCCTGGAGGCCGACCAGTTCGGCCGCCGCCTTGCTGGCTGCGTACGGGGTGACCGGGCTGTAGGGGTGGTCCTCGCGCACCGGCAGGGCGCTGGGATCCACGTTGCCGTAGACCTCCGACGAGCTCACCAAGAGCACCCGGGGGCGTTTGGGCAGGGACGCGGCGGCGTTGCACACATTGAGCGTCCCCAGCGCATTGACGGCGAAGGTGCCCGGCGGGTCGTCCCAGGACTGGCGCACACTGGAGATGGCCGCCAGGTGGTAGACGGCGTCGGGCTCGGCCCCGGCCAGGGCCTCCCGTACGCCCTCGGCGTCCCGGACATCGACCTTGCCCCCCAGCTCGACCACTTCGTCACCGCGCTCGCGCAGGTGCCGGCACAACCACGGGCCGACGAAGCCCGAGCTCCCTGTGACAAGGGCTCGCACCTCGCCGACCTTATTAGGGGGAAAGGGGCCGGCGCATCAGCTGCCGCCCAGTGCCTCCCGGTAGACCGCCAGGGTCGCGGCGCCCATGGCCTCCCACGAGAACTGAGCCGCCCGGCTCCGGCCCTTTTCGGCCAGGCGTCCCCGTTGCTCGGGGTGGCTGAGCAGCTCGGCGAGGGCACCCGCCCAGGCGCCCACGTCCCCCGGGGGGACCAAGAAGGCCGCTCCCCCGCTCACCTCGCGCAGGGCCGGTATGTCCGAGGCCACGACCGGCGCACCCGCGGCCATGGCTTCGAGCACGGGCAGGCCGAAGCCCTCGTGGCGGCTGGGGAAGGCGAACACCGTCGCCCCGGCGTAAAGGGCGGACAGCTCGGCTGCCTTCAGCTGCCCCAGCCGCAGGAGGGCGGGGCCCAGCTGGGCCAGGTCCTCGGCCCCCAGCAGGGAGGCGTTCTGCCAGCCGGCGTAGCCGGCCAGGACGAGGCGGGTGCCGGCGGGGGCGGCGCCCCCCCTGAGCAGCCTGGCCATGGCCGCGACCAAGGTGCCCACTGCCTTGCGAGGCTCCAGGCTGCCCACCCACAGCACGTAGGGGGCACCGGCCAGCCCGAAGCGGCCCAGTGCGCTCGGGTCGGCAGGAGCCAGGTCGACGCCATAAGGGACGACCCGGAGGCGGCTGGTCCCGAGCTGGGTGTGCTCGGCCAGCTCGGCTGCCGCCGCCTGGCTGCCGGTGATGACCAGGTCGGCCCGCCGGGCCGCCGCCCGCAGGCCCTGGGCGTGGAACCACCGGCCCCGGGCGCTGAAGGCCTGCGGGAACAGCACCGGGCCGGCGTCGTGCACGCTCACCACCAGCGGCTTGCCTCCTCGGGGCGGCACAGCCAGCGAGGGGGCATGGACGATGTCCACGCCTCCCGAGATGCTCGGCCAGCCCACCAGGTGCCAGGCATCGTAGA
This sequence comes from Actinomycetota bacterium, assembly GCA_021323695.1. Taxonomy (GTDB): domain Bacteria; phylum Actinomycetota; class Acidimicrobiia; order Acidimicrobiales; family Palsa-688; genus JAKAWM01. The sequence continues at coordinate 61,876 of JAJPKN010000055.1, read as the reverse complement.
GCAGCGGCCGGGGCAAGGCCAGGGTGCGAGGGGTGGGGGCCTTGCCCTGCAGGCCGGCCTCCGCCCAGGCGGCGGCGACCTGGGAGCGGCGGTGCAGGGCGGCCACGGGGTGCACATCGGCCCCCAGGTCGGCCAATATGCTCACAAGCCTCGCCGTGTACCGACCGATACCGCCCGGCGAGGGCGACAGGAGCTGCTCGACGTTGACCGCGACACGCACGGGGACCATCCTTACAGTCCAGCCGGTGGCCGAACGGGGTGGCTCCGACCAGGCGTTGCTGAGGCTGGTCGGCCAGCTGTCGGCCGTCGGCTGGCGGTGCCACGTCGCCCTCCCCCAGCCCTCGCCCATGGCGGACGAGCTGGCTGCCGCCGGCGCCCAGCTCCATGTGGTCGCCATGAGGCGGCTGAGCACGAGCCACCGCCCCCGGGACTGGGCCGCCTACCTGCTCAACTGGCCCATCTCCGTCGTGCGCCTGTGGCGGCTCGCCCGCCGAGTGGGCGCCGACGTGGTGCACTCCAACTCGCTGCATTGCTGGTACGGGTGGGCCGCCGCCCTCCTGGCCGGGCGGCCCCATGTGTGGCACGCCCGGGAGATGGTGGCCCAGTCCCGGCTCGCCCTGCGGGTCGAGCAGCTCCTCGCTCGCCATTTCGCCACCCGGGTGCTGGCTGTCTCCAAGGCCGTGGCCGCCCAGCTGGCCCGGGCCAATGTCCAGGTGGTGACCGAGGAGGCAGACCCGGCCACCTTCTTCCCCGGGCGGGCGGGCCGTGCCCGCCCCCGCTACGGGTTGGCCGACGACGCCCTGGTCGCTGGCTACGTGGGGCGGGTCGACACCTGGAAAGGAGTTGACGTCTTGCTGGACGCCGTCCCGGCTCTGGGCACCACCCAGGTGGTGGTCGCCGGTGGCCCGGTGGCGGGCAAGGAGGAGTACTTCGCGTCCCTGGCCGGGCGAGCGAGTGCGCTGGGCGTGACCTGGCTGGGCCCGCTCCCCGGCCCGGAGGCAGCCGACCTGGTGGCCGACCTCGACTGCCTGGTGTACCCCTCGACCACACCCGAGCCGTTCGGGTTGGCCCTGGTGGAGGCCCTGGCCTGCGGGGTACCGGTGGTCAGCACCGATGCCGGGGGCCCCTGCGAGATCCTGGCCGGCCTGCCCACAAGCGCCGGCCGGTTGGTACCTCCCAACGACGCCCCCGCCCTGGCCCAAGCCGTGCTCCAGCTGCTGCCGGCCACCACCAGCACCCAGTCCCGCCGTGAGCGCCCGGTGCTGCGCCGGGGCCCGCCTCCCCCCTACCCGGAGATCTTCGGGCAGGTCCTGGCCGAGGCCCAGGCGTCCCGGGGGACGGCGGCGGGCCGGGGGACGGCCGCCGGGCGCCCTTGAGGACCGGGTCGCCGGGCACCCTTGAGGAGCCGGTGGCCGGGCGGTCGTCGCCGGGACGCCCCGGAGCGCCGCTACGCTCGGCCCGTGCCCCGCATCGAAGAGCCTGACCGCATCCGCGACGTGTACATAGTCACGCCCGACCGCCACGGCGACGAAAGGGGCGTGTTCATCGAGACCTACCGGCGCAGCTGGTTCCCCCTGGGCCGTGAGATGGTCCAGGCCAACCGGGCCGAGCGCCAGGCCGGCGCGGTGGTGGGGCTCCACTACCACCTGCACCAGGCCGACTACTGGACCGTCCCCCGGGGCCGGGCCCGGGTGGTGCTGCACGACCTGCGGGTGGGCTCGCCCACCGACGGGGCGACATTGTGCCTGGACGTGGACGCAGACAACGCCCTGGGGGTGTTCATCCCCCCGGGGGTGGCCCACGGCTTTGCCTCCCTCACCGACCTGACCATCTCCTACATGGTCGACAGTTACTACAACCCCTCCGACGAGCTGGGAGTGGCCTGGGACGACCCCGAGGTGGCCGCCGACTGGGGGCTCAGCGCCCCGGTGCTCTCCGCCCGCGACCAGGCCAACCCTCGCCGGGCCGAGCTGAAGCCGGAGCTGAGGCCCCACGCCGGGCTCCGGCGGTGACCGGCCGGCCATGAGCGGGCTGAGGGCCGGCGCCCTCAAGGTCAGCGCCTTGGCCGGCGGGGTGGGGGCGGCCCGGATGCTGCGCGGCCTGGCCTCGGTCGTGGGCCAGGCGTCCCTGAGCGCGGTCATCAACACCGCCGATGACATCGTGCTCCACGGGCTCCACATAAGCCCTGACATCGACACGGTCACCTACACGCTGGCGGGGGCGTCCAACCCGGAGACGGGCTGGGGCCTGGCCGGCGAGACCTGGGCCGTCATGGACGCCCTGCGCCACTTCGAAGTCCTGCCGCCCTCCCACCCGCTGCTCAGCCGGGGCCTCACCTGGTTCGCACTGGGTGACAAGGACCTGGCCACCCACTTGTACCGCACCGGGCGGCTGGCCCAAGGGGCTCCCCTCTCCCAGGTCACGGCGGAGGTGGCCCGGCGCTGGGGAGTGGAGGCCCGGCTGCTGCCCATGACCGACCAGCCGGTCGAGACCCGGGTGACCGTCGAGCTGCCGGGGGGAGACGTCCAGGAGGTCGGCTTCCAGGAGTACTTCGTCGGCCTGCGCCACCAGGTGCCGGTGCGAGAGGTGCGCTTCGCCGGCGCCGAGGTGGCCCTGCCCGCCCCCGGGGTGACCGAGGCCATCGAGGGAGCCGACGTGCTGGTCATATGCCCTTCGAACCCCCTCGTTTCGATCGGGCCGGTGCTGGCCGTACCCGGCGTTGCCGAGGCCGTAACCCGCCGGAGGGAACGCAACGTAGCCGTGTCCCCCATCGTTGCCGGCAAGGCGCTGAAGGGGCCCGCCGACCGGATGCTGGCCGAGGCCGGCCTCGAGCCCTCAGCTGCCGGAGTGGCCAGGTTGTGGGCACCGCTGGCCGCCACCTTGGTGGTCGACGAGGCTGACGCCGCCCTGGCACCCAGCATCGAGGCCCACGGCATGCGCTGCGTGGTGGCCCCCTCGGTCATGTCGGGGCCAGCCGAGGCGGCCGCCCTGGCCCGCAGCACCCTGGCCGCGGTGCTCGGCCCCTCCCCGGAGGCCTTCGCCCGGTGACCACGGGGCCGGGCCGGCCGTGATCGCCCTCCTGCCGGTTGAGGGCCTGCCCGAGGTGCGGCCCGGGGACGAACTGGCCGACCTCGTCCTCAGGGCCGTCCAGCTGGAGGACCACGACGTCGTCGTGGTCACCCAAAAGGCCGTGTCGAAGGCCGAGGGCCGGCTGGTCGCCCTGGACGAGGGCGACGCCGCTGCCCGGCGCCGGCTCATCTGGTCCGAGAGCAGGCGCGTGCTGAGAGAACGCGGCAGCCTCGTCATCTCGGAGACCCACCACGGCTTCGTCTGCGCCAATGCCGGGGTTGACCTGTCCAACGTCGCTCGCGGGCAGGCCGCCCTCCTCCCCGTCGACCCGGACCGCAGCGCCCGCCACATCCGCGACGCCCTGCACGCCCGCACCGGGCTCGTGCTGGGCGTGGTCATCTCGGACACCTTCGGGCGGCCCTGGCGGGCGGGCCTGACCGACGTGGCCATAGGCTGCGCCGGTATCGCCGCCGTGGTCGACCTCCGGGGCACCCAAGACGCCCTGGGGCGGCCGCTGGCAGCCACCGAGGTCTGCACTGTGGACGAGATCGCCGCCGCCGCGGAGCTGGCGAAGGGCAAGGCCACCGCTGTCCCCGCGGTGGTGGTACGCGGCCTGGACAAGGCCTGGTTCCGGGAGTCGTCGGTGAGGGCGGAGGTGGTGCGCCCGCACCGGCTGGACCTGTTTTGGTGACCGAGATTTTGGTGGCGAGGGCCTTCTTTTGGTAAGGAGGATCCCTGTGCCTCCTCAGCCCCCCGGCTCCCAGCCCATGGTCGCCACCTTGGGGGAGATCCTGGTCGAGATCATGGCGGTCGAACAAGGCCACGGGTTCCGCCAGCCGATCGAGCTCACAGGCCCGTTCCCCAGCGGCGCTCCCGCCATATTCATAGACCAGGTGGCCAAGCTGGGCCAGCCCTGCGCCATCGTCGCCTGCGTGGGCGACGACGACTTCGGCTGGCTCAACATCGACCGGCTGGCTGCGGACGGGGTGTCGACCGAGGGCATCAGGGCCCTGCCGGACGAGGTCACCGGCACCGCCTTTGTCCGTTACCGGCCAAGCGGGGAACGCGACTTCATCTTCAACATCAAAGCCAGCGCCTCGCGCCGGCTCAGGCTCGACGACCAAGCCACCCGCTTGCTCGAACGCTGCCGGCACCTCCATGTCTCCGGGCCCTCGCTGTTCTCGCCCGAGATCACCCAGGTGGCCCTGCAGGCGGTGGCCATGGTCAAGGGGGCCGGAGGGTCCGTGTCGTTCGACCCCAACGTGCGGGGCAACGAGGCGCCCGAGACCCTGGCTGCCTTCAAGGACATCCTCGCCCGCTGCGACTTTTTCTTCCCGAGCGGCCCCGAGCTCACCTTGCTGACCGAGGCAGACGACCCCGCCGGGGCGGTGGCCGAGGTCATGGCCATGGGGGTCTCCGCAGTGGTGGTGAAGCAAGGGGCCCGGGGGGCCGCCTACTACGGGCCCGATGGCCGCCTGGAGCTGCCTGGCTACCCGGTCGCCGAGGTGGACCCCACGGGTGCCGGTGACTGTTTCGCCGCCACGTTCGTCACCTGCCGGTTGCAGGGGCGCGACGCCGAGGAGTCCCTGGCGTACGCCAATGCCGCGGGCGCCCGGGCCGTCACGGTCCGGGGGCCGATGGAGGGCACCTCGACCTTCGCCCAACTGGACGAGCTGCGCTCGGCCACCGGCGCCCGGGCACCGAAAGCCACCGGGGCGAGCCGGGCGGCCGGGCGCCGCTTGGACGCCTTCGTAGCCGGCTGCAGCGGGGAGGGTTGGGCCGGTACCGGGATCACCTCGGTGTGCTCGGGCCACCCCCTGGTGCTCGAAGCCGCCGCCCGCCAGGCGGCCGACAGCGGCGGGGTGATGCTGGTGGAGGCGACCTGCAACCAGGTCAACCACCTGGGCGGCTACACGGGGATGACCCCGGCCCGCTTCCGGGACCTGGTCCACGAGATCGCGGCCGCCGCCGGGCTGCCCCGGTCGCGGGTGCTCCTCGGGGGTGACCACCTGGGGCCTTCACCGTGGCGGGACCTGCCGGCTGAAGAGGCCCTGGCGGAAGCGGGCAAGATGGTGGCGGCCTATGCCAGTGCCGGCTACCAGAAGATCCACCTGGACGCGAGCATGGGCTGCCGGGGAGAACCCCAACAGCTGCCGGACGAGCTCACCGCCGAGCGGGCCGCCCGCCTGGGCACGGTGGCAGAGGCGGCCGCCAGCAGCGCCCGGGCGGTGGCCGGTACTGGACAGGCCGGTACTGGACAGGGAGGCGGGCAGGCGGCGCCCGACCCTGGCGGGCGGCCCGGGCCGGCTTGCGGGCCCTGGTACGTCATCGGCACCGAAGTCCCGGCCCCGGGTGGGGCGCGCCACGAGATCACCCAGCTGGCGGTGACCACTCCGGAGGCCGCCCGAGCCAGTTTCGAAGCCCACAGGAAGGCTTTCGAGGCCGCGGGCATCGAGGACGCGACCGGGCGCCTGCTCGCCTTGGTGGCCCAGCCCGGGGTGGAGTTCGACCACCGCAACGTGGTCGTCTACCAACCCGAAAGGGCGCGTGAGCTGGTCGGCGCCTTGGAGGGGCTCCCCGGGCTGGTGTTCGAGGCCCATTCGACCGACTACCAGCCGCCCTGGAGCCTGGCCCGTCTAGTGAGCGACGGCTTCGCCATATTGAAGGTGGGGCCCGGCCTCACCTTCGCCCTGAGGGAGGCGCTCTACGGGCTGGACAGCATCGCCGCGGCCCTGTCCCCCAGTTGGGCCGAGCACGGGCTGGCCCGGACGATGGAGGCGGTCATGACCGCCCAGCCCGGGCATTGGCTGGCCTACTACCCAGGCAGCCCGGACGAGCAGCGGGTCCTCCGCCACTTCAGCTACAGCGACCGCATCCGTTACTACTGGTCGTTGCCGGCGGCCGAGGAAGCCGTGGGGCGGCTTTTCGCCCAGCTTTCCCAGGGGGTGCCCGCCCCCCTGGTCAGCCAGTACCTCCCCACCCTGTACCCCCGGGTGGCGGCCGGGACGCTGGCGCCGGTGCCCAAGGACCTGGTGGTCGAAGCCGTCCGGGACGTGCTCAGGTCCTACGAGGCGGCCTGCGGGGCACCCGGCCACGCCGCTCAATGACGGGCGCGGCGAGACCGTCCGTACCAGGGGATGGCGACCCGCTGCACCAACCAGGTGAGACCGAACAAAGCCACGCTTACCAGGGCCGTCACCGCCACCGCGGCGTAGACGAGGTCAGTGCGGAACTGGTTGGCCTGCTCGGACATGAATATGCCCAGGCCTGAGCTTGCCCCCACGTACTCGGCAAAGATCGCCCCCACCACCGCGTAGGTTATGGCGATCCTCAGCCCGGCGAAGAAATAGGGCATGGCCCCGGGCAGCTCGAGCCGGCGGAAGACGGCCAGCCGCCCCGCCCCCATCGAGCGCAGCAGGTTGACGGCGTCGGGGTCGGTCGAGTCGAAGCCCTCCATGAGGCCCACCGTGACGGGGAAGAAAGTGACGATGGCCACCACCACCAGCTTGGGCACCAGCCCGAAACCCAGCCACAGGTCAACGATGGGCGCTATCGCGATCAACGGCAGGGTCTGGGAGACGACCAGGAAGGGGTAAATGGCCCTCCGGCAGGCGGGCACCAGGCGCATGGCTACTGCCAGTGCCGTGGCGCACACGAGCGAGGCGCCGAAGCCGGCAAAGGTCTCTTCCAGCGTGGGCAGCGTATTGGCCCAGATGACCGAGCGCCACTGCCACCCCTGGCTCACGACCAACCAGGGAGTGGGGAGGATCTGCGGGCGGACATGGGCCAGGGTCGCCAGCCACTGCCACAGCCCCAAGGCGACGGCCGTGACGGCCAGGGGAGGTCCCACCAGGCGCAGGGCCCGACGAGCCGGGTGGGGAGCAGCTCGGTTGGGCCGCTCCCGGCGAGCGGGGCGCATGGCCGGGCGCCCACCCGGGAACGCCCGTAGCCGCAGGGCCCGGCCACTGTCGGTGCCTTCCTGGCCCAGGGTGCCGCCCTGCCCGGGGCTGGGGCCGTAGCCGGCGGTGGGGCCGTAGCCGGGGCTGGTACCGGCCTCCTGCGCGGGCGGGCGCCCCTGGGCGCCGGTAGCCGGGAGGGCCATGGCCGCCTAGGCCCCGCCCGGTGCCGGGCCAGACAGGTAGGCGTTGGTGAACCAGGTGCCGATGTCAGCTGGCACCTTGGTCAACCGGGTGCCCTTGGCGTTGGTGAGCAGCCCGGCCTGCACGGCGAAGCGGGTGTAGCCGTACCACTTGGAGTACTCCTGGTAGCCAAACCGCCCGTGCGGGCCGAGCCAGAACGACTTGGCCATCAGGGCCGCGCTGTCGTACACCAGTGCCGGGACGCTGAAAACGCCCGGGTTGTCGTCGATCAGGATCTTGGCCGCCGCGGCTGGGTGGTGGGCGGCATAGGTGAAGCCCTCGGCCGATGCCTGCACGAAACGGGCGGCCAGGCCGGGGTGCTGCCTCAGGAACCTGCGGCTGGAGATCATCACCACTTCGTAGCGGTCCGGGAACCCCCAGTGCTGGAAGTCGAAATAGCCCATCGGCTCCCCGGCCAGGCGGGCCTGGATCACTTCCCAGGTGACGAGGGGGAAGTCAAAGTCCGCGTGCCCGTCGTAGACCGCTGCGTAGGCGGAGGTGTTCAAGTCGACAACTTTGAAATTGGGCTTGCCGTCAGGCAGCTTGCCCTGTCCGCCGTCCCGGTCTATCAGGTACTCGATGGCTGCGACCTCGTCCGTGCCGCCGTCCCAGGCAAATGTCTTGCCCATCAGGTCACGCGGGCGGCGGATGCCTGAGCCAGGCCTGAAACCGACGACGCTCGCCATGTGCTGGAGGATGGCCATCACCGATACGACGGGCAGCGACTGGGTCTCGTCGATCACAACCTCGGACTCAAAAGAGATCCCGAAATCAGCTTTGCCGGTGGCCACCAGTTCGTCCGGCATCGTGGTGGTGTAGGGGATGACCTTGAGGCGGATGCCCGCTCGACGGTAGTAGCCAAGGGTGTTGGCCACGTAAAAGCCCGTGTGGTCGGTATTGGGCGTCCAGTCCAGGGCGAGCGTCACGGTCGTGAGCCGCGGGCTGGCCGCCTGGCCACTGGCAGCGGGGGTAGCGGGCAAAAAGCTCAAGCCCGCGACCAAGGCAACGCAAAGCAATTGGGCGCCGCCTTTCCGGGCGGCACGAGAAATAGCCGTCATGTGACAGTCCCTCCGCTAGTACTAACTAGATCAGGTTCGACAGGTGTGCTCTCAGCCCGAGGGGTTATCGGGCACCCTGCGTCACTGGGCTTCATGCTATACGAGCGCCGGCCCCTGGCGGCAAGCGGGTAGCGTCGGGCCCATGGAACGGCCGGCCAAGCTGGAAGTCCGCCAGGTCCACAAGTCCTACCCCACCGCCCAGGGACGGCTGGAGGTGCTGGCCGGGGTCGACCTGGTCGCGGCCGAGGGCGAGTTCGTGTCCGTGATCGGCCCCAGCGGCTGCGGCAAGTCCACCCTGCTCGAAGTGGTAGCCAACCTCCAGGCCCCTGACCGGGGCGAGGTCTTGGTCGACGGCGTGGCCGCCAGGACAGGCCAGTGCGCCTACATGCCCCAAAAAGACATGCTGCTGCCGTGGCGCCGGCTCATCGACAACGTCACCCTGGGGCTGGAAGTAGCGGGCCAGCGCCGAGCCGAGGCCCGCGAGCGCGTGGGCCCGCTGCTCGCCACGTTCGGCTTGGCCGGCTTCGAGCGCGCCTACCCTTTCGAGCTGTCCGGAGGCATGCGCCAACGGGCCGCCCTGCTCCGCACGGTGGTGCAAGGGCGCGCCCTGCTGTTGCTGGACGAGCCGCTGGGCGCTTTGGACTCGCTCACCCGCACCGACATGCAGCTGTGGCTGGCATCGGTCTGGGAGCACTACCGCTGGACCGTCCTGCTCGTCACCCACGACATACGCGAGGCGGTGTACCTGTCCGACACGGTCTACGTGCTGACGGCACGGCCGGCCAAGGTGGCCGCCCGCTTCGAGGTCGGGCTGCCCCGGCCCCGCAGCCTCCCCATGATGACGTCCCCCCAGGCGGCCGCAGCCGAAGCCCGCCTGCTGGCCAGCCTGCACCGCCCGGTTGGCTAACTAACGCCGCCCGGTTGGCCAGTGCCGTACCCGCGCCTGCTGGTCGCTCAGCCCTGCTGGTGCTCCCGGGCCCAGCGCAAGACGGCCGCCACCCCTTTTTCCAGGCTGGTCCACGGTTTCCACCCCAGGTGGATGGCCGCCCTGCCGGGGTCCAGGCAGCTCCTTTGCAGCTCGCCCGGCCGAGGCGGCGAGTACAGGGGCGGCTGGCTGACGCCAGCCTCCCGGGCCATCACCTCGTACAGCTCGTTGACACTGGTCTCGGTGCCGGTGCCGATGTTGCACAGCAACCCGCTGCCCCGTTCCCCGGCCCGGGAGAAGGCGTCCACCACGTCGTCGACGTAGACGAAGTCGCGGGTCTGTTTGCCGTCCCCGTATATGACGCAGGGCTCACCCGACAGCAGCCGCCCGGCAAAGATGGCCACCACGCCGGCCTCTCCCCTGGCGTCCTGGCGGGGGCCGTAGACATTGGCCAGGGCCAGTGCGGTGTACTCCAGGCCGTGCAGTTCCCGGTAGGCGTGCAGGTAGTCGCCCACGGCCTTCTTGGCCACCCCGTAGGGCGACAGGGGGTGCTGGGGGTGCGACTCCTTGACCGGCAGCTGCCCGGGGTCGCCGTAGATCGTCCCCCCGCTCGACGCGAACACGACCTTGTGGGCCCCGGCCACCCGTGCCCCTTCGAGGACACGCAGCGACCCCACCACGTTGACCTCGGCGTCGTGCACCGGGTCGGCCACCGACACACGGACGTCAACCTGGGCCGCCAGGTGGAAGACCACCTCCGGGCGCCGGCGAGCCATCAACCCGACCAGGTCGGGCGAGCGGATGTCCAGCTGGTGGAAGCTGAAGCGCCCAGCACCCTCAGCCCGGGCCTCGGCCAGGTTGGACAGCGACCCGCTGGAGAGGTTGTCCACCACGTCCACGGTGTTGCCCGCGGCCAGGAGCCGGTCGACCAGGGTGGACCCAATGAAGCCGGCTCCCCCGGTCACCAGGGCCCTGTAGGGCGGTTTCACCATCGCCGGGCCCGGCTACTTGGTCGTGGTCGTGCGGGCGGCCCTGGTGGTCGTGGGCCGGCCGGCCTTGGTGGTGGCCGTGGCCCGGCTCGACGTCGTGGACCTCCTGGCCGGCGAGGAGGTCGTGGTCGTCTGGCCCGGTGCCGTGGTGGTCGTGGCCAAGGGGCTCGGCACCGTCGTGGTGGTCGTAGCCGAGGAAGCTTCCAGCGTGGCCAGCCTCTTTACCACCGAGGGCGGAGGTTGCAAGATGTTGGGCGTCTGGCCCTTGGGCGGCGCCGGCAGGAAGGCGATGGTGACCAGTTGGTCGTCGGCCAGGAGCACCCCTGAGGCGCAGTCAGGGTTGCAGGTGTCCTCGGGGCCACTTTTGTCCTGCAGCGTCCCGTCCGAAGCGGGCTCCGCCGGGCTGCCCCAGGTCATGACGTAGACGTGGCCGGGCTTGCCCTGGCAGCTCTGCCCGTCGGTGTACAGCTTGCCCCCCGGGACCTGCACCTCGGCCGCGTTGAGGGTCATGCCGACGGCGCTGGCGAACTTGCCCAGCGTGGCATTGGCCCCCGCAGCCGACTTCACTGTCGGGCTGATGTAGATGATCCCGTCACCGTGGGTGGTGATGCCGTAAGGGTCCCTGTTGGTCTTGATGGGCGGCAACAACTTGCCGCAGATCTCCACCGCGTACCCCTCGTACCAAGGGGGGCTCTGGCCCACCGTGGGGGGGGTGTTGCCGTTGCTGTTGATCTGGGCGGTGCGGAACTCGCGGGCGTTGTACACCCCGACGACGCCCAGCAGGACCAGCGCCAGCACGCCGGCGTAGTACACCCACGGAGGCCGCCGCCCGTAGGCCCGGCTCCCACCGATGCCTGCGGCGCGAGCGACCTTCTTCGCGGAGGAGGCTTTGCCCATAACGACCTGACAGGTTAGCTCGCGGCCAACGGGGCCCGCCTGCCGCCCAGCGCCTGGCGGGCGGTAGTGAGGCCCAAGCGCCCGCCCAGGCCCACCAGCACCAAGGGCAGTGCCCAACGCTGCCGGCCCACCGCCGTCTTCCTGGCGAAGCGCCACATCGACACGTGGTGGGCCAGCAGCATCCGGTAAGGGTGGCGCCCGGCGGAGGCACCCTGCACGTGCACGACCAGGCTCCCCGGCTCGTAGGCCACCTCCCAACCGGCCCGGCCCGCCCGCCAGCACAGGTCCACGTCTTCCAAGTACATGAAGTAGCCGACATCGAAGCCTCCCAACTGGTCCCAGGCCTCCCGCCGGGCCAGGAAGCAAGAGCCTGACACCCAGTCCACGTCGCGCTCTTGGGCGTGGTCCCACTCGCCCATGGTGTAACGGCGGCTCCAGGGGTTGGCGGCCCAGAACTGGCCGACCAGGCCGTGGCCGATGGAGTCCACCAGCGAAGGGAAGCGCCGGGCCGAGGGGTACAAGCTGCCGTCCGCGTTGACGATGCGGGGGCCCACCACCGCCACCTTGGGCCGGCGGGCCAGGCAGCCCTGGAGGCTGGCCAGCGCCCCCTGGCCCAGCTGGACGTCGGGGTTGCACACCAGCAGGTCTGCCCCCCGGGCGGCCGGGCAGGCAGCGCCGATGTTGGCGGCCGCCCCGTAACCCAGGTTGGCACCGGTGCCGAGCCAGCTCACCTGGGGGAAGCGCTCCTGGACGGCCTCCCGGGAGCCATCGGACGAGGCGTTGTCCACCACGACCACGGCCCTTAGGCCACCTTGCTCGAGGAGGCTCTCGATGCAAGCCAAAAGGTGGTCCCTGGCGTTGTAGTTGACCACCACGGCGGCGACGTCCCTCACGGCGGCGTCAACCCGTCGGTGCCGGCTCGCCGGTGCCGGCTCGCCTGCCAGCCGGGCCGCGCCGGGCCGCCGCTCGCAGGTCGCAGGGGCGGGGCCGCAGTGGTCAAGTGGCGGCCAGCAGCTGTCTCAGCGCCCGGCCCAGAGCGTCGTGGTAGTCCGCCAACAGCGGGATCCCCAAAAGGCGCAAGGCGGCGTTGTCCAAGGCTGAGTTGGCAGGCCGGGGAGCAGGCCGGGGCGGCTGCAGCTCGGCCGTCGAGATGGGCTCCACCCGGGCCGGGTCGTAGCCGGCCGCGGCCATGACGTCGCGGGCAAAGCCGTACCACGTCGTCTGCCCCTGGTTGGTCACGTGGAAAGTGCCGGGCATACGCGACACGGCCAGGCGGACGAGCATCTGGGCCAGGTCGCCGGCAAAGGTCGGGCAACCGCGCTGGTCGTCGACCATACGCAACGGGCCGGGGCTGGAGGCGGCCAAGCGCAGCACCGTCTTCAGCATGTTGTGGCCGTGGGGGCTGCAGACCCACGACGTACGGACGACGGCGGCGCCCGGCAGCAGCCCGAGGACTTCTCGTTCCCCCGCCCACTTGGAGGACCCGTACACAGACAGGGGGTTGGGCGGGTCCCACTCGGAGTACGGGCGCGACGACGTCCCGTCGAAGACGTAATCGGTGGAGATGTGCACGAGGTGGGCACCGGCCAGGCGCGCCCCTTCGGCCAGGTTGCGGGGGCCAAGGGAGTTGACGGCCCAAGCTTGGTCCCGTCTTTCCTCGCAGTCGTCGACGGCGGTGAACGCGGCCGCGTTGATGATGACCTCGGGGCGCCATTCCCCGCAGATCTGCAGGACCTTTTCCCGGTCGGCTATGTCCAGCAGGCCGCGGTCAGCGGCCAGGACCTCGTGGTGGGGGCTACGGCTCAACAGGCCAGCCACTTCCCGGCCGACCTGGCCCCCGGCCCCCGTTACGAGCGCCCTCACCGCCGGGGGGCCACCGCTGGCCCGCGGGCCGCCTCCGGCCGGAGGGGCTCCCACCACCAGCGGTTGTCCCGGTACCAGCAAAACGTCTGTTCCAAAGCCTCGTCGAAACTGTGCGCCGGCTGCCAGCCGAGGGCCCGCACCTTGGACGAGTCGACGCAATAGCGCCGGTCGTGGCCCAAACGGTCGGCCACGTAGTCGATGCGCTCCGGCCCGGCACCGGCCAGGGCGAGCAGGCGGTCGGTGAGCTCACGGTTGGCCATCTGGTTGCCAGCGCCGATGTTGTAGACGTGGCCCGGCTGGCCGCTCCTCAGCACCAAGTCGATGGCGGCGCAGTTGTCCTCGACGAAAAGCCAGTCCCTCTGGTTCAGCCCGTCGCCGTACAGAGGCACGTTGAGGCCTTGGAGCAGGTTGGTTATGAAGAGGGGCACCACCTTTTCGGGGTACTGCCAGGGCCCGAAGTTGTTCGAGGAGCGGGTGACCATGACCGGCAGGCCGTAGGTCGTGAAGTACGACAGGGCGATCAGGTCCGACCCGGCCTTGGAGGCCGAGTAGGGCGAGCTGGGCTCCAGGCGGTCCTCCTCGCGCGAGGCACCCTCAGGCACCGAGCCGTAGACCTCGTCGGTGGAGATGTGCACCACCCGGCTCACGCCGGCCAGCCGGGCAGCGTGCATGACCAGGTTCGTGCCTACGCAGTTGGTCATGGCGAAGTCCTCCGGGCCGGCGATGGAGCGGTCGACGTGGCTTTCGGCCGCGAAGTGCAAGACCGCGTCGTGCCCGGCGACGGCGGGCCGGAGGGCGTCGAGGTCGCAGATGTTGGCGTGCACGAACCGGTACCTGCCGCCCCGGCCCCCGTAGGCCTCGTCCAGGTCCCGCAGGTTGGCCAGGTTGCCCGCGTAGGTGAGCGCGTCGTACACGGTCACCTGGTCGTCTGTGTTGGCCAGGGCCCAGCGCACGTAGTTGGAACCGATGAACCCGGCCCCGCCCGTCACCAATAACCTCATTGGCCCGAGGCTAGCGGCTCGGGGGCTGGGTGGCCGGGGAGCCGACGGCACCTCGGCCGTCAAGACAGGTCAATGACGCAGTGGTCGCCCACCATGAGCCTGGTCGCCCGGGGACGGCGGGCGCTCCGGGTCACCTCTACGCCATAGCCGAGCAAGGAGTCCTCGATCCGCCCCGCGTCCACCACTCGGGTGGAGCCCATGAGGACCGAGTGCTCGACCTCCGAACCCTGGACCAGGCAACCGGGCCCGATGGCACTGAACGGGCCCACGAAGCTGTCCACCACCTGGGTGCCGGCCCCGATGACGGCCGGCCCGCGGACCCGGCTGCGCACCAGCTTGGCCCCCGCCTCGAGCACGACCCGGCCGTCGACCTGGCTGTCAGCGTCGACCTCGCCCTCCAGGCGGGCCTCGATGCCTTCGAGCAGCAGCCGGTTGGCATCGAGGAGGGGGGTCAGCTTGCCCGTGTCGATCCACCACCCGGCCAGGATCTCCGACAGGACGGTCTGGCCCTGTTCGATCAGCCACTGGATGGCATCGGTGATCTCCAGTTCGCCGCGGGCCGAGGGCCTTATGGAACGAACAGCCTGGTGTATGTTCTTGTCGAACAGGTAAACCCCGACCAGGGCCAGGTCGGAAGGCGGCTCGGCCGGTTTTTCCACCAGCCTGACCACGTGGCCGTCGCCGTCCAGCTGGGCCACGCCGAAGCGGTGGGGGTCAGGGACGTGGGCGAGCAGGATCTGGGCCGAGGGCACCACCGGGCTGCCGGCGCCGAGGCGAGGGGCGTTGGCTCGGGCGCGCTGGTCCTCGAAGCGTTCGACGAACTTGGCCAGGTCCTGCTGGAGGAGGTTGTCGCCCAAGTACATGACGAAGTCCTCGTCCCCCAGGAAGTCACGGGCGATGAGCACGGCGTGGGCCAGGCCGAGGGGGGCCTCCTGGCGGATGTAGCTCACCTCCAGGCCCCAGCGCGAGCCGTCCCCCACAGCGGCCTCCACCTCGGCGGCGGTGTCCCCGACGACCATGCCCACCTGCTTGATCCCGGCGGAGGCGATGGCCTCCAACCCGTAGAAAAGGACCGGCTTGTTGGCCACGGGCACCAGCTGCTTGGCCCGGGTGTGGGTGATCGGGTACAGCCGGGTCCCCGAGCCTCCGGAGAGGACCAGAGCCTTCATCCTCACCGAGGTTAGGCGTTGGCGCCGCGCCGGGCCACGAGCGCCTCGAGCGGGCGGCCGGCGCCCCTCCGGCCCGCCGGGGCGGGCCCCTAGACGTGGTGGGCGTGGACGACGTCGCCCACGGCCACCACCACCTGTGCCCCTGAGGTGCTGTCTTGCACGACCAGGCGCCCGTTGTCGTCCACCGCCACGGCCCGGCCCCGCAGCTCGCCGGGTACCCCCCGGTGCTCGACCGCCACCTCCCGGCCTATCGTCGAGCAACGCTGGCGGTAGAGGCTCAGCACCTCAGGCCACCGGCCGTAGAGGGAGCCCAGCCCGAGGAGGAAGTCGACCAGCAGCTCCCCCCGGTCCACCGGCTGGCCGGCAGCCGCCTCCAGGCAGGTCGCCGCCTGGCCCGGGGGGGCCCAGCCGACGTTCAGCCCCGCGCCCACCACCAAGGAGCCGTCCCCCGGCCCTTCGGCCAGCAAGCCGGCCAGCTTCAGGTCCCCCACCACCAGGTCGTTGGGCCACTTGAGCCGCGGGCTCACGCCGGTGGCCCGCTCGCAGGCATCGGCCAGCGCGAGCGCGCAGGCAGCCACAGCCAGGTGGTGGCGCGCTGGCGGCAGCCAAGCCGGCTCCGGGCGCAGCAGCACCGAGACCAGCAACGACTTGCCCGCGGGTGACTCCCAGCGCCGGTCGAGACGGCCCCGGCCGGCGCTCTGGTAGTCGGCCACCAGCACCAGGCCATCGGGCGCCCCCTGTCGGGCCAGCTCAGCCAGGACCGAGTTGGTGGACGTCACCTCGGGCTGTTCCACCACGTTGGCAAACCGGCAACCAGCCAGGCGAGCACGAGCGGCATCGTCGACGAGCACCCTCCAAGCCTGGCAGACTGCCGGAGGTGCCGGGGCTGGCACCGGCCAGAGCCGCTGAGGAGGTGCTGAGGCCGGCAGCCGGCAGGAGGTGCTGAGGAGGTGCTGAGGGGCACATGCCCAAGTTGAACAAGCTGCTCATCGCCAACCGGGGCGAGGTCGCCGTGCGCGTGGCGCGCGCTTGTCGTGAGCTCGGCATCGCCTCCGTCGCGGTCTACTCGGAGCCGGACCGCGGTGCGCTGCACGTGCGCATGGCGGACGAAGCCTACAGCCTCGGGGGGTCGACCGCAGCCGAGAGCTACCTGGACGTAGGCAAGATCCTCGACGTCCTGGCCCGTTCGGGTGCGGACGGGGCCCACCCGGGGTACGGCTTCCTGGCCGAGAACGCCGGTTTCGCTCGGGCCGTCGTCGCGGCGGGGGCTACCTGGGTGGGCCCGCCGCCCGAGGCCATCGAGGTCATGGGCGACAAGATCTCCAGCCGCAAGGCAGCCGAGCGTGCCGGCCTGGCGCCTGTCCCGGGCACCTTCGAGGCCCTGGCCGGCCCAGACGAGGTGGTGTCGTTCGGGGAAGCCAACGGCTGGCCGGTGGCGGTCAAGGCCGCTTACGGCGGCGGCGGCCGGGGCATGAGGGTCGTCAGCTCGGCGGCGGACGCGGCGGCGGCGCTGGAGTCGGCCCAGCGGGAAGCCGAAAAGGCGTTCGGGCGTCCCGAGTGCTACCTGGAGAAGTACCTGACGTGGCCGCGCCACGTCGAAGTCCAGGTCTTCGCCGACACCTTGGGCAACGCGGTCCACCTGGGCACCCGGGACTGCTCGGTGCAACGGCGGCACCAAAAACTGGTGGAGGAGGCGCCTGCCCCCGAGCTGGCCCCGGAGCTGGCGGACCGGATGGGACAGGCCGCGGTGCAGCTGGCCCGTGCCTGCGGTTACGTGGGCGCGGGCACAGTCGAGCTCATCTACCAGGACGGGGAGTTCTACTTCCTGGAGATGAACACCCGGCTGCAGGTCGAGCACCCGGTCACCGAAATGGTCACCGGGCTGGACCTGGTGGCGCTGCAGCTGCGGGTGGCCAGCGGCGAGCCCCTCGGGTTCTCCCAGGCCGACGTCCAACTGCGGGGCCATGCCATCGAGGCCAGGGTCAACGCCGAGGACCCGTCCGGCGGGGCGTTCACCCCCACGCCGGGGAGGCTGGAGCGGCTACGCCTGGCCGGCGGCCCGTGGGTGAGGACCGACGCCGGCTACGAAGCCGGGGACACGGTGAGCCAGTTCTACGACAACCTGGTCGCCAAGGTGGTCGCCTGGGGCCCTGACCGGGAGGCGGCCCGCCGACGGCTGGTGCGCGCCCTGCAGGAGACCGAGGTTGACGGTGTCCCCACCACCATCCCGGCCCACCTGGCTGTGCTCTCCCACCCGGACTTTGCTTCCGTGTCCCACTCCACCACCTGGCTGGAAACCAGAGCTGACCTGGCACTGCCCGCCCCCCGCACCATGACCGCCCCAGGGGCCACCGGCCCTTCTCCGCCGCCCCGGCGGGACAACGAGCTCGAACGCCGTGACGTGCAGGTCGAGGTGGACGGGCGCCTCTATTCGGTGAGCGTGTGGGTGCCGTCGCCACCCGACCGGCACCCGGCCGCCGCCCCCGGGGCCACGCTGCCCGCCCCCAGCTTGGCTGGCTCGGGGGCCAGCCTGGCCAACCCGTCCCCCCGACGGGCGGGGCCAGGACATGGCGCTCGCACCGGCCGGGGGCAGGCGAGCTCGGGCCCGCCGCCCGCCACCAGCGCCAGGGGGGGCGAGGTCACCGTCCCCATGCAGGGCACGGTGGTCAAGGTGCTGGTCCGCCCGGGTGACACAGTGGAAGCAGGCCAGCCGGTGTGCGTGCTGGAGGCGATGAAGATGGAGAACAACATCGTCAGCCAGTCCGCCGGGACGGTGCTGGAGGTCCGGGTCGGGCCCGGGGCCCTGGTGGGCGCAGGTGACGTGGTGGCCGTGGTCGGCCCTGCCCCCCCTGAGGAGGCCACCGCCTGAAGGGGCCCGGTCAGGCCCGGGTAGTCAAGGCAGGGTCGAGATGGTCGCCCCGCGCGGCACCGAAAAGTCGGAGCTGTTGACCCGTGGCGAATAACTGGTCAGGGCGAACGTGGTGGTGCCACCGGCCGACTTGCCCCAGCTGCCCACGTAGGCAAGCACGCCGCTGTCGGTTACGCAGTACTTGACGTTGTCGCCCTGGTAGGCCCAAGTCACGCACTCAGAGGGCTGGCCGGCGAACCTTGCCCGGGAGAACGAGACCCGGTAGCCCAAGATGTGCTCAGCGATCAAGCCTTGCCAGCTCCTCATGACGTCGACGTAGGTGCCCGCGGCGTACACCTCCATCATCGACCCGAGGGGGCTGGCCCCGGCGACCGAGTAGACCAGGCACGTGGTGGTACCCGAGGTGGAGCAGTAGTAGGTCTTCTTACCGTTGAAGATGACCTCTCCGTCCGCCGACTTGAACAGCTGCTCGGGAGGCTTCTGCTCGAGCGTCACCGACGACGTGCCGTCCGAGCCCTTGGACGTGTAGGTGAGCTTGAAGGTGGCCTTGGCCTCCCGGCTGGCGGCCGACTCGATCTTTTGCAGCCGCGAGCCGGCGCCCGAGCTGCCGAGCAGGACCAGCTGGGCCGGCCGGTCGGGGCTGGCCTGGGCGCTCCCGGCACCGGTGGCGGCCAGGGCCCCGAACGGCACCCCAACAGCCAGCACGGCTACGAACTTGGTGAACCTCATATCGACCTTCCTCCGGCCCGGCCCTTGCCCGGCGCCTGTACCTGTCAGTTGGCTTACGGCGCCCCAAAAGCGGTGCGCCGGCCCACCATAGGCCGGTCGGCGTGGGCCGGGCATCGGGGATGCTCCCCATTGTTAGGGCCGGGCCCGACCGCCCCGGGTCAGGGCCTGGCTGGCAGCCAGGTGGCGGTGCCCGGCCAATCGAGGCCGATGTCGAGGGCGGGCGCGGAGTGGGTCACCGCCCCTACAGCCACGTAGCGCACACCGCACTCGGCTACCGCCCGCACGTTGGCGGCGCTGAGCCCCCCGGAGGCTTCCAGCACGGCCCCATAGCTGGCGGCCCGGGCGACCGCCCGCTTGATGTCCGGCAGCGAGAAGTTGTCGAGCAGCACGACCTTCGCCCCCCGGGCCAGGGCCTCGTCCAGTTCGCCCAGGTTGTCCACCTCGACCTCGACCGGCAGGGGGCTGGCGGAGGACCGCAGCCGTTCCAGGGCGGCGCCCACGCCCCCCAGGCATGCTGCATGGTTGTCCTTCAACAAGATGGCATCGGAAAGGCTCATCCGGTGGTTCTCCCCGCCACCGCAGCGCACGGCGTACTTCTCGACCGCTCGCAGCCCAGGCAAGGTCTTGCGGGTGTCGCGCACCACTGCACCGGTGCCGGCAACGGCGTCCACCAAGGCCGCGGTGGCCGTGGCCACGCCCGAGAGGTGGCCCACCAGGTTGAGGACAGTGCGCTCAGCGGCCAGGAGGGTGGCGGCCGGGCCGCTGAGCACGCCCAACTGGGTGTCGGCCTCCACCTTGGCCCCGTCGGTCACCTGCAGCTCGGCCTCGGCCTTCCCCGTACCGAGCCGGGCGCTTACCTCGTCCAGCACCACCTGGGCCGCAAGAAGGCCGGCCACGACCCCGCGTTGGCGGGTCACGAGCAGGGCGCGAGCTGGCCGTTCCCCCACCAGCGCCCCCGTGGGGTCGCCGGCGGGCAGGTCCTCGGCCACGGCCCTGGCCACGAGCGAGCGAAGCTCTTGCCAGGGCGGCTCCAGCCGCGCCGACGACGGGCCGGCTGTCACCCCGGCCGGCGCTGGGCCGGGCCCTGGGCTTGGCAGCGGGCCCGGCTGGGGGCTTGGCCCTGGGTGGGACGACAACTATGGCCTCCGCGGGCGCACGCCAAGCGCCTCATGGCAGGAGCGGCACGGCAGGTGCCTCACCGCAGGACCGAGATCTCGGGGTGCCGGGACGGGGACGCGGCCGCCACCTCCAGGTTGCCCACTGCCACCCTGCCCGTCGGGCCCAGGCCCACGACCTGACGGGTACGCCAGTCGGGGTGCGGTGCAGGGTAGTCGGCCCGCCAGTGGGCGCCCCGCGATTCGCAGCGCCGCAGCGCCAAAGCCGCCACCAGCCGCCCGACCAGGACCATGTTCCCCAGCTCCCAGCCTTCCGGGCCCCCCATCTCCCAGCCTTCCGGGCCCGGCCTCGCCAACGGCCAAGCCGCCAGCTGCCCGGCCAGGTGCTGGAGCTGGCTGGCGTCCCTCACCACCCCCGCGCCCTGCTGCACCGCCGCCCGCAGGCCGGCTCGGCCGTAGCGGTCGGCCGCCGGGCCTGCCCTGCGCGGCTGGGCCCGGCTTCCGGCCTCGGCGTAGCTCCGGGCGTCGCCCTCGGCGCCGGCCGCCCCGTCGGGGCCGTCCAACACCTCGTCCAGGGCCACGCAGCGGCGTGGGTGTGCCCGGCCGGCCTCGGCGAGCAGGACGGCCGCGGCCCGGCGCCCGATGACCACCCCCTCCAACAGGGAGTTGGAGGCCAACCGGTTGGCCCCGTGCAGGCCGCTGGAGGCTACTTCGCCCACGGCCATCAGGCCCTCCAAGGTGGTACGGCCGTCGATGTCGCTCAGGGCCCCGCCCATGGTGTAGTGGGCGGTAGGGGCGACGGGCACCCATTGCCGGCTGGGGTCCAGGCCAGCCGACCGGCACGTGGCCACGAACGTCGGGAACCTTTCCACCAGGGACGTCTCCTTGATGCCAGTGGCGTCCAAGAAGCAATGAGCCGCGCCCAACGCGGCCATGCGCTGGGCCATCGACCTGCTCACCACGTCCCGGGGGGCCAGGTCGCCGGCAGGGTCGCCGTGCAGGTACTCTCCCGTAGCGTCGCGCAGGCGGGCACCGGCTCCGCGCAACGCCTCGGTGGCGAGCGGCCGCGGATCTGTGCCAAGGGCCAGGCCGGTCGGATGGAACTGGACAAACTCCAGGTCGGCGAGCTGGGCACCGGCTCGGAAGGCGGCTGCCAGGCCGTCGCCGCTGCAGGCCGGCGGGCTGGTGGTGGCCGCCCAGAGCTGGCCGTAGCCCCCCGTGGCGAGGACCACCGTCTTGGCCGTGACCAGTACCGGCGCCGCACCGTCCCACACGACCGCCCCGGTCACCGACCCGTCAGCGGGTGAAGTGGCCAGGTCGAGCAGGAAACTGCTCCCCATCATGGCCACTCCCGCCTGCCGGGCGGCCCCGACCAGGGCCCTGCTTATCTCTGCCCCCGTGGCGTCCCCTCGGGCGTGGGCCACCCGTGCCCGGCTGTGGCCGCCTTCGCGGGCCAGGGCACCCTCGTCGAAGTTCACCCCCCACTGCCTTAGGGCAGCCACGGCCTCGGGCGCCTCGCTGGCCACCACCGCGGCTGCCCCCGGGTCCCCCAGGCCGGCGGCGGCCGCCAGGGTGTCGGCTGCGTGCAGCTCCCAGGCATCACCCGGGCCCAGGGCGGCAGCGATACCACCCTGAGCCAGCAGGGTGCTCCCTCCCCCCTCGGGCTCCTTGGACACGACAGCCATCCGCAGGCTACCGGCCAGGCTGAGGGCCACTGCCAGGCCGGCCACCCCGGAACCGACGACCAGCACGTCAACCTCGGCCTCGTGCCTGGTGCCGGCCCAGAGGGGGCCGTGGCTACCCGGTGCCAACCGCCCGGCCACCGCTATTCGCCCCCTCCGGGCGAGCCCACCGCGATCATGCGCTCGACCGCCAAGCGGGCCCGGGCGGCAACCTCAGGGTCGACGTCGACCTCGTAGATGCCTTCCCGCAGGCAACGCAACAGCCGGCTCGGGGTCGTCATCTTCATGAACCGGCACTCAGCCTGGGGCGACACCGGCTCGAAAGTCGCCGCCGGGTTGGCCGCCCGCAACTGGTGCAGCACCCCGGTCTCGGTGGCCACCAAGGCGTGGCCGTGGCCGAGGGCCCGGGCTGCCTTCACCATGCCGCCCGTCGAGAGCACCCGGGTACGGCCCGCCGGCAGGTCGCCCCGGCCGGCCAGCCACAGGGCGGCCGTGGTGCAGCCGCACTCGGGGTGGACCAGGAGCTCGGCCTCGGGGTTGGCAGCCACCTTCTCTCGCAGCTGGACCGGCGCAATGGCGGCGTGGACGTGGCATTCGCCCATCCATATGTCGAGGCGCCGGCCAGTTGCCCGGGCGACGTGCTCCCCCAAGAACACGTCGGGGAGGAAGAGGACGTCGGGGCCCTCGGGCAACGACGACACGACATCGACGGCGTTGGACGAGGTGCAGCAGATGTCTGCCTCGGCCTTGACTGCCGCAGAAGTGTTGACGTAGGCCACCACCAGCCCGCCCGGGTGCCCCTGCCGCCACCGGCGCACGTCTTCGGCGCTCACCGTGTCGGCCAGCGAGCACCCCGCCCGCAAGTCGGGCAACAGGACGACCCGGTCGGGCGCCAGGAGCTTGGCCGTCTCCGCCATGAAGTGGACGCCGCAGAACACAATGACCTTGGCGTCGCTGGCCGCCGCCCACCTCGACAGGGCCAGGGAGTCCCCCACGTGGTCGGCCACGTCTTGGACCCACGGCACCTGGTAGTTGTGGGCCAAGATCACTGCCTGGCGGGCTTCGGCCAGCCGCCTCACCTCGGCCGCCCACTGCTCGAAGCTGACCTCCGTGCCTCCCTCGCCGGCCTGAGCCTCGGCCTCCTCGGTCGCCTGAGCCTCGGCCGCCACGGCCACATCAGCCATCTCGGCCTCCACGGCTGCAGCGGCCGCCCCGGCCCCTGGGGCTGCAGCGGCCGCCTCGGGCCCTCGGGGTACCCCCGGAGCTTATACTCGAAGTGAGCATATCCCTACTATAGCGCACGGCCCCCGGTACTGGGCACTCGGGCAGGCGAGGCCGCCGAAGCTGCGCCGCTACGGGCCGCCCAGGCGGCGCAGGCCCAGCCCGGGCGCCGGCCGCTCCCGGAGGACCTCCCGGCGGAACCGGTACAGCTCGGCTGGCCGGCCGCCGGTACGAGGGTCTTCCAAGCCGGTGGGCTCCACCAGGTTGGCCGCCGCCACCAGCCGGCGGAAGTTCTGCTTGTGCAGGGCCTGGCCAGCGAAGGCCTCCACGACCTGCTGGAGCCGCGACAGCGTGAAGCTCTCGGGCAGGACCTCGAAGACGACCGGCCGGTAGGCCAGCTTCCCTCGCAGGCGCTCGAGCGCGGCGGCGGCGATCCGTCGGTGGTCGAGGACCAAGGGACGGCCCAGCTCGGGGAGCCCCGCGCCCTGCGAGGCGCCCGAGGCCGCGGCCCGTGCCTCGCCAGCCAGCTGCAGCTCGTACAGCAGCTCGTAGCGGTCCAGCACCCGTACTGGGTCCCAGCGGGCGTGGCCCAGCCCGAAGGTCAGCTCCGCCCGCTCGGTGCGAGTGGCCAGCACGTCAGGTGCCGAGCGGCCCAGCCAAGCCTCGATGGCAGGCAGGATGACGCGGTCAATGACCTCTGGGCGGCCTCCGCGCCAGTCCTCCCAGGGGAACAGCTCGTAGAAGTCCTCCCAGCGGGGCTGGCCCGGGCCCTGCACGGGCTGGTAGCGGGCCAGGGCCAGGTAGGCGACGGCCAGCTCCCGCCCGCCCGGGGCGCGCCCGCGGTCGCCGAAGGTGTACAGCTGCTCGAAGTAGCGCACCGGGAGCCCGGTCTGCGAGCTGACCAGGCGCCGGACACCCTGCTCCAGGGTGCGGTCCACCTCGTCGTCCAGGTAGGCGCCGGGCAACCCGGTGCCGGGCTGCTCAGGCCCGGCCGAGACGTCTACGGCCAGCAGGTACGGAGTGGTCCCCTGGACCGATATGACGACCGCGTTCAGGCCGACACGGGCACAGCCACGGGCATGGCCACTGGTGGCGGCGCCACCGGGTGGGGGAGGCACAGCTGATCGTACTCTTCGATGACCAGCTGTTCCTTGGGCAGGGAACAGGCTGGGCACTGCGGGTCCCGGTTGAGCCGGAAGGTCCGGAACGTCCCTTCGAGCGCGTCGTAAGCGAGGAGGCGCCCGGCCAGAGGTTCGCCGATGCCGAGGAGCACCTTGATGGCCTCCATCGCCTGCAGCGAGCCGATTATGCCGGGCAGCACGCCCAGGACCCCGGCCTCGGAGCACGACGGCGCCAGCTCCGGTGGCGGCGGCTCGGGGACCTGGCAGCGGTAGCACGGCCCCCGGTGGGGGAGGTAGACGCTCACCTGGCCCTCGAAACGGAATATCGACCCGTGCACCACCGGGATGCCCAGCTTGAGGGACGCGTCGTTGACCAGGTAGCGGGTGGGGAAGTTGTCCCCTCCGTCCACGACCAGGTCGTAGCCACTGAAGATGTCCAAGATGTTGTCGGCCCCCAGGCGCACGTCGTAGGTGAGCACGTTGACGTCGGGGTTGAGGCTGGTCAAGGTCTTCTTGGCCGAGTCGACCTTGCGTTCGCCGATGCGCTCGGTGCTGTGGAGGATCTGGCGTTGCAGGTTGGATGCGTCGACGGCGTCCATGTCGACGATGCCGAGCGTGCCCACTCCGGCTGCGGCCAGGTACATGGCGGCCGGCGACCCGAGGCCGCCCGCCCCGATCAACAGGACCTTGGAACGCAGGAGCTTCACCTGGCCGGCCACGTCGACCTCCGGCAGCAACAGGTGCCGGTGGTAACGGTTGCGCTGGTCGGGGCGGAGCACGGCAGGCGCCTCCCAGGGCAGGCCCTCGTCCTTCCACCGGTTGAACCCGCCTCCATGTTGGTCACGTCGGTATAGCCGAGCTGGGCCAGGGTGACGGCGGCAAAGGCACTGCGGACCCCCCCGGCGCAGTACACCACGATCGGGGTGGAGCGGTCCGGGATCTTCGCCCCCACCTGCATCTCCAGGTAGCCCCGGGGTATGTGCACGGCGTCCTTCAGGGCACCCTGCTCGTACTCGTCCGCCTCGCGCACGTCCAGCGCAACAGCGCCAGGGCGTCGTAGGAGCTCGGCCGCCTCAGACGGCAGGGCCGAAGCCGTGCGCGACCGGGCAGCGTCCAACAGGTCTCGAAAGCTGGCCATAACGAGTTAAACCTTACCAGGTTGGTCGACATTCCGGCCGCGCCCGAGGCCACCCGCCGGCAGACGTCACGCGCCCATCAGGCCCGCAAAGCCCCTGGGGCCCGCAAAGTTCGCCGGTCCACGGGTTGCTGGGGCCGGGCCGGTCCCCCTACAGTCCTGAGGGGCCCCTCTTAGCGTACCAGGGCCCGCCAGGCCGCTGACCAGGGGGCGCCGGGCCGGAGGAGCACAGGTGGAACTGGACGCCGTTATCTCGCGCCGGCGCATGTGCCGCAGCTTCCTCGACCGGCCCGTCGCCGCTGAAGTGCTGGACCGGGCCCTGGCCCTGGCCACCCACGCCCCGTCGGCCGGCAACGCTCAGGGGTGGGCCTTCGTGGTGCTGGAGGGGCACGAGACCGCGGAGTTCTGGCGGCTGGTTGCCGACCCCTCCTGGTTGGAGCACCCGGACCACCCCGGCCTCCTGTCCGCCCCCGTGGTCGTCCTGCCCCTGGCCAGCCGCCAGCCCTACCTGGAGCGCTACTCGGGACCGGACAAGGCTGGGCCGCAGGTCGTGGAGGCGTGGCCCGTCCCCTACTGGCTGGTGGACACTGCCTTCGCCACCATGCTGTTCCTGCTCGGGCTGGCCCAGGAGGGCCTCGGCGCCCTGTTCTTTTCCCTGCACAAGCCGGCAGAGCCCCTCCTCGCCCACCTTGGGGCCCCCGACGGCTGGGAACCGATCGGGGCCATAGCCCTGGGCTGGCCGGGGCCCGACGACCGGCCGTCAACCTCCTCCCGCCGGCCCCGACGGCCGCTTTCGGAAGTGGTCCACCGGGGTCGCTGGTAGGCGCAGGTCGCCGGTAGGCCGGTACCCGGTAGGCGCCGGTCGGTGGTTGGGGCGTGGGCGAGCGTAGCGGCGCACAGGGGGCCGGCCCCTGGGCAAGGGGGGAAGCGGTCCTTGACCCGCAACGCTGCCGTCACCTAGGGTTCGGGAAAGTTGTGACGCTGCTCACATTCCCCCATCGTCGCAACGCCGTACGAGTGGTCCTGGTGCTGGGGTCGGCCCTGGCCGGGGTCACGAGCACGGTGCGCCCAGTTGGTGCCGACCAGCTGTCCAACGAGCGCGCCAAGGCCCAGGCTTTGGCCGAGCGCATCGACCAGTTGGGCCAGCAGGAAGCAGCCCTCGGGGAACGCTACGACCAGGCCCTCATGACGCTGCACCAAGCCGATGCAGATGTGGCAGCCGCGGCCAGGGCGCTGGCTCAGGCACAGGCCGGCCAGTTGCGCACCGTCAGCGTGCTGCGCCAGGAGGCCATAGCGGCTTACGTGGGTGGGGGGCCGCAGGTCGCCTTGGGCGCCGGAGCCCCCCTCGAGAACATCGACCAGGCGATGTTCCGCCAGGAACTCGAACAGTCCGTCGCCGCTCACGAGCAGGACGTCCTCGACCAGTACCGGCTCTCGACAGCCCTGGAAGGCACGGCTCACCTGCAGTTGGTGGCGGCTCGCAACGCCGACGCCGCCCGGCTGGCCCAGCTGGAGAAGGCTCGCCAGCAGGTCCAAGCCGCCCAGGACCAGGTGGTGGCGGCTGAGGCCCAGGTCAAAGGCCAGATCGCCACCCTGGTGGCTGAGATCCGCCAGCAGCAGCTGCTGGCTGAGCAGCGCGCCGCGGCTGCCCGCCTGGCAGCTGAGCGCGCGGCTGCGGCCAGGGCAGCGGCTGAGGCTGCGGCCAGGGCAGCAGCGGAGGCGAGGGCACAAGCCGCGGCAGCTGCCCGCCAACGCCAGGCCGTGCACGCCCAAGACGTCCAGATCCCGGCCACAACGGCTCCTGCCTCCTCTCCTGCCGCCCCCCCTCCCGCTGCCTCGTCCCCCGCTGCCTCGTCCCCCGCTGCTTCGTCCTCCTCGCCGCCACCGAGCTCATCGGCCGCAGCCATAGCCGTAGCTGCTGCAGAGAGCCGAGTTGGGGACCCCTACGTGTGGGGTGCCGCCGGCCCGGGCGCTTTCGACTGTTCCGGCCTCATCATGTGGGCGTGGGCCCAGGCCGGGGTGTACCTGCCCCACTACAGCGGCGCGCAGTACGCGGTGACCACCCACATCCCGATGTCGGACCTGCAGCCGGGTGACCTCGTGTTCCCCGCCGACCCGGGCCAGCACGTCGCCATGTACGTGGGCAATGGCGAGGTCGTGCAGGCGCCCTACACTGGGGCTGACGTCCAGATAGTGCCCCTGACGTCGTTCTTCGTGCTGGCTAGCCGCGTGGGCTAGGCCACCCCAGCCAGGCCGAAGAGCGACTGCCGAGGGGTGGGCTGAACCCGAGCATGGTTGCACCGGTATGCGCGTCGAGCGTTGCTTCGCTTTCGTCGACCTGTGCGGGTTCACCGCGTTCACCGAGCGCCACGGGGACGAGAGCACGGTCGTCGTGCTGGCCAACTTCCGCACCGCTCTTCGGGAAATAGCTGCTCGCCGGGGTGTGCGGGTCACCAAGTGGCTGGGGGACGGCGCCATGCTCGGGTCGGGCGACACAGCCGCGACGGTGGCCATGGTCCTCGAGGTGGCCGCCCGGATGAACCCCAGCCGCGAACTGCCGGGCAGGGGCAACGGTGACGAACTGCTTCTACCAATACGAGCCGGCCTGGCCATGGGGCCGGTGGTCCTCTTCGAGGGTGACGACTACATCGGCCGGGCCACCAACGTCGCCTCCCGCCTGTGCGACGCGGCTATGCCGGGCCAGGTGCTGGCCACCCGGGAGGTGGCGGCCCAAGCCCCCCGGTGGGTGGCTGCCAGCGAAGCCCTACCCTACCCGGTGCGCGGGTTCGACCACCCCATCGAGGCAGTCCGGCTCGGAGTCGCCACCGCCGAGCTGACCGTGCAGGACCCGGTATGCGGCCTGGTGCTCCCCCAGGTGGCCAGCCTCGTCGGCCGTTGGGCACCCGATGGCACCCGCGTGTACTTTTGTTCGGCGGCCTGTGCCCTGGCTTGGGAACACGAGCAGTCGGCTGGGGCAGTGCGGCCGGCCCTGCCCTCTGACGCCCCATGACCCCACAGGTACCCCCCACACCGTTCCCCAGGCGGCTCCCCAGTTGGCTCCCCCCGTGGTCCCCCGCACCGCTCCCCACCGTGGGCTGCCTGCACGGCTCCCCAGCTGGCCGAGGCAGATGACTGAGCCGCTGGTCATGGCGCGGGCCCTCGTAAAACGCTTCGGCAATTTCGTGGCCGTCGACCACATCGACTTCGATGTCCTGCCGGGAGAGGCGTTCGGCTTCTTGGGGCCCAATGGCGCGGGCAAGAGCTCGACCATGCGCATGATCGGTGCCACCTCCCCTCGTAGCGGTGGAGAGCTGAGGGTGCTCGGCGTCGAGCCTGACGACTACGGCCCCCAGGTGCGGGCCCGCCTCGGCGTGGTGCCCCAGGAAGACAACCTGGACACCGAGCTGTCGGTCTCGGACAACCTGTACGTCTATGGCCGCTACTTCGGCATCCCCCGGCGCCAGCTACGCCAGAGGGTCGCCGAGCTGCTGGACTTCGCCCAGCTCGCCGAACGCGCCGGTGACCGGGTCAACGACCTGTCGGGTGGGATGAAACGCCGGCTCACGATCGCTCGCTCCCTCGTCAACCAGCCCGAGCTGTTGCTGCTCGACGAGCCCACCACCGGCCTCGACCCCCAGGCCCGGCACCTGCTTTGGGACCGCCTGCACCGCCTGAAACGGAGCGGGGTCACCCTCCTCGTTACCACCCACTACATGGAGGAGGCCGAACAGCTCTGCGACCGCCTGGTGGTGATGGACAGGGGGCGGATCGCCGCGATGGGCTCTCCCCGCCAGCTCATCGAGCGCTACGTCTCCCGGGAGGTCGTCGAGCTGCGCTTTGACGACGAAGAGGCCCCCGCCATGGCCTCCTTGGTGAACGGCTTGGCACCCCACACCGAGGCCTTGGCGGACCGCCTCCTGCTCTACACCGAAGACGGCGACCTCACCGCTCAGGCCGTGGCCCGTCGCGGCCTCAAGCCCACCAACGTCCTGGTGCGGCGGGCCAGCCTGGAAGACGTGTTCCTGCGCCTGACGGGCCGCCAACTGGTGGACTGAGGTGCTGACCGGGCACGTGGGCTGAGCTCATGGCTGGTACGCAAGTCCCCATGCGGCTCCGCCCTCTCCACTACTTCTGGGCGACGTTCCGCCGCCAATGGCGCTCAGACATCTCGACCACGTTCCTCACGCCGGTGCTGTACCTGGCGTCCATAGGTGCAGGGCTGGGCAGCTTCATAAAAGGTGGGCAGGTCCTCGCCAGCCTGGGTGGGGAGGACTACCTGTCCTTCGTGGCCCCGGCCCTGCTCGTGACCACGGCCATGCAGGTGGCAGTGTCCCGCTCCACCTATGACGTGTACGGCTGCAAGAACTGGTGGAGCGGTGCCTACCGCTCCATGCTGGCGGCGCCATTGTCGGTGGGCGACATCGTCACCGGGCACCTGGCCTGGGTCGCGGCCCGGGTCGGGCTGGCGTCGGCCTTCTACCTCGCTGTCAGTGCCGCCTTCGGTGCGGTCCACTCACCTGCGGCCGCGGCGGACCTGGTGGTGGGCCCGGTTGTGGGGCTGGCTTTCGCCGCGCCCATCATCGCCTATGCCATAACCGTCCGCCACGAGCAGCCCTTCGTCATGATCTTCAGGCTGGTCATGGTCCCCCTTTTTTTGTTCTCGGGCACCTTTTTCCCGCTGTCGCAACTGCCCACCGGCCTGCGCTACATCGCCTACGTGCTGCCCCTGTGGCACGGCGTGGAACTGTCCCGGGGCCTCTACCAGGGCAGCCTCGGTGCCTGGCCGGCCCTGGGCCATCTCGCCTACCTCGTGGTGGTCATCGCCGTCGGCTCCATGGCCGCCTCCCGCACCTACCGCAAGGAACTGGCGCCATGAGCTCGCCAGCACCTCGGGTGGGCGTGACTGTTGCCTCCCCACGCTTTGCCAGGCCTGCGGCCCTTGTCGGCCGCAACCTGATGGTGCAAAAGGCGGTGCCCTACGTCTGGGCCACCGGGCTTGTCGAACCAGTCTTCTACCTGCTGTCCATAGGGGTGGGGATCGGCCACCTAGTGGGCAAGATGCCCGGCCCGAACGGGGCCGAGGTGCCCTACGCAGCCTTCGTGGCCCCCGCCCTCCTCGCCAGCTCGGCCATGAACGGCGCCGTCTACGAGTGCACCACGAACATCTTCGACAAGCTGCACTGGGCCAAGATCTACCGAGGCGTCGTGGCCACCCCGCTCACCCCGCGGGACATCGCCGTGGCCGAGGTGGCTTCGGCCGTCGTGCGTTCGGCGTTGTACTCCGCCGCCTTCTTGGTGGCCATGGCTGTCCTCTCCGGCACCCGTTCTCCCTGGGCCCTGCTCGCCCTGCCCTGCGCCGTGCTGGTCGGCCTCGCCTTCGCCGCCTGCGGCTTCATGTCGGCCTGCTACATGCGCTCGTGGACCGATTTCGACAAGGTGATGTTGGTGCAGATGCCCCTCTTCTTGTTCTCGGCCACCTTCTACCCCTTGTCCGTGTTCCCCCGCTGGCTCCAGCTGCTGGTCGAGGCCGCTCCGCTGTACCAGGGAGTGGCTGCGTGCCGGGAGCTGTGCCTGGGCCAGCCGTCCTGGGACATCATCGGCCACCTCGCCTACCTGGCCGCCCTCGCTGGCGCGGCCATGGCCATTTCCACCCGCCGAGCCACCAAGCTGCTCACCCCCTGAGCGTGGCCGTGAAGGCGGCCAGCCAGAGCGTCTGCGCTCGGACATGCTCGTATGCTCTGGGCATGCTTTATGAGCTCCCCTCCCTAGGCCCAAGCCCACTGGTCGGAGTGATGGGCTGCATGGTGCAAGACGTCATAGTGAAGCCGGCCGCACCGCTTGTGCCGGGCGGCAGCACCGCGTCCCAGATCGTCTTTGCTCCCGGCGGCTTCGGTCCCAACGTTGCTTGGACGGCGGCATTGGAAGGGGCAGCCGTACGCTTCGTGGGCCAGACCGGGGCCGACACCATCGGCAGCTTGCTGGCCGATGAGCTCCAAGAGGTGGGCGTGGAGGTGGCGGTCACCCGCAAGGGGGCCACTGCCACCGTCGTCGTCCTGGTTGGTGCTGACGGCCAGCGCACCATGGCCTACGACACGTCCAGTTTTGCCCTCTCTGCCCAGGACGTGACCGCTGAGCAGCTCGCTGGCGTCTCGGTCCTGCACCTCTACGAGGGCCTGTTCGACAGCCCAACCGCCGAGG
Source organism: Actinomycetota bacterium (assembly GCA_021323695.1). Classification (GTDB taxonomy): domain Bacteria; phylum Actinomycetota; class Acidimicrobiia; order Acidimicrobiales; family Palsa-688; genus JAKAWM01. Next base: position 30,696 of record JAJPKN010000055.1, on the reverse strand, counting down.
GAACCTGGCGAGCCGTCCAGATGGTGCGCTCCGGCCCTGGGCCGACAGCGCCAGGTAACGGGCCGGGCCAGCCGGCCCACGCGTCGGGCAACGGGCCGGGTGGGGCGGCCAGCCCGGGCGGGGCGGACAGCCAGGGGGGCCTGGTCAGCCTGGACGCCGGCAATGTGGCCAGGATCATGCAGGTGGGCCGCTCGAGCTTCTTGGACTTGGTGGACAGGCTTGCCCCCGAGGTCTTCTTCGCCAATGAGGAGGAGGCTGAGGCCCTCTGGCCGCAGGGGCGGGTCAAGGCCCCCGGCCTTGTCATCGTCAAGCACGGCGCCAGTCCCACAGTGGCCTACTCGCCCGATGGCGAGGAGCTGCTCAAGGTGGAGGTGGCACCGGTGGCCGAAGTGGTCGACACCACCGGGGCCGGCGACGCCATGGCAGGTGGCTTCCTGGCCGCCTGGGCTGCGGGCTGCGGCCTTCGCCAGGCCATCGAAGCCGGGCACCGGACGGCTCGCACCGTCGTCACGCAGTACGGGGCCCGCTTGCCGCGCTCGTGGCAGCCTCCGGCCCGCAGGCCCAACCCCCAAGTGGCCCAATAAGCCCACCCGGCCCGGAGTGGCCGGGCCGGCCCACCCCCTTGGGCTAGGGCGTCCCCTGGCTCGTGGCACAGGCGGGTGGGTGCCCCCAGGGCCAAGCCCTAATCCTAATGGGGCTGAGGCGGCGCTGGGGCGCTGAGCCACTGGGCCCCCCGGCGCGGTGGGGAGCGGCGCAGCTCGTCCACGAAGCCGTGACGGTTCACCAACATGAGCACCCTCGCTCCCGGGCCGGCGCGCTCCGCCCCCGGCGCCGTCGGCCCCACCGGAAGAGCCGCAGCGGTGGGCGTCGCAGAGGAGCTCAGGGTGGGTGCCAGGAGGGCCGCGCAAGAGCTTGCCAGGGGCTTCACTGGGACAGCCTCAACCAACCAGCCCATCTCGAGCTTGAGCACCGACAACTGGCTACCAGCCAAGGCCGGGTAGTGGGAGGCGAGGTACCTGCGCACTACTTCCTGGGCCGACGCCGCCGTCGTCACCACGCTCGCCATCTGCTCGGCCCTCCTACCTCGCTCCCCGCAACCACCGCGTCTCCCAGGTGGCCCTGGCCCAGGTAAGCACGGCCCCCGTTGCCCTGCCCTACGCTCGGGCACAAGCCCGCCAAGGCAGAACACCTTTCACCCAGGTGGCGGTGGGCCCCGCGCAGACGGTGGTCTCAGCCGGGTTGCCGGCGTCGAGGGTCACCGGCCGTTGGGGCGGATGCCCCTTTGGGGGTACTGGCCGGTGGTGGCTGCCGGCCGCTTGGGGTTACTGGCTCGTTGGCCGGTGCTCAGGCACTCCCATCGGGTGGCACCACGCCCTTTTTGACGAGGACGTTCCCGTAGAGCCGCCGCTCTCCCGTGATGACCACGGCATAGGCTGACCCAGCCGCCTCGTAGAAGCCCGTCCTGGACAGGGCCCCCAAGGGCCAGTGCCGGCCGGCGGCGTTGTCGACCACCTCCTGGAGCTCCCGCTGGACCGGCGGGATCTCATCAGGGCTGCCCTCTACGGCCATCGTGCGCACCGGCTGGTCCACGAAGTTGTCGAGCGGCAGCAGCGAAAGCACCGCCCTCAGCGCCGCCGGTGCCGTCGAGCCGGGCAAGGTGAGCACCTGCCCATGGCGGGTACGGGGGGCGGTGCTATAGGCGGGGAAGTTGGCGTCGGCGATCACCAGGTCGTCTCCGTGCCCCATGGCCGCCAGCACGTACAACAGCTCTGGGGTGAGCAGTGGGTCGATACCTATGAGCACGGCCTATGACCTCCTGGTCGCTTGTTGCCGGTCACTTGTCCCGGTCACCTGTCGCCACCGCCGGGCGGGTGGCCTGCGCCTTGGGAGCGGAACTTTCGCGCACCCTGAGGGTAGGGGCGAGGGTCACCAGCCGGGCCGCCCCCGAGTAGCCTTCCAGCCGGCTGAGCAGCAGGCGTGCGCTCTCCAGCCCAAGGTCGTAGGCGGGCTGCGCCACGGTGGTGAGCGGGGGACGGAGCAGCGACGCCCAGGGCACGTCGTCGAAGCCGACCACGGCCATGTCCGCGGGCACCTCCAAGCCGGCCTCGGCTATGGCCTGCAGGGCACCCACGGTCATGAGGTTATTCGCCACGAAGACGGCTTCGGGGGGCTCGGCCAAGGCCAGCAGCTCCTGCATGGCGGCGCGCCCACCGGCCTCCCGGAAGTCCGCCACCCGCACCCAGCGGTCGTGGACGGGTACGCCCGCTTGCTCCAAGGTCCTGGCGTAGCCTTGGTAGCGCTGGAGGCCGGTAGTGGTGGAAAGGGGGCCGGTGATGCAGGCCACTCGCTGGTAGCCCCCAGCCAGCAGGTGCGCCACCGCCTGGGTGGCGCCCAGGACGTTGTCCACTACCACCGTGTCGGCTCCCTGGTCGGGCAGCTTCCGGTCCACCAGCACCACCGGGGTACCAGAGGAGGCCAGCGAACCGAGGTCAGTGCGCGGCCCCGAAGGGGTCAGGACCACTCCCCCGACGTTCTCGGCCACGGCCAAGTTTATGTAAGACGCTTCCTTCAGCGGGTCTTCGTCGGTATTGCAGAGGAACAGGGAGTAACCGGCGCTGTAGGCGACATCCTCCACCCCCCGTACCACGTCGGCAAAGAACGGCCCGGTCCGGATGTCGGAGATGACCAGTGCCCACACTCGGTTGCGACGGGTGCGCAGGCTGCGGGCCACCCGGCTTGGCTGGTAGCCGAGGTCCTTTACCGCCTGCATGACCACGCTGGCCAGGCGGGGGTCGACGTGGGGGTGCTTGTTGAGCACGCGCGACACCGTGGCGGTGGACACTCCAGCAGCCCGGGCGACGTCGACGATCGTCGTCATGCTACGCCGAGGGTACTAACGCCCCGGGGGCACCGCCCCAGCTGGCCGAGCTGGGCCGTGGCCAGCTTGCCGGGCGCAGCCCAGGGGCGCTGTGCCGGCCCGGCTTGACGGCTCCTCATCAGTCGGCTATCCTAGTAAACGATTACTCCACCTACAACCGGATGGGGAGCACAGGGTGGTTGCGGAGCTTGCTCGCAGCCCTGGCACAACGGATAGCTGGGGCAAGTGCCCAACGAAGACTGGCCCTTTCGGCCTGCCCATAGCCCCCGGGCCAGAGGCGCAGTACCTGATAAATCGTTTACCGGAGGTGAGCCAATGCCACGCGTCGGGATCCTCAGCTTCAGCGATGGCCGCGGCTTTGTCCACCAGGGCATAGCCGGGTTCGTGGGCGACGTCGAGGAGCGCATCGCGGCCGCCTGCACCGCCTCGGGCTATGAGGTGGTACGAGGCACCGAGCCCATCACGTCCAACGAGGTGGCGGTACGAGAGGCCCGCCGGGTGGCCTCCTTCCGGCCAGACTTGACCGTCTTCAACTACCCCGTGTGGGCGTTCCCGCACTTCTCGGTGCACGCGGCCCGGGCCACGGCTGGGCCCCTGCTGCTGTTCTCGAACATCGACCCGACCTACCCGGGGATGGTAAGCCTGCTGGCCGCGGGCGGGAGCCTGGACCAGATCGGCCGCCACCACGAGCGGCTGTGGGGCGACGTCGGCGACGAGGCCGTCGCCCAGCGCCTGGGGCAACTGGTGCGAGCAGCTCACGCCGTGCGGTCGCTGGAGGGCTGCACCTTCGGCCGCATCGGCGGGCGGTCGATGGGCATGTACACGGCGGTGGGGCGGACCGACGAATGGATGCGGCGGTTTGGCATCGACGTGGAAGAGGTCGACCAATGGGAGGTGGTGCGCCGCTCCGAGCTGGTCCCGGCCCGCCAGGCCCAGTCGGCCCGGGAATGGCTGGAGAAGCACGCGGCTGGCGTCCATTACGACGGCCAACGCCTCACCCCAGAGGTGCTGGAGCGCCAGGTGCGCTCCTATTACGCCCTTAGGGACATCATCGCCGAGGGCCACCTCGACTTCTGCGGCATAAAGGGCCAGCCGGAGCTGACCAACCACTTCGCCACGACCGACGTGGCCGAGGCCTTCTTGAACGACCCTTACGACTGGGACGGCCCCAAGGAGCCGTTCATCTGCGCCACCGAGGTGGACATGGACGGCGCCCTCACCATGCAGCTCATGCACAAGGTGACGGGCACGCCGGTGCTGTTCGCCGACGTGCGCCACTATTTCCCCGACCGGGGGATCTGGGACCTCGAGAACTCGGGCCAGCACGCCACATGGTACGCGGCCCGCTCGGACGACCCCTTCGAGAACTTGGCCCGGGTGCACCTGTACCCCGAGGAGTTCTACTTCCCGGCGGGCGGGGCGGCGGTGCACCACCTGGCTGCCCCCGGCCCAGTGACCCTCGCCCGCCTGTCCCGCTCGGACGGCCAGTACCGCATGCAGGTGACCAAGGGGCAGTTCGAGGTGTACGACGACGACGTCAACGAGTCCCTGATGCGCCAGAGCACCTATGTCTGGCCGCATGCGTTCACCCGCATGGAGGCGCCGGCGGGCACCTTCCTGGCCCGCTTCGGCGCCAACCACATCCACGCCGTCCCGGGGGACATCACCGCCGAGCTCGAGGCCATCTGCCGGTTCCTGGGCGTCGACTTCGAGCGGTTGGGCACCTAGCGGGACCTCCCTGGAGAAGCTCGATGTACCCAGCCATGCACTATCCCCCAGAACTCCACCCCACGCACAACCGCTAGGAGGACAAGGACATAGATGTCCGAGATAACCATCGAGCACTTGTCCGTCAGCTTTACCCGCCGCCGCGCCGGCGCCTTCGCTGCCCTCCAGGATGTCTCCGCACATATCACGCCTCAGACTTTCGTCGCCATTCTCGGCCTCTCTGGCTCGGGCAAGACGACCCTCCTAAACGTCGTCGCGGGACTGCTACAACCAACCAGCGGCCGAGTCCTCCTCGACGGCCGCCCCATCACAGGACCTGGCAGTGATCGCGGCGTCGTGTTCCAACAGGACGCCCTCTTCATGTGGAGGTCCGTCGTCAAAAACGTCGAATACGGACTCGAAGTGAAGGGCATGCCTCGCGCACAACGACGTGCACTTGCTGAACATTGGCTCACGGTTGTCGGCCTCAAAGACTTCGCACACTTCTTCCCCAAGGAGCTCTCCGGTGGAATGAAAAAACGGTGCCAGCTGGCTATGGTCCTCGCGAATGAACCCACCACCTTGTTGATGGATGAACCGTACGGGGCGTTAGACTACGTGACAAAATGCCAACTTCAAGACGAACTCTTAGCCCTACTTCACACTACTCCCAAAACCACGCTCTTCGTCACGCACGACATCGAAGAAGCTCTTTATCTTAGTGACCGAGTGCTCATACTGTCACGGGGCCGCCTCATAGCCGACATGCCTGTCACCTTCGACTCCCCACGAACCAACGACCTCCGGCTATCCCCCGAGTTCGCCATTGCGAAACAGCGACTCTGGAGAAGCCTCGACGGCGCCACCCAACAGCGACCCCTATCACTCACTGGACTTCCTGCCTCCATTCCCGAACAGCCATAGCGATGCTAGCCACATCCCGACCCCATAGGCAAAGACGCGCACTCACCTACCACATAGCCTCCCTCGTCGCCCTACTCGCGTTCTGGTGGCTCCTCTCCTACTACACAAACAGTGCGCACATAATCCACGGTGCATCGGCACTACCCAGCCCCCTGAGCGTCCTCAATGCCATCGCGGGACTATCTGTATTCCTCGCACCTGGCACACCTACCACCCTCGCCCATGGCCTAGCGGCCCTCTGGCAGAACACCCTCGTCAGCGCCGAACGACTGCTCGGCGGGGTGCTCCTAGGCGCCGCCATCGGTATAACCGCCGGCCTTCTCCTCGCTTGGAGCAAACTAGTCCGCCTTCTCGTACAGGGACCTGTCCTCCTGGTAAGGACAATCCCCCTAATGGCCCTCGTACCACTATTTCTTGCCTGGTGGGGCGGTACCAGCTTTGGCATTCTTGCCTTCATCGCCTTCGCCGTGTTCTCCGTTGTCGTTATCAGCACAGTTGAAGCGGCTGGGAATGTACCGCCAGAATTGGTTAACCTCGCACGTACGCTGGGCGCCGCTCGCTTCAGGATATACCGCACAGTTATCCTACCCGCAATCGTGCCAGCGGTCATAGGAGGTCTACGTGTTGTTATCGGAATAGGCTGGGCCTTGCTCCTAGCTGGCGAATATCTCGGCGCGCAAAACGGCCTAGGCCACGTACTGATCATGGCAGAGGATTACTTGTATACTGCTCGTATGGCGCTTATCGTTGTAATGATAATGGTCTACACTTTCGTGCTCGACAGACTCTTCACACTCGCCGCGGACTGGATCACCCGATGGATGCCCAAGGACTAGTATACTTCCGCCCTCAATGCCGTACGGCAACCGTCTCGTGATGCGGCCAACCGGGCAACTCGCTCCGAAAGGGGGTGCCTACTCCACATAGCCCACGTGTCCTCATATACTGTGCTTGCCACTGTTCTCATTGCTTCATATTTCCCGCTGATCCTGTACCATCACACTACGACCTTTCACCCAACACAGTTCTAAACGAACGCGAGGAGACATTCCACATGTCCTACACTCCCACACCTAGTACTCAACGATCGCTTCTGAGGCACCTTGGCCTCAAAGCATTGGCGATCACCACTGTCGGCGCAGCTATAGCGCTTCTGGATGCCACGGGAGCATCCGCTGCTACCACGGCTCTGCCACACACTGCGACGCCGATTGTTACTCCTACCATACCCCAGGTGACTGTAAACTTTGCCGGGGAGCCCTACTTCGACCACACTCAGTACATCATTGGCGTAAAGGAAGGCTTTTTCTCCAACGTCGGGATAACGCTGGCACCCAACGGGACAGGAATCATTGCTCCGAACGACCAAGACGATCCCATATTTGCATCAGGGCGCGTCCAGGTAATGTCCGCCTCCGCACAGTTATTCATGCCAGCGGTCAACACGCTGCCCAAATTCAAGCTGTTCGCCGTGGCCGACCTCTTTCAGGGGTACGCAATACTCGGGCGGCCCCATCACGGCCTGAAAAGCTACGCTCAGTTCAGGGCTCAAGGCTTGTCGCCGCGCGCCGCCATCGTAGCCACTATGAGTCAAATGAAGGGACAACGCTTCGGTTACCCGGCCGAGGCAGCTATCAAAGGCTTCATTGACTTGGCGTTTTCCGATGCCGGCATGACCCTAGCCCAGGTGCACTCGGTAGTGGCGCCGGACCCTGAGACTACAGCGCTAATGGAGTCGGGGCGTATCGATTTTCAGGTGGGCGGAGTGCCCTCTCACCTGACACTGCAAGAGGCCGGTTTCGTACCGATCCTCACCTCCGGAGACCTAGCGTCTGCGGCACAACCCTCGCCAACCTCAACTGCATTGCAGGCTGTCTTTAATGATGGCTGGGTGGCACCCGACTCGTGGTTGAAAGGCCACATGGATACGGCCTTGCGCATGCTGTCTGTAGACTGGCGTATCAATCAGTTTATCCACGACCATCCCCAGGCAGCGTCCGCTATACAAACTCCATTCTTGAATTCCGTGGCCGGCACTAAGTTCACTAATGACCTAGCGCCGCGCGTGGTCTACCGCGACCTTGATCCCTTCCTGACGTTCGCGCAGCAGAAGGCAATTTTCCAGGACCCGCGCAACCCGTTTGAGGTGCAATACTTGATCGGTTCAGCCATACAGTTGTATGTGCACAACGGCACCTATAAACCCGGCGAGTATACCTGGCGTGATTTTACCGATGCCGATCAGTTATACGCCGCTATGGTCCAGTATCAGCGTCAGACTCAGGTTGACCTTGCTAAGGCTGCTGTCAGAATGCGGAGTCTGTCCGGTGCGGAAGCCCGCACCGTGAGCTCGTTGATTTCTAGAGCGAAGCAGCTGTATGCCGACCTTGACTTTTTCGACGCAGCCCGGTTCGCAGGCGCCGCCGCGGCCTAGTGGCCGTGCTTGACCCGCAGCTGGGCATTATGTGAGGGAAGGCCAGCCCGATGAAGATGAATACGAGCACCACCCGCATGCCCCCTAAAGGCCGAGTCGCCGAACACAACACTGACGCTGTTGGTGCTCCAGGCATAGGCTCCCGCCTAGCTATTGCTCGGTACTGGGCACGCGCGGAGACGAAGGTACTGCCCCTCGTAGGGGTGCTCATCTTCCTCGGACTCTGGCAGACTTTGGCGTCGGTTCTTGGCCCGTACAAGCTGCCGGCCCTCACTTCGCTGTGGCCACAGGTGGTAACGGACCTCTGGAAGAATCGCCTTCTCGAGGCACAGGGAGGGGGCTCTCATGGCCTAGCACCAGACATTGTGTACACCATCGAGAGCACCCTCTCTGGCGGAGCGCTAGGTGTATGCCTCGGCCTCTTCGTCGGCTTGGCCATGGGGCGGTCGTACATTGTCCGCGGCTGGCTCGAGTGGCCTATCCAACTAGGACGAACGATCCCTCCGCTTGCGATCATACCCTTTCTTGTGATCTGGTTCGGTCCGGCACGAAGCGCCCAGGTCGGCGTGGTTCTCTTTTCCACAACCGTGGTGGTCGTTGTCACCACCACCGCCGCTATCCGGAACGTCGACCCAATTTATTCGCGACGAGCACTTACCTTGGGCGCTTCCAGCAATAGAATCTTTGCGACAATTATCCTGCCAGCGATAGTGCCCGAGGTGCTGGCCGGGATAAGAGTAGCTATAGGTCTCGCCTGGGGCGTCGAAGTCGTAAGCGAGTATGCCGGAGCCCCTGCCGGAATGGGTACGGTATTTGAGAAGATGATTCCCTACGAGGCCCTCGCCGTAATTATTGTAGCGATATTTTGGGTCACAGTGATGGCGGTGCTGGTCGACCTGTTGATCGTCCTTACTCGCCGCCGCCTCACACGCTGGATGCCACGCGCTTCGCGATAACTCTCGTGGCGATAGCAGTTCTCGAGCTAATTTACAACTGCCATATTACCCTCGAAATAATTGACAAGTGGGAAGTGCGCTTGTGGAAGGTGCCCTTCAATGGAAAGGAGAGTCCATTATGACTAGCATGAGTAGTAGCACGATTAGTGCCCGGTCAGAGCCAAGTATCTGGTGCAAAGGGCCGTGGCTGGAAGGCGATTCCCTCGGCGCCCTCCGCGCTATAAGCCCTGAATCTATTGTTTCAGCACTAAGGCTTGTACAACAGGGACGCATCTTCGACCTCGGCAGGGTCCTAGAGCACGGCATGCCAGTGCCACCATTCCACGGGCAATATTTCGCACTGATGCAGTACACGCTCGATAATGGAGAGGAGTGGCACCACCAGAACTTGGGTCGCATGACGAACGGGTATTCCGCGCAAAATCTGCGTGTAGGTATGTCCGATCATACAGGCACTCACATAGACCAGCTTAACCATGTGGGTGTAAAGCAAGCCGACGGCGATTTTCGGCTGTACGGAGGTCGCAGAAATAGCAGCTGCGTGAGCAGCTTCGGAACCACCGAGCTAGGCGCGGAGTTTATGCCTCCAATAGTAGCCAGAGGCGTCCTTGCCGACGTCGCCGACTTCGCCAGTCGCCGTATATTGCCGGAAGGCTATGCAATCTCACCCGAGGAGCTGGACGACGCCCTCCGAAAGGAGGGAGTTGACGTCAGGCCCGGTGACATCGTTTTTGTCCGCACTGGCTGGGGACTCAAATGGTCAGAGCCCAACGTACAGCTGGCGGGGGAGCCGGGGCTTGGCGTGCGTTGCGCCGACTGGGCCCGAAAGCGTGAGATCGTGGCCTGGGGGATAGACCAATTTGGAACAGACCCAGTCCCTTACGAAGTCGAGGGCCTGGCACTTCCGATGCACATAGAGATGCTGGTCGAGAGCGGCATACGCCTGATGGAGAATGTTTACCTAGAGGAGTTGGCGGAGGAACGGGTGTACGAATTTTGCGTGATAGTGTCCCCCCTCAAGATTCGTGGTGGGACAGGATCACCTGTACGTCCGCTGGCCATAGTTTAGCTTCCAGATTACGTGCTAACAAGGCCGTGCTGGCTGGCGACCATTTTCAGGTCGACTAAGCGTCCAGTCAGTGGGCGCTGGTGCTGTGACCGTGAGGTTGGACGCGACTATGACGCGAGTGGGCAGAGAAGGGGTCCGAGAGGACAACGATGAGTACGTAGAAGAGGGAGTGTTGTGGCACGGATATTGAGAGTGTTGCTCGCTGGGGAATCGTGGATTACCCAGACCACCCATATAAAGGGTGTGGATTTTTTCACTCAATGCGGCTATGGAGAGGGAACGCGGTGGTTGCGGCGTGCAATGGAGGCTGCGGGACACGAGTTTCATCATATTCCAAATCACTTAGCGCCGCTTGAGTTTCCAACGACAGTTGAGGAGCTGCGTGGCTTCGATGTTGTGATACTGTCCGACATAGGGGCGAATACGCTACTCTTGCACCCCGATACAACAACGTACTCTCGCGTGACGGCAAACCGGCTAGAATCCATCCGAGAGTATGTCGCGCAGGGGGGCGGGCTAATTATGATTGGGGGCTACATGAGCTTTCAGGGCATCGACGGGAGGGCCAGGTATCACTCGACTCCCGTAGAGGAGGCGCTGCCGGTCAGGTTGTTACGTGGGCTTGATGACCGCGTTGAAATGCCCCAGGGATTTCAACCCCGGGTAGCGGAGGGCGCCAAGCGGCATCCGATAGTGAAGGGCCTGCCCCATGAGTTTCCGGTAATGTTATTTTACAATCAGGTGGAACTGAAGAAGGATGCGACGCTAGTGTTGCACCATGACGGAGCGGTGATCTTGGGTGTGTGGAAGTATGGACAGGGTCGTTCGGCCGCCTTTACACCCGACGCCGCCCCGCATGGAGCACCTCCCGAGTTTCTCGATTGGGAGTATTTTGATCGTTTGTGGCAGCAGCTTGTGGCTTGGGTAGCCGGGGAGGAAGCACAGCAATAGCTTGGGGAGTTCTCGCGGAGTTCTCGCGGAGTTCTCGCGGAGTTCTCGCGGAATCCGGGGCTCCGGACAGGGGTGATGTAGTTCATGCGATCCCCGGGCGGGGTTTCACTGAGTAGGCCAGGACGAACCCGGTGCCCGGGTAGGTGGTCTCGGCCTCGGTCAACACGTCACACAGTGCAGCGAGGGCGCGAGTGCGCCGAGGAGCAGAAAGCGGCTCAAGGCGGGCGTCGAGGACGCCGTCGTGCGCACGAAGATCCCGCGGCGCATTGAACGCCTCGCGCAGCTGTCTGCGGGCCTCGTCGGTCCGGAAGTGCGGGGGTGTTTATTTAGCGCATTTGGCTGCGCGCCGAGGTAGGGGCGGAAGTCCGCGTGTGTTGATCGCGTCCGTGGCGGGTCAAGAGTTGCTGGCTCAGCCGAGCAGGATGGCGAGCCCGGGGTCGGGGCTGCGGGCGCGGGCAGCCAGGTAGTCGATCGCGTCCACTCCATGTTGGGCAGCCGTGCGGATGACGCTCATCATGACCGACTGGGCCCGTCCGCCCCGATCGGTTCGGTTGCCGCCCCAGACCTTCCGGTTCACGACGGCCGGGCGGATGCCCTGGTCGGCTCGCCAGTTCGTCGCGTCGACTCGCTCGTCGGCCAAGAAGGTGAACATCGCTGGCGCTTCTCGCTGCAGGTGGGCCAGGAACTTGCGGACCTCTTCGTGGCCCGGTTCGGCCTGGCAGAGCGCCCCCAGCTGCCGGGCTGGCGGACCAGCTCGGCCATCTGGGCCTTGAACTCCGGGGTGAACGACCGGCGTGCGCGGGGCTTCTTCGTTACCATCGTCCCCATTCTGGACATCCTTTCTGGGGCTGAGCCCCACTTGGTGGATGTCCGTTAAACCCGGGCAGGCCCAATCCACAAGCCCTGCGCAAGGGAGGGCCAACGGACCAGAGCGTTCCGGTTCGGAGATGTACGCGCGATGGCCCTGGCTTGCGCCCTGTGCTGTGCAGCCCACGCCGTCACCGGGTTCACCAACCAAAGCCTCCGCGGCCTTGTCGCCGGGCCCATCGGCACCGACTCGCCACGATCGATACAACAATCAATGATCACGTAATAAACGCGCGACTTGGCCTGGCTGCCTGAAACTTGTCAACAACGTGCCGCTTTGGGTCCCCCCAGCAAAGCTAGGGTGGGTTAGAGTTAGACCGGCTGCACGGGCAGGTGTCCCCTACCCGTGCAGCCTCTTTCGCGCACAGCCCCCTCGGGCCGCCCCCGCCTACGCCTGCCGCCGGCGCCGGTAGGCTTCCACTTCCCAGCGCTCTATGAAGCTGCGGAAGTCGTCGTCGAGGAAATTTATGCCGCCGAGCTGCTCGGCACCCTCCATGACCTTTATGGCGTCCAGGTAGACGAGCCGCGCCGCCTCGGCCTGTCCGGCCGTGGCCCCGGCCGTGAACATCCCCAAGCCACGTACCAGGACCACTTTGGGCACCACATGGTACGTGCTGGCGTAGGTCGCGACTGCTGGCGCCAAGCGGCCGAGCACTTCACCGGCTGCCCCTTCAGGCGGCTCCACCCACAGGGGGAACGACTGGCAATAGACGACCTGGTCGGGTGTGAGCGGCCCACCCAGGGCTAGGTCGCGGCCGTCGGGCCGGGCGAGGAGGCCCACCACAGGCTCCGAAGCGTCGAAGCTGACCTCGGCCGGCGGGCCGCCCTCTCCGCCCAGCAAGCGGCCGAGGAGGCCACGGACCTCCCCGGCCAGGGCCGTGAGGGCCAGCCCTGGGGGCCGGGCCGTGGCCCTGGGCCGGGAGGCACCCTGGCGGCGGCCCTCGGCGACAGCGATGTCCCGGAGCGAAGAGAGCAGCCACCTCAAATGGCTGTCCAGTTCCTCGGGCGACTCCCCGCTGACCACGAGGCCATGGTTCTGCAGCACCAGGGCCCGGGGCCGGTGACCGGCCCGGGACGAGAACGCCCGCAACTTTTCTTGCACCACCCTGGCCAGGACGAAACCGGGGTCGACCAATGGGGCCCAGGCCACCTCGGTGCCGAGGTGCTCCTCGACCAGCCGCTGGCCGTCCCGGCTACAGGCGAACTGGTTGACCGCGGTGGCATGCAGGTGCACCACGAAGAGCCCAGGCACCAGGTGGTGCAACAAGGACTCGACCGACGGGCGGGGCTGGCCGGGGCTGGCCCGCGCCGCCATCAGCGCCTCCATGAAGGCCGCCTCCCGTTCGTCACGGCCCTCGGGGAGATCCTGGGCCAGCAAAGCCCGCAAGGCCCGGCGGTCGAGGTCCACGAAGTCCCCGGCCGTCACACTGGCCATGGCGGCCCCGCTCGCTTTGACCAGCAGGTGGTCACCCAACTTCACCGATGAGTTGCCGCCCCCGGCAACCACCAGTGCCGGGTCCGAGCCATAGGCCCGGGACATGGCCACCAGGTCCCCCAGGTAGCCCCTGGCGCCAACGGGCCCGCTCAACGCCGCCCTGCCCCACTGGAGGCCCGGACCACCAGTTCGGGCTCGAACCTTATCGCCCGGTGCTCGTGGCCAGGCCCAAGTGCCTCCTCCAGGAGCAGTTCGGCGGCTGCCGCTCCCAGCTCGTACTTGGGCTGGCGCACAGACGTCAGCGAGGGCGACAGCATGGAGGCAAAGCTCACGTCGTCGTAGCCGACGACCGCCACGTCGTCTGGGACCCGCACGCCCCGGTCGGACAAGCCCTTCAGCACACCCAGGGCCAGCAGGTCGTTGGCGCACATGACGGCGGTCGGGGTGGGCTCCAGGGCCAGCAACTGAGCTGCTGCTCGCTCGCCGTGGTCGACGGTGAGGCCAGCCATGACCAGCTCCGTCAGGCCCGCAGGGCGGTCCCGCCGGGCCATGCGCAGCGCCCGGAGGGCTCCCCGCTGGCGGTCCGCGCACTGACGGATCGAGGTGGGGCCGTTGACGAAGGCGACCCTTTCGTGGCCAAGCCCGAAGAGGTGGGCGGCGGCCAGCTCACCCCCCCGGACGTCGTCGACCGTCACCGAGCACAGGTCGAGCAGCTGTCCCCGGTCCCGGTCCAAGAGCACGGTCGAGGTGCCCCGCCGGGCCAGGGTGGAGATCCGTTCCAGGTCCCGTCCCACCGGGGTTATGAGGAGCCCGTCCACTCGGTGCTCCTCCAGCACCCGCAGGTAGCGGTGCTCGCGCTCGGCCGAGTCTTCGCTCGAGAACACCATGAGCACGTACCCTCGGTCGGCCAGGACCTGCTCGGCCCCCTTCACCACTTCAGCGAAGAAGGGGTTGGCGATGTCGAGCAGCACCACCCCCACCGTCCGGCTCCGCCCCACCCTCAACTGGTGGGCCGCAGTGCTGCGGACGAAGCCGGTCGCGTTGATCACCTCGAGCACCCGCGCCCGGGTCGCCGGAGCCACAACGGCCGGGTTGTTGAGGACGTTGGAGACCGTCCCCAAAGACACCCGCGCCAAACGGGCGACCTCGCTGATGGTCACCCGCCCGCGCTCTTTGACGTTCACCTGCCGGGCTTGAGTGCCTTGACAGTCCCCGGGCACGCTCGTAGCATAACTCTTGCAGGTCATTGAAACGATTCATAAGATCCCTCACCTGGAGGCACCTTGCCGGCTGACCAGGGTACCCCCACCCACGACGGCACCTCAGCCCCGCTGCTGGTGGTGGAGCACGTCACAAAGTCCTTTGGTGCCGTAAAGGCGCTCGAGGACGCTTCCTTGGAGATCTACCCAGGTGAGGTCCACGCCTTGGTGGGCGAGAACGGTGCCGGGAAGTCGACGTTGGTGAAGATCCTGGCGGGCGTGCACCCTCCCGACCGCGGGGTGCTGAGGCTGGACGGCCAGGAGCTTGCCCTGCCCAGCCCACTGGCAGCTCAAGACGCCGGCATCGCCGTCATCTACCAGGAGCCGACCTTGTTCCCCGACCTGAGCGTGGCCGAGAACATCTTCATCGGCCGCCAGCCCCTGCGCCGGGGACGACGGATCGACACCAGGGCCATGCACCGCCGGGTGGTGGAGCTGCTGGCCCCGCTCGGGGTGGACCTGGACCCTCAGCGCATAGCCAGGGGCCTGTCCATCGCCGACCAGCAAGTGGTCGAGATAGCCAAGGCGCTGTCCCTCGACGCCCGGGTGATAGTGATGGACGAGCCCACCGCTGCCCTCTCCGCCTACGAGGTCCAGCGCCTTTTTGGCGTCATCGAGTCCCTGCGCAGCTCGGGGGTGGCAGTGCTGTTCATCTCCCATCGCCTCGAGGAGGTCTTCGCGACCTGCCAGAGGGTAACTGTCATGCGCGACGGTCGCCGTGTACTGTCCCGCCCGGTGGCCGGCCTCAGTGCCGACGAACTGGTCCGGGCCATGGTGGGCCGCGAGGTGGTCGAGCGGGGCGCGGCCGACCAAGCCCAAGGCGGCCGCCTCGTCCTCGAGGTGGACAACCTCACCCGTGAGGGTGTCTTCGTCGGCGTCTCCTTTCGAGTCCGCAGCGGTGAGATCGTCGCCTTGGCCGGCTTGGTCGGGGCCGGCCGCAGCGAGGTAGCCCGGGCGGTGTTCGGTGTCGACCGCTACGACGCGGGCCGTGTGCTGGTGGAGGGCAGGCCCCTGAAAAAGGCTTCACCGGCGGCGGCCATGGCCGCCGGCATCGGCTTCGTCCCTGAAGACAGGCGCTTGCAAGGCCTCGTGATGGAGCTGTCCATTGCCAGCAACATCGCCCTCAGCTCCCTGGGGCAGGTGGCTCGTTTCGGTGTGGTCCGCCGTGGTGCGGAGCAGCGCTTCGCGTCCGACTGGGCCACCCGCCTGCGCCTGAGGTACGGCCGGTTCTCCGACCCGGTGTCGACGCTGTCGGGAGGCAACCAGCAAAAGACGGTCCTGGCCAAGTGGCTCAGCCGCCACCCGCGGCTGCTGATCGTCGACGAGCCGACCCGGGGGATCGACGTCGGGACCAAGAGCGAGGTCCACCGCCTGCTCGTCGAGCTGGCACGCTCAGGCGTAGCCGTGCTGATGATATCTTCCGAGCTGCCCGAAGTCCTCCAGGTCGCAGACCGGGTACTGGTCATGCGGGAAGGGCGCCTGGTCGCCGAACTGGGCCGGCACGAAGCCTCCGAAGAAGCGATCATGGCCGCGGCCACGGGGCAAGTGGAGGTGCTGGCACGATGACCTCACCCCTGGCGTGGGCCGACGGGCAGCCCGGCACTGCCCCCTCCGGTTCGCGGCGGCTGGTGGACCTCATATTCAGGGCGCGCGAGCTGGGCATAATAGGGGTCCTGGCCGTCTTCGTCGCAGTGGCCGCCTCGGTCCAACCTCGCTTCGTCGACAGCCAGAACATCAAGTTCGTGTTCTCCAACACGGTCATCTTCGCCTTGCTCGCCCTGGGCGAGACGCTGGTGGTCCTGGCCCGGAACTACGACCTGTCCGTCGGTTCGGTCCTCGGCCTGTCCGCCTACCTGTCCGCCCACCTGTTCTCCCAGGTCCACGGCATCCCCATTGCCGCGGTGTTCCTCGTGGGGCTGGCCATCGGGCTGGGCTGCGGCACCGTGAACGGCCTCATCGTCGCCGTCGCCCGGGTGCCCAGCCTGGTCGTCACCCTGGCCACGCTGTACATCTTCCGTGCCCTTGACGTCCTCATCATCGGGGGAGGCATGGTGGTCGCCGCGTCGCTCCCCGGAGGGTTCCTGGCCATCCCGACCTCCAGCGCCGGTGCTGTCCCCTACCTGGCCATGGTGGTCGCCGGTGTGGTGGCGCTGGGGGCTTACTACCTGCGTTCGTTCCGCTCCGGCCGCGAGCTTTACGCCATCGGTTCCAACCCCGAAGCCGCCCGCCTGGCCGGCATACCCACGGGCAAGCGGGTGTTCACCGCCTTTGTTGCCTCTGGCGCCATCGCTGGGCTGGCCGGCGTCTTGTGGGCGGCGGTCTACGGCACCATCGACTCGACAGCCGGCTACGGCTACGAGCTCACGGTCGTCGCCGCGGTCGTGGTGGGGGGCGTCAACATCTTTGGAGGCAGTGGGACCGTCATCGGCGCCGCCCTGGGTGCCCTCCTGCTGGCCACCATCAACCAGGCCCTGTACGTGCTCGGCATCTCGTCGTTCTGGGACAAGGCCATCGACGGCCTCCTCATCGTCGTTGCCATTTCCCTCGACCACTGGATAACCGTACGCCTGACGGCCGCGTTGCGAAAACGGAGCCTGCAGCATGCGACATGAGCCCACCGCGGCCTCGCTCTCGCGCCCCGGCGGCCAGCCGGTAGGTGCCCCCTCGGCCGCCAACCCGGCGGCCAACCGGGACGTCACCACTGCACTGCCCGAGGCACCGCTGCCAGCTGTACAAGCCGCCCTGGCGCCCAAGACGGAGACCAGGGCCCCCAACCGCCTCCGGCCCCTGCTGCGCTGGGAAAGCGCCTTGGTGGTCGCCCTGGCGGCGACGGTGCTCGTCGGGGCGGCCACCTCTCGCCAGTTCCTCACCTCGGCCAACGTCTTCAGCAACGTCTGCCTGCTGTACGGGGAGCTGGCCATCATGACGCTGCCGATGACGCTCGTCATCCTGGCCGGGGAGATCGACCTGTCCATCGCCTCCACCCTGGCCCTGTCCAGCAGCCTCGTAGGCTACTTGTGGCAGCAGGGCTGGCCCATGCCCGGGGTCATCGCCTTCGTCCTGGTCACCGGGGCGCTGCTCGGGTGGGTCAACGGTGCCCTCGTCACCCGCCTCGGCCTGCCCTCCTTGGCCGTCACCATCGGCACCATGACGCTGTACGCGGGGATCGCCGAGATCGTGCTCGGCCCGGCCATCATTACCAACTTCCCCTCGAGCTACACCACGATCGGCGTCAACCCCCTCCCCGGGACAGGCCAGCTGCTTTCCTTTTCGGCTGCTGTTTTCATCGTCCTCGCCGTCCTGTTCGGTGTATTGCTCCACGCCACGCCCTTCGGCCGGTCGGTCGTGGCCATCGGGTTCAACAAGGAAGCAGCCCTCTTTGCCGGGATCCGGGTGAAGCGGGTGAAGACGTTGCTCTTCATGCTCTCGGGGCTGACCGGGGCACTGGCGGGGATCCTCTACACCTTCCGGCTCAGCACCGCCGAGTCCGACAACGGCATCGACCTCATCTTGCCCGTAGTCGCGGTCGTGCTGCTGGGCGGGGTCTCCATCTTCGGCGGCAAGGGCTCCCTGGCCGGGGTCGTCTTGGCCGTGCTCGTGTACACCAGCCTGCAAAGCGCCCTCCTGCTGACCAATTTCAACGCCAATGGCCTGGAGATCGTGACGGGGGGGCTGCTGCTGCTGAGCGTGCTCGTCCCGAACGCCGGCCAACTGGCTTCCCGTGCTAGGAGCCTGGCCGGCCGCCGCCGGCTGGGGGTGGCTGCCCACGCACAGCTGAAGGACGGCACGCCATGACCGACAGCTCGACCATCACCAGTTGGGCCCCGGGGCTTTGGCCCCGCCGGCACAGCGCCCGCCGGCACAGGCCCCACTGGCGCAGCCCCCCGGGGCACAGGCCTAGGGGCTCAGGCACCAAGAAAGGAGGCACCGGCAGCTCTTTTTTGTACCCCTATCCCGTCAACGAGTGAAAGGACCCAAGCAAACTATGAGACCCGCACTTCCCAAGTGGAGGACAACCCTTGCCAGGACGGCAACGGCAGCCGCAGCCGCCATGGCCTTCGGCGTCGTGACCCCCGTTGTCACGACGTTCGCCACCGCCGGCACCGCCCTGGCCGCCCCCCACCATGCACTGGTCAAGGGCCTCAAGGTGTTCGTCATCCCGAAGAACCTGGGCAATTCCTACTTCACCACCGCCGACAGCGTGAAGACAGGGGGCGCATTGCTCGCCCTCAAGCAGCTGGGTGAGATAGGGCAGGAGACAAGCGGCACTACCGATACGCCCAGCTCCCAGCTCCCGGTCATCCAAGCCGACATCACCAAGGGCGCCAACGCGCTGATCATCTCCGGGACCGACCCCAGCGCCCTGTGCCCCACCCTCGACTCGGCAATGAAAAAGGGCATCACCGTGGTGACCTACGACTCCGACACCAACTGCCGTGACCTGTTCATAAACCAGGCCACCCCCCAGGGGATCGGGGCCATCGAGGTCGACCTCATTGCCAAGGAGATCCATGACGCGGGGCAGATAGCCATAGTGTCCGCCACCATAGACGACACCAACCAGAACACCTGGATCCGCTACATGAAGCAAGAGCTGAAGAAGTACCCCAAGGTGAAGCTGGTGAAGATCGTCTACGGCAACGACGACACGGCTACGTCGGTCCAGGTGACCCAGGGGCTGCTTTCCAGCTACCCCAACCTGAAGGGCATCATCTCGCCCACCACGGTCGGCATCGCCGCGGCCGCCTCCGTCCTTGACACACCCAAGTACCGGGGCAAGGTGCAGCTCACCGGGCTGGGCACGCCCAACGAGATGAAAAAGTACGTAGCCGATGGGACGGTCCAGGCGTTCGCCCTGTGGAACCCTGCCAACCTGGGCTACCTGGCCGCGTACGCGGCAGTGGAGCTCGCCTCGCACGCCATCACCAACGCTCAGGGGCAGAGCTTCGTGGCAGGCAGGCTGGGCAAGTTCACCGTAGGCCCCGACCACACGGTGCTGTTGGGGCCGCCTTTTGTGTTCAACAAGTCCAACATAAACAACTTCAACTTCTAGGCTGTGGCTGGGGCGCGGGGCCCCTCTGCCCAGGGGCCTCGCGCCAATGGCCATGGAGAAAGGTGCCCGCGATGGCTTCGCGTACAGAGATCAAGGAGGCCCTGCGCCAGCAGTGGCTGGAGACGCCGTCTTGGGCCTACGGCAACACCGGGACGCGCTTCAAGGTCTTCAAAGCCCCCGGTGCCGCCCGGGACGCCTACGAGAAGGTCGAGGACGCCGCCCTCGTCCACCGCCTGACCGGGGTGGCGCCTTCCGTCGCCCTGCACATACCCTGGGACCGCGTCGACGACTACGCCAAGTTGGCCAAGCATGCGGCTGACCTGGGGTTGCGCATCGGGGCCATAAACCCCAACCTCTTCCAGGAGGACGACTACCGCCTGGGCAGCGTGTGCAACCCCGACCCGGCAGTGCGCAAGAAGGCCACCGAGCACCTGCTGGAGTGCGTCGACATAGCCGCCGCCGTGGGGTCTCCCAACATCAGCCTGTGGTTTGCCGACGGCACCAATTACCCCGGCCAAGACGACATACGGGCGCGCCAGGACCGGCTCGCGGAGGCGCTGTCGACGGTGTACGCCGCCCTGCCGCCGGGGGTGGGGATGCTGCTCGAGTACAAGCTGTACGAGCCCGGCTTTTACACGATGGACGTGCCGGACTGGGGCACCTCGCTCGCCCACTGCAGCGCGCTGGGGCCCAAGGCCAACGTCTTGGTGGACACCGGCCACCACGCCCCAGGGACCAACATAGAGTTCATCGTCTCTTGCCTGTTGCGGTTGGGCAGGCTCGGGGGTTTCCACTTCAACAGCCGCTTCTACGGCGACGACGACCTGATGGTCGGGGCGGCGGACCCCTACCAGTTGTTCCGTATCATGGTCGAGGTCGTCGGCGCGGGTGCCCACCTGCCCGGCGCGGGGGTAGCCTTCATGCTGGACCAGTGCCACAACGTCGAGCAGAAGGTGCCCGCCGAGATCAGGTCGGTGATGAACGTGCAAGAAGCTACGGCCAAGGCCCTCTTGGTGGACCGCGAAGCCTTGCGGGAAGCCCAGCTGCAAGGTGACGTGCTGGGCGCCAACGCGGTCTTGGTGGACGCCTTCAGCTCGGACGTACGGCCATTGCTGGCCGAGCTCCGGGAAGACATGGGGCTCGACCCCGACCCCCTGAGGGCGTACGCCCGCTCCGGGCATGCCGAGCGCACCAGGCGGGAACGGGTGGGCGGCACCGCCAGCAGCTGGGGGGGCTGACGCGATGCCTGTTGGCCAGGTCCCGGCGGTGGTACACGAGCTGCTGGAACGTTCGCACCGGCTGGGGCGCGACCCGAGGAACACCAACTACGCCGGTGGCAACACGTCGGCCAAGGCCGTCGTCCCCGACCCGGTCACCGGCCAGCCAGTCGAGCTCATGTGGGTAAAGGGGTCGGGAGGCGACCTGGGGACGCTCACCGAAGCCGGCCTAGCGGTGCTGCGCCTCGACCGTTTCCGGGCACTGGTCGACATCTACCCGGGTGAGGAGCGCGAGGACGAGATGGTGAGCGCCTTCGATTACTGCCTGCACGGCAAGGGCGGGGCCGCGCCCTCGATCGACACCGCCTCCCACGGGCTGTTGCGCGCCCCCCACGTGGACCACCTCCATCCCGACGCCGGCATCGCCCTGGCGACGGCGGTGGACGGTGAGGCCCTGACCAAGGCCTGCTTCGGCGACCGCGTCCGGTGGGTGCCGTGGCGGCGGCCCGGTTTCCAGCTTGGCCTGGACACAGCAGCCATCGAGCGTGACCACCCGGAGGCCATTGGGGTGGTCCTGGGTGGGCACGGGATCACTGCCTGGGGGAGCACCAGCCAGGAGTGCGAGGCCCGGTCCCTGGAGATAATCCGCACCGCCCAGGCCTACATAGACAGCAACGGCCGGGCTGAGCCTTTCGGCCCGGTGGTCGAGGGGTTCGCCCCGCTGCCGGAAAGGGAGCGCCATGCCCGGGCCGCCGCCCTCTTCCCCCTGCTACGAGGCCTGGCCAGCACCGACGCCCGCCAGGTGGGCCATTACAACGACAGCGAGGTGGTGCTCGACTTCCTGGCCCGGGAGCGCCACCTTGCCCTGGCCATGAAGGGGACTTCCTGCCCCGACCACTTCCTGCGCACCAAAGTGCGGCCCATGGTGCTCGACCTCCCCGCCACCGCCCCCCTGGAGCACGCCCAAAAGCGGCTGCGCGAGCTGCACGCCGAGTACAGGGAGCAGTACCGGGCCTACTACCAGCGCCACGCCACGGCCGCCTCCCCGCCCATGCGGGGGGCCGACCCGGCCATCGTGCTCGTGCCCGGCATAGGGATGTTCAGCTTCGGCCGGGACAAGCAGACAGCACGGGTGGCCGGCGAGTTCTACGTGAACGCCATAAACGTCATGCGTGGTGCCGAAGCCCTCTCGTCCTACGAACCGATCCCCGAGCCGGAAAAGTTCCGGATCGAGTACTGGGAGCTCGAGGAGGCCAAGCTCCGCCGCCAGCCGCCGCCCAAGCCGCTGGCCACCCGCATCGCGCTGGTCACCGGCGCCGGTTCGGGGATAGGCGCGGCCACCGCCCGTCGCCTGGCCGCCGAGGGGGCGTGCGTCGCCTGCGCCGACATCAACCAAGAGGCAGCGGCACAGGTGGCTACGAGCATCGGTGGGCCGGACGTAGCCATCGCTTGTGGCGCCGACGTCAGCGACGAGGAGCAGGTCGCGGCCGCGTTGCAAGCCGCCACCTTGGCGTTCGGCGGGGTCGACCTCGTGGTCAACAACGCCGGCATGTCCATTTCCAAGAGCCTGCTGGACACCACCGTCGAAGACTGGGACCGCCAGCACGCCGTTATGGCCAAGGGCTCGTTCCTCGTCTCCAAGGCTGCCGCCAAAGTGATGGGGCTGCAGGCCATGGGGGGCGACATCATCTACATCGTCAGCAAGAACGCCGTGTTCGCCGGCCCCAACAATATCGCTTACGGTGCCGCCAAGGCGGACCAGGCCCACCAGGTGCGGCTCCTCGCCGCCGAGCTGGGTGAGCTCGGCATCCGGGTCAACGGGGTCAACCCCGACGCCGTGGTCAGGGGGTCGGGCATATTCGCCTCAGGATGGGGGGCACAAAGAGCGGCCGTCTACGGCGTGCCCGAGGAAAAGCTGGGCGAGTACTATGCTTCACGCACCTTGTTGAAACAAGAGGTACTCCCCGAGCACGTAGCCAACGCTGTTTTCGTGCTGGCCGGGCCGGGGCTGCCGCTCACCACCGGCTTGCTCGTCCCCGTGGACGCGGGGGTGGCGGCAGCTTTCCTCCGGTGAGCAGGGTGCCCCCTCCGATGAGCAGAGTGCCCCCTCCGGTGGCCGGCACGGCCCTCGCCCCGGTCGGCACGGCCCTCGCCCCGGCGGGCACAGCCCCTAGCCGGGCGAGCTGGAGGCCATGGCGGTGACCCCTCGCCTTCACGCGGCCATCGACCTGGGGGCGTCGAGTGCCCGGTTGTTCTCCGGCCGCATGGAGGACGGGCGCTTGGTGGCTTCGCTGGTGGCACGCCAGCCCAACACGCCTGTCCGGCTGCCCAGCGGCCTGCACTGGGACCTGCCCGGGATCCACCAGTTCATGCTGGACCAGCTGGCCCAACTCGCCTGGCGAGAGGGGGGCGAGCCCCTGACGGTCGGCACCGACAGCTGGGGCGTGGACTACGGCCTGCTCGACGGGCACGGCCGCCTGCTCGGTTTGCCTTTCCACTACCGGGACGAGCGGACCAGTGGCTGGCTCAGCCAAGCAGAGGGCCAGGCCGGTGCAGGATATTTCTTCCAGGCGACCGGCACCCACGAGATGGAGATAAACACGGTGTTCCAGCTCCTGGCGGAGAAGGGCAGCGCCGCTTACAACGCGGCGGCCACCCTCTTGATGGTCCCCGACCTGATGGCCTACTTCCTCACCGGGGAGCGACGGTTCGAGCGGACCATTGCCTCGACCACCCAGCTCGTGGACATCCGCACCGGGGAACTGGCCCAAGCGGTCCTTGACCGGCTCGAGCTGCGCAGCGACTTCTTCGCCCCCCCCATAGGCCCAGGCCAGATCTACGGGCCCGTCCTGGCCGAAGTCGCGGCCAGCGCCCAGCTCCGCTCCCCCACCTCGGTGATAGCCGTGGCCTCGCACGACACCGCGTCGGCGGTGCTGGCCGTGCCCGCAGCCACAAATGACTTTGCCTACGTCTCCAGCGGCACCTGGTCACTGGTCGGGCTGGAGCTGGAGCGCCCCGTCATAGACGAGCAAGCCCGCCTGGCGGGGTTCTCGAACGAACGGGGCGCGTTCGGCTCGGTCCGCTTCCTCCGCAACGTCATGGGCCACTGGATGCTGCAGGAATGCGAGCGCACCTGGGCCCGGGAGGGCCGGCCCGTCACCACCGCCGAGCTGGTGGCCCAGGCGGCTCGCTGCCCGGCGTTCACCACCGTGGTGGACGTGGACGACCCCCAGTTCGGCCGGCCCGGCAACATGCCCGAACGCGTCCGGGCCGCATGCGCCGGCAGCGGCCAAAGGGTGCCTGAGAGCGAGCCCGAGCTGGCCCGGGCCATCCTGGACAGCATGGCCCTGGCCGTAGCCGCCGCCCTGGACGACGCGCAGCGCTGCGCCGGCCGCTCGGTGAGCGCGGTGCACGTGGTGGGAGGGGGGGCAGCCAACGACCTCCTGCTGGAACTGGTCGCGGCTGCCAGCGGGCTGGAGGTGGTGGCCGGCCCGGTGGAAGCGTCAGCCATCGGCAACCTGCTCGTGCAGCTGTACGCCACCGGCCAGGTGGGCGGGCCGGAGGAGATGCGGGCGTTGGTCGCCCGGTCCTTCCCTACCAAGCGCTTCCGGCCCGACCCAGCCGCGTCGGCCCGGGCCCGCTCTGCTCGGCAGCGCTACGAACAGCTGGTCGAAGCGCGCCAGCGGCAGCCGGCGGCGGCCAACGCCGGCCTGGGACGCTGAGGCCCATGCGGGTCGCATTGTTCGTCACCTGCGTGAACGATGCCGTCTACCCGGCAACCGGGCAGGCCACGGTCTCGGTCCTGGAAGCCCTGGGCCACCAAGTGGTGTTCCCTGCGGAACAGACTTGTTGTGGCCAGATGCACCTGAACACCGGTTACCAGGCCGAGGCCCGGTCGTTGGCGCAGCACTTCGTGCGGGTCTTTTCCCCCTACGAGGCGGTGGTCTGCCCGTCCGCCTCCTGCGCAGGGACGGTGGCCCACAACTACGCACAGCTGGCTGAGGCGTCCAACGACCAGGCTCTGGCAGAGGAGGTGGCCAGCCTGGCTCCCCGTGTCTACGAGCTGAGCCAGTTCCTGGTCGACGTGCTCGGGGTGACCGACGTGGGGGCGTCCTTCCCTCACCGGGTCGCCTACCACCCGACCTGCCACTCGCTACGGGCGCTGGGGCTGCGCGACCAGCCTCTGGCCCTGCTGCGCAACGTGCGGGGGCTGCAGCTCGTGGACCTGCCCGAGGCCACGACGTGCTGTGGCTTCGGCGGGACGTTCGCAGTCAAGAACGCCGCGACTTCCCTGGCCATGCTGGCCGACAAACTGGCGGCCGCCCGCCAGAGCGGGGCCGAGGTGCTCTGCGCGCTGGACAATTCCTGCTTGGCCCACATCGGCGGGGGGGCCTCGCGCCTGGGCTACGGCCTGCGCACCGTGCACCTGGCCGAGATCCTGGCGGCCCGAGATCCTGGCCCCCCGGGGAAGGGCCTGTCCCCAAGGAACAGCCCTTGAGCACCGACCGATGAGCACCAACCGATGAGCACCAACCGATGAGCAACGACTTCGCCGGCTCCCCGCCGTTCCCCAAAGCTGCCCCCCGCTTTGTCGCCGATAGCCAACTGCGGGCCAACCTGCGCACGGCGACGTCCACCATCCGGGCCAAGCGTGACCGGGTGGTCTCCGAACTGCCGGACTTCGAGCAGCTGCGCACGGCTGCGGCGGGGATCAAAGACGAGGCCCTGGGCCGGTTGGACCAGCTCCTGGTGGAACTGGAGGCGAACTTCACCGCCGCCGGGGGCCACGTCCATTTCGCCACCGACGCCGACGAGGCCAACCGGACCGTCCTCCGCCTCGTGCAGCGGGCGGGGGCAGGCGAAGTAGTGAAGGTCAAGTCCATGACCACGGCCGAGACCGGCCTCAACCAGGCGTTGGCCGACGCCGGCATAGACGTGGCGGAGACCGACCTGGCCGAGCTGATCGTCCAGCTGGGAGAGGACCTGCCCAGCCACATCGTCGTGCCTGCCATCCACCGCAACCGCAGCGAGGTGAGGGAGATCTTCCTCCGCCAGATGGGCCAGCGGGGCCACCCGGCGCCCCCGGGCCTGAGGGACGAGCCGGCCGAACTGGCTGCGGCCGCCCGTGCCCACTTACGCGACCGGTTCTTGCGAGCCCGGGTGGCGGTGTCGGGCGCCAACTTCGCCATCGCCGAGACCGGCACCCTCGTGGTGGTCGAGTCGGAGGGTAACGGCCGGATGTGCCTCACCTTGCCCGAAGTGCTCATCTCGGTGGTGGGGATCGACAAGGTCCTGCCTCGCTTTTCCGACCTGGAAGTGTTCCTGCAGTTGCTGGCCCGCTCAGCCACCGGCGAACGGCTAAGCCCCTACACGTCCACCTGGACCGGCGTGACCCCGGGGGACGGGCCTCGGGAGGCCCACCTGGTCCTCTTGGACAACGGCCGCAGCCGTGCCCTGGCCGACCGGGTCGGCCGCCAGGCCCTGCGTTGCATCCGCTGCGCGGCCTGCCTCAATGTCTGCCCCGTCTACGAGCGGGTAGGGGGCCACGCCTACGGGTCGGTGTACCCAGGCCCCATCGGGGCCGTCTTGGTGCCGCAGCTCCACCAAGTGGCCAGCGACCCGGTGGCAGCCGCTTTGCCCTTCGCCTCCACCCTGTGCGGCGCCTGCGCCGAGGTTTGCCCGGTGCGCATCGACATACCGAGGCTCTTGGTGCACCTGCGGGCGCGTGCGGTGGACAGGGCCAGGCAACAGGGGGCCACGCTGGAAGGGGTTGCCATGGCCGCGGCCGGCTTCGTGCTGGCGTCGCCGCAGCGGCTCGGGCGGGCCGAGCGTTGGGCTGGCCGCCTGGCCTCTGTGGTTTTCCCGAAGGGAAAGATCAGCCTGCTCCCCGCCCCCCTGAGCCGGTGGACGGCGGCCCGCGACGCGCCAGTGCCCGCCGCCCAAAGCTTTCGGGACTGGTGGCAAGCCCGGCACCTGGGTGGGGGCGAGGCGACCGGCCCTGGCTCCGGCGCCGGCCGCGTCGGCCGGGGCCGAACGGCCGGCGGGGAGGGGCTGAGGGTGCCTGGGCTCGGCTGGGCCCACCTCTTGGGGGCTATCCGGGCGCGAGGATCCGGTGGCGCGCCGGGCCCAGGCAACGAGCCATGGCCCACCGGCGCCCCCCGAGCCGGCCGTGAAGGCGTCCTGGCCGCCGTCCGCGGCGCGCTCCGGGCCGAGCCTTCCCCCCTGGTGCCCGTGGACCGCAGCTACCGGCAGGCCGGCACCGACGGGCCAACGGGCAGCGTGGAGCTGTTCCTCAGCCGGCTGGCCGACTACGGGGCCGGGGCCCAAGTGGTAAGGGCGGGCGAGGGCGAAGCCGAAGTGGGGGCCGCGGTACGGGCGGCTCTGGTGGGCCACGGCAGCCGACGGGCCGTGGTGCCAGGCGACCTGCCCGACGCCTGGCTGCCAGCCGGCGAGGACCTGGAGTGGCGCCGGGACACAGCCGAGCTGAGCCCGTCGGAAATGGAAGAGCTCGATGCCACGGTGACCGGCTGTGCGCTCGCCATAGCCGAGACAGGCACCATAGTGCTCGACGGCGGGCCGGCACAGGGCCGGCGGGCCCTGTCGCTCCTGCCTGACCACTTGGTGGCCGTTGTCCGGGCCAGCCAGCTGGTAGCCCGGGTGCCCGACGCGTTCGCCCGGCTCGATGCGCGCGCCCCCCAGACCTGGATCTCGGGGCCGTCGGCCACCAGCGACATCGAGCTCAACCGGGTGGAGGGCGTGCACGGGCCGCGCCGCTTGGACGTGGTGGTCGTCACTGGCTAGGCAGGGACTGACCTGCCTCGTCGTCTCTGCCGACACCGACCTCGGCGGCTTGCCTGCCCGGTCCGCAGCTTTATAGTGAGCGGCATGACTGGACCTGGCCCGGTGGAGCGAAGCTGGGCTAGGTTCTTTGGCCAAGGCAGCATGGGTGGCAAGCGCGACGCGAGCCTTGCACATACTGAGAGCTTGGGCCCGCACGACAAGCCATCCGTGGTGCCCGCCCGGCAGCATCGCACCGCTCCGCCGGACGCCGGTGCCAACCGCCCGAGGGCCGCAGCCGATGTACCGGGTGCAGCCGCGCCAAAGCTGTTTAGGACCTTCCTGCTGTTCGGGGTGAGCGCCTTTGGGACGGCGATGTTGCAAACGCTGCGCTCAGCATCGGTGGAGCGCGGCTGGTTGTCCCAGCAGGAAGTAGACGAGGCCATGGGTGTGGTGCAGCTCTACCCCGGAGCAGTCGGAGTAGACCTTGCGGCCTTCATTGGTTACCGGCTGCAGCGGGCCCGAGGGGCGCTTGTTGCGACAGCCGGGCTGATCGCCCCATCGTTGATATTAGTGCTGGTAGGCTCATGGGCCTATTTCACCTACGGTGCCCGGCCGGAGGTGCGGGACGTCGTGGTCGGGCTGGACGCGCTCGTAGTGGGCGTCTTGGTCAGTGTGACTGTCGAGCTTGCCGCCGAGCGTGCTCGCGCCAAGCTGCCTGCTGTTATCGCCTTAGGGGCGTTCGCTTTCGGTATTGCTGGCTTCAATGTGCTGTGGCCGGTACTGGGTGCTTTTGTGGTCGGCGCCTTGCTGCTACGGAGCGCCGACCACCAAGAGCCGGTCCGGGGTGCTGCCGGCCAGCCCCTGTCGTGGCAGCGCCTAGCGCTGGTAATGCTACCTGGCTTGGTCGTCGTGGCTGGTGCTACGACGGCCGCTGTTGCACCAGGGACGCTTGCTGCTGTGACTGCCGACATGACCAAGATCGGCAGCATTGCTTTCGGCAATGGTACCGTGATCTTGCCCGTCCTCCAACAGGACGCTGTTGCTCACCATTGGGTTACCTTGAGCCAGTTCGACGCCGGCATCGCTCTCGGTCAAGTCACACCGGGACCAGTTCTCACCACTGCCGCGTTCGTAGGCTTTGCAGCTGCCGGCTGGTGGGGAGGCGTCACTGCGGGAGTGGCGGTATTCGCCCCGAGCGTAGCACTGACGATTATCGCGGGCGAGGTATACCCGTACCTACGGGCCCTCAGCTGGGTACGCGGTGCCATCGCTGGGGTGCTGGCCAGCTTCACCGGCTTACTGGGCAGCATGGCCTTGGTCTTGGCGCGCCCACTCCTGACAGTGCCCGCCGCCATTGGACTGGCGGCAGCTGCGTTCGTTTCCGTGCGAGTGCTACGCTTCAAGACGCTGGTTGTTTTTCTTGCTGGGCTAGCGATCTGGGGTGTGTACCTGGTCGCTGGCGGGCAGCCATAGAACACCGCTCCGGAACGCCCTAGCAGAGCCGCCGCGCGTACCAGTGGCAGCTACCCCGCCCTAGGCACAACTGGAGCCTCACGACTTCCACGGGGACTGGAACTAAACCTTAACCAAGCGAAGGGCCGACCCTTCCAGCGAAACAGGGAGGTGTACCGGGGGATCTGGGGTCTGGCAGCTTGGGGTGCTGGCGGGTTCCGGGTGAAGGCTTGGCGACCAGCAGCAGACCCCTTGGCTGCCTCCCCCGTTGCGCTCACCCCCCAGGGGGTGAGCGCGTCGATGTTGAGCGGCTGGGTGTCCCCGGGCCGGCAGGTCGGGCAAGCTCCGTAGCGCTGCCCTGGCAAGTCGTGTGAGCAGTGAGGTAGGCCGCTGGTTTGGTGGTCACTGGTAGGTCGGGCGGGCTCAGTCCGGAAGGTTTCCCGTTCCGGTGCGTATGTTCCGTCTCGCCGTGAGTGACGCCTCCCCAGCAGCCCCCTATCGAACCGTGCGTGCGGTTCTCCCGCACACGGCTCTCCGACACCGTTCGTCGTCAGGCATTCGCAGGTTTCCAGGCGGTCTTGCCGGCCAGGCGGTAGACGCCGAGGCTGTTGGCCCACTGGTGGTTGAACCGGGTGGTCCAGTTCCAGCCTCGGAGTCCGTGCTTGTGGCTGGCCAGCATGGCGAGACGCTGGTTCACGTAGTGATCGACGGCGGCGAGCTGCCGGGAGGAGTTCCCTCGCCGGAAGTACGCCCCCCAACCTCGCAATATTGGGTTGAGGCGATCGACGACCCCTTCGAGGGGCAGGCTTGCGTAGTTGTTGGTGGTCACGGCTCGGACCTTGCCTCGGATCGAGGTCATGGCCCAGGCCGAGGGCCACTGGTAGAGATACCAGCGCTTGGTCAACCACGGTCGGCTGCGCCGCAGCCGGTTGTGGAACCCCAGGAAGTCGAACCCACCTGCCCCATCGGCCAGATGAACGATCCGGGTCTTGTCGGGATGCAGATGCAGCCCGAGTGGTGCCAGGATCTCGGCCACCTGTTGGCGGGCGGCTTCGGCCCGCTGTTGGGTGGGACAGAGGATCACGAAGTCGTCCGCGTAACGAACCAGCGTGCCGAGACGCCAGCCGTCCGCCGCCCAGGTCGTGTCGAGCACGTGCAGGGCGATGTTGGCCAGCAGAGGCGAGATCGGTGACCCCTGTGGGGTGCCCGCCTCAGTGCCGGCAACCACCCCTCCTTCCACCACGCCTGCTCTCAGCCAGGATCGCAGCAGCTTCAACATCGCCCGGTCACAGACCCGGCGTTCGACCTGGCCCATGAGAGCGCCATGGTCGATGTTGTCAAAGCATGCCTTGATATCGGCATCGAGCACCCACCATCTGCGCTCGTTAGCCGCCTTGCGGACAACTTCGAGAGCCTGATGAGCGGAACGCTTCGGGCGGAACCCGAAGCTGACCGGACAGAAATCGGCTTCGAAGATCGGCTCGAGCACGATCCTCGCTGCTGACATGACCACCCGGTCCCGGACGCAAGGAATGCCGAGAGCCCGGAACTGGCCCGGCTTGCCCGGCTTGGGGATCGACACCCGCCGCAAAGGTCGAGGCCGGTATGTGAACATACCCCGGTTCCGTTGTCACTCCCCGATGAGAGGAGTAGACAGGTCCCATGGCACCACAGAGGCGGTCCTTCAGCCCAGAGTTCAAAGACAAAGCCGTTG
>JAJPKN010000061.1 GCA_021323695.1 Actinomycetota bacterium | reverse complement strand
TTCCGCTTGGACCTGGCCCTCGCCCACTACCGGGGCACCACCGAGGCCCTGGTGGCCCAGTTGCGCCAGGACCTGGCCCAGCTGGACGCGGCCCGCCCGGTGGCGCCGGCCCTGGCCCGGCCGAAATGAGGGGCTCCGAGCCTCGGACGGTGCCCCGACTGGAGCGAGGAGCCCATGAAGTGCCCCAGCAGCACCGTGCGCCCCGGTAGCACGGCGCGGCCCGGCACGAAGGTGCAGCACGGCGGGACGGTGCCCAGCCGGAGACGGCAGGCCACGTTGGCAGCGGTAGCACTGTCGTTGGCGCTCGGGACGCCGACCTGGGGCGCCCCAGCGGCGTACGCGGCACCCCGGCCGGTGCCGTTCTCCGAGGTGTGGTCCCGGGCCGTCACCGTGCCCGGGCCCATCAGCACGTCGTCGCCGAACTTGGCCATCTTGGGCAACCGCCCAGCCGTGGTCGTGGGCTCCAACACTGGCTACGTGTACGCCTACGACCTTGCCACCGGGGCCACTGTGCCGGGTTGGCCGGTCGCCACCGTAGGCCACGCCAGCGTGATCTCGACCCCATCGGTAGCGGCCCTGTCCAGGTCGTCACCCAACGACTCGGTGTTCGTCGGGGCCGGGAGCCCCGCCCACCCCCGTGCCGGCGGCTACGAGGCGTTCGGCCCCAACGGGGCCAGGATGTGGTTCACTGCCGCCAGCGGGCCGGCCCAACCGGCCCCCCTTGGCGTGGCCGCCAGCCTGGCTGTCGGGGACCTGCAGGGTGGCACCGACGTGGTGGCGCCGTCGATGGGCCAGTACGAAGACGCCCTGGACGCACGCACGGGCAAGGTCCTAAAGGGGTTCCCCTGGTTCAGCTCCGACTCGGGGTTCTCCACCCCGGCCCTGGTGCCCCTGTACGGGCCCCGCGACTACATCGTCCAAGGAGCAGGGCAAACCGCCGGCTTGGCCTACGAGGTCCGCTACACCCAGGGGGGCCACCTAATGGTGCTGTCACCCACCGGCAATGCCGGCTACGCCGACCCCAACGGCGGCCTCAAGTGCGAGTACAACCCCAACCAAGAGGTGGACTCGTCCCCAGCGGTGGGCCCGTTCCTACCCGGCGGTGCCCTGGGCATCGCGGTGGGCACCGGGACTTACTGGAAGGGAGCCTCCGACACCGACATGCTGTACGCCTTCACCACGAGCTGCCGGGTGGCCTGGTCCCGTAGGCTCGACGGCTCCACGTCGTCTTCGCCCGCGCTGGCCGACCTCACGGGCACCGGCGCTTTGGACGTCGTCGAGGGCACCAACAACGGGCACGGCGGCGGGTCGATATACGCGCTCGACGGTGCCACCGGCAGGGCCCTCTGGGAGGTGCCCGCACCGGGCGAGGTGATCGGCGGGGTCGTCACCGCCAACCTGGGCACCGGCTACCAGGACGTCATCGCCACGGGTACCGGCGGGGCCGAGGTCCTCGACGGGCGCACGGGAGCCGTCGTCGCCGTCCTGGAACGCTTCGTGGGCCTCCAAAACTGTGCCCTGGTCACCGACGACCCCGACGGGAGGACCGGCATAACCCTGGCCGGCTACAACTCGTCCGACATAGGGACGGTCGTGCACTTCGAGGTCACCGGCTCCAACGGGGCCGACGCCTACCAACAAGGGGGTTGGCCCATGTTCCACCACGACCCCCAGCTGACCGGCTACTCCCGCACGCCGGTACCGAGCTGAAGGCCCCCTCAGCTGAGGAAACGGACCGAGGTTATTACCCTGCGGAAGATCGGTACGTAGTACGGGCTGCGCTCGGCCAGGCAGGCGGCACCGGCTTACAGCAACAGGCCCGGCTCGGCCACCAAGGCACCGTTGCCCGGCCGCACCCGAGAGCGTGGCCCTGATGGCCGTCCCGAGCCCGGCGTGAGCGTTGGAGGTGACGAGGGCCACCCCCGACAAGCCCCTCGTGACGAGCGAACGGGAAAGGGCGAGCCAACCGGCGCCGTCTTGGGCGCTCACGACCTCCAAGCCCAAGATCTCACGCTTGCTCCCTATTTGTCTAGGGGGAAGCTCAGGCGCTCCCCACTTGCCGTTCTTCGCCCAGGCACCTCGTAGGGCTACCCTGACCACACGGAAAGCTTGACCGGTACCCCGCTCTCGCGGGTACGGCGCTCCAAGTCCCAAGACGCCGGGCCAGACCACTGCTCCTCCAGCACCAAGAGCACGTCGGCAGCAGGGTCAGCCTCCAGGGCAGCGAGGAGGCGAGGGATGTCGGCAGCCGCAATAGTCATGGAGTACTCGTACTCGCCATCACTGCTCACAGGAGCAGTCACCGGGCTAGCGCCACATCAAGGCCACCCGCTCCCGCAGTAGTACCGCGTAGCCGGGCATCACCACTTCCGCGCCTCTTCAACCGGGAGGCTACGGCTGGTAGCCAACGGGCCCATGAGGAGCGCCCCCGGCGCGGGTGACCACCTGCGCGCTGAGGTCACCAGGAGCGACCTCAGCAAACCCCCAACCTGACCAGCGCCCTAACTGTTCCTCGGCGGTATGAGCTCGCCACCTCTAGCCGAGGGTTGCCGAGGCCCCACCTGCCAGGCTGTCCCCCACCGGGACGACGTCTGGCACTCCTGGGGCGCTCGAGGCTATTTGCCCTGCACCACAGTACCCGAGGTGGCCACAATGCCAGCGATCGGGTACTCCACCACCTCGCCCCCAAGCTGCACCGTGCCCACGGCGCGCAGGTCGGCCGACGAACTGCCGACCTCGAACCTGAACTCCCCAGGCTCGATGACGCGGCGTAGGCCCTCGTCCACAAACGCCAGCCGGCTCGGGTGCACCTCGAACACCACCTTTCGTCGCTCGCCCGGCCTCAGGGCAACCCTAAGGAAGCCCACCAGCTGCCGTTCTGGCCTGGCCACGCTCGCCACCAAGTCAGAGCAGTACAGCTGGACAACCTCCTCGCCCGCCATCGGCCCCACGTTACTGACCTCCACCTCAATACGCACAGGGTGCCTCGTGTCGCGGCCCGCCACCACCATCTCGCCGTAGCCGAAGCTGGTATAGCTAAGACCATGGCCAAACGCGAACAGTGGCCCCACCGCCGAGTCCGTGTACTCACCGTAGGACATCGCCGTCGAGCCTCCCCGTCGCTGCCCCACGTGCACCGGCACCTGCCCCACCGAGCGCGGTACGCTCACAGGCAACCTGCCCGAGGGGTTCAGCCTCCCGAACAGCACCTCGGCCAAAGCCGTACCCCCCTCCTCCCCCAGGGGCCCTGTGAACAGTAATGCCCGGCCCAAGCCCGCGAGATCGCTCAGCGAGTGCACCCGCCCGCTCATGACAACGACCACAGTCGGCACCCCCGAGCCCACCACCGCACGCACCAGCTCCGTCTGTGCTCCCGTAAGCTCCAGCCGGGTCGCGTCCCTCGATTCCCCCACCGTAGCCGTACGCGTCAGCCCGGACCGCCCCCCCACGACTACAATGGCCACCTCACAGCCCGCTGCCACCCGCGCCGCCTCAGCTATCCCGCGTGTGTCGTCCCCGGTGACATCGCAGCCCTTTGCGTACACGACCTCGCACGCCTCGGGCGCAATGGCCCGCACACCCTCCAAGGGTGTTACGTGCTCCGTGAAGTGACGCCTCGGCCGCCATTTGTCCGTCCGGGCCGGGAACCCTGGCCACGCGACGGCGTCCGGAGAACCATCATTGAAGAAGATCTCCTGGTGAGATGGGTAATGGTAATCACCCTGCAATAACCTGCGGTCGTCAGCGGCCGGACCTACAACCGCGACCCGCCTCAGGCTGGAAGACAATGGGAGCAACCCGTCGTTCACGAGCAAGACTACCGAGCGCTCTGCCGCCCTGCGCGCCAATTGCCTCTGAGGGGGAGAATCGAAGGCGACAACAGCCCGCCCCTCGTCCACGAACGGTCGGTCGAACAGCCCCAGGGCGAACTTCGCCTTCAGCACCCGCATTACCGCTGCATCGACGACATGCTCAGGCAGCGCACCAGATTGCACCGCCTTCAGCAACGGTACCCCGAAACAGTCTGTTTCGGGCATTTCCAGGTCCATGCCCGCTGCTAACGACAGCGCCGCCGCTCCCTCCTTGTCCGCTGCAACATGGTGGTAGCTCACCAACAGCGACACGGACTCATAATCCGAGACCACCATCCCGCCGAACGCGAGCTCTCCTCGCAGCAGGTCAGTCAGGACACTTCTTGCACTCGCGCACGGCAGCCCGTCCACAGAGCTGTACGCGTTCATCACGCTAGCAAGGCCCTCCCGTACCGCGAGGGCAAATGGCTCCACGTACACGTCCCGCAGGTCACGCGGCCCGATCTGTACAGGCCCATGGTTGCGACCCCCGACCGAGGCCCCATGAGCCACAAAGTGCTTACCCGTTGCAAGGACACCGGAGGCCAAATCATCGCCCTGCAGCCCCCGCACGTAGGCCGCCCCCAGTGCAGCCACTAGCACGGGGTCCTCACCAAAGGTTTCCTCCACGCGCCCCCAACGCGGGTCCCTGGCCACGTCCAGCACCGGAGCAAGGCAATGGCGCGCCCCCACGGCCAGCATCTGCTGCCTGACGACAGCCGCAACCTCCTCCACAAGCCCCGGGTCGAACGTCGCAGCCAGCGCTATAGCCTGCGGGAACACGGTCGCACCGCGACCCGACAACCCGCCGGTACCCTCCTCGTGCACAATAGCCGGTATGCCCAGCCGCGTCTCTTCAACGAAGAAGCGCTGCAAGGCATTAGCCACCTTCGCGGCCTCACGGGGCCCCAGTGACGTTGAGCCCATGACCCGTGCCACCTCCCCGATACCGTCCGGAGCCAGCTCCCGCACCCGGTCGTAGCTCACCCCCTCCCCGTCCATGAACGCCGTCGCCCACCGGCAGCCGAGCTGAGCCACCTTCTCCTGCAACGTCATACGCCCCAGCAGGTCAGCCGCCCGCTGGCCCGGGCTACAACCACGGTCCCGGTAAGACACACCGTCCATGTTCACTTCTCCCCGTCTCGCACACGAACACTACGCACACATCGCGACCGGCAGGTCCCTCCGGCCGCCCACCGCACCTCAGGCCCAGCCCACTGCCCCCGCCGGGCAGCCACCCACGAGCCACAGCCCCCTCGCGCTGTCCCGCTCGGCACCCTCTGGCTGCCCTAACGTCCCCCGAGCCCCGCAAGCGATATACCCTGCGACAGCCACCGCTGCAAGAGCAACGCCAACAACGTCCCTGGCAGGATCGAGATAGTCCCCCCGGCCATAAGCAGGTTCCATATGTAGCCCTGCTGGGTCAAGAAGTACTCCAAGCCAAGTGGCACCGTCGCCATGCTCTTCGAGTTGATGACGATCACCGGCCAAAGGAAACTGTTCCAGTAACCTATGAACGTGAACAAGCCCAGGATGCCCATAGCTGGTTTTACCATCGGGACCATTATCCGGCCAAAGATGTACCCGTGGGACGCCCCATCGACCTTGGCCGCGTCCTCTAGCTCGACCGGGATGGTCCGAAAGAACTGCCGCATCAGGAACACGCCGAACGCACTGAACGCCCACGGTACGATCAACGCTTGATAGCTGTTTATCCACCCGAGGTCCCGCATGAACAGGTACATCGGCACCACCAGCACCTCCTGCGGCACTACAAGCGTTGCCACGTAGACGGCAAAGAGGGGCTCGCGGCCCCTGAACCGCAGCCGGGCGAACCCGTACCCCGCCATGAGGGAGGTCGCCACCGTCAGTGCGGTGCCCAGCACGCCCACTATCACGCCGTTCAATAGGAACTGGCCAAAGGGCCCGAAGTTCCACGCTGACACGAAGTTGCTGAAGTCCGTCGCGTGCAGGAGGCTCTGCACGCTGTTATCGAACACGTCGGCTTCTGGCTTCAGTGCAGTTATGATGCCCCATGCGATAGGCAGCACGAACGCCACTACCACGACAGTAAGCGCCAGGTCGCCTGCCGCACCCCTCGCCCTGGCGACCGCTCCGCGCCTCACGGCACGCCTATTCTGCAAGCGAGCTCACTCCTCCGGGCCTCCTATACCTCATAGTGGACCCACCTCCGCTGAAGCCGCATTTGCAACAGAGTTATGGCGATCACGATCACGAACAACACCCACGCTATCGCCGATGCATAACCCAGCGCATAGTCGTCAAACGCCTTCTCGAACAGCCAGTACACCAGAGTGGTACTACTGGTCCCTGGTCCCCCTGCGGTCAGCACGTAGGCCTGAGTAAAGACTTGGAAAGCCGATATTATCGTTAGGACGGTCCCAAAGAACAGGGAGGGCGATATCAGGGGCAGTGTCACGTTCCGGAACACATGCCAAGCCGACGCTCCGTCAACGCGCGCAGCGTCGTAGTACAGCTCCGGCACCGCGTGGATGCCGGCCGTAAACAGCAGGAGGTTGTACCCGAACCCCTGCCACACCGACATTATAATTATCGCGGGCATCACCCAGTGGGGAGAGGACAGCCAGTTCGGGCCCTGTACGCCGAAGACTGCATGTACGGCCTCATCTATCAGGCCGTTCCTATTGGTGTACAACAGGCTCCAGACAACGGAGTCCGCCACCAGCGGCGTCAGCACGGGCACGAAGAACAGGACCCGCAGCAGGCGGCGTCCTCTGCTGTACCCCCGCAGCCATAACGCTAGGCCTAACGATACGCCGATGTTCAGCGGGGTGTACGCAGCGACAAAGTACAGCGTGTTTAGGAGGGCGGCCCGGAACGTGCTGTCTTTGGTGAACAGCGCCCGGTAGTTGGCTATGCCGACGAAGTGCCTTGTGCCTATAAGCGGCCACGAGTACAAGCTGATGACTAGCGAGGCGATGACGGGGACGAGGGTGAACACGAGGAACCCGATGCCGTTCGGCAACAGGAACGCTAACGCGGCCCGGGCGTCGCTGCGCTCCTTGCGCCTGCGGTGGCCGTGCCCTCGCAGGGCCCCAGGGTTGCTCCCAGCCAGACCGGCCCTCTCTACTAGCGCCGTCATCACTGCCTGGCCGCCATGGCTGCCGGCCGCCCATCGAGCGCGGGCCCCCGCAGCAGGCACGACCCCGCGCGCTGCGCCCCGCCACCTGTACCGGTACTTGTTGTGGTCAGCAGCGCGCTCATTTCCCGGTCCTCATGGCTGTCCACCGCACCCAGCGTGCTTGGCCTGGCCAACCGGCCGGGGCCTACATGGCCCCGGCCGGTTGCCGGCTGCTGTAGCTCGTGGGAGCACCCCGGCCCTCTCCTGGGTAGCCAGGCAGGTGCCTACGCGGGCGCTCCCTGGTTGTCCTGCGTGTAGTTCAATGCAGCTTGCGGCGTTATGCTTCCTTCCATCACACCCACGATCTGGCTGTTGAAGGCCACCTCCGTGCCCGCCCAGCGGTTGGTGGCAGCGTACGGGACGGCGTCCTTCAGGGCATAGTTGATCGGGGCGGCTGCGTCCGTCACCCCATAGGAGGCGATGGTGCGGTACCAGTAGGGCAGGTCCGCCGTGCGCGAGGGGAAGTCCCCTCTTGCCGCGTTGTACTGCTCGAACTGCGGGCCCGTCAGCACCTCGATCGCCTTGATGGCATCCGACAGGAGCTCCGCCCGGTTGACACCCGGGTGGTTCTTGTACAGGTCCTTAGATATCCCGAACCCTGAGCCCGACAGCAACGTGGACGACTTGCCATTGGGACCGTTGGGCAGCGGGGCAACCCCTATCTGGAACCTCTCGATGCCGCTCTTCACAGCCGCTATGTCGTTGATGAGGTCCCACGGGCCGTCAATGTAGGTGGCCGCGGCCCCGGCTTCCCATTGTTGCCTGTTCCATTGCCCGGTCACTGCCGCGTTGGCGGGCGGTAGCGGTGCCAAGCCCTCCTTCACGGGCGCCACGTACTCAGCCAACAGCTTCGCGAACTGGGGTGTATTGATGCGCAGCTGCCCGCTCGGGGTCAGGTAATGCGCCCCCATGTCTGTTGCAAAGGTGAGGAACTCGTCAAAGAACGGGTCGTCGGCATAGCCATAGATGGCTCCCTGGCTGTCCTTCTGTATGGCAGCAATGTCCTTGTAGAACTGGGGCCAGGTCCAACTGTTCGAAGGTAGGGGAAGGTGGTACTTCTCGAAGACAGTCTTGTTATAGAACATGAGCAACGGGCCGAAGTCGTAGGGAAGGGCAATGAGGTCACCGTTGCGCAGCCTGTAGCCGTTCAGGGCTCCCTGGTCAAAGCCGGACAGCGTGAAGCCCGGTACGTGCTCGCCCAGGAGCTGGGAGCCTGTGAGGGCCAGGAACCCGGACGCGTAGCTCGAGGTCCGCAGGTTCTGCGTGGCCAGGATATCTGGCTCCGTGTTGCTGGCTATTTCAACAGGTAGCTTGACCCAGTAGTCAGAGTAAGCGGGCTGTGCTGCCCATTTGATGGTGATCCATGGGTACTCGGAGTGCACGAGCGCGGCGTCGTGGTCCCACGTCTGGATGTCGGCCGGGCCGCCCACCCAGATCTCGAACGACAGGGTCACCGGCGTATGGCCGTTCGTGGTTGCGGCCCCGGCTGGCAGAGCCGAAGCACTGGCGACCAGGCTTGGCAGGAGCGCGATCGATGCCGCTCCTTTGAGCAGGCGCCACTTTAGTGCACGCCTGCCGCTGGCGTAGCGTAGTTCCGCTGTCATGACTGTCCTCCTGTTCCTGTGTGGTTGTGTGTATTGAAGAGTTTGCTGGGGGTGCTGGTGCACGCCTTCAGGTGCTGGCTCCTGCGCGCTCTACCAGGATCCGTAGCTTTAGGCGCCCGCTGAGATCTCTTGGGATCCGGACCACGTCGCCGTCTACGGCTAGTTTGGGGCCAGGTGAGCCGACGACTTCCGCTTGCCCGATAACGTACGCGCTCGGCAGCCGGGCACGGAGGCTCAGGTCGGCACCGCGTAGTGCCGGGAGGGACATGTCTGCCTCCACGTACCCGTCGTCTACCCTGGAGGTCACGTGGTACGATATCCTGCCCCACCGTGTGGGCGCCCCCTCCACCCCGAAGTGCCTCCCATGCTCGAACCATGCCCTGGGTGCCCCTTGGGCGAGCGTAACTGTCCTGTCGATCGGGTCTTCGAAGACCAGCAGCCACTTGGCGATGGTGGGTACCGTGAGCTGGGCGGGCACGCAGTAGGGGTTGTGAGCGGCCCGAGCACGGTCCATGTCGACGCACTCAAGGGCCGTCCAGGTCCCCGCTGTGTGGGCGTGGAAGGCGTGTGCGTACAGTACCAAGAGCGCTTCAGGTACAAAGTCGTACTTGATCAGTGCCTGGGTTGCCTCGGCTACCAAGAAGCCGACTACCGAACGCCTGTTAGTGAAGATGCCGAGGTTGGTCCCGCCGCGTTCAGCTGCTATCTCTAGTATGTCGCGTACGTCGTTTCGTGACAGTACGCAGGAGTGAAATAGCTCGGACCACACACGGTTCTCGTCGTAGGACTCGGGCCTGCTGCGGTAGGGGGCCTCCCAATAGAAGGACTTCGAGCCTGCGATGATCGGCAGCCCTCTTGTCCCGTCCTTCTCGAGCCATGTCCTGTCAACTGCTGTCCTCGCGTCCTGGAGCACCTTGTCGGCAACGTCCAGCAGGGTGCGGCCGCGCTGGGCCATCTCTGCCTGGTGCGCGGCCTCTCCTGCCCATGTCCAGGTGGACCCGATGTCGCGGAGGCCACGCCATGCCTCAGCACTGTTCGACAGGTAGGGTTGGTCGTAGTCGAGGGTTGTGACGTTTGGCGTGAGGAAGGTGATGTCTGCCTCGTGGTGGCCTCGGATCGCGCCATAGGCGGGGTCCGACGGGTGGAGCGTACGTGACTCCTCCCACCGCCGGACTAAGAACGCAACTAGAGCCTGGATCTTCTGGTCGTAGTCGACTAAGAGCGAGTGGTCTCGGGTGTAGTCGCAGTACTGGGCTATACAGGTGAGCATTACGCCATATTTTCCAAGCTCAGGCCCGCGATATTTCAATGTGCCGTCTGGCCTGACGAAGTTCTCCAGGTAGTAGGCTAAGTACCTCCGAGCCGCTGGGAACAGGCCCCATTCGAGGGCGCAGGTCACCGTGGAGGTCAGGGTGTCTTGGAACCCGTCATGCTCGGCTCCCGCGTACGCGCGTTCCACCACCCCGTACTTCGGGTGGTCGGCCCACCTGGTAACCCGCTCAAGCACGAGCGCATGGCGGCAAAAGTCTTCGAGCCACTCATCGGGCGCAGTCAGCCTCATGACGTTGCCCAGCTGTTGTTGCCAGTACTGTTGTGCCCGGAGCAACGCGTGGTAGAAGTCGGCAGGGCTGGCGAGGTTTGAAGCGGGGTAAGGGACGTAGGAGTCGATGTACTTGACCTGTTGCAGCTCACCCCTGGTCAGCTGGGCATAACGGTACCAGACGGGCTGTGTACAGAACGTCGCCCTATCGGGATCGGCGAAGGTGATGACTTCCCAGCAGTGGTCGTCGCCGTAGGGGTAGACCGTCCTGACAACCGGCAGCCAGCCGCCCACGAGGCCCTCCCACAGGGTCTCTGCCGTCATGGCCTCCTCGGTTTCAGGTGCGACTATCCCGGGTGGCACACGGCTCACCATGGGTACGTCCCGGTAATAGATCGGTACAACGTCTGCGGACTCGAACGTGCCTACAAACGTGTGTGGCCGCTCGATCCCCTCGAAGAAGGCTCTGCGCACGGGCGGGAAGCAGGCTCTTATTTCTTCGGGTGAGGGGTCGTTACCACCCCGGAGGAGCTCGGAGCGCAGGACATCGGGGCGTCCTGGCATCACTTCGTCTTTCTGGTGGCCTCGGTACCAGCTGCGTCCTTGTTCCTGCGTCGGCTCAAGCGTCTTGCCCAGGACGAGGACCGGGCCGGCTTCACTGACAAAGGCCATGTACCCCGTCGCGCTGCCAAGCTCTTCGAAGACCGCCACTGGGCCGTGCGTGCTGTCCTCGAAGGTGGCCATGAGGGACCAGCTGCCGAGC
Source organism: Actinomycetota bacterium (assembly GCA_021323695.1). Taxonomy (GTDB): domain Bacteria; phylum Actinomycetota; class Acidimicrobiia; order Acidimicrobiales; family Palsa-688; genus JAKAWM01. The sequence continues at coordinate 3,117 of JAJPKN010000061.1, read as the reverse complement.
GTCCCCAGCTGGCTTAGTTGGCGGGTCTGGCCGGTCGCGTCATCCACGAAGACGACTGCTGAGCCTGAAAAGCGTACGGCAGGTGGTTCGCCTCGGCCGGCAGGCTCGCCCTCTTGGTAGCCGGTGCGAACGAAGCCAGGGCACTGCAAGCGAGCCGGCTCCCCTGCCAGTTGTGACGTCGTCATGGGCGACAAGCCACCGCGCTCCGCCTGGGGCCACTGGAGGACGAGGGTCCCCTCCGCTGTGCACCAGTCGAGCTGGTGACCGAAATATTTAGGCTATTTGTCATACGTGTTAACTAAAAGCATACGTCCCATCTCGTCCCCCGTCAAGCACCTGTCGGCTGGGCGGGTTCATGCTGGAGGCGAGGCGGCGCTTCGTACCTGGTAGACGGGTTGACCCTCTCGGCTGCTCTACGAGGCCATCGAAATAGTAAGCGGTACCATAGTTACGGTTTACTACCCGACCTAGCTAGCTCACGCACGCTTGTGGGTACAGTCGTCGACGCCTACAGTGGTCACGACGCTACCAGGCGGGCGCGCCCACCTGGGACCACACGTCCCGCCACGTTGCCACGGCCAAGGCCCGGACCAGGGACCTGGTGGCCACACCCAAGGGCCCGTCCATGGAGCGGCACCACTGGGGTCAGGACATGTGGAAGGTCAAGTCGGCCGCGAGCAGGGAGCGCGAGCCCTCTTGCTCATGGTCGCCTACTCCACCGACGCGCCAGGTACCGTTACCGGCGGCTTGAGCCGGGGAGGCGACCGCCCTGCGACCTGGCCGACGACGCCGTCACCGAGGAGCTCTCAGGTGCCGTGGCGCCCACGGAGAAGCCCCGGCGCGGCCACAGCCGGGGCGGTGCTCGTCGACCTGGCGGTCGCTCTGGCAGGCAGCCCGACTTCGGCCAGCGGCACCCGGGCCTCTCGGACAGGCCCCTGCACTTCGGCGACGTCGCCTCGGCCCCGACGCCGGGGAGGGCCCTGGAGGCGGTCGACGAGGAGTCCCCCCTCGCGCCTACCGCTGCGGCACGGCCAGCAGCCCGCCAGCGCGCCTGGGCGGGAGGAACGGCCCTGGGCTCATACCTGGCCGGCATCGGCGTCGGGCTCATCGCGGGGGCCTCCCGCGTCCGCTCGGACGTGGCCGGGGTACCCAGGTCGCCTGTCCCGAGGACATGGCGGACCGCTGTCAGCGGGTGGCAGAGGTGGCACCGGCGGCCCTCTCTGCGGCCCCGGGGCCCGGCAGTTGTCACCTAGGGGCAGTTGGGCCTCCCACCGGCCGGCAGGAGCCACCGGTGCCTCGCCCTGCCTCAAGCTGGCCCCCAGCACTACTAGCCCCGCTGAGTCCCGCTCGCCTGCGCACCGGCTAGCCTACCCCTTTGAGCACTTCGGGGCAGCAGGGCACCAGGGCAACTGGCCCGGCGCCCTCGCCCGGTTGACTTGGCCCTCGGTCACAACGGCAAAGAGGCTGGCCTGGCCACTAGGCAAGGCGAGGCTCCACCCAAGGGGAGGGAAAAATGAGACCGTCTCGCCCAGCCCAGCTGATGCGCAGCGTACTTTTTGGCCTGGCCACAACTGGGGCTGTCCTGGCCGCCGTGGCCACGGCCGGCTTGGCTGGCGCGGCTGCGGGTGCCTCTGCCCCGGTTAGCGCGCCTTGGCGGGCCCTGAGTGCGACCCTGTCCTCGGCCCGCGATTACGGCCCTATAGCCTGTGCCACCCCCTCTAGGTGCTGGGTACCGTTCTCTTCGCCCCAAGGCGGGGGGACCGGTGTCTTGGCCAGTTCGGACGGCGGTGCCCGCTGGGTGGTCGAGCATGTCCCAGGCCACGCCGCCTTCCTAAGCGGCATCTCTTGTACCAGCAAACAGGACTGCTGGCTAGTGGGGTACTCCGGCAACCTCGCCAAGAGCAGCCTCGGAGCGGCCTTCCGCACCGTGAACGGCGGCCAGAGCTGGCAGCCCCTGACTTTGCCCGGCGCGTTCGGGCCTGGGCCCCAGCACCAGCTCTACGCCATTTCCTGTCGCGGCTCGGGGTGGTGCGCTGCAGTGGGGAGCGGCGGTGGGCCAGGCCAGGTTGAGTGCGGCCCTGGTTGTACCATGCCCAACCTCTTGGCCTCTGTCAGCACCAACGGCGGCCATAGCTGGACAGTTGCACCCGTGCCGCTCAACCCTGTGGCCCAGTTGAACAGCGTCTCTTGTGGGGCTCCGGGGACCTGCCAGGCGGTTGGCTTCGGCATCAGCAACTGCCACCCATCAGCCCAGGGCTCAAAGGAGGCAGTCTGCTTACCCGGAGCAGCGGTGGTGGGCTCGCGCCAGGGTGGTGCACGTTGGGTGAGCGAGCTCGTAGGTGATGGGATCTTCAACCTCTACGGCATCTCTTGCCCCTCGGCCATCCAGTGCTGGGCCACCGGTTCGACCGGCAACGACGTGCAGGGCCACGGCGTCATCCTGCACTCAGCCGATGCCGGTGCCCATTGGGCCCGTCAGGCTCCGGTACCGGGCAGCAACTCGCTCACCGACGTCTCTTGCCCCACGCTCCGTTGGTGCGCAGCTGCGGGCCTCTTGGGCACACCTGGGCACTTGAGCCCGACGATCGAGACGACCAACGACGGCGGTGCGCACTGGGCCGCCACGGCCCCGCCACCGGGCATCTCCCAGGTCATCTACATCACCTGCCCAGCCCCGGGCCAGTGCCTGGCCAAGGGTATAGAGGGTTTCGGGAGCAGCGAGCAGTCGGTGCTGCTGGCTGGCTAAGAGCTAGCTGCCACCGCCTGGCCCTTGTCACAGCCGCCTCGCGCCGCCCCACCACCGTGGTGGCCGTCCCCGGTGCAGCACGCCGTGCCAAGCTGCATTGCCGTCACATTGCTAACCGTGACGGCCGTTCGCTTTGCCTTGAGAAGCGGTGGCACCCCTGGCAGCTCGGCCCGGCGACGACGACGGGACGCCTCATCTTTGCAACGGCCGCTGCAGAGACGTGCGATTCCTCGTAGCTGGGAGCTTCCTTGGCAGACTGGGCAGGGTCGAGTCCAAAGTGGTGGTGTATGACGGCCACCAACTCCAACCTCAATTACGAACTCTAATCACTTGCCTTCGCTAATGTCAAGTACCTAAGGCGCACCACTTGT
>JAJPKN010000041.1 GCA_021323695.1 Actinomycetota bacterium | reverse complement strand
CTGAAGGGACGTCGCCGGGGACCTGGCCGGCCCCCGCTCGGCGACGCTGCCAAGTCGGTGGAGTCGGTGCGGCTAGAACCCGAGCTTCGCGACGAAGTCGCTCGGCGGGCACAGACCGAGGGCGTCACGGTGTCCGAGATCATCCGCAGAGCGCTGCGCCGATATCTGAAGAGCGCGTAGCGCCTGGCGCGCAGCGTTTCTCGGGGGCTCCCTGAGCACCTGTGGGTGCCGAGAACCCCATCCGCCCAGCTCAGGCGACCATCCGGTACTCGTGGATGAGGCCGCCCAGACGATCGGTTCTTCCTAGCCTGGCGAGGTCGGCGTCGACCAGCGCAGGAGCCGTGTGGAGAGCGGAGGGCGCACGTTGGCTGAGAGACGGGTGGGGCCGGTGCGCGTTGTAGTGCTCGACGTACTCGGCGAGGACTGCTTCGAGGTGACGCCGTCCGAGGATGAGCATCCGGTCGAGGCACTCGCGCCGGACGGTGCCGATCACGCGCTCGCAGATGGCGTTCGCCCGAGGGGCCTGGACCGGGGCCTGAATGATCCTGGTGCCCTCGGCGGCGAAAACGGCGTCGAAAGACGCGGTGAACTTCGCGTCGCGATCGCGGATGAGGAACTTGACAGCGTTCGCCTGCTCGGCGAGTTCCATCGAGAGGTTGCGGGCCTGCTGGGTCACCCAGCTGGCCACCGGGTTGGTCGTGATGCCGGCGATCCGGACGCGACGCGTGTCGTGGTGGATGAACACGAGGACGTAGAGCCTGCGGAGGAGAACGGTGTCGACGTGGAAGAAGTCGCACGCCATCAACCCTTTGGCCTGCGCAGTGAGGAACTCCGCCCAGGTCGGTCCTGACTTTCGCGGAGATGGGTCGATGTTGTGGCGCTTCAGGACCGCCCAGACGCTGGAGGGCGCGATGACGATGCCCATGGCGGCGAGCTCACCGTGGATGCGCCGGTAGCCCCAGGTCGGGTTCTCCTTGGCGAGGCGGAGCACCAGTGCGGTGGTTCCCTCGGCAATGGGAGGTCGACCGACCGAGCCATTGTCAAGAGTTGTGGACGGACTTTTTCTCAGGCTGCGACGGGCCCGGTACCGGTGGTGCCCCTATCGGTCTCGGGTGGCCTCCTTTCGTGTAACTTGCCGTCGATGAAAGTTGCCCCCGCACGCACCAGGGGTACGAGCTCGGGTGCAGCGATGTTGTGCCAACGAGCCTGGGCGGCATCGAGCAGCTTGTACGCCATGGCCAGGGCGGCCTTGCGGGAGCCGGCACCACGGGTGACCCTGGTCCTCAGCCTTACGGTCGAAAAAGTGGGCTCGATGGGGTTTGTGGTCCGTAGATGTACCCAATGTTCCTTGGGGAAATCGTAGAAGGCAAGCAACCGCTCGAGGTCGTCCAAGATCTTGGCCGTGGCTTTGGGAAAGCCGCTGAAGGCGTCGGCAAAGGCCTTGGCGGCGGTCAGCGCCTCTGTCCGGGAGGGGGCGTTGTAGATGGCCTGGATGGTAGATTTGGCCTGTGGGTGAAGGCGTTTTGGCAAGGCATCCAGGGTGTTCTCTGTTAAGCGGCCCTCGGGCCGGCCACTCGGAGGGCCCACCAAGTTGGCCTCGACGGGTGGGACGCTCGAGTAGAGGAGCTGGCTATGGACCTGCGAGTCGTCACGACGGCAGGAGGCCACCGTCTGGGCGGGGACGGCGCCTTCTGCGAACTTGCCAATGCCTACCTGGGCCACCTGGGAGTGCGGAACTTCTCGGCCTGTACGGTGCGCTCCTATGCCTTTGACCTGTTGAACTTCGGCCGGTTCATCGATGAGCGCGGCATAGGCCTGTGCGATGTCGTCCCCTCCGACATGTTCGATTGGCTCGACTGGCAAGCTCACAAACCCAGGCGCACGGGCAAGGTTGTCCAGCTCGCCGGGCGTCGGGGCGCGGCCCCGGCGACCATGAACCGTCGTGTGGCCGCACTCCGAGGCCTGTTCGAGTACGCCGTCATCACCGGTGCCCGGTCGTCCAACCCCGTCCCCCGGCGGCGGCACTCAACCGGTCTGCGCGCCCACCCCCGGGGCCTGCTCGGCCACCTCGGCCCGCGCCACCCTCGAGGCAGCGGCCAGCTCGTCCGCCAGGACCGTCACCTGCCCGAGAGCGTGGACATGGCCGATGTCGCCGCGTTCGTGGCCGACCTGGCCACCCACCGCGACAGGGCTATGGCCCTGGCCATGGCCCTCGGCGGGCTGCGCTCAGCCGAGGTGAGAGGGCTGTTGCTGGCCAACGTGGACATGGGACTGCGCCAGGTGAGGGTGCGGGGCAAGGCGGGCAAGGAGCGGGCTGTGCCGGCCGACCCGGCGTTCTTCAGCGAGCTCGCCGCCTACCTGCGCACGGAGCGCCCTCCGGGTTGCGGCACGCCGGAGTGCTTTGTCGTGCTGCGGGGCCCGACCCGCGGCGGCCCTATGACCGAAGCCGGGCTGCGGAAGATATTCCGGGCCCACCGGGCCAGTTCGGGAGCCACCCGAGTACGGCCCCACCGGCTGAGGCACACGTATGGGACCGAGCTCGCCGCCGCCGGGACCGACCTTTGGTGCTCCGGGAACTGATGGGCCACGCCCACCCCGAGACGACGGCCGCTTATGTCCATCTTCCTTCGGAGACCCTGGCGGCCGAGTACGCCCGCGCCCGGCCAGCAGGCCGATGAGCACCCCGGCAACGTTCGCTCCAGCGTCAGTAGAGGACATCTTGGCCGCCTACGCCGAGCACGTAGGCGGCCTGGCCGTCCGGAGCGAGAGCCGCCTTGTGCGTTTGCGGTCCGCTCGGCGGTTCCTCGGCCACCACCCCGACCTGGAGGCCTGGCTCGCCCAGCCGACGCGGGCCCGGCTGAGGGACCTGCACAATGACAGTGCCTGGCCGTTCGTCATCTGGGCGGCGAGTGGCCGTCTCGCCGTCGACGTAGAACTATTGCTGGCCAAGCCAGGCGGGGTCGACCTGGCCGTAGTGTGGGAGCGCCTCCATCCCGGTGAGGTCACAAGAGCCGAGGCTGTGTGCCGCGAACTGGGCTGGAGCGCCAATTGGGCACGCCAGGTGACGCATTTCAACCTGCCCGTCGTGTGCGCTTGGGCCGGCAAGGCACTGGCGGAGGTGGGCGACGAGGACCTGGCCTCTTTCAGGGCCGCTATTGAACGGTCCGCGTACCTATCGGAGCCCGCCCGCTTCAGGGCCCACACTCGTCTTTTCACCACCGCCCAGCTCTGTTACCAGCTCGGCCTCTTGCGCCAACCACCGCGCCGACGCGTCGGCGAAGCTGCCCGCACCCCGGCCGAGCTCGCGGGTTTGGTCCTCCAGCCGGCCATACGACGGGAAGTCGTCCGTTACGCGGAGACGGCTGGCACCACGCTTCGGCCATCGAGCGTGGCCTCCCGGGTCAGGGCGGTGCGGGTCTTCACCGACTGGCTGGCGGCCGAGCACCCCGAAGTCGCCCGGCTCGACCAGCTGAAGCGAGCCGAGCACATCGACCCGTTCCTGGCCTGGGCACCCCACCGACCCTGGCGAGGGGCCAACGGGCGCGGCCGACGGGTCGGTCCCACCATGCTCTATCACGACGTGGTCGCCCTGCGGGCGTTCTTCGAGGACATAGCCGAATGGGGCTGGGCGTCCAGCCCGCCGCGACGGCTGTTGTCCCTCTCCGACATCCCGAGGGTGCCTGAGCCGGTGCCGCGCGCTCTGCCGCCCGGGACGGACGCGGCCCTGATGGCGGCCGTCGAGCGCTTGGACGACAATTTCGCCCGCACCGGCCTCATGATCTTGCGGGCCACCGGCATGAGGGTGGGAGAACTGACTGACCTCGAGCTCGACTGCCTGGTCGACTTCGGCGCCCATGGCACTTGGCTCCGGGCCCCGCTCGGCAAGCTTGGCACCGAGCGGACTGTCCCTCTCGATGCACCAACCTTGAAGGTCTTGGACGAACGGATAGCCTCCCGGGGCCACCAGCGCTTTTTGCCGCACCCCCGCGATGGCCGGCTGGCGGACTTCGTCTTCATGGAGAGGGGCCGCCGCCCGACGAAGTGGCGCTTGGCCAAGGGCCTGGACCGGGCCGCCGGGGAAGCCGGCCTCACAAAGCCTGACGGCACCCCCCTGCACCTCACCATCCACCAACTACGGCACACCTATGGGACGTCCATGATCAACGCCGGCATGTCGTTGCCGGCGCTGATGGCCCTAATCTAGCGCCCACCAGCTAATGTGTACTCAATATGGTACACTTCAAGCATGAGCAAGACCGTTCCGGTTCGCGAGCTTCGTAGTGAGCTCAGCCAGGTGATCGAT
>JAJPKN010000016.1 GCA_021323695.1 Actinomycetota bacterium | reverse complement strand
GACAACATCCTCCACGACCTCGACCACGGTGCCTCCGACCTCGACCACGGTGCCTCCGACCTCGACCACGGTGCCTCCGACCTCGACCACGGTGCCTCCGCCACCGGTTATCCACAAGGGCTCACTGCCACAAAAGAGCCCTACGACAACTGCGACAACAACTACGACAATCACGACCGTTGCGACTACGGCACCTATCATGACGACACCGGTCACCTCCGCCAGGACGACTCCCGTGCCCCCGACCACGGGTAAGGGCTCACAGCCTCAAAAGAAGGTGACGACGACAACTGCCACCACGCACCCCTTGCCTACGACGAGCACCACTGTGGCGGGCCGCCACCTCGCGTACACAGGCAGCAACTCAGGGCGCATGGCGATGCTTGGGCTGGGGTTGATGTTCCTCGGTGGGGCTATGGTGTCGTTCTCGGCTCGGCGCCGGCGCCGGTACGCCTAAGCGCCGGGACCGTCCCGAGCGTCACGGAGCGTGGGCGTGGGTTTGCCACTGGTGCAGCCCCGTGTCGGCCATCCAAGCATGTTGGCTACAGCCGAGCGCCCGTCAGCGGAGCTGGTCTGGTTGGGGAGCTCGCCAGCCAGGCGGTCTGCAGCAGGGCAGTGGTCCTGACGTCGACCCGGGCTGCCAGCCAGGCCGAGCGCAGCGCTTCGGGGTCGACGGCAGTCGAGTCGACCCCGGTGCCATCCCATGCTAGGGCGAACTGCCGGGTCGCTTGGCTGTGGTAGACAGTATTGAAGGTCGCCTTGGTCGAGCGAGCCAAGACGGCGTCCGGGAGCAGATCTCCGAACAGCCGGCGCATGGCCTCGGTCCTGCCTGGGTAACCTAGGAAGCCACCGGCCCGAGCCATGGCGTCCACGAAACGTGCGTCTAGGTAGGGGTGGACATAGCGGGCACCGTACTGGGCCCCCAGCCAACCCATATTGGCGATGCCGACGGTGAGCGCCGGCCAGCTGAGGTGGCGCCGGACCGCTGCCTCCCAGGGGTAGGGCTGGTCCTCCCGGAGCGAAGCGGCCCACTGGAGGGCTTCGGCCCGGGCGTGGGGCCGGAGCCAGGCATATGTGCCGTCCCGGGCCATGGCTCGCAGTGCCAGCCGTTCGCGTACCAGGTCGGGGGCCGTGCCCCGGGCCGCTCGGCCCAACAGGTGGGAGAGCGGCGTGGTGCCGTCTCGCCAGCCAAAACGCACGACCATTGACATGGCGGTAGCTCGGCGGGGGCCGAAGATCTCGTCGCCGCCCTCCCCGGTGACCACCGTTGCCCCTTGCGCCCGCCCCAGCCAGGCGGTGGCCGCGTGCAGCATAGGGGGCCATAGCAAGCCGTGGGCCGAGAGGGAGGCCGTCGCTACTGGGCCGACCAAGTCGCTTTCCTCTGGTCGTAGCTCGACGACCTGCCATTCGACGGGGCCGACATGACGGATAACCATCTCCTGCCAGCGCTGCTCGGTGGCGTCGGCCGCGCCTATGTGCCGCAACGTGAACGCTACCGGCAGGTCTAAGCCCTCTCTTCGGGCGACCAGGACCGCTGTCGCCAACAGAGCGGACGAGTCGCGTCCCCCGGAAAAGGTCACCAAGCAGGGGGGCGCGGCCAGTGCTTCTGCCAGACTGACCTCGAGGGCCTGCCGAGGGGGCAACCGGCAGGGCACCAGCTGGGGTACTTGTGCTGGGGCGGGCGCGCACAGGAAGCCAAACAGGACGTCCTTGCTGGTCATGAGGTAGGGTAAGCACGCTAAGGCCTGCTCGTCACCGGCCATTCAGGCCCGCTTGGTTGTCGAAGGTAGCCTTGTCAGTGAGCGTGCGGCCAGCCTGTCAGGACTGGGCACACCCAAAACCGGACGAATCTGCGACCCCCGACAAGAACGTGCCTTGGGTGATGTCCGCCAGCAAGCCCAGCACACTAACGGCGGGCACTTCGTACCCTTCGCGACCCTCAGCCTGCTCGGTCGTCGCCTCCGGGGTGGCCATGAAGCCATATTGCCCTAGTGACCGGGCCAAGGTCAAGGCAAAGTGCCCGCGGGCGCGTGTTTTGCTCCAGTTGGCCTGTGTGTAGGCACTCGTAGCGCGTAGAGCAGCACTGTGGATGCATATCGGCTCGCTGGAGCCAGGTTGGCCTGCATCAAGGTCCTGGGGCGCCGATCATATCCGCTGGCTACGCTTACGAAGAGGCCCTGACAAGAGGGAGGGCACCTGTACAGCCAGCAACACCGGCCCGCCACGCGCCACCTGTCCCAGGCCGATGACCATGCCGACTGCCCTCACCGGCCCCCCACCCCGGCTAGTGCCTGCCTCAGCGGGCTCTTTTGGTTGAGAGCCAGGGGCGTTACTGCCGGAGAGCCGCCTTGGTGACAGACGCCCTGCTGCTGGACGCGCGCATGAAGCAGGTGCTGGCCGCGACCAGGTCCCTTGGACGGGCCGGGTTGTCGGTGGCGCTGGCTGATTTCGTTGACGGGCCCCTGGGCATGCGCGCCGTGCCCGCCTCCATGTCGCGGTGGGCCGGGCCTACGGCCTGGTTGCCGGACCCCAACGCTGACCCCGATGCTTATGCGAAAGAGTTAGTGGCCTTGCTGGAGGCACACCCAGTACGAGTCGTCATCCCGGCTGGCGACGAGTCGATCGGTTCGCTCCGGCCCTGGCGGCGGGAACTGGGGCAGCAGAGCCAGGTGGCCCTTGCTTCCGAGGAGGCGTTGGACCTGGCGACTAACAAAGAGCGTACGCTCAGGGTGGCGCAGGAGCTCAGGGTGGACGTGCCCCGTTGCCTGCCGGTGTTCTCGGTGGACGACGTCCCCGCCGTGATGGCTGAGATCGGCTACCCAGCGGTGGTGAAACCTTTGGTCTCGTGGTCGAGAGAGCACCGGGGCCCGCGGCTTTTGTCTCAAGAGGTGGTCAACGAAGCCGAGGCCACGGCAGCCGCCCGTGCGTTCGCAGCCAGAGGAGTGGCGGCCATGGCCCAGCAGCTGGTCACTGGCCGGCGCGAAGCAGTCTGCCTGTTCCGGGCTGATGGCCGCGTACTTGCCCAGGTGGCCATGGTGCAGGAGCGGGCCACGCCGGTGCTCGGCGGGTCCTCGGTGCTGCGCGAGACAGTTCCCTTGCCTGCCGACACCGGCGCCGCCTCCGCGTCGCTGGTGGAAGCGATGGGACTGGACGGCTTCAGTGAGGTGGAGTTCCGCCGCGACGACCAAGGCCGGGCCGTGCTCATGGAGGTGAACGCCCGCCTTTCGGGCACCGTCGAACTGGGGGTGCGGGCGGGCGTGAACTTCCCCCTAATGTTGTGGCAGTGGGCGTCCAACCGTCCGGTTGCCAAGGCTGATGGCTATCGTAGCGGCGTACGTCTGCGCTGGCTCGCCGGAGATGTCAACTGGTTGTTAGAGAACCTCCGTCGCCCCGGTCGTCCCAACAGCTCCCCGGCGTGCCCAGCCATCCGGGCCTTTGCGGGCGAGTTCCTTCGCCGCGACGCATATGACTACTTCGACTGGCGCGACCTGCGCCCAGCCTGGGCTGAGCTGCGCCGCCTGCTGGGCAGGAAGTCGGCTGCTCAGGTGCAAGCTCTAGGCTGTGGTGCCGGTGCGCTCGACGAGGCGCAGGAGGAGCCAGATGACCGTCGCTAGCTGTCCTCGAGGGCCGGTCTCATGAGCAGTGGTGCACCCATCGTCACCCTTGCAACCGACGTCGCCATAGTGGGGGCTGGCCCCAACGGCATGGCACTGGCTGCCCACTTGAAGGCGCTGGGCGTAGACCGCCTGGTTATCGGCCGGCCGCTGTCGACCTGGCGAGACCACATGCCGGCCGGTATGTTGCTCAAGTCCGAGCCCTACGCCTCCGACATTTCGGCTCCCCGGCCCGGCTACAGGGTAAGCGACTATTGCCGTTCGGCCGGTGCCGGCTATGTTGAGCGGTCTGTGCCTCTTAGCCGCGAACGCTTTATCGACTACGCTTCGTGGTACGAACGTGAGCTTGTTGGTGATGTGGTCTGCTGCCACGTGAGCCAGCTGCAAAGGATAAGGGAGAAGTTCTTGTTGCACACCGACGACGGCCAGCGGATCTCCGCCCGGCGGGTCGTTGTGGCCTCTGGCCCTGTCGCTTTTGCACATATACCCGAGGTCTTGGGCTCGCTGGGCCCGGAACTGGTGACGCACAGCTCGCAAGAGAACGACCCGGCCAAGTGGCGGGGAAGGCGAGTCGCCGTCGTGGGTGCCGGGCAGTCGGCGGTCGAGCTGGCGGCGTTGCTGAACGAAGCCGGCGCCGAGCCAGAGCTGCTGGCCCGGGAGCGGTCTCTCGTGTTCAACGTCGCCAGCGAACCGAGCCGCTCCGTGTGGGCCTGCCTGCGCCGGCCGACCTGCCGGCTGTGCGAGTCGTGGCACTGCTGGGGCTATTACCATTTCCCTGACCTGTTCCGGGCCTTGCCTGAACGGGTCCGGCGGGACAAGGGTTACAACTTCTTGGGCCCGTCCGCGGCTGCCTGGCTACGGCCTCGGGTGGAGGGCTGTCTGGCTGTGTCCACTGCCACCAGGGTGCTAGGAGCAGCGCCGATGACCAGTGGGGCGCGCCTGGTGCTAGGCACGGGAGGTCAGCGCCGGGAAGCGGTCTACGACCACATCGTGGCGGCCACCGGCTACCGGGTCGACATCAGCCGTCTGGGTTTCCTGGTCCCAGAGCTGTGCCGGGCCGTGGACGGGAGGGCGGGCCCGCCCGTGCTGTCCCGGTCGTTTGAGTCCAAGGTGCCCAACTTGTACTTCGTCGGCTGTATGGCGGCAGCCAGCTTGGGCCCGTCCAACCGCTTCCTGGCGGGTACGCATTTCATGGCCCGTCGCCTGGTGCGCAGTTTGTGCCACCGCGGCCGCGGTGCCGGGTAAGGCTTGTGGTGAGCCGCACCCAGAGGTTCAGCCCTCGTGTGCTCGCCGCTGCGCTGTGGGCCGCGGTGGCTGTCCGCCTGGCGAGACGCCGGCTCAGGTCCAAAGGCGTGCAGGCTCGGGTGCCGCTTCCTCCGCGCCTTGGACCAGGTGCTTTCAGGGGGGCCCAGGCTGTCCTCCGCCGCTACAGCCCCACCTGTTTGGAGCGTGCCCTGGTGGAGCAGGCCTGGTTGGCGGCCAACGGTTCCCGCCGGGACGTGGTCATCGGCGTGCCGGAGGGCGGGCTGCAGGAGGCACCCGCCCACGCCTGGGTCGACGGTAACAACCCGTCGCCAGCGGGGCGCTACCTGGAGCTGCACCGGTTGCCGCCCCCCTCTGGGCGCCGGGCCCACCTGGGCCGCTGGAGCCGGGGTTGAGCCGCTTGGGCGACCGTGGCCCAGCCCTGGCTACGGACCGGGGCCGCGGCGCTGGGGCCGGGCCAGCCAAGCGCTTCAACGTGGACGACCTGATCGCACCGGTCCGGGAGGCCAACCTTCGCCGGTTGCCCAGGCTGGTCTGGGGTTCGCTGCGGCTGGTCTGGTCCGCGGCCCGGGGTGAGATGCTGTTGACTGTTGGGGTAAAGGGGCTGGCATCGGTCGGCCTGGCGGCCCAGGTGGTGGTCGGGCGTCGCCTGCTGAGCGGGTTCGTCCAGCTCGGGCACGGCGCGAAAGCGACCTCGGTGGTGCCCTCCCTGGTGGCTTTGGCCGGGGCCACTGCCGTGGTGGCCTTGGCCGGCTCGGCCGCCACCGAGCTGCAGAAGATGCTGAGCGAGCTGGTTGCCCGCCATTCGGTCGGGAGGGTGCTGGACGTGGCCGTGGCTGCCGACCCGTTGGCCTTCGAGACACCCGCCTTCCACGACCGGCTCCAGCGCGCGCAGATGAGCGCTAGCTACCGGCCCACCCAGATGACCACCGGGCTCATCAACCTGGTGGGGTCGCTGTTTGGGGTGGCCAGCCTGGCCGCCGCCCTGTTGTTCATCCAACCTCTGTTCCTGGCTTTGGTGGTCGCGGCCTACGTGCCTGTGTGGGCGGCTACCACCAATGCCAGCCGGGCCTACTACCGCAGCTATGTGGAGCTGGTGGCCGATGACCGCCGGCGCCACTACCTGCAGGATGTGCTGACCGGCAAGGCGCTCGCCGGGGAGGTGCGCTCCTTTGGCCTCGGAGGGTTCTTCCGGCAGCGCTGGGAGCACTTGTACGACAGGAGGGTGGCCAGGTTGCGGGAGGTGATGCGCAAGCGGCTTGCGGTCCAGCTAGCCGGAGGCGTCATCATGGCGGCCATGATGGCGGGGACGGTGGGCCTGCTCGTATGGATGGTGTCGTCGCACCGGCTGTCGCTGGCCGGGGCAGGCGCAGCCGTGGCTGCCTTGGTACTTTTGAGCACCCAGCTCCAGGGCATTGCCTCTGGTGCTGGGCAGCTGTTCGAGAGCGCCCTCTTCGTGGAGGACTTCAGCTCCTTCGTGCAGTCCGTGCCGCTCATGGCTAGGGCCAGCCCAGCCGGCCTCCCCTCCCCGCCGGAGCGGTTCGGCGTCCTACGGGCCGAGGACATCACCTTCACCTACCCCAGCCGGCACGAGCCAAGCCTGCACGAGGTCACCGTCGAGATCCGCTCCGGTGAGGTCGTGGCCTTGGTGGGGGAGAACGGCTCGGGCAAGACTACCCTGGCCAAAGTCCTAGCTGGGCTGTACCGCCCGGACGCGGGACGCCTGACCTGGGACGGGGCCGACGCCACAGGCTTCGACCCCGGGGCATGGAGGCGCCGGGTAGCCGTCGTCTTCCAGGACTATGCCCGCTATTTCCTTTCGGCCGGGGAGAACATCGGGGTAGGGGACTGGCGGTCGCTCGACGACCGGGGTGGCATCGAGGCTGCTGCCCGCCGAGCTGGCGCCCATGACATCATAGACGGCCTCGACGAAGGCTATGACACCCTGCTCGGTCCCCAGTTCTTCGGTGGGGTCGAGCTGTCAGGTGGTGAGTGGCAGAGGATCGCCCTGGCCAGGGCCTTCTTCCGGGACGCCTCGCTGGTTGTGCTGGACGAGCCCACCGCGGCGCTGGACCCTCGCTCTGAGGCGGCCTTGTTCGCCAGCATCAGGGAGCTGGTCGAGGGCCGCTCAACCCTGCTCATCTCCCATCGCTTTTCCAGCGTCCGCAGTGCCGACCGGATCTACGTCCTGCAGGGCGGGGTGGTGGTAGAAAGCGGGACCCACCAGGAGCTGATGGCCCTTGGTGGCACGTACGCTGAACTCTTCAGCACCCAGGCCGCTGCTTACGTGGACGTGAGCCGACGGGAGACGGTGTGACTGGTCTAAGCACGTCCCGGCGCGGGACATTACCCCTGTAGCTGGGACAGCGGGCCTCGTAGCTCTTCTACAGCTAGGCTGGCTAGAGGTCGGGCAGAGCACCCGGTGGTTTCCTGACGACGCCGAACAGCCACGGGCCGTCCCCTGAGCGGCAGACCACTCGTTCGCATTCTACGTGCTTGTGGCTGAAGTCTCGAAAAGCTGACTTGTCTACGTCGTCAATTAGCATTACTCCTCCTGGGCGCAGGGCAGCCCAAGCAGCCTCCATCTCGAAGCGCATGTTGCGTACCGTGTGCAGGCTGTCATGCACGAAGAGGTCTATTGGGCCCACCTTGGCCAGCAGGGGCTTCAGGCGTCGCCGGCTCGAACCGCGTACGTAGGTCCACCGCTGCCTCAAGCGTGCTGGGACAGCCACGGCTGTCTGATCGTGGACATTGGTGCTGAACAGGTAGGGCAGGTCGACGCTCCACAGGTGGCCGTTGTCATCGTCCCCGATGGCTTCCAGTACCATCCGGGTAGTGACGCCGCGGGCGACTCCTGTCTCCACCACTTTGGTCGCTTGGAGGTGGCGCACGGAGCACCAGGTTGCAGCTGCCAGGGCCGGGTCGGCGTCGCTGTAGACGCCAGCATAGCTACCTCGTCCCACATCGAGGCCCTGAGACCTGAGGCAGTCGCAGATCTCGGCCCAAAGTGCCTGGGCGGAGAGCAGTTCTGGGCAGGGCCAAGTCGCCCCCAAGATCTTGTGCACGGGTGGGCCCCAGTCTTCTTCAACCTCGTAGGGCACTGGCCGGTGCAGCCACCAGCTGAACTGCTCGGGGATATAAAGAGCCGCCTCCACTGGATCTGCGGCCATGGCCCTGGCGAAAAGCACGAGGTCCCGGGGCAGCGCCAGTAGACGGCGGACGACTCTCATTGTCACTTGCCTAGTAGCAGGTGCCCGTGAGAACGGGCCGGGCGCGGTTCGCGAGCCATTGCCTAGCCGTGTTATCAGCGTCCTGCTGCCAGCAGCCAGGGGGAGCTGTCGAGCAAGCTCGCCTTTCTGTCGACCGCCTGCAGTGCCGGTAGTAGCCACCCTGGTACGGTACCGCTCGTAACGTCGTCGTAGACAAGGTCGCTGGCCGCTATCTGTATTGCAGAAACAACCAGTAAGTCGCGCACCTTATATACTGATGGCTCGTTGCGGCGAGCTCGCCGAAGTGCCTCGCGGTACATATGCCTGTGCGCCTTGCTGCGGAACAATGTCCGGTAATAGCGCTCAACTCCGCCATGCCGCACCCGTAACTTCCATAGGTCGTCTAGGGTGACAGTGGTGTAGCCCTTGCGGATATCTATATGTTCTTGCACACCGCGTGTATCATCTCCGCGAGTAGTCCCCAGGACCGTCAACACAGAACCGTCATCGAAGGTGACGGTCAACACCCGTTCTTCGTCGTCGACCCTGCGGTTTGGGACCCTAGGGGACACAGTTATGGCGGCGGGCAAAGCGGTGTCACCCAGGAAGGCGACGGCCAAGTCGATCCAATGGCAGAGGTTGCCCGCGAAGCGGGTACCCTGGTTGGGCCAAAAGTACCAATGGTCGGCATGGAAGTCCAGCTCTTTGACGATGCAGGTGACTGATGTGGGGCCGTGCTCACGGCGGAGCCACGCGTGTGCTTTCTTGACAAGTGGGTGGTAACGGCGGTTGTAGCCGACTTC
Organism: Actinomycetota bacterium; assembly: GCA_021323695.1. GTDB lineage: Bacteria > Actinomycetota > Acidimicrobiia > Acidimicrobiales > Palsa-688 > JAKAWM01. The sequence continues at coordinate 3,608 of JAJPKN010000016.1, read as the reverse complement.
GATCATGCCTGGCCGAGCCATCATTTGGCTGGCCAACTGAGCGACGTCGCCCGTAGTGACCGTTGGTGGTTTTTCGACAAAGACGCGGTGACCTGCCTGTGCTGCCTGACATGCGAGCTCCGCATGAGAATCGTGTGCCGTAGCTACCACCACCAACCCCGGGGGCGGCAGCTCACGGATGGCTCGTTCAGGGTCGGTGGTTGCGTGGGCGAAGCCGTAGCGACGCCCAGCCAAGGCGGCGACCTGTGGTTCGCGGTCCGCCACAACGAACAGCTCAAAGCCAGCTGAGCGCAGAGCAGGTATGATCTCAGTACGCGCGTAGTCCCCGGCTCCGAGCAATGCAACTGGCCGGCCCCGGGCCTGCTTACGCCCTTCGAAACTGACCAATGTGCTGGCTTGCGCTGGTGACAGAGCCGGTGGGTGCAACAGCCTGACGTGGCTGCTGGCGGCGACTGGGTGGATGGGGCTATCAGAGCTGTTGGCGAGAGCCGGCTGTAGGCCGGGCCTAATCCGTGCAGAGGCAACTAACCTTAAGGCCTCTTGCCATCGTGACAGGAGTTGCCCAGGGGGTTGGACTTGCGAGTACAGGTAGCTCTGCCTTGCCAGCGGCTGCAGTTCAGCTTTGTTATAGAGGAGCTGTTCGGCCACGCAGAGCAAGTCGTTCTCAGAGAAGGAGCCGTCCACTGGTTGCACCAGGCTGCTGTGGACGAGGAGGCGTTGTGCGGCTGGGGGTACCCGGATTGCGAGGGCTATGACGGGCTCATTAGCAGGTGCTGCCCTGCCCAAGGCGAGGGTCACTCGGTAGTCGCCACTGAACAGGGGTTCCTGCTGCTTAGTGCGGGCTTTGCGGAAGGTGCTCCGGGCACCGTCGGTGACCAGGAAGACCATGAGCTTCCGGCGTGGGTGCCGGGTGGGGCGGGCGGACGCTGCAGGTATGTCCCACAGCGGCAGTGAGACATCGACGTCGACCAAGGTGCCCGGCTCGCGCGCGCAGTAGGCGGGCGCATCGGTCCAGCTACCTCGCCAGAGCAGCTTCACTGAAGGCAGGCCCTAAGCTCGGCGCTTGGCCCAGACTGGCCAAGTGGAGCGAGAAGCTTGGGGTTGGCGCACATAGGTCCCACTGCGACGAAAGAGGCTGTCGGGGGTAGGGGTGATACCCGGGGCCGTGCCGCAGGTAGTACGAAGACGGCACACCGGCTTTGTACCCCGCTTGTGCTGGCTTTACGCCGTCGGTCGTGGTCGCGCCTAGTGTGGTTGTCATGATGCTAATTGTAGCCTCCGCCCGGTTGCTTCACAGAGGATATTGGCTACGCCTTGCCGCTCGGATGCTGTGAGCACGAGGGACCAGACGCCAAGGCCATAGGCAGCCAGCAACGCCCCTGCCAGGGCCCCGCGGAGGAGGAGCCCGTCCGCCAGGTTGGCAATAGCCCAGCAGCCGAGCGCGAGGAGGGCTGGGGCAAGGACCGACCGGTACCGCCGCTGCGAAAGCGGCAGGACCGGTAGGCGCGGCGAGGTTGTCTTGACCAGCGCGAACTGGGCGACAGAATCTATGGCCAGGCGCGCCGACCACACTGCCGCGGCACCCAGGGCGCCCCACTTGGCCGTTAGTACCCAAGCGGCCCCAAGGTAAGGAACAAGTTCTGCTCCCTGCAGCAGTGCGAAAGCCTTGGTCTTGCCAGCGGCCAGCAGCTGGGCATTGGGGACCCAGGCAAGGGCGCTGACCCACACACCGGCCAAGGCGACCAGCAGCAAGGACGTGCTGTGAGCGCCATAAGCTGGCCCCGCCCACAATGTAAGGAACGGCTTGGCTAGGAGCGCGACCACGATGGCTGCCGGTGTAACTACAAGGTACAGGGCGGCGAGGCTCTGGCCGTAAAGAGCCCTGTGCGCGTCGTGGTCGCCGGTCGCCTCCAACCGCGCCAGGGCAGGTAGCAGGGGTGCCTTGAGCTCTTGGGGCAGGATCTCGAGCGTCGTGGCGACGGTCATGGCAATCGCATAGTAGGCAAGGACTTTGGTCGACGCGTCTGCGCTCAGGAAGAACCGCTCGCCCGTGCTGAGGGGTATGGAGGCGGCCCCGGCAAGGGCGAACGCCCCCCCATAGGAGACCAGTTCCTTCAGCGTCGCTCTGTCGATGCACGGGCGCCTCAGGGCTGGTTGTACGCGGGCCCCGTCCCAAGCCATGCCCACCAGGTACAGGGCCGCAGCCAAGAGGGCAACCGTAAAGGCTGTGAGCACTCCTCCGCCAAACAGGTAAATGGCTGCGGGCACGCCCGTGGCAGTGAGCAGGTTAGTGGACGTGTAGACTAGCATGTAGTGCTTCCAGCGCAGGCGCACAAGGCTTGAGGTGTTGACCACACCGATAAGTTGCCCCACGACGAAGGTGGCCGCTGCCACCCGCATGGCCCAGGTGCCGGCACTTAGGGCGTTGCCGGGTACGTCCAGCACCTTCAGCAGTGGCCGCGCTCCGAGTGCGAGGCATGTGGCCACTAGGGACGATGTCACGAAGGACAAGGCAAGCCCGCTCCATACGACCTTGGCCTCACCCGAGTTGTCGCCGAGCGCATAGCGCTCTGCCCCGTACTTGGTCGTGGCCATGCCCATCCCCACCTCAGCTGGTCCCGCCCACGTCAGGATGGCTTGGATGAGCGCCCAGAGCCCGTAGGCGGCAGGCCCTAGCAGACGGACAGTGAAAGGAGTGGCACCAAAGTTGGCCAGGAGTAGTACCGTACGCCCGGGGATGGCCCAGCTCCCTGCCCGTGCCACCTGCACTGATAGGCTACCGGCCGCCTGGCCTGCCTCAGAGAGGTCACCTTGCGTGTTGGCAGGAGGCTCGGCTCGCTCTAACATGTACTGTGGGACGAGGTACGCAGGAGGGTCCTCAGGCTTGGGGTTGCGGGTATGCACTCCACCAAGCAGAGGAGGCAACCTCGACCGTGATACCGGCGCCAGTCGGCGTGGGTGACGGAAGGCACCGCTTGCGTAAGAGGCGCTGGCGTAGGCTTGGTGCTGGCTGCGCGCTGCTGGCCTTGGTGGCCTTCGTCGCTCTCACCGGCGCCCTTTTCGTGTGGCCGGCAGGCGACCGCGCCCAACGCGTGGACGCCGTGCTGAGCCTCGCTGGTTTCGACGAGCACCTAAGGGAGCAGCGGGCCCTCACTCTGGTACGGGAGGGTTACGCCCGTGTACTGCTGTTCTCGGAGGGCCACTACCCGCAAGTTCCTTGCCCCAGAGTCCCTGGCGTGACCGTGGTCTGCTTCATGCCCAGGCCAGCGCGAACCGTGGGTGAGGTGGAGTTCGCCGCTCGCTACGCAGCGCGCCATGACTGGCACAGCTTGATGGTGGTCCCAGGTCATGCTCAGGCGACTCGGGCGCGGCTACTGCTGGCGCGCTGCTTCCCGGGGCACGCCGTAGTGGTGCCAGCGCCAGCGCCGCCGGTTACCGAGGTGCCCTTCGAGGTCATCTACGAGTGGGGCGCCCTGCTCAAGGCGCTGGTAGAGCCTGGGTGCTAGTGTAGTGTCCGCCAAATGCCGCGCGCTTGGGCCAGGGCAACCCTACCTCGCTTGACCTTCTCTATGATCTCAGCGGCAGTCTTGGTCCACTTGTAGGGCTTG
>JAJPKN010000022.1 GCA_021323695.1 Actinomycetota bacterium | reverse complement strand
GCTTTCGCCCATTGCGCAAGATTCCCCACTGCTGCCTCCCGTAGGAGTCTGGGCCGTGTCTCAGTCCCAGTGTGGCTGGCCGTCCTCTCAGACCAGCTACCCGTCGTAGCCTTGGTAGGCCGTTACCCCACCAACAAGCTGATAGGCCGCGAGCCCCTCCCGAAGCGGTAACCCATTTCCTCACCGGGTCATGCGGCTCGGTGGGGGTATCCGGTATTAGCAGCGGTTTCCCACTGTTATCCCGGTCTTCGGGGCAGGTTGCTCACGTGTTACTCACCCGTTCGCCACTAGGCCTTCACCAGTGTTGCCACCGGATGGGCCTCGTTCGACTTGCATGTGTGAAGCACGCCGCCAGCGTTCGTCCTGAGCCAGGATCAAACTCTCCATCGAGACATCGGGCGAGCCTCTCGGCCCACCCTCCGACCTGCTGAGAGCTGGCCTCGGCCGGCGCCTCGGTCGGCTGCCTGCGCTCCCCCTCCGGCTGAGCCGGGCCCCGGGCCACACGGGCTCGGGCAACCAGGGAGCTGAGGCGGCTCTCGTCGGCACCATCGAGGCCAACTGGCACCATGACGGCACGTTGTCCGTCTAGTGCTACGGCGCACCCCTCAAGCGACACCGGCTCCGTGCCACTGTGGCACGAGACGCCCCACGGTTCCACCCGAGGGGCGGTGGAGAGCCGGCAGCACTTCGGGCTGCACCGCTAAAGGTTCCGGCGCCCCGGTCAGACCGAGGCGTCCCGCACTAGCTTTTGGCTTCCTCTGTTCCGTTTTCAAGGTCCACAGGGCACGCGCCTGCCCTAGGCAGGTGGCGGTACCCACCGGCTGCCACCAGTGGCGGAACTGCTGCCCCGCCCTGTTGGCCCTCCCCAGGGGAGCCACAACAGCTCACCTGAGCGGCTTACCAGCATAGCTCAACCGGCCAACTATTGTCAATGGCGGCCCCGCTCGCCCGGGGCGTGCAGCCCAGTATATGCGCCCTCGCGGCCAGCCGCACGGCGCCCCTGGCCCCCAGCACCAAGCGGCTGGCTACGACACCCACGGGTTCCCGCTCAGGTAGAACCTCCACGGGAGCTCGGCTCCCCGGGAGAGCCCCACCCGGGTAGAGGTGGCCACCGGCCCGGGCCGGCCAGGGGGGCCGGGGGCCAACCAGACGCCACGGTCGCCAGTCACCAAGTCCGCACCGTCGAAGGCCCCAGTGATGCCGAACGCTTCGCACAGCCGGGCGGGGCCACGGCACAGGTCCTGGTCGCGCTGGCGGCGCTGCCCTCGCCAGCGGGCGGCCCTCATGAGGGCCAGGCCGCCTACCGGTTCGGCGGCCCGCAGCAGGACGGCCGAGGCCGTCCCCTCTGGGCTGCACACGACGTTGGCACACCAGTGCATGCCGTAAGTGAAATAGACGTACATGTGGCCGGGAGGGCCGAACATCGTGGCGGCTCGCCGGGCCCAGCCCCGGTAGGCGTGGCTGCCCGGGTCCTCCTCGCCCATGTAGGCTTCGACCTCCACCAGTTGGGCGGCTCTGCCGTCCGAGCGCACCAGCCACATCCCAAGCAGGCTGGGCGCGACCTCCAGCGCCGGCCGCCCGAAGACCTGGCGCGCCAGCCCACCGGGGGCCAGGGCGTCCCGCGCCGGCCTGTTGTGTGCGCCCGCGGGCGGCTCTGGTGCCGCCCGCCCAGGTGGCTCGGGCACGGTGGGCTGGTGGGGCACTCTCAAGGGCGCTCGGCGTCGGTCAGGCCCGGCCCCGCGGCCCGCCACGAGGGCTGCCCACCCGGCCCAGCCGTCCGGCCTCGTCGCTCAGGGCAAGGGTAAAACGCTCCAGCTGCTCTGCCACCGGGCCGGGGCCGGCTCCCCCAGGACTGGTGCGGCGCAGCACGGAGCTGCCCGGCTCCAACAGGCTCACCGCCGCCGACCCGAGCGCGGGGTGGGCGGCTACCAGCTCGGCCAAGGGCACATGGCGCTGCACGGAGTCCCTGACCAAGGCGCCCACCAGCTCGTGGGCCTGCCGGAACGCAGTGCCCTGCTCGACCAGCCACTCGACCAGGTCGGTAGCGGCCGCGGCCGGGCTGTCGGCCGTCCGGGCCATCGCCTCGGTGTCGAACACGGCCGTGGCCATCAAGCCGGCCATGGCCTCCAAGGCCCGCCCAACCTGGTCGAACGCATCGAACAGCGGCTCTTTGTCTTCTTGGAGGTCGCGGTCGTAAGCCAGCGGCAGGCCCTTCAAGGTGGCTAGCACCCCAGCCAGGTGGCCGATCAGGCGGCCCGCCTTGCCCCGGGCCAGTTCGGCGATGTCAGGGTTCTTCTTCTGCGGCAGCATCGAGCTGCCGGTCGCGTAGGCGTCGTCGAGGTGGAGGAAGCCGAACTCCTCCGACGACCACAGGACCACCTCCTCGCCTAGGCGGGACAGGTGGGTGCCCAACAGGGCCAGGTCGAACAGGGCCTCGGCCACAAAGTCCCGGTCCGAGACGGCGTCCAGCGAGTTCTCGAACCGGGCCGAGAACCCAAGCTCGCCTGCGACCCAGTCAGGGTCGAGCGGGAGCGACGACCCGGCCAATGCCCCCGCCCCCAGGGGGCAGACATCGGCCCGCTGCTCGGTGCTCAACAGGCGGTCCACGTCCCGGGCCAGCGCCCAACCGTGGGCCAGCAGGTGATGGGCCAACAGCACGGGCTGCGCGTGCTGCAGGTGGGTGTAGCCCGGCATGTAGGCCCCTCCGGCCTCACGCGCTCGCGCCAGCAGCACCTCCTGGAGGGCCAGCACCCCTCTGGCCACCTCGGCGAGGCTGCGCTTGGTGAACAGCCGGAGGTCGGTGGCCACCTGGTCATTGCGGCTCCGGCCTGTGTGCAGGCGGGCACCCGCTTCCCCGGCCACCTCCGTCACCCGGCGCTCGACCGCAGTGTGGATGTCCTCGTCCCCGGCCTCGAACACGAAGGTCCCGTCGGCGATCTCCCGCTCGACTTGGTCGAGGGCGGCCAGCACCTGCTCCGTCCCCTCGGGCGAGAGCAGCCCGGCCCGTTGCAGGCCGCGGACATGGGCCCGGCTGCAGGCCAGGTCATCTGGGGCAAGCCGGCGGTCGAACGACAGGCTCTCGGTGAACGCCCGCAGGGCGCTGGCCTGCTGGGCCTCACCGAAGCGGCCCCGCCAGAGCGTCATGCCCGGCTGCCCCTCCCGCCTCCTGGCCCGGGGGCCTCGTGGCCCACCCCGGGGCCCTGGCCGCCGGTCCCGCCGGCCACCTGCCCGCCAGCCAGGGGCCGTTGCCGGGCGGCCCAGGTGCCAACCCCGAGGCCAAAGATGTGCACGAAGCCCTCAGCGTCTTGGTGGCGGAAGCTGTCCGCGGCTTCGTAGGTGGCCAGGTCCAGGTCGTACAGGCTGAAGGGGCTGCGCCGGCCAGCCACCGAGCACCGGCCCGGCCCGGCCGTCGCCGCTGGCCCGGCACTGCCCGCCTCACAACGCAGCCGTACCTCTCCGGTCACGAACCGCTGGGTCTCGTTCATGAACGCGTCCAAGGCCATCTTGAGCGGCGAGTACCACAGGCCGTCGTAGACGAGCTCGGCCCAGCGCGGCTCGAGCCGCGCCTTTTCGTGAGCGACGTCTCGCTCGAGGGTCAGCGACTCCAAGTCAGCATGAGCCATCAAGATAGCCAAGGCCCCCGGGCATTCGTAGACCTCGCGGCTCTTGATGCCCACGCGGCGGTTCTCCACCATGTCCACCCGACCGAACCCGAACCCCCCGACCAGTTCGTCCAGCTCGGCCACGACCTCGTGGAGGGCCAAGCGGCGACCGTCGACGGCCACGGGCAGGCCAGCCTCGAAGCTGACCACCACCTCCAGGCTCTCGCCTGGGGCGCGCCTGGGGACGGTGAGCTCGTACACCTCTTCGGGAGGGGTGGCCCAAGGGTCCTCCAGCACCCCGCACTCGACCGTGCGGCCCCAGAGGTTCTGGTCGACCGAGTACGGGCTGGCCTTGGTCGCGCTGACCGGGATGCCCCAGCGGGACGCGTACTCGATGGAGTCGGCCCGGCTGAACCCCCAAGTGCGTACCGGGGCCAGCACCTCGAGGTCCGGGGCCAGGGCCCGGCTGGAGACCTCGAAGCGGACCTGGTCGTTGCCCTTGCCGGTGCAGCCGTGGGCAATGGCGTCAGCCCCGTGGCGACGCGCGGCTGCCACCAGGTGCTTCACGATGATGGGCCGCGACAACGAGCTCACCAACGGGTACTTGCCCTCGTACAGGGCGTTGGCCAAGATGGCCGGGGCGACGAAGCCGGTGGCGAACTCCTCGCGCAAGTCCAGGACCTCGACCTCGACGGCGCCGGCGGCCCAGGCCCTCTGGCGGAGAGCCTCCCAGTCTCCGCCCTGGCCCAAGTCGGCGCACACGGCCACCACCTCCGCGCCCAGCTCCTCGGTCATCCAGCGCACCAGCACCGAGGTGTCGAGGCCGCCGCTGTAGGCAAGCACAACCCTTCTAGCCATCTTTTGTCCCTTTCCCTGAGCTACGAAGTTGGGCCATCTCCGTGAGCCGGCCTGCGAGCTGCCGGCTTTTGGTGCCCTCGGCCACCACGACCAGCACGGTGTCGTCGCCCGCCACAGTGCCAACCACCTCGGGCAGGCCGGCCCGGTCCAAGGCAGAGGCGACCACGTGGGCGCTCCCCGGCGGGGTGCGCACGACCACCAGGTTGCCCGAGCTTGCCACTTCTGCCGCCCACTCGCCCAGCACCCGGCGCAGGTGGAGCTCGGGCTCGGGGCGCTGCTGGGGGCTTTCGGGCAGGGCGTACACGAGCAGGCCTCCAGGCCGGCGCACCTTTACCGCCCCCAGCTCCTCCAGGTCGCGCGACACGGTGACCTGGGTTGCCTCGACCCCCTGGGCGGCCAGCAGGCGCACCAGTTCGGCTTGGCTGGCTACCATCTCTTGCTCCAACAGCTGGGCAACGCGGTGCTGGCGCTGGGCCTTGGTGAGCTTCATCGGGCCCACCGAGCCACCGCGACGGCCCCGCCACCCCTGCAACCCAGCCACCGGGACGGGCCTGTCATCGGGGCGACCCCCTCATCCGAACAGCCACAGCAGCACGCCTCGCATGGCCCGGAGGCGGTTGGCCGCCTGGGCCCACACCAAGCTGGCCGGCCCGTCTATGACCTCGGCGGCCACCTCCTGGCCCCGGTGGGCCGGCAGGCAATGAAGGAAGCAAGCACCCGGGGCCGCGCCGGCCATCAACCGGGCGTCCACCTGGTAGCCCTGGAAGGCATCGAGGCGCTGGGCCGCCTCGGCCTCCTGGCCCATCGACACCCAGACATCGGTGCACACCGCGTCCGCCCCCGCCACCGCCTCGGCCGGGGACGCGGCCAGCTGCAGCCGGCCGCCCAGCGCGCCGACGGCGTCCAGCGTCGTCGCGTCGAGGCGGTAGCCGGGCGGCGACGCCACCGCCATCTCGACGCCGGCCAGGGCACAGGCCAGGGCCAGGCTGCGGGCCACGTTGTTGCCGTCCCCCACCCAGGCCACCGTGTGCCCGGGCAGGGCCCCGCCCCAGTGGTCCCGCAAGGTCAGCAGGTCGGCGATGGCTTGCAGCGGGTGCGCACGCTCGGACAAAAGGTTGAGCACCGGGGCCCCCGAGACCGCGGCCATGCGCTCGAGGACGCGGTGGTGCCGGGCACGAGCCCCAATGGCGCAGTGGTACTGCGAGAGGGTGCGAGCCACGTCCTCGGCGCTTTCCCGGGTGTCGATGCCCACCTCGTCGCCCTGGATGTAGACGGGATGGCCTCCCAGGTGCACCACCGCCATCTCCGAGGAGCTGCGCGTCCGGGCCGACGGCCTCTCGAAGATGAGAGCCACACCTCGGCCCGCCAGGAGGCGGGGAGGGTGCTCGTCTGCGGCCAGGTCCAGGATCTCGGCCAGCTCAGAGGCGGAGAGGTCATCAATGTCGAGCAGGTGCCTGGTCATGGCTGGAGGCCCCGGCTCGGCTCCGGCCCACCTGTCCCGCCACCGCTGCGTTCCCCGAGCACGTCCCCCAAGATCGCCACAGCCTCGTCGACCTCGGCCTCGGTCACGAGCAACGAGGGAGCCAGGCGCAAGGCGCTGGGAGTCACCGCGTTGACGACCAGGCCCCGCTGCAGGCAACCAGCTGCCACCTGCCCCGCACCCCCATGGACCAGCTCGGCGGCGACCAGCAACCCGAGGCCCCGCACCGACGCCACCCCAGGCAGTTCGGCTAACTTTTCCCCCAAATAAGAACCCAGCGCCGCGGCCCGGCCAGGGGCGTCGATTTCCTCCATCACCTGGAGCACGGCCTGGGCCGCGGACAGCGCCAGCGGCTGGCCCCCAAAGGTCGAGGCGTGGTCCCCGGGGACGAACGCCTGAGCCACCTGGTCGCGCGCCCAGCAGGCACCCACCGGTACCCCGTTGCCGAGCGCCTTGGCCATGGTGACCACGTCGGGCACCACCCCGTAGTGCTGGAACCCGAACCAGCGGCCGGTACGGCCCAGGCCCGTCTGCACTTCGTCGACCATCAACAGTGCCCCTCGTTCGTCACAGATCCGGCGCGCCCCTTGGAAGTACTCCTGGCCCGCGGGCCACACGCCGCCCTCCCCCTGGACCGCTTCCAGAAGCACAGCCGCCACCTCGGGGGTCACTGCCCGTTCCAGGGCCTCTAGGTCCTGCCAGGCCACGTGGCGGAAGCCCTCGGGCAGGGGCTGGAAGGCCTCGTGCTTGGCCGGCTGGCCCGTGGCGTGGAGGGTGGCCAGGGTCCGGCCGTGGAACGACCCGAACGCGCTCACGACGACATAGCGGCCGTGGCCCCCCCACTTGCGGGCCAGCTTGATGGCGCACTCGTTGGCCTCCGCACCGCTGTTGGCGAAGAACACCTTCCCGCCCCCGCCAATGAGCCGGTCCAGGGTGGCAGCCACCTCCTCGGCCGGCCGGGTGGCGAACAGGTTGGAGGTGTGCAGGAGCGTGCTCCCTGCCTCAGACAAGGCCTGGGCCACCGCGGGGTGGGCGTGGCCGAGCGAGGTGACCGCCAGGCCGGAGAGGAAGTCCAGGTAGCGGCGGCCCTCGGCGTCCCAGAGGTAAGAACCTTGGCCGCGGACAAAGGTCACCCGGTCAGGCGGGTAGGTGGCCATCAGGTGGCTCGTTCCCCCGGTCACGGCGTCACCATGGTCCCTATGCCGCTGCGGGTGAAGATCTCCAGCAGCAGTGCGTGCGGTTCCCGCCCGTCCAGGATGTGGGCGCGAGGGACACCGCCCCGGACCGCGTCCAGGGCGGCGCGCGCCTTGGGGACCATGCCTCCGGTCACCACCCCCTGGGCGACTAGGTCGGCCAACTCGTGGGCGCTGAGCGAGCTGAGCAGGCTGGCCGGGTCGCCCTGGCGGGCGCGTATGCCCTCCACGTCGGTCAGGAACACCAGCTTTTCCGCCCGGACGGCCTGGGCTATGGCCGCCGCGGCAGAGTCGGCGTTGATGTTGTAGGCCTGGCCGCTCTCGTCGGTGCCGATGGTGGCCACCACCGGCACCAGGTCCTCCTCCAGCAACCGCTCCAGCAGCTCGGGGCCGACCCGGGAGACATCGCCCACGAACCCGAGGGCAGGGTCGCGCGGGGACGCCTGGATCAAGCCGGCGTCCTCCCCCGAGATGCCCACTGCCAAGGGGCCGAAGACGTTGATGGCGGCCACGATGTCCCGGTTGACCTTCCCCACCAGCACCATGCGGGCTATTTCCAGGGTCTCGGCGTCGGTCACCCGGTAGCCCTCCCGGAACTCGGGCTGCTTGCCCAGGCGAGCCATCAACTGGCCGATCTGCGGCCCGCCGCCGTGGACGACCAACGGGCGCATCCCCACCGAGCGCATGAGGACGACGTCGGTGGCAAAGTCGGCCAGGGCCGCACCCGACGGGGCACCCCCCAGGGCGTTGCCGCCGTACTTGACGACGACAGTCTTTTTCCAAAAGCGGCGTATATAAGGCAGGGCCTCGACCAGCACGGCCGCCTTGGTGGCGGCGTCCAGGCCTTCCAAGGCGCCTCCGGGCGATGCCACGGCGCTTGGCGAAGCTGGGCTGGGCTCGTCTGGCACTCCAACGATCATACACAGTGTTGAATACTCATTCAACACGCGGACAGACGCCCACAGCTCGCTGCTGGTTGCTCGGCGCTGGTTGCTCGGCGCTGGTTGCTCGGCGCTGGTTGCTCGGCGCTGGTTGCTCGGCGCTGGGGCCGCTCCGGCCGTCCCCGTTCGCTGGCCGCGCCGGGCCGCTCAGGCGGTCGTGAAATGGAAAGTGGCGGAAAAAGGAGCGTAGCGGGGAAGGCACCAGGTCCGGCTCAGCTGAGGGGCGCCCGGGCCCCAGGGGCAGCGGTCCAGACCGGTCAAGTCCAAGCTGAAACGCACCTTTACCATGTAGGTGGCATGGGGCCGGAGCGGCACCGCGGGTATGAGGATGCCTGACGCGGGCGGCATGTCCCCCACATGCCCGGCTCTGCGCTCGACCGCCTGGGACACGAGCCGGGCCGGCACCGCGGCCCCCGAAGGGCCGCTCAGCTCCGCCTGGACCGGAGAGGGCACCAAGGGAAGGCTGTCGTCCACGCACACCTTGACCACCGTCGCCCCGTAACAGGTGGTAGTAGGAGCCGCCGGCCCGGCCCAGTAGAGGTAGATGAACGGGCCGGTGACGCCGCCCTCGAGGCCACCGTCGGACGTGGGCAGGCCTACCCAGCCGTTGGGGACCTCGGGCGCCTCGTAGGCCACCATCTCCGTTGGGACGCCGCGCTGGCCGGGGCCTGGGTAGGAGTACATCTTCTGGGCCCGGGCGTGCAGCACTTTGCCGGGCGCGTAGCCAGGCCAGGTGGTGATGCAGTTCCAGGTGACGCCTCGGGGATCTGTGTACTGGTAGGCCCCCACCTGGCGCAACGCCGGCGACATGAGCTGTACCAGGTGGAGCGGGGCGTGCGACCAAGGGTCTCCCTCCGCCCAGCTGGTCGGGGCCAGGTCGGCGTTCTCCCCGGCGAACGCACCCGCCTTGGTGTAGCCGGGCCGGCCCGGCCGCTCGAAATGGGTCTCGGTGTGGTTCTCCGACATGTACACGTCGTGGTCATGGCAGGCGGCGTCCCAGGCCTTGTTCTCGGTGACCGGTGGCAGCCCGTTGGCCACCCTGGTGGCGTTGAGGGCGGCAACGATCTCGGCGCTGGTCTCGGGGTGAGCCAGCAAAGCCCGACTGGCGGGTGGGAGACCGGCCGCGGCCAACCCGACCACGACCACGGCCAACGCCACCAGCACCTTACGGGGCGGCCAGGGACGCCGGGCTACCAGCACCCTTCGGCCCCCCGCCAGCTGGTCGCCGTAGCCCACGCAAACATTTTCCCACAACCCCCCCGGCCTGCAGGGGGGCGGCCCTCAAGGGGCCACCCCCAAGGTGGGCAGGCCCAAGGTCTCGGGCCAGCCCATGACCGCGTTGGCGCACTGCAGCGCCTGACCGGAGGCCCCTTTGACCAGGTTGTCGAGGGCGCACAGGGCGACGACCCAACCCGTCCTTGGGTCCCGCCGGGCGGTCAGGTGAGCCGCGTTGGCCCCCAGGGCGGCTTTGGTGGAAGGGCTACGTTCGCTGACCACGACAAAGGGCTCGCCCGCATAAGCGGCAGCCAGCACTTGGAGAGGGTCGACCGAGACGTCACCTGCGGGAGGGGCGTAGCAGGTGGCCAGGATACCTCTGTTCATAGGGGCGAGATGAGGAGTGAAGATGAGGCTGGCACCGATCAGTTGTTCCATTTCCGGGGTGTGCCGGTGGGCGAGCAGCCCGTAAGCTCGGAAGTCTTCGTCCACGCTACAGAACTGCGTCTCAGTGGCCAGCTTGTTGCCCGCGCCGCTCACGCCGCTGGCGGCATCGACCACCACCCCTTGGCTGGCCACCACTCCCTGGCGGACCAACGGGGCCAGTGCCAGCGCGGCCGCGGTCACGTAGCACCCGGGCACAGCCACCAACCGGGCACCCAGCAACGAAGGCCGCTCCTCGCCCATGAGCTCGGGCAGGCCGAACACGGCTTCTTGGAGCAGTTCCGGGCAGGTGTGCGGCCCCCCGTACCATACCGGGTACAAGCCGGGGTCCTTCAGCCTGAAGTCAGCGGCCAGGTCGACCACGTGGCCAACCCTTCCCAACAGCTCAGGTACCAAGGCTTGGGACGCCCCATGGGGCAGCGCGCAGAAGGCAAGGTCGGCCCCCTCGGCGGCAGAGGCTTCGGTAGGGCCGAAGGCAAGGTCAGGGTAGGCCGCAGCCAGCGAGGGGTAGACATCGGCCACGGCTTTGCCCTCGTGCGAGCGAGCGGTGGCCGTCACCACCTCGAAGCGCGGGTGGCCAGCCAGCAACCTCAGGAGCTCAGCCCCCGGGTAGCCAGAAGCGCCCAGGACAGCGACCTTCTTGCTCCCGGCGGCCTGGTCAACTTGCCCGGCTGTCCCGGCCCCGGCTTGCCCGGCTGTCCCGGCCCCCGCTTGCCCAGCTGTCCCGGCCCTTGTGTTCCCCATGCCCCCATCATACACGGCAATGCATAATCATTCATATGGGCACCTGGCGGGAGGTGGAGGTGCCTACGGCGGGTGCACCTGCCGGCGGGTGGGGGCCCTGCCGGCGGAGGGGGGCCCTGCCGGCGGCAAGCCGCCGGCAGGTGGCAATCGGTCTGGCAACCGGCGGCCGTCCAGCGCCTAGGCGGGCCCGGCGGCGGGGGTCAGTCGCTGCCCGTGACCGTCGTGGCCGGAGCGCCCTGGTCCTGGGAGCTGGCAGAACCGTCACCCTCGGTCACGGCTTCCCCGTCTGCCGCCACGGCATGGGTTGCACCTACGCCGTGAGCCGTCGCGTGCTCGTCCAAAGCGGCCATGGCGGTGCTGACAGCCTCAGCCGGGCCACCTTGGCGTTCCTGGGCGTAGTAGGCGGCACCCAGGTTGCGCAGCAGCGCGTCCCAACGCCTCTTGGCCTGAGCTTCGTCCAGCTTGGCCTTGCCCTGGCTCACGCCCTGCTGGGCCTTGGTCAGCGCCTGACCGGCACCTTGCTTGACCTTGTCCATGAAGCCCATCGTGGCCTCCTTTCCTGTACTTGACATTGTGGGGCCAGTTGCCCGCCGAGCGGCGACGAAACCCAAGCCCCGCGCCAAGCCCGGCGGTAGGCAGGTCCGGGCTGGCCTTCAGCCGCCTCGCAGGAGCGCGCCGTGGCGCTCGGACACCGCCTTGACCACCCGCTGGCGCACACCGGCAGCATCGGCCTCGGTCAGCGTCCGGTCCAAGGCCCGAAGCCGCAGGTGGAAAGCCAGGCTGCGCCGCCCGGCGCCGAGCGATGCGTCCCGCCACACGTCGAACAGGGCGTAGGACTCCAGCACGTCGCCCGCGGCCGCAGCGATGCTGAGGCCGACATCGGCGGCTGGGACATCTTCGTCCACGACGAACGCCAAGTCGAAGTCGACGGCTGGGAAGCGGCTCACCGGGAGCGCCTCCCATGCCCTGCGGGGGTGGCCCAGGAGCCGGCTGAGGTCCAACAACAGCACCGCCACCCGGCCGTCTATGTCGTGGCGCCGCGCGACTTCGGGGGCCAGCTCGCCCACCACCCCAACCGCACCGAGCTCCAGATGGGCCACCGCCCGCCGGCCGGGGTGCAGCGCGGCCCATGCCCCGCTCAGCCACTGGCTCGGGCCAAAGGGCTGGCCCTGCCCCGGTGGCGCGGGCAGAGTGGGGCCGCCCCCCTGGGGCAGCTCGCCCTCATGGGGCGGCTGGCCCTCATGCGGCAGCAGGCCTTGGAGGAGCTGTGGGCCCGGGAGCCGCAAGCCTTGGGCCAGGACCTGCCAAACTTGCACCGCATAGGCGGCGTCGGCTCCCTGGCCAGTAGCGACCAACCCCAGGTGCTCTTGCTCGACGACGGCGGCCAACGGCCGGGCCCCGTCGTCCTGGGGCCCCGGCCGGGCAAAGACATTGCCCACCTCGAACAGGCACAACGCCCCGGCCTGCCGTTCCCGGTTGTAGCGCAAGGCCGCCAACAAGCCGGGCAGCAGCGACGGTCGCAGCCAGCCTTGGGACTGGTCCAGGGGGTTCTCCACCTCCAGTGCCCCGTCGGTACCCAGGCCAGCTCGCTCCAGGTCCGCCAGCGAACAGAAACTGCTGGTCCAGGCCTCGCTTGCCCCAGCCCCAGCCAAGATGTCGCGCACCTTGCGGCGGTCCCGCTGATAGGGGCTCAAGCCCGGCTGCCCCGGTGGACGGGGAGGCAGGGACCGGGCAATGTTGTCGTAGCCGTAAAGGCGGGCCACTTCTTCGATCAGGTCGACCTCGCGCTCGCAGTCGGGTCGCCAACTGGGCACCTCCACCTCCAGCTCGTCGTCGCCCTGGGGCAGGGGGACAAACCCGAGCGGACGGAGCAACCGGGCGCAGTCCGGGCCCGAGAGCGAAGTGCCCAGGACCAAGTTGGCCCGAGATGCACGCAGGCGTACCTTGGTGGCCGCCGGCGGCACCGACCTGACATCGGCCGTGGGGCCTCGGCGAGCACCTGGGCCGAGCAGCTCGACAAAACGGTCCACGGCCAAGGGAGCAAGTTCGGGGTCGACGCCTCGCTCAAAGCGGGTGCGCGCTTCACTGAGGAGGCCAAGGCGCTTGCCCGTGGCAGAAATAGCCCTCGGGTTGAAGCACGCCACCTCCAAAAGGACGGTGCGCGTGCTGTCGGAAATCTCGGCGGCGCGCCCCCCCATTATGCCTCCCACGCCCACAGCTGCGCCCTGGGCGTCAGCGATCACGCAATCTTCGGCCGACAGCCGGCGGACGGCGCCGTCCAAGGTAACGACCTCTTCACCGGGGCTTCCCCGCCGGGCCACCAGCCCGGCACCCCCGAGCCGCTCGAGGTCGTAGGGGTGGTTGGGCTGGCCCAGCTCCAACATCACATAGTTGGAAACGTCCACGACCGGGTTGATGGGCCGCATCCCGGCCAGGACCAGCCGGCGGGCCACAAAGGCAGGTGCTCGCACCTCGGGGATGCCTTCGATCACCGTGCCGGTGAGCCGGGGGCACAGTTCACGGGCGTCGTCAGCAACACTGACGTTGGCCCGGGGCACCCCCTCGGCCACCACGTGGGCCGGTGCAGGGGGCTGGAAAGGGGCTCCCAGGGCAGCAGCCAGGTCCCGGGCAATGCCCATGACCGAGAAACAATCAGGCCGGTTGGGGCTCACGTCCAGGTCGAAGACGACGTCGGGTTGCCAGCCCAGGACTTCGGCTACTGGCGTCCCCGGTTGGGCCGACCCCGGCGGTAGGACCAAGATGGCGGGCTCAGGCCCTTCGGGGCCAACTTGCAGTTCGGAGGCTGAGCACAGCATCCCGTTGGACCATTCCCCCCGCATTTTGCGCCTGCCGATGGGCAGCCCGTTGGGCATGACCGTGCCTACGGTAGCCAGGGGGACCAGGTCTCCCACTTCCATGTTGAACGCGCCGCAGCAGACCTGCACGGCTTGCCCATCGCCAGGGTCCACGTCCACCAGCTGGATGCGGTCGGCGCTCGGGTGGCGCCTCGTCGACAGCACCCGGGCAACCACGATGCCCGGCAAGACCGGGCCGGTCTTTTCTACACCTTCGACCACCAAGCCCAAGAAAGAAAGAGCCCGCGCCAAGTCCTCCGGGGTGCCTTCGATGGGCGCGAAATCGCGGAGCCAGGAAAGTGGTGCACGCATCTCAAAATTGGTTCAGGAAACGGACGTCGTTGTAGAGCAGCTCGCGCAAGTCTGCCAGGCCGGTGCGAGCAGCCGCCAGCCGGTCGATGCCGAAACCCCAGGCGAAGCCCGTATAGCGCTCTGCGTCAACCCCCACGGCCGCAAAGACGGCCGGGTCGACCATGCCACAGCCGCCCAGTTCGACCCACCCCGAGCCCGAGCAGGTCCGGCAGCCTGCCCCGCCACAGACCCAGCAGGTGACATCGAACTCGGCCGACGGCTCGGTAAAGGGGAAGAAGCTCGGCCGCAGGCGGGCATGGCGGCCAGGGCCGAAAAAGGCCTTGGTGAACGCTTCGATGGTCCCGGCCAGGTGGGCCATGGAGATACCCTCGTCGACTACTAGGGCCTCCACTTGGTGGAAGACCGGGATGTGGCGGGCATCGGGCGTGTCCCGGCGGTAGCAGCGGCCCGGCACGACCGCGTAGATGGGTGGCCGGCGTGACTCCATCAGGCGGATCTGTACCGGCGAGGTGTGGGTGCGCAGCAGCACGCTCTCGGGCTGGCCTGCCTTCAAGTAGAAGGTGTCGAACATCCCCCGGGCAGGGTGGTGGGGAGGCATGTTGAGGGCTTCGAAATTGTGCCAGTCGTCCTCCGCCTCTGGCCCTTCGGCGACCTCGAAGCCCATGGAAACAAATATGTCCTCTAGTTCTTCGCGTACCTGGGTCACCAGGTGGAGGTGGCCCCTGGGCGCGGGAGGGCTCAGCGGCTCGGCCAACGGGCCGCTCCTAGCCGAGGCCAGGCTGCTGGCTTCGGTCAGGTCAAGGCGTTCAGACCGGGCCTGGCGCTGGGCCTGGCTGGCCTCCAGCTGGGCCTTGCGTTCGGCGGCAACTGCCTCCAGACGTGCCCGCACGGCCTGGATCTCCTGGCCCAACGACCGCCTCTCGTCCGGCGTCAAGCCCCGCAGCTGGGCGGTCAGCGCCGCCAGTTGGCTCCTCTTGCCGTACGCCTGTGTGGCCGCGACCGCCAACGCCTCCAAGGAGGAGGCAGCCAGCAGGCGGGCACGGCCTTGCTCTTCGACCTGTTCGAGGGAGCTCAGTTCGCTCATGGCCCTTGTAGCTTGTCAGCTGGCTCGCCGTCGTGCACGGGGAGCGTGAAGCTGACCTGGGTACCCTGGCCCGGGGCCGACGACACGCTGAGGGCGCCACCGTGGGCCTCGACCACCTGCCGGCTGACCCAGAGGCCCAGGCCCAAGCCGCCGGGCTGGCCGTCACCCCCCTTCCAGAACTTGTCGGCCACGTGGGGCAGGTCGGACGGCGCTATGCCTGGCCCGCGGTCCGAGATGGTCACCGACACCCGCCCAGCGGTGCTCTCGGCGTAGATGCGCACTGAGCGGGCACCGCCGTGCCTGCAGGCGTTGTCCAGCACGTTGGCCAAGACTTGCTCGACCTTGTAGGGGTCGACGGCCACCTCGGGCAACCCGGGCAGTTGCACCTCCGGGCTCAGGGCCGGGTAGGCCCGCTGGAGCCTGCCCACCACCCTGTGCACCAGCTCAGGCAGGCTGGTGGCCTGGAGGCGTAGCTGCAGTTGGCCGCTGTCCAGGCGGTTGGCATCGAGCAGTTCGTCGACCAGGTGCACGACCCGCTCGGCGTCGTGGAGGATCTCGGCCAGCATGGCCAGCTTGTCCTGCTCAGGGAACTCGGCCCAATGACCGAGCAGCATCTCGGCGAACCCCCTGATCGAAGCCAGCGGCTGGCGGAGTTCGTGGCTGGCTACGGCGAGGAGGTCGCCGCGCCCGCCCCCGGCTGGCCCCGGGCTCACGTCCTCAGCTGGCGCCACGTTGCCTATTTTGTCCCCTTTTGCCCCCCGCCGGGCTGCGGGGCACAACGCCTCTGGCGGACTGCCTCAAAGCACAGCACGGCGGCAGCCATGCCCACGTTCAAAGACCCAGCACCACCGGGCATGGGCACGCTAAGCAAGCCGTCCAGGTGGGCGGCCAGGCTGGGTAAGGGCAAACCGTTTGACTCATTGCCGAAAACCAATGCTATGGGCGCCCGAAGGTCAGCCCGGGCGTAATCTTCCCCGCCCACGGCCACGGTGCCCCACCGTGCCAACCCCCATTGGCCGAGCACTTCGAGGGCTTCTGCCGCCGCAGCCACCTGGACGACCGGGATGTGCAGGACAGCCCCGGCAGAAGCCCGCACCGCCTTTGGGTTGTAGGGGTCGACCGTGCTGCCGCAGCACACCACCCCGTCGGCACCGGCTGCCCACGCCGAGCGCACTACTGTCCCCGCATTGCCTGGGTCCCTCACGTCCAGGCACACGACGACCAAGGAACCGCCCCGGGCCCGGATGTCCTCGAGGCCGTAGGAGCGGGACCTGACCACGGCCAGGACCGGCTGGGGGGTCACTGTACCCGCCACTCGGGCCAGCACACCCGGGCCCAGCTCGAAGACCCGCACACCTTCGCCGTAGCACCGAGCCAGCAGGCCCTCCAGCCGGTCGGCGCTGGCGTCGCGGCCCGGGGGCTGGCTGTGTGGGGCACCGCCGGGAGCGGGGGGAGCGAGAGCGGGGGGAGCGAGAGCGGGGGGAGCGAGCCTCCGAGAGGCCCGCTCGCCCTCCACTGAGACGGGCGCTTGGGAGGCTGGCTCGCCCTCCGCGGAGACGGATCTCCGGGAGGCCCACTCACCGTCCAGGTAGACGGCCTGCACGGTCGCCTTGGCCTCGAGCGCCTCTTCGAGGAGGTTCACGCCCTCAACGACGAAGCAACCCAGTTCTTCGCGCGCCCGCCGGCTGCGCACCAGCCGCCTCAGGAGCTGTACCCGCTGGTGGCGGTAGGCCAGCTGGCTCATCGCTCAGGCCCGGGCGGGGCCGGTGCTAGCCGGCTTGTCGTTCCTGGCCCCGGGCAACCTCGACCAGGTGGGCAAAAGCAGCCGCGTCCCGGACGGCCAAGTCGGCCAGCACCTTGCGGTCCAGCTCGACCCCCGCCGCGCCCAGCCCGGCCATGAACCGGCTGTAGCTGGTCCCGTTGGCTCGGCAAGCAGCGTTCACCCTCTGGATCCACAGCCGGCGGAACTCGCCCTTCCTTGCCCGACGGTCCCTGAACGCGTACTGCAACGAGTGCATGACCTGCTCATGGGCGGCACGGTAGGTGCGGCTCTTGTTCCCGTAGTAACCCCGGGCAGCATCCAGTACCGAACGCCGGTGCTTCTTGCTGTGAACGGCGCGCTTGACACGAGCCATCTGATCTCCTTTCCAACCGGTGCCCGTGAGAGGTGCCGACGGCCGGCTCTGCCCCAATATTAGGTACCGGGGACCAGGCAACCAGGTCAGGCACCTAAGGTGACCAGGTCAGGTACCGAGCAGCCGCCTAACTCCCCGTACGTCAGCAGGAGCGACGTCCGCGGGGCGCCCAAGCCGACGGGTACGGCTGGACGGCTTTTTCTCCAAGAGGTGGGAACGGAAGGCATGGCGGCGGCGGAGCCTCCCCGTCCCAGTGATCTTGAAGCGCTTGGCAGCGCCTCGGTCTGTCTTCTGCTTAGGCATCCAAACCCTCTCCCGTCCTCTGGCCGCCCGTCCCGTCCTCTGGCCGCCCGCGACCAACTCTACCTGGTGGGGCCACCACCAGCCACTCGGCTCGCCTGGCGGCTGCCGGGAGAGGGCGGGGACTTGCCGTCTCCGTCGTTTTGGCCTGTCACGGTGACGGCCTGGCGCGCTCCAGCGGCTCCTGACCCGGCGAGTGCCACGGGCACGGGAGAAGCTGCCGGAGTGGCAGGGGCAGTAGGGGCAGTAGGGGCAGTAGGGGCAGTAGGGGCAGTAGGGGTGGCAGGGGTGGTAGCTGGGGCTGGGGCGGGAGCGGGGCCGGCCGCAGCAGCAACCGTGGCGGCCGCAGCACTGGCGGGGGCAGCCCGCCGGGCTGCAGCACCAGCGCTGGCCCGGGCACGGCGGTCAGGGGCCAAGACCATGACCATGTTGCGCCCGTCCAGCTTCGGGGCCGCCTCCACCTTGGCCACCGACGACACCTGGTTGGCCAGGTCTTCCAGGATCTTCATGCCGAGCTCGGGATGGCTGACTTCACGGCCCCGGAACATGATGGTCACCTTGACTTTATGGCCTTCCTCCAAGAACCGGCTCACTTGGCGCGTCTTGGTGAGGAAGTCGCCCGCCCCGATCTTGGGGCGGTACTTCATTTCCTTGATGCTCGTACTGGTCGCCTTGCGCCTGGACTCCTTGGCCTTCTGAGCCGTTTCGTACCTGAACCGGTTGTAGTCCATGATCCGGCAGACCGGTGGCGTGGCATCGGGGGCCACCTCAACCAGGTCCAAGTCCAGCTGGCGGGCCACGGCCAGCGCTTCGGGAAGGGCCTTGATGCCTAGCTGCTTGCCTTCGGGGTCGATCAAGCGGACTTCGCGGGCGCGTATGCGCTCGTTGACCCGATGGTCGCTCATGTCAGGTGCAGTGGCTATGCGACGGTCTCCTTGCTAAGGCCTAGCTTGAGGCTGGGCTGCGATGGGCTGACGCCCCAGATGGGCGCCATGAGAGTCCTCATAGGCGCCGACGACGGACGCCGGCACGAGGAAGGGAGGCGACGAAAGCAGCCGGCCGGCCAACCATGACCTGGCGCGCCTCACAACTGGAGGGCAACGGCACCGGCACTCGCCCGGGTACGGCCGACTGCCTGCTCACCAGCGTGAACTACCTGCCACTGGTGCCCAAGTTGCCGATCAAGGCACTAACGCCTGACTGGGGCAGCTGCCCCCGGGGTTGCTCTTGTCATTTTCACCATAGAGTAGCGCAGTGAGCACGCTTTGGACGCCAAGCGGAGAACATAGGGTCCCACCCGCCCCATCGAGCGGCACGCCACCGCCAGGCAAGGGCGCAGTTGCCGGTGGCCAACCGCGTGGGCCGACCAGCCAGGAGCAGCGTCCCAGCGAGGGGCCAGAGCCCGGCCGGCGGCTCTCCCCGGAGGAGATGGACCAGGCGGAGGCCGAGCTCAAAGCCCTGCGAGAAGAACTGGCCCGCACACCGGTCGAGGTGGTCGTGGCCAACCACGCCGTCGGCTTGTGGGAGCTCGCCGCCCTGCACCTGTCCCAAAAGCCACCGCAGCTTCCCAGCGCCCGGCTGG
The DNA here is from genome assembly GCA_021323695.1 of Actinomycetota bacterium. Lineage (GTDB taxonomy): Bacteria > Actinomycetota > Acidimicrobiia > Acidimicrobiales > Palsa-688 > JAKAWM01. The sequence goes on along the minus strand of JAJPKN010000022.1, from coordinate 57,435 downwards.
CCATCGACGCCCTGGCCTGCCTGGTCGAGGGCCTTTCCGGTCGCCTAGGCGAAGCCGAGCGGGCCCTGAAGGAAGGGCTGTCGCAGGTGAGGCTGGCGTTCGTGCAGGTCAGCAACGCACAGCAGACCGAACCGGCCAGCGGGGGGCAGCGTTAGCGGGCGGGCCAGCCACCGCCCCTGCGGCTGCCCACGACTGGCCGCGATCGGCCGCGGGTAGCCAATGAGCGCACGAGGCGCGCCACCTGGCACCTCGTACCTGGCACCTCGTACCTGGCACCTCGTACCTGGCACCTCATACCTGGCACCTCGTACCTGGGCCGTTCTTTGCCCTGGTCTGCAGTTCTCTGTCCCGCTTCTTGCTGCTTGTAGCGATCTTCGCGACAGAGAACCCACAACCAGGGCAAAGAAGCTCCCCACTGGTACCCCAGGCGGCCGTCCCGGGCACCTAAGACCACTCATCGTGGCCCCATGAGCGTGGACAGACGCTCTTCGCGTTGCCCATTCCCGGATGTGGGCTCGGAGCTGGCCAGCGACCGAGGTGGGCCCGCGACCGGGCCGAGCGACCCACTCTGGCCGAGCGGCCCGTGGCCAGGCCGTGGCCGGGCCCCTGCGGTCCAGCCGTTCAGCCGGGACCAGCGGCCAGCAAGGGCACCCACACCTCGTCCGCCGACAACCCGCCGTGGCGGCTGACCAGCTTTGCCTCCCCGGAGTCACCGGGGTCCAGGTACGCCTGGGGCCCAAGGGGTACGAGGGCTACGTCTCCGAGGCGGGCGAGGTGGTCCGGGCGCAAGGGCCCGCCGAAGGTGCCGGCGGCCACAACCTCGTCCCTCGTGGCCACCCAGGCCTCTTCGCCGTAGTGACGGCGGGCGGCCTCCAGCAGGGCAGCCGACTCACCTCGGGGCGCGTGCAGCCAACGGAAACGCCCTTCCCCGCTGAACATCAAGGCCCGGGACGCCACCTCGGGGCGCACTGCCTGGGCCCCCTTTCCCACCTCCACCTGGCCGTGGTCCGCGGTCACAGCCAGGCAGGCACCCGGTGGGAGCACGGAGATGAGCCCCGCAACCAGCTGGTCGACGAACTGCAGCTCGGCGTCGTAGAGCTCTCCTAGGCCGGCCGCGTGGGCCACCTTGTCGATCCCGTCGTAGTAGGCGTACACGAAGCTCTCGCCTTCGAGGAGCAGGCGCCGGACCAGAGGGCAGATGCTCGACGGTGCCGGCCACGGCACCTCCCGGGCGCCCCATTGGTGCGCCTCGCTGAAGCCACTGCCGGCGAGCTCGGTGCGCGAGACCACCGGGACAGGCCGGCCGCCGAACGCCACCTGGGGCTGGGCCACCCTGGGGGGGACCAGCGACCGAGCGTCACCCGAGTCAGTGCGCCAGCGCAAGACGTTCAGGACTTCCGGGCCGCTCGGCCCCGGCACCACGAACTTGTAGCCGATGATCCCGTGGTACGCCGGGGCCATTCCCAGCGTGATCGAACAAAGGACGGTCGCGGTGGTCGTCGGTGCCACCGAACAGATGGCACGCCTCGCCATGCCCATCATGGTCGGAGCCAGGTCCCCCCGCTGCTCCAACTGGGACCAGCCCAGGCCGTCGAGCACGAGCAGTACCACCTGGCGGGCGTCGGGCAGCTCACCGGGCAACCACGATGGGCGCTGCCCCGGGGCACCAAGCAGCCCGGGGACGAGCGAGCTCAGGCAGGCCCCGTCGTAATCAGGCATGACCAGGCCCTCTGGCAACGCCTCCAGCTGGTTGGCACTGGCCCCCACGGTTGCCGACCCTAGCGGCCCCGGTCCGGCCGGCAAAGCAGCCCGGCAGCTCCACCCACAGCCCAGCCGACAAGCCGCCCGGCGGTCCCTCTGCCGGCACATCCAGCCGGCAACACGGTGGCGCCACCGAGCCGTTCGCCACCGAGCCTTCGCCATACCCGCCCTGGCCCCGCCGGCGCACCCCCGCGGCCGCGGCCCCAGCCGCAGGGCGAGACCGCCACCAGAGTACGATAGGACAACGTGAGGGTGTCTACCCGCGGTGACTACGCGTCTAGGGCACTGCTGTCCTTGGCCCTGCACGGGGGCGACCAACCCACGTCTGTCCGCGACATCGCCGAGCGGACCGGGCTGCCCCAGCCATACCTGGAACAGATCCTGCTCGCCCTCAAGGGAGCGGGCCTGGTCCGTTCCAAGCGGGGCGTGGGGGGAGGTTACGTCTTGGCCCGCCCTCCCGAAAAGCTCACCCTGGGCCAGATCGTGGCCGCGGTGGACGGGCCTATAGTTGTCGGTGACTTCGGCGAACCGCACGTCGGTGGGGCCTGTGACCACGAGGGCCAGTGCGTGCTGCTCACCATCTGGGCCGCCGTGAGCGAGCACATGCGGGCTCACCTGGACTCCTACACACTGGCAGAGCTGGTGCGCCGGGTGCGCGGCGAGGAGGTGGCGGACGGCGAGCTGACGGGGCCCGAGCTGGCGGGGCCCGAGCTGGCGGGGCCCGAGCTGGCGGGGCCCGAGCTGGCGGGGCCCGAGCTGGCGGGGCCCGAGCTGGCGGGGCCCGAGCTGGCGCGGCCCGCGTTGGCCTGAGGGGGCAGCGCTGGGCTCCCGGGGGCATAGGTGGCGTGGCCCGCGGGCAGCTCGAGGCCCAGCTGCTCAAGGCTCTGAGCCAAGTCCGCCGGGAGAGGAGAGCTGAAGGCCACCGGCTGCCTCGTCGTGGGGTGGACGAAACCCAGCTGTGCCGCATGCAGCCAGGGACGCTTCAGCTCGGGCAGCAACTCCTGGGACGTCCGTAGCAACCCGCTGTTCGCGTACCGCTCGTCAGCCAGCAGGGGGTGCCCAATGGCCGCCAGGTGGACACGGACCTGGTGGGTCCGCCCGGTCTCCAGCTGGCAGGTCACCAGGCTGGCCGGCAGGAGGCGGTCGGCGCGGGACAGGGCCCGGTAGCGAGTGCGGGCCGGCCGGCCACCCTCCACCACCGCCATCTTGGCCCTCCAGGGGTGCGAACGCCCTACCGGCGCTTCCACCACGCCCTCGTCCGCCTCGAGCCAGCCGTAGGTGACGGCCAGGTAGCGGCGTTCCACCGAGCGGGCAGCCAGTTGAGCCGCCAGGTCTTCCCGGGCAGCTTCGGTGCGGGCAACCACCAGCAGCCCGGAGGTGCCCTTGTCCAGCCGGTGGACTATGCCAGGCCGGTCTGCCCCTGGCCCGGCGGAGGCAATGTCGGGGAAAAGCGACAAGAGGTGGTGCACCAGGGTCCCCTCCCGGTTGCCGGCGCCAGGGTGGACCACGAGGCCAGCGGGCTTGTCCACCACGATCACGTCCTGGTCGGCGAAGACTATGCAACCGGCACCGAGCTGAGCACCTTCCTCCGGTGAGGGGGAGGCCTGGGCTCCGGTCCCAGGGCCATGCCCGGCCGGGAAGCCAGCCTCCAGAAGCTCACCACGGCGTAGCCTCCGCCCCCTGGTGGTTGTGACCCGGCCACCCAGGCGGACGAAACCGTCCTCGACCAACCTGGTGGCTTGGGAACGGCTCAGGCCGGCGAGCAGGGCCACACCACGGTCCACTCGCTCGCCATCGAGAGCTGGCGGCACCGTGAGGCGAAGTTCCACGGCGACGCTCAGGGCCCGGCGTGGCGGCCCGGGGAGGAAACCTCCACCTCCGGGCCGCGCGGTTTGGCTCCGGGGCTCTTGGAGCTGGCCAGGAGCAGCGTTGCCGCTAGCACCAGTGCCCCGACCGTGATAGCCGCGTCGGCAACGTTGAACACGGGCCACCAGCTGGCCGCCCGGATGAAGTCGACCACCGCCCCGTGGTGGTGGCGGACGAAGCGGTCTGCCAGGTTGGACAGCGCCCCCCCGCTCAACAACCCCAGCCCTATGGCCACGGGCAAGCTGACCCCGCCCCGCGCGGCACGGCGTGAGTAAGCGACCACGGCCACGGCCAACCCCACGGCCACAGCCAGGACTATGGGGAAAGCGCCAGTGCCGAGGCTGAAGGCCGCTCCCCGGTTGGTGGTCAGCTGGAAGCTCAGAGGGCCGGCCACGTGATGGCACTCGCATTGGAACTGGCCCAGGTAGCTCTGGGCCCAGTCCTTGCTCCACTGGTCGAGAGCTATCACCGCCGTTGCAATGCCGACCATGAGCGCGCCCCGTTGGTGGCGGCCCCACAGGGCAGCCAGCGCCTGTCCTCCCTGCTGGGCGCGCAGCTGGCCTGGCTGAGCAGGACCGGCCGAGAGGCCGGGCCCGCCGGCTCCACCGCTCCTGGTGGCCGATAGCCCACCCAGCACCTTCATCAGCGCCGCGCCGTCAGCCCTCCGCTCTTGCAAGACACGCACAGCCGGGCGTGGGGCAAGGCCTCCAGCCGGGCCACCGGGATCGGCTCGCCGCAGTTCTCGCACACCCCATAGGTGCCGTCTGCGATCTTGGCCAGAGCGGCATCGATCTCTTCGATCGCAGCACGCGCCTGAGCGGACAGGTGCAGGTCGATCTCGCGGTCCACGCTCACCGTGCCCCCCTCGCCCCCTTCTTCGTCGAACTGGACGTCCCCGGGCTCATGCTCCAAAGCCAAGGCTTCCGCCTGAGCCTTCAGCTCCTCGGCTTGGCGCATGTAATTGTTGCGCTCGGCCAAGAGCAGCTCCCGCTGGCGGGCCAAAAAGGAGGCCTGCTCACTGGCCTCCTCGGGGCCACGCCCGCGAACCGGCCCAGGGCCGCTGGCCCGCCTGGAACGGGGCTTTGCCTCCGGGGCCTTGGATGGTGCCGGCTCGCTCGCAGCGTTGGCCCCCTGGGGCCCCTTGGGCTGAGGGCCCTTAGGCTGGGGCTTCGTTACCGCAGTGGCTTCCGGCCCCCTCCGGGCCGTCGCCGCCTTCGACGGTGCGGCTCCCGTCACTGGGGACGCGGCGGCCGGAGCTCCCGACTGCGCCTTAGGCACCTTCGACGGGGCTGTGACGGCCTTCGTTGCTCCTGCCACCTTGGACGGGCCTGCCACCTTGGAGGGGGCCGCCACCTTGGAGGGGGTCGTCACCTTGGAGGGGGCCGCCACCTTCGAGGGGGCCGCCACCTTGGACGGGGCAGTCACCTTCGGCGCTTTGGGCGGCTTCGGCGGGGCTGAGGGCTGTTTGCTGCGGGCTGGCTCCTGGCGCGTGGCTTCAGCCGGCTTGGCGCGAGCGGGTGAGCGCGTGGCAACCAAGGCCGCGCCCATCACCGGCTTCCCCGCGGCCGCGCTGGCGAGCCGGCGCCGGGAGGACGACCCGTTGCCTTGAGGGGGCACAACCTCGGCCTCCTGAGCCCGGTCAGGGGCCTTCTGCTTGGCCTTGGGCATTTTGTGGCACCTTACTCCATCACCGGGGCTTGGCCTTCATGGAGCGCAGTAGCCTATCATGCCTGGCCGCCAGTGGTAGCGGTAGCCAGTGGGAGCGCCAGATGGAGAGCGCTGGACGGAAGAGGGCGTCAGCCTCGCCGGTGGCGCAGCCTGCCTGATGGACGACGCTCGTCGTCCAAGTCCTGGTCGCTGAAGAAGCTCTCCAAGGCACGCTCATCGAGTGCCATGGTGGGAGGCCCATAGTTTGCCCCGCCGCTTGCGGGCGGGGGCGGGAACGCGGCCGCTCCCGTGCCACCAGCCGCCTCGGGAGGCGAAGCCGGCCCCCCGGGGCCGGTGGGCTCTCCAACATCGCCGCTGAACAGCCACTCCTCTCCCCGGGCGCTCTCACTGGGGCTGCTCGGCCCGGCCGGGTCGCCTTCCCGGGCCGCAGCCACCCCCGCCTGGGCCGGCCCCCGCTCGCCGGGCCGGGCGTCGGCCGTACCCGCCTGGGGTTCTCCCGGCCCAGGGCTGCTGCTGGCGGGCGCAGCAGCGCCTTTGGCGGCGGCCGAGCTCACGGGCGGCGGCTCAGAAAGCAGGCCGGCATTTTGGACCAAGGCTTGAGCGTCCCTCAGGGCTTTCAGCAGGTGGGCACGGTTCTGGTCAACCCAGGCGCGCAGGGCCTCCACCTCCTGTTGGACCTGCCGGAGCGCAGCCTGGGCGGCTTCCAAGTTGGTGCGCTGGTCGGCAATGGCGTCCTCATAGGCGCGCTGGCCCCGGGCGGCGCCCTCAGCCAGTAGCGCCTCGGCCTGGCCCCGGGCGTCCGATACCAGCCGAGCAGCCTCCTCGCGGGCCTCTTGGACAACCTGGTCAGCTGTCTTTTGGGCCAGCACCAAGGTCTTCTTCAGCAGCTCCTCTGTACCTGAGGCTTCTGCAGTCGCCTTCTCCAGTTGCTCGACGCGCTGCTCCGCCTCCTGCAGCCGGGCCAGCAGTTGCTCTACCCCGACGGCGGCCTGCTCCAAGAACTCGTCGACATCTTCAGGGTGATAGCCGCCGCCGCGCCCTTTTTCCCGGAACTGGACCTCCCGAAAAACCTTGGGTGTCACTTCCATGCTGGCAATCGTAGCCAGCGCGCACCGCCAGGACGAGGACCCGCTCCCCCCGAGGGCCCGCTCCCCCCGAGGGCCCGCTGCCCCCGAGGGCCCGCTGCCCCCGAGGGCCCGGCGGCCCTGGACCGGGAGTGGCCCCGGGCACCCGAGGGCCAAGCACGGCCCAGGGCCAGCACTGCCGAGGGGCCCACCGCTGCCCAGTCCCAGCACTGCCGAGGGCCAAGCACGGCCCAGGGCCCGCCGCCGGCCGCTTCAACGAGCCTGGCTATACCACGACCCGAGCGAGCAGGTACTGCGTCACCAACCAGAGCACGAGCACGGCGACAAGGTAGGAAACGTCGATCATCCCCATGGGCGGGACGACCTTGCGGAACGGTGCCAAGAACGGTTCCGTGAGGACGTACAGCCAGTGGTTCACGGTGGCCAGCGCCGTGCCCGGTTGGACAGGGAACCACGAAAGAGCCGCCCGCAGCACCAAGATGATGAGGTAGACGACCCCAACCAAATAAAGCGGGTGGTGGACCAGGGACAACTAACCCTCCGCCGGATGCCGCGGCCGCTCAGGCACCGGGGCCGAAGCCGGCTTGCTCACCGTCTTTGTCCCGCGGGACCGCTCACGAACGGTACAGGCCGCGTTCCAGCAGGCGGCGCCTCTCCTCTGCCGACACCTCGACGTTGTTGGGCGTCATCAGGAACACCTTGTCGGCAACCTTGTCCATGGTCCCTCCCAGGGCATAGGCCACACCGCTGCAAAAGTCGATCATCCGGTGGGCCAGCTCCCGGTAGGCGTTGCCCAAGTTGACTATCACAGGTTGGCCGCTGCGGAAACGGTCGGCTATCTCCTGGGCGTCCGCGAACTCTGAAGGCGAGGCGACATGGACCTTTTGATTGGCCGGCGGGGTGGGCAACGGCCGTAGGTTGGCGGGAGCCGGCACCAGGTTGATGGTGCCCCCTGGTTCTTGGCCATTGCGCGGTAATGGCCTCACTGCGGGTGCTGGCGATGCCTGGGCCACTGGCTCAGACGGCTCCGGGGCCCTCCTCAGGGCCGGCTGGGGTTCCTGGTCGTCTTCGTAGGGGTCGTAGTCCTCATAGTCGTCGGCATCAGCAAGGCCAAGCCACACCAGTACCTTCTTGCCTCTCACTGCCATCGCGTCCTCCTCCGCCTCAAGCCTAGCTTGACCGGGAGGCGCGATGGTTAAACCGATGAGCGGGAACGAGCCGGCGGGCGGGGGCCGAAGAGCACCTGGCCCAGGCGCACGATCGTCGCGCCTTCGGCGACCGCCAGCTCGAAATCAGCGCTCATGCCCATGGACAGCTCCCGGAGCCCGAGCCGGGCGGCTAGGCCGGCCACCTGGTGGAACCACGCCCGGGCCTCCTCCGGCTCGGCACCCGGCCGTCCCAAGGTCATGAGCCCCCGTACGTCCAGCCCTGCCCCCAGAGCCACTTCGACCAGGCCCGGCACCTCCTCCACGTCTGCTCCCCGACGCGGCAACGAGCTTCCTGGTAGGCGCACCTGGACCAGCACAGCCGCCCCCGGGCAGCGGCGAGCCAGCTCGGTGGCTGCCTGCTGTCGGTCCAACCCGTGCCACAGCTGCACGTGGCGAGCCAGCCGGGCCAGCTTGTTGGCCTGCAGGGCCCCCAGGAAGTGCCAACGCACGCCGGGTGGGGCGCCCACGGCCTTGGCCACCAGCTCTTGGGCGTAGTTCTCGCCCAGGTCCATGAGCCCGGCGCGGGCAGCCGCCTCCACCGTCGCGGGGCCGAAACCCTTGGTGACCGCGACCACAGTCACCGGCCGAGAGCCTGCCCCAGCTCGGGAAATGCGTTCACGCACCTCGGCCAGCCTCTCGGCCACCAGCGCGACCTCCCGCTCCCGGGCCCGCGCCCGTGCCCCCGTCCCTGGTCCCAAGGGGCTGGCTGGCGCTGGCCGCTCCTCCGGCCGCGGGGTTACGCCCATGGCCTCAGCTTGCCCGGCGCCAGACCACGGTCGCCTGCCGACCGGTGTCCCGGCGCGCCCGCCACGACCAGTGGTCGGCCGAACAGTGCGTGCAGGTCGGGGAGGAGGCCACCAACCTGGCCCCGGCCCGCTCGAGCGCTGCCCTCACCGCCGCCCGCAGGTCCAGGGCGGGCTCACCGGCCGCGTCGACGGACCGCACCGAAGGCCCCAAGCGGGCGGCCACCTTGTCCAACTCGGCGGGCGAGAACCGGTAGGCATGAGGCGCGATGCACGGGCCCAGGCCGGCCACCACCTCGCTCGCCCCCAACGAGCGCATGGCGCTCACCGCTGCCTCGACCACTCCGGCCACCAGGCCCCTCCAGCCGGCATGGACGGCCCCAGCCACCCCCTCTGGGCTGGCCAACCCGATCGGCGCGCAGTCAGCGGTGAACACGGCCAGCGCGGCCCCAGCACAGGTCGTCACTGCGGCATCGGCCTGTTCGCCACTATGCTCGCCGGGCTGGCCCACGACGACGACACGAGCGCCATGCACCTGGCGCAACCAGGTCCAAGGTAGGTCCACCAGGCGACGCCGGGCATCTTCCGCCTCGGGCGCCCTGGGGTCGGAGAAGTCGCCCGCCTGGCGGGCGACGGAGACCATCACCACGCCTCCCGGCAAGCCGACGGCCCAGCCGGTGGCAGCCACGTCGAGGGGCCTGAGGCCCTGGGGCCCCTTCTCCTGCCCCAGCCCGGGCGGGCTACTTGAGGAAGGACGGGACGTCGAAGTCGTCCTCGTCCCCAAAGCCGATCCCGGCGGCGGCCATGGCGTCGTCGCTGTCCGACAGGCCCAAGCCGTCCTTGTCCGACCGCTCCCGTGACCGGGCCAGCGCCGGCTCCTCGTCCCAGCGGTCAAAGCCGGCCGCGATGACCGTGACCCTCACTTCGTCCCCCAGCGCTTCGTCGATGACCTGGCCGAAGATGATGTTCGCGTCCGGGTGGGCAGCGGAGTGGATGATCTCAGCTGCCTCGTTGACCTCGAAGAGGCCCAGGTCGGGGCCGCCGGCGATGTTGAGCAGGATGCCCCGCGCCCCTTCGATGGAGGCTTCCAGCAATGGCGAGGTGATGGCCAGCTTGGCCGCGGCCGTGGCCCGGCCGTCGCCCGTGGCGCTGCCGATGCCCATGATGGCCGTCCCGGCATTGCTCATGATCATCTTCACGTCGGCGAAGTCGGTGTTTATGAGCCCGGGGGTGGTGATCAGCTCCGTTATCCCCTGCACCCCGTGGAGCAGCACCTCGTCGGCCATCTTGAAGGCGCCCATCATCGTCGTCTTGTTGTTGGCCACGCTGAGCAACCGGTCGTTGGGTATGACGATCAGGGTGTCGACCTTGCTCTTCAGGGCCTGTGTGCCCTGCTCCGCCTGGGTGGCCCGGCGGCGGCCCTCGAAGGAGAACGGGCGGGTGACGACCCCTATGGTCAGCGCACCGACCGCCTTGGCCACCTCAGCCACCACCGGGGCACCGCCCGTGCCAGTGCCGCCGCCTTCGCCCGCGGTGATGAAGACCATGTCGGCACCCTTTAGGACCTCCTCTACCTCGTCGCGGTGCTCCTCGGCCGCTTGGCGGCCCACCTCCGGGTCACTGCCAGCACCCAGGCCCCGGGTCAGCTGGCGGCCAATGTCCAGCTTGACGTCGGCGTCGCTCATGAGCAACGCCTGGGCATCGGTGTTGATGGCGATGAACTCCACCCCTTTTAGGCCGGCGTCGATCATGCGGTTGACGGCATTTACCCCGCCCCCACCAATACCTACGACCTTGATAACGGCAATGTAGTTTTGCGCTGGTCCGGCCATGGCACCTTTCCTCACAGCTCAGCAGGCACAAAATCCCTTTCGGTGGGCCGTGCCTCGTGAACTCTAAACCTCAAGTAAAGAGTTAGAGCCAGTTAAGCTCTACGTCCGGTCGAGCAACGTTAGCCCTCCCCGCGGCCGTTGTTCAAGTACAACGGCCTCAATTCACTCTGGGCGTTAATGCCGGCCGCTGCGGGACGCTCAGGTCCACCACCGAATAACTCGCCACGTCCACCGCCCTTTCCAGCTCTTCCAGGACTGCCAGTTTTTCGCCCACGCTGGCTGGGCTCCCCAGCACCACCAGCGTAGCCGTCCCCCCCAGTCGTGCCTCCAGGCCCGTGCTGGCCATCTCCAGCTCGACCCCACGCCTGGCCAGAGCCGCGGGGCACGCCCCCGCGGCCGCCAACAGCTCGGAGAGGGCCGCCGGGCTGGTCCCGCCGCTTGGCCTGACCTGGCCGCCCGGCAGCGCGCCAACTGCCCCGGCAACGAACGGCAGGGGCACCACTCCAGCGAGGCGGCGACCGGCTTCGAGCACCCGGCCGCTGCCGTCCACCAACGCCTGCCCAGCGCCGTCCGCCACCACGGCCACCGGCCGCCGTTCGTGCACCGACACCACCACCGTCCAGGGCCAGCGCTTGGTGAACGAGGCCCTGGCCACCCAAGGCAACGCCTCCACCGCCCGGACCTCGGACGCCGAGCCCGCGTCCAGCATCGGGACCCGTCCCGGCACCGAGAGCCCAGCAGCAGCCAGCACCGCCGCCCGGGGAGTATGGACGTCCCCGACCACGACCACGTCCCTCACCCGCAAAAGCGGCGAGTAGAGCAGACCGGTCGCCAGCCCGGCCAGGGCGGCCACGCTGAGCCCGGCCAGCAGCGCTCGCAGCCGGCGCCGGCCTTCGGCCCGCCTCGCCTCCACCCACCTCCGGCGGAACCGAGGGTCAATGGGCTGGCGCCCGGCGGGCCGCGCCTGGCCCGGCGCAGGGCCGCTCATGGCTTGCCTCTCCTCGGGCGTCCCCACGGTGCGCCCCTCGTCTCGCCTCCTCCCGTCTCGCGTCCTCATGGCCTAGCCTCCTCGGGCGGCTGCCCTGCGCCCCCGGTCCCGAGCACGGCCATGACCTGGTCGGCCAGAGTGGTGATGTCCCCCGCCCCCATCGTCAGGCAAAGGTCCCCGGGGCGCAGCAGCCTGCTCAGCAAGCCGACCAGTTCCCCTCGGGCCCCGGCGTACTCCACTATCGCCTCCGGGTGGGCCTCCCTCACTGCCCCTTCGATGAGGTGCCCGTCCACGCCCGGCCGAGGCTCCTCGCCTGCTGGGTACACGTCGGTCAGGACCACCACGTCAGCTCCGCTGAAAGCATCGGCAAAGGCGGGCCAGAGGGCGGCGGTGCGGCTGAAGCGGTGGGGCTGGAACACGGCCACCACCCGGCCCCAACGCTGGCACCGGGCCGCAGCCAGCGTGGCCTTCACCTCGCCCGGCAGGTGGGCGTAGTCGTCGATGAACGTGACCCCCTGGCGCGAGCCCCGCCGCTCGAAGCGCCGGGCCATACCCTGGTAGCCGGCCAGGCCCTCCCGGGCGGCCTGGGGGCTAGCCCCCAGCTCCAACGCCAAGGCCAAGGCGCCCAGCGCGTTGCGGACATTGTGGCCCCCTGGGACGGGCACCTCGAAGCCGCCCAAGTCCTGGCCCCGGGCGGAGACCCAAAAGCGCGAGCCGGGGCCAGCCGGCTCAGCCCGCACCAGGCTGTAGGTCGCACCCGCTGCCGCCCCGTAGGTCACCACCCCTGCGCCCCCGGCCAGGGCGGCCGACCCGGCCAGGGCAGCCGCGCCCGGGTCGTCCAGGCACAGCACCCGAGGCCCGGGGGCCGCAGCCACGAACTGGCCGAACGCCGCCTCCAGGCCGCCCAGGTCGCCGAAGTGGTCCAGGTGGTCGGCTTCGATGCTCGTCACCACCACCCCGTAGGCTCCCAGCTCCAAGAACGTGCCGTCCGATTCATCTGCCTCTACGACCAGCCACTCCCCGCCCGTCCAGCGGGCACTGGCCATACCTCCCGCCGGCTCCCCGCCCACCAGCCACGATGGCCGCAGGCCTCCCCGGTCGAGCACCTGGGCCAGCATGGCCGTCGTGGTCGTCTTGCCGTGAGTCCCGCTAACCGCCAGGGCCTTGCCGGTGGCACAGATGGCGGCCAGCAAGTCAGCCCGGCGCAGCACCGGCAACCCCCGGCGGCGGGCTTCGGCCAGCTCTACGTTGCCCGGCTTCACCGCGGCTGAGTAGCCGACCACGTCCGCCCCCTCCACGTGGGCGGCGTCGTGGCCGACAAAGGTGCGTACCCCGGCCGCCTGCAGCCGTTCCAGGACCGCTGAGGGCCGCTGGTCGCTGCCCGAGACCCGGTGCCCCATGCCCACCAGCACCTGCGCTATGGCGCTCATGCCGGCGCCCCCGACCCCAACGATGTGGAAGCGGCGCGGCGCACCCGGCAGGGCCAGGGCCGGTGGGGCTGCGGGGCCCGGCTCAGCCAGCACTGCCCGCACCTTTCCCAGATAGGTGGTCTTCACCCACCGCCCGCTCCCCCTCCGTAGCCGGCCGGGGCGGCCTCCACCTGGCATGGGCTTCCACCAGCTCGGCCAGCCGGAGGGCAGCGTCTGGGCTGGCCAGGCCACGGCCGGCAGAGCCCATGGCGGCCAGTCGCCCGTCGTCGCCCAGCAGGGGCTCGAGCTCGGCCGCCAGCCGGCCCCCGTCCAGTTCCTGGTCGGGGACCACCACTGCCCCCCCCGTCCGGGCCAAGGGCTCGGCGTTGGCGGCCTGGTGGCCCCCCGGAGCGCCCGGGAGCGGCACCAGCACGGCAGGCAAACCGGCCAGGGCCAGTTCGGCCACCGTGCTGGCACCCGCCCGCTGGACGGCTACGTCGGCAGCCGCGTAGAGGGTGGCCATGTCCTCCTCGTAGCGCACCGGCTGGTAGAGCAGGGCCCCGCCCGGGGGGCGCCCGGACAGCACTTCCTCCCAGTCACGGGCGCCGACCACGTGGCGCACAGCGACGTCTGGCCGCCCGGACCAACGCCGCACCAGCTCCAGCGTGGCCTGGTTGAGCCGCCGGGCACCGAGGGAGCCTCCACATACGGCCACCACCTTGGCCTCCTCGGGGAGCCCGAGCTTCTGGCGGGCGCGCCGGCGCCCCTCGGGGCTGCGGTCCACCTGGGCCATCTCCGCCCGCACGGGCACCCCGGTGACGACCGACCTGCCCAGGCGCGCCTGGTCGGTGGCCACGGCGCAAGCCCGGGCAACCCGGGCCGCCAGCCGGTCGGCCAAGCCGGGCACCGCGTCCAGGCTCATCACGACCACCGGCACCCCCCAGGCGACCGCGGCCAGCACGCAGGGGACGCTGGCGTACCCCCCGGTCGACACCACCACCGCAGGGCGCCAACGCCCCAGCAGCCAGCCGGCCGCAGCCAGGGCCGCCACCAGCTCGGCCCCGGCCCGCAGGTTGGCCACCACCGCCCGCCACGACAACGAGCGCTGGAACCCCCGGCCAGGCAACAAGGTGACCGGGAAAGCCCCCAGTGCCCGGGTACGGGCTTCCAGCCCCCTCCGGGCACCCACGAAGCGCAGGGACTCCGGGTCGTGGCCCCGTGCCACCAGGGCCTGGGCCAAGGCCACCCCGGGGTACAGGTGGCCACCGGTACCACCACCGGCTATCACCGCCCAGGTCCTCGGGCCGGGCCGGCTCACCGGCCTCGCCCCGCATTGCCCACCGGCCGCACCGTCCCGCCGGCCCCGGCTCCCCGGCCACTTCCGGGCCGGGCCGGGCCTGGCTTGGCGTCCTCAAGGGAGCCAAGAGAGCCACGGCGGGCGCCGCTGCCCCGGGCCACATTGGCCAGCACGCCAGCGGCGAACAGCTCGACAACGAGCGACGACCCGCCGTAGGAAACGAACGGCAGCGGGACCCCGGTGACCGGCAGGGCACCGGCCACCGCCCCGACGTTGATGATGGCCTGGCCCACCAGCCAGGCGACCACGCCGGCGGCGGCCAGGGACTCGAAGGTTGTCCCCGCCCGAGCCGCCACCTGGGTGCCCACTACCCCGATGACGGCGAACAGGCCCACCAGGACCATGCTGCCGGCAAACCCAGTCTCCTGGCCTATGACCGCGAATATGAAGTCCGTGTACTGGTTGGGGAGGTAACCCCAGCTGGCGACGCTCTGGCCCAGGCCCGTACCGAACCAGTGGCCGCCGCCCAAGGCGATCAGGCCCTGCGCGGCCTGGTAGCCAGAGGTCGTCGAGTGGGCAAAGGGGTGGAGGAAGGACGTGAGCCGAGCGGCGCGGTAGCTCACCGAGCTGACCAGCCCCAAGGCCAGCGCCCCCCCACCCAGGCCCAGGGCCAGCAGGTGGCGCACCGGTACCCCGGCAGTGAACAAGATGGCGGCCCCGATAAGGCAGATGACCACCGCGGTCCCCATGTCAGGTTGCAGGACGACCAGCAAAGCCTCGCCGCCCATCACCAACAGCACCGGCCCGGCCCGGTACAGCCACGTCCCTTTGCCCTCCCGCCGGGCGAGCACGTCCGCCGCGAACAAGAGCAGGGCCAGCTTGGCCAGTTCCGACGGTTGGACCGTAACCGGCCCGGCCCCCAGCCAGCGCGAGGCCCCCCCGGCGCTGCGGCCCACAACCCGCACCGCCAGCAGGCCGGCCACGCTGACGAAGAGGAGGGGCCGGGCCAAACGCTGCAGGGCCGTCATGGGCAAGCCGCAAGCGACGAAAAAAGCCCCCGCGCCGGCACCGAGCCACACCGCCTGGTGCAAGAAGTAGTGCCACGGCTCACCGAACGAGCGCAGGCTGGTGACCGAAGACGCTGACAGCACCATCACCAGGCCAGTCAGGCACAACACGGTCACCACCCCCAGCAGGACCACGTACCTGGACGGGCCCTGGCTGCTGGCTGGTGTGGTCACGGCCACCACTTCGGCACCTCCCTCAACTCGCCTCCCTCAACTCGCCTGCCCCTCCTGGGCCGCCGGGCCCGCCCGGGAGGCGCCCAGCTTCTGCTTCACCAAGGCGGCAAAATCGCTGCCTCGTTCTTGGTAGGAGGAGTACCAGTCGAAGCTGGCACACCCAGGGGAAAGCACGACCGCGTCGCCCGGGCGGGCCAGTTCGGCGGCCGCGTCGACCGCGGCGCGCATGGAGGCCGCTTCCCGTACCGGCACGCGGCCCCGGAACACCCGGCTCAGCTCAGGAGCGGCCTCCCCGATGGCCACGACGGCGCGCACGGGCGGCACCGCGCCCGACAAGGCCGAGAGGTCAAGGCCCTTGTTGCGCCCGCCCGCCACCAGGACCACCGAGGCGAACCCCCGCACCCCGGCGAGCACCGCAGCCGGGCTGGTGGCCTTGGAGTCGTCGTACCAACTGACCCCGCCCCAGTGGCCCACTTCTTCCACCCGGTGAGGCGGGGGCGCGGTCCTCCTGGCCGCCTCCAAGCTGCCCTCCCGGCTGGCGCCGCTGGCCAGGGCGATGGCCAAAGCAGCAGCCGTGTTCTCCAGGTCGTGGGGCAGGCCCCGCGGGAGCTCGCTGGCCTCCAGCCGGGTGCCGTCGGGGCCCTCGACACCGTCGTCGGCGACCCTCCAGTCGGCGGGGCCACGGCCGAAGCTGACCCGGCCGGCACCGGGCGGGACGGCGGCCGCCTGGCGGGCCACGACCGGGTCGTCCGCGTTGAAGACGGCCACGTCTCCCGGGCCCTGGTTGGCCCAGACCCGGGCTTTGGCCCTTTCGTAGTGCCCCAGGTCCGGGTGCCAGTCGAGGTGGTCGGGGGCAAAGTTGAGCCAGGCGCTCACGTCCGGGCGGAAACGGCGCGTGTAGTGGAGCTGGAACGACGAGACCTCGGCCACCACGGTCGCCTCCGGGCCCAGCTCCAAGGCCTGCACCGCCTCCAGCAGAGGCAGGCCGACGTTGCCCGCCGCCACCGCCGAACGACCGGAGCTCACCAGCATGGAGGTGACCAGTTTGGTGACCGTCGTCTTGCCGTTGGTCCCGGTTATCGCGACCAGGCGAGGCCAGCCGCCGGCCTCCCAGGCAACGGCGGCCTGTGGGCCTGTCGCCTGTGGGCCTGCCGCACGGGGGCCACCGTACCCCGGGCCAAAGGCCGAGCCCGCCCGCCTGGCCTGGGCGGCCCGCCGAGCGGCCAGGGCCTCCCAAGCCAGCTCGATCTCGCCCCAGAGCCCCTTTGCCTGCCTTTGGGCAGCCACCACGGCCGGGTGGCCCACCGGCACCCCCGGGCTCGGCACCACCAAGTCGGCCTCGGCCACCAGGGCTTGCACCCGCCGGGGGCTGGGGGCCAGTTCGGCCCGGAGCCCCTGGGCCCGGAGCGCCTCTTTTTGGCCGGCGGCCGGGCGGTCCTCGACCACCACCACGTCCTAGCCCTGTGCCTGGAGGTAGCGGGCCGCCGCCCGGCCGCTCAGGCCGTAGCCGACCACGAGCGCGCTCGTCACCCGGTACCCCCGTGGGCCAGGAAGTCGGCGTAGAACACGCCCAGCGAAAGGGCCGTGAACAGGCCGGCCAGGATCCAAAAACGCACGATCACGGTCGTTTCCGGCCAACCCAGGAGCTCAAAATGGTGGTGCACCGGGGCCATCTTGAAAACGCGCCTCCCCAGCAGCCGGTAGCTGGCCACTTGCATTATCACCGACAGCGTCTCCAGCACGTACAGCCCGCCGATCAGCGGCAGGAGCAAGTCGACGTTCTCCAGCAAAGCGAGCACGGCCACCGCCGCCCCGATCCCGAGCGAGCCGGTGTCGCCCATGAATATCCGCGCCGGCGCCGCGTTCCACCACAAGAACCCGGCGCACGCCCCGATCATCGCCGCGGCCAGGACCGCCTCGTCCAGGGAGGCCGGGTTGGCGTAGATCGCCTCGTGCTTCAGCTGGTAAAAGCCGATCACCGTGAAGACGACGAAGGTGAAGGCCGCTGAGCCCGAGGCCAGGCCGTCGAGCCCATCGGTCAGGTTGACCGCGTTGGTGGTGCCCACCAGCAACAGCACCGCCAGCACCACCCACCCCACCCTGCCCAACTGCAACCCAGTCGAGTCGAAGCGGGTGAAAGACAAATGGGTGTCCACCCTGAGCCAGGTGACAGCCACTATCGCGAAACCCAGGGCCACTGCCAGCTGCAATCCGACCTTGGCCCTCTTGTTCAGGCCCAGGCTGCGCTGGCGGGTGACCTTCAGCCAGTCGTCGACCAAGCCCACCAGCGTCATGGCACAGATGACGACCACGGCCGCCAGCCCTCGTTCGGTGAACGCGGTATAAACATGGGCTACCGCGTAGCCCGCCACGCAGGTGCCAATGATGGCCAACCCCCCCATGGTCGGGGTGCCCGCCTTGGAAAAATGGCCCGCCGGGCCGTCTTCGCGGATCTGCTGCCCCATCCTCCGGGCGCGCAACTGGGCGATGAGCAACGGCGTGCCCAATATGGAGAGCAACAGCGCCACACCCGAGGCGATCAACAGAGCTATCACGGCCCTAACAACCTTGCCCGCCGCCACCCGCGGGCGGCCCCCACAGCTGGCGGACGGCCTGCCGGGCCACCACGGCATCGTCAAAAGGCCGCACCTGGCCGCCTATCTCTTGGGTGGTCTCGTGGCCCTTGCCCGCGATCAGGACCACGTCCCCCGGGCGGGCCGCACCGATGGCCTCGGCGATGGCCTCGGCCCGGTCCGGCTGCACCACGACCTGGCCTTCCCGGGCCCCGCTCGCCACTTGCCCGATGATGGCCATGGGGTCCTCGCTGCGGGGGTTGTCGGTGGTCAAGAAGACGACGTCGGCCAAGCCGCTGGCCACCTCCCCCATCAACGGCCGCTTGCCCCGGTCCCGCTCGCCACCGGCGCCGAAGACGACCAGCACCCGGCCGGGAGGCTGCGAGCCGGAGGCCAGCTCCCGGGCGGCACCCAGTGCTGCCCGCAGGGCGGCAGGCGTATGGGCGAAGTCCACCAAGACGCTGAACGGGAGCCCAGGTTGGACCACCTCGAGCCGTCCCCGCACCGGCGGGGCGGCGGCCAGGCCGGCCTGCACCGCCTCCATCGGGGCCCCCAGCGCGGCGGCGGTAGCTGCGGCCGCCACCGCGTTGGCCACGTTGAACCTGCCGCCCATGTTGAGCTCCAGCCTCAGGCCCTGCCACACGAACGAGGCCCGGCCCGGCCCCAGCACGACATCGCGGGCGTCATCGGGCGAGTAGGTCACCAGGCGCGCCTTGCCGGCCTGCTCGACCTGACGGGCCAGGCGGGCCCCCCACTCGTCGGACCGGTTGACCACGGCCAAGGGGGACCGGCCCGGCTCGAACAGCTTGGCCTTGGCCGCAAAGTAGGCCTCCATGTCCCCGTGGTAGTCGAGGTGGTCCTGGCTCAGGTTGGTGAACACCACCGCCGCGAACGCAGTCCCGTCCACCCGGTGCTGGTCGAGCGCGTGGGACGAGGCCTCCATCGCCACCGCTTGCTTGCCCTCGCGCAACAGTTGAGCCAAGCGCCGCTGCAGGACCGGTGCCTCCGGGGTCGTACGTTCCCCCGTGAGGGTGCCCATGACCGCGGCCGGCCACCCACAGGCATCGAAGATGCTGGCGAGCAGGGCGCAGGTGGTCGTCTTGCCGTTGGTCCCGGTGACGCCCACCACCTTCATGGCTTGTGCGGGGTAGCCCCAAAAGGCGGCCGACAGCGGCCCGAGCGCCCGGCGCACCGACGGGACGACCACTTGGGCCACCACCGGCGGCACGGCCACGGCATGCTCGCACAAGAGGGCCACTGCTCCTCGCTCGACCGCGGCAGGGGCAAAGTCGTGCCCGTCGGCGTGGAGGCCGGGGGTGCAGGCAAAGAGGGAGCCAGGGCCGACCTCCTTGGAGCTCATGGTTATGTCGGCCACCTCGGGGCCGGCCACCTCGGGGCCGGCCACCTCGGGGCCGGCCATGACCCTGGCCTCCTCCAGCCCGGCCGCTGCCAACAACGCCTGCAATCGCACCTTCGCCCTCGTCAGTGCCCGACGCTACCGGCCCGGCTGGTGCTGCCTGGCGCGGCGGGCCGCGCCGAGCCGGCCTGGCTGGTGCTGGTGGTCGGGGCAGGACGCGCCGAGCCGGCCCGGCTGGTGCTGGTGGTGGCGGACGCGCCTTCCACCTGGACATCGGGAGCACCCTGGAGGCCAGGCAGGGCGGGGCCGGCGGCCTCACCCTCGGCTCCGTAGGGGGTGGCCGCAGGCACACCCGGTACGGGAGGCTCGGGCCTGTGAGGGGGGATGCCCAGCTCTTGGAGGGCATCGCGAGCGATCATGGCAAAAACAGGAGCAGACGCCTCGGCACCGTACTGGTGGGTCCCCTCGACGACCACCATCACGGTTATGGCTGGGTCCTCAGCGGGCACGAAGCCGGCAAAGCTCGACACGTAGTTGTTGTTCTCGTAACCGCCGGTAGGCGAGGGGACCAAGGCGGTGCCCGTCTTGCCGGCCACGGTGTAGGGCTCCAGGTTGGCCGCTTGGCCCGTGCCGACGCGCACGACACCTTCGAGCATGGCCGTCATCTCCTGGGCCACCCGCGAGCTGACCACCCGATGGGTGGCCGGGGCTGGGAAGAGGTGCTCGTGCCCCGAAGGCCCGATGTAGCCGTCGACCAGGCGAGGCGGCACGTAGACGCCGCCGTTGGCGATGGTGTTGTAGGCCGCCAGCATTTGCACGGCAGTGACGGCCAACCCCTGGCCGATGGGCACGGTCGCGATGGAGGTGCCCGACCATTGGCTTGGCCCGGGCACGAGGCCGGCGGACTCCCCAGGGAAGTTGACGTCGGTCTTTTCCCCCACACCAAAGGAGTGCAGGTAGGCCACCAGCGTGCCCATCCCGATGCGCTGAGCGATCTCGATCGTGCCGATGTCCGAAGAGTGCGCCAGGATGTTCGAGACGGTCCAGTGCAGGGTCGGGTGGGCCCAGGCGTCGTAGAAGTTCGTCCCGGCCACGTTGTAGTAGTCGGGGATGGAGAAGGTGTCCGACGGGACGACCGCCCCGGTGGCCAGGGCGGCCGACATGGTGATCAGTTTCTGCACCGAGCCTGGCTCGTACACGCTGGTGAACGCGGTGGCCGAGGGTGCCTCCACCGGTTGCTCCCGGGCGATCCCCGGCCCTTTGCTGCCGCCTTTGGCCCCGGTCGAGCTGCCGGGCGGGACGAACCACACCGGCAGTGCGGGCGGTTCTTGCAGGGTGGCCGGCTCTTGGGCAGAGGGCATGGTGAGCTCGGCCACCGCCAGCAGGTCGCCCGTGCGCCTGTCCATCACGAGGGCCATGCCGCTTTTGGCCTGGGCGGCGACAATGGCGCGGGCCAGGGCTTCTTCGGCGTCGTACTGCAGCGGCTCGTCCAGGGAAAGGACAAGGTCGTCCCCCGGCACGGGTGCCCGGTACTGCCTGACCCCTCCTGGGATCTGGTTGCCGGCCGGGTCCACGACCTGTACCAGCTCACCTGGCTTGCCTTGGAGCAGCTGGTTGTACTGGTACTCGAGCCCGGACAAGCCCTGGCCATCGGCCCCCACCACGCCGATCAAGGGCGCGGCCAGCTGCCCGGCGGGGTCGAAGCGCTTGGGCTCCTGCATGGTGTAGACACCAGCCAGCTGGCCTGCGGCCAGCAGGTCCTCGACCTTGCGTGCCGGGGCGTCGGGTATGGTGCGGGCCAGGTAGACAAAGGCGCTCGGCGCACTGAGCTCGGCTTGCAAGACCGGCTCGGGGGCCCCGAGCACGCTGCTCAACGCCATGGCCTCCTGGCGCGGGTTGACGACCTGGTAAGGGTCGGCCACCACCGTGGTCATGGGGACCGACAGGGACAGCTCGTCGCCGTTGCGGTCCAAGATCGCACCGCGCTCCGCCGGCAAGGTGAGCTGCTCCAGGTCCTCGGAAACCTCGTGCGCCTGGTACGTACTGGCGTCGACCCCCTGGACGAGCAACAACTTGGCCGAGATCCCTCCCAGGCAGGCCAACATCAAGGCCAGCGACCCGACCAGCCGGCGGGCCCGGCCGGGTGAGGCTGTCCCGGCTGGCGGGCCGCCCGGCCGGTGCCTGCCAGCCCGCCGGCGGCCATGAGGGCTGTCGGCTGCTGGCTTCACGGCCGGGGCGTCAAGTAGGGCTTGATAGCCGGCCAGTCCGCGTCACCCAGCGGAGCGGGCACCACCCCTCGGCCCGAGGTGCCCCCCCGGGAGGCCCCAGCGGGGGAGGGCCCCGAGGCCGGGCCGCTCGCCGCGCCCGGTGCCGCCGGCCGGGGAGCGGGCAGGTAGGTGACCGACCCCGGCTGGACCATCTTCAGCTTGCCCTCGGCCACCGAGACGATACGCGCCGGGGCCTCCAGCTGGGCCACCTCCAGCCGCAGCCTTTGGTACGCGGCCTGCGCCGACGCGGCCTGGTCCTGCAGCTGGTTGAGGGTGAACTGGTCTTGGGCGCTGAGGGCATGGAGGGCGACCAGGCCGAGGCCCAGCAGGGTCAGGCTGGCCACGAGCAGCGCCAGCCCCAGGCGCCGGAGGTAGACCGGCCCTCGGCGCGGGCGTTCGACCAGGCGTAAGTGCCTGCGCTCAGGTTCAGCGGCCCGGCCGGCGGGCTCGGGCTGGTGGTAGACCGGGCCGGGCTGGTGGAGGGGGCGGGCCGCCCCGGGTGGCGCCAGCTTGCGCTGAGGTTCGGCTGGGCTCATTGGTCCTCGCTTTCGGTGTGCTCGGCCCCGCGCCCAGGCCCGGCCGGCAGCCCCGGCCCTGGCCCTGAGCCCGGTCTTCGGTCCCCCAGCCCAGCCCCCAGTGCTTCCGCTGCCCGCAGCCGGGCGCTCCTGGCCCGGGGGTTGAGGGCCACCTCTTGGGCACTTGCTTTGAGCGCACCGCGCCTGAGGAGGCGCACTCTGGGGACGGCCCCGCAGGCGCAGGGGAGGCCGGGTGGGCAGGAGCAGCCGCCGGTCGAGGCGTAGCGCAACCGGTCTTTCACCGTTCGGTCTTCCCCTGAGTGGTAGGAGATGGCCACCAACCGGCCGCCAGGCCGCAGGCGGTCGATGGCCGCGTCCAGCGCTACGGGCAGCACTTCCAGCTCCTGGTTGACCACCGCCCTCAACGCCTGGAAGACCCGCTTGGCCGGGTGGCCCGGGCGACGGGCAGCGGGGGGCACCGCCCGCTCGACGACCCGGGCCAGCTCCGCCGTAGTGGAGATGGGCCTGGCTGCCACCACCCCTGCTGCTATGCGCCAGGCGAAGCGGGCCTCGCCGTGGTCACGGAACAGCTCAGCCAGCTCCTCGGCACCCCACTGGTTCACCACGGTGGCCGCGCTGAGCTCCTGGGACGGGTCCATGCGCATATCGAGCGGCCCGTCCAAGCGGTAGGAGAACCCCCGGGCGGGCTCGTCGAGCTGAGGCGAGCTCACCCCCAGGTCGAACAAGGCACCCGAAAGCAGCCCCACGCCCAACCGGTCGAGGACCGGGCCCAGGTGGTCGAAGCGCTCCTGGACCACCCGCGCCCGGGGGCCGAACTCGGCCAGGGCCTGGCTGGCAGCCCAGACCGCGCTTGGGTCGCGGTCCAAGCCGACCACCTCGAGGTCGGAGCGCGCCTGCAGGCAGGCCCGGGCATGGCCCCCGCCCCCCACGGTGGCGTCCAGGACCACGCCCGCAGGGACGGGCGAAAGGAGCTCCACGACCTGGTCGACCATCACCGGGACGTGCTCGGAGCGGCGCCCAGGCTCACGGCCTGGCCCTAGGCTCATGGGCAGCCCCTTGGCCAGCACTGCTCCGGTTTTCTCTCCGGCAAGCAAAGGACCGAGGCGGGTGGAGAAGGGGGCTCCCGTCCCGCTGGCCAAGAGGCTGCCCATAGGCCCAAGGCGCGCCCGGCCCGGCTGCAGCACCACCGGGGAAGCATCGGTCGCACAGCTCACGCCGCCCCCCCGCTCGGCAAGCCCCCGGTGGCCAAAGCCTTGCGCGAGGGGAACAGAGGCTCGTTCGAGGTCATCATCTTGTCCAGGTGCCGGTTGTTGCGCTCGTCCCAGTAGCCCGGCTCCCACAGCTCGATATGCTCGAAGGCGCCGACCACCCTGACTGGGCTTTCGGTCTCCAGGCGGGCGTAGGCCCGCGACTCGGCAGGTAGGGTCACCCGCCACTGGGGGTCGATGTCAGCGGGGTCCGAGTTCCAAATCAACCGCTGGGCCCGTTCGAACTCCTCGGGCCCGTCGTCTTGGACGGCGTAGGCGGCCGCCAGCCGGGCTTGGAACACATCGTGAGGCCAGATGGCCAGGCAACCCAGGTTGTGGCGGGACACGACGGCCGTGTTCTTGCCGATGCTGAACGGCCCTCTGTAGCTGGCCGGGATCATGAGGCGGGCCTTGCCGTCGATGCGGTACACCCCGGCGCCATGGAGCCACTCCCGTCCGGCTGGCATCCCCAGGCCTTGGGATGGATCTCCTCTGCCCTCCACTTTGATGCACTTTAGCTCCACATGGCTCCACGATCAACCTATGCGCACCCCGGCCGGCCAAAAATGGGTTGGTGGACGCCGCCGAGACCTGGGCCCGGGCCCTTGCCGAATGGGCCATCCCCGACCACATCCTGGGCGCCGCCCCCGAGACCCCCTGGGGCTGCCCACCCGAACTGTTCGCCGGGACAGCCCGGCGGGCTCTCGCCTCCGGGCTCACGCCCACTCACCTGCGGGCTGCCGAAGCCCTGCCTGCCGGCGGGGTGCTGCTGGACGTGGGTTGTGGGGCGGGCGCCACCAGCCTGCCGGTGGCCCGAGCGGTGCACCCGAGCCGGGTGGTGGCCGTGGACGAAGACCCCCGGATGCTCGAAGCCTTCGCCCAGCTGGCAGCCGAAGCAGACGAGGGCTTCGAGGCAGACCTGGTCGAAGGACGCTGGCCCGAGGTGGCCAGCAGGGTCGGCCGGGTGGACGTGGCGGTGTGCGGGAACGTCGCTTACAACGTCCCTGGGCTGGGGAGCTTCGTCACCGCCTTGACCTCGGCCGCCACCGTCCGGGTGGTGCTGGAGCTGGGCGAGAGGCACCCCCAGTCCTGGCTCAGCCCCCTCTGGGAGCAGTTCTGGGGCCTTGGCCGCCCTACCCGGACCACAGCCGGGGACGCCCTGGCAGTCATCACCCAAGCCCTGGGCCTCGTGCCCGAGGTCGAGCATTGGACGGGCGAGCGGAGCTTCGCCGGTCAGTGGGGGCCGGCTGGCGTGGCCTGGGCCCGCCGCCGCCTCTGCCTGCCGGAGGCGGCTGAGCCCCAGGTGGCCGCCGCGCTTGACCAGCTCCGGCTCCAAGACGTCCCCGGCTCGGCCATGGCGACCTTCTGGTGGCCAGGGCGGGCTCCCGGTCAATGAGCGCCCCCCGCACCGAGCGCCTGGTGGCACCCGGAGGACAGCCGGCGCAGGAGGCGGCGCTGAGCTAAGCGAGCAACCGCTCGGCCGCCCGCTGCAGGCGCTCGACGCTGACCGGCACCCGGGTGCCCAGGGACTGGGCAAACAGGCTCACCCTCAGCTCCTCCACCATCCACCCCAGCTCCTCCAGCGCCGCCTGGGCGCCAGGAGCAGCCCCGGCCGTACCGGCCGGGGCCCCCTGGCCCGCCCGGGCCAACCACCCCTCCGCCTGCCTGACCTGTTGGGCCAGCCTCTGGTCGCGCCCGGGGTCGCTGCTCAGCTTGGCAAGGCGCTGGTCGGCGGCCATCAGGTACCTCTCCAGGTCTTCGAGCCGGTCGATGCCGGCCCGCCGGACAAAGCCAGGGCCGGCCAGCCGGGCGAGCTGGCGGCGGACATCTTCGACCGCCTCCCGGCTGGGCGCGCCAGGTGGGAGCGAGGCGGCCCTTGCCGCGAGCCCACCCAGCCGCCTGCGCACGGCGGCCAGCCTGGCCACCACCCGGCCGGCCGAAGCCATGACCGCTCCGGCTGCCTGGTCGAAGCACCGGCCCACAGACTCCACCAGGGCCTCGAACGACTGGCGGTCCCAGACGAGGTAGCCAAGACGGCTGACCAAGTCCTCCACCACCACCAGGCCAACGTCTTCAGCCAGCTCCCGGGCGGAACGGTAGGAACCGCCGGCCGCCAGGGCAGCCCTGGCCTGGCCGTCCAGCAGCCGCTCCAGGCGGGCCAAGCGCCCACCCAGGCTCAGCGTCACCAGGCGGCTCACGCCAGTGCGCATCGCAGTAGCCTGCTCGGCCTCGGTGCCCAGCACCTGCACGCCTACGCTGTGCCCTTCGTCCACCAGGGCTGGGTAACCGGCCAGCT
This sequence comes from Actinomycetota bacterium, assembly GCA_021323695.1. GTDB lineage: Bacteria > Actinomycetota > Acidimicrobiia > Acidimicrobiales > Palsa-688 > JAKAWM01. Next base: position 32,061 of record JAJPKN010000022.1, on the reverse strand, counting down.
GCCCGCCGCGCCACTGGGCCTCGAACCTCCGGGGCAGTTCGTCGAGCTCCCAGCCCAACAGGCCCGAACGGCACAGGCCGGCAAGGCGGCCGGAGCGGGCCAGGGCACGCCGGGCCAACGTCCGCACCGTCTGCTCGAGCCGGACGAGGTCCCGGCTGGCGGCAATGACCCTGCCGTCGGCACCCACCACCCGGCATAGGGGCCGCAAGTAGGCCGGGACCTTGGCCCAGTCAAAGTCCCGGGCTGCGACCTCCGAGCCGGTCAGCTCAGCCAGCTCCTGAGCGAGGACAGCGGCCAGGGGGCCGTCTCCTGGCCCCCGCCTCGACACGAACGAGCTTGCCAGGCGCGCCAGGGGGGCCGTCCCCCGGCGCAGGGCCTTGGGCAGGGAACGCACCAGGGCCACGACCAGCTCCTCCCTGTACCCAGGGACCTGCCACTCCAGGCGTGAGGAGCTCAGCCGTCCCAGCTGGTCGAAGGGCACCTCGGCCACCACGCCGTCATCGTCCTCGCCCGGCCGCCAGTTGTAGCTGAGGGCGAAGCAGCTGCCGTCCGGCCCCCGCCACTGCTCCGGGTAGTCCTCTGGCGCCGGCCAGGCGAAGCGGGTGCCCACCAGTTCGGCCGCCGTCACCTCCAGACGGGCGTCCCCGGCCCGGGCCAGCCAGCGGTGCAGTTCAGGGCCGGAAGTGACCAACGGCCCCAGTCGGGAGGCATAGAAGGAAAACAGGGCCTCCTCAGCTGCCGCCAGCTCCTGGTGCCGGCAACGCTGGGCCAACGACCGCAACTGGTCCACTACAGCCCGGTTGCGGGCGACAAAGGGCGGGGCGCCCTCCCAGTCGCCCTCCACCAGGGCACGGCGGATGAACATCTCGCGGCATGCAGGCTGGTCCAGCGCCGCGAAGTCGACCCGGCGGGCCACGACCACGGGCAAGCCGTACAGGGTGGCCCGGGCCAGCACCTCGCAGCGTCCCTGCTCTGAGCTCCAGGCGGGCTCGCTCCAGGACCACTTGAGCAGGTGGGCAGCGGCCTGCTCTACCCATTGGGGCTTCACGGGCGCCACCACCCTGGCCCACAACCGCCGCGTTTCGACCACTTCGGCGGCCATGACCCAGCGGGGGAGCTTGTTTGCCCTGGCCAGCGCGGAGCCGGGCCAGATCGCGAAGCGGGCATTGCGAGCCCCGAGGTACTCCGCGCCCTCCCCAGCGCGTACGCCGACGTTGCCCACCAGGCCGGCGAGCAGGGCTTGGTGAACAGCTCGCCCCAGCGGCCCGCCTGGCGACGGCAGCAGGCCGGCCTGGTGCCGCCCTCGGGCCAGGCCCAGCTGGCGGCAGACCTCCCACACCTGGCTGGCCACGTCCTGCCACTCGCGCGCCCGCTGGTAGTTGACCATGTGCTGGCGGCAGAACCGTCGGAACTGGCCCTCCTCGCCCGCCTGTCCCATGAGGTGCCAAAGCGCCAGGTAGCCCATGAAGTCCGACGCCGGGCCGGCGCCCCGGCCGCCCTCAGCGGCAAGCTCCTTGCCGGCCGGGCGTTCCCTGGGGTCTTGGACCGAAAGGGCGGCGGCTATGACGACGGTCTCGGCCAGGCACCCCCGCTCGGCGCCCTCCAGTACGGCGCGGCCCAAGCGGGGGTCAAGCGGCAGCTGCGCCAGCCGGCGGCCCAGGTGGGTCAGCTCGCCCTGCGCGCTGAGAGCGCCGAGCTCCTGCAGCAGGGCCACCCCGTCTCTCACGTTGCGCCGGTCCGGCGGGTCGACGAAGGGGAAGTCCTCCACAGGCCCCAGGCCGATGGCCGCCATTTGCAAGATGACCGACGCCAGGTTGGTCCGCAGGATCTCGGGCTCGGTGAACCGGCGCCGGGCAGCCAGGTCCTCCTCGGAGTACAGCCTCAGGCACACCCCAGGGCCCAGCCGGCCACAACGGCCGGCCCTCTGGTCGGCCGAGGCCTGGGAAACCGGCTCGATGGGCAACCGCTGCACCTTGGTCCGGCGGCTGTAGCGGGAGATGCGAGCGGTGCCCAGGTCGACGACATAGCGGATGCCGGGGACAGTGAGCGAAGTCTCAGCCACGTTGGTAGCCAGCACCACCCGCCGGCCCGCGTGCGGCCGGAAGACGCGGTGCTGCTGGTCGGCCGGTAGGCGGGCGTACAGCGCCAGGATCTCCAGGCCCGGCGGGCCGGATTTCGCCAGGGCCTCGGCCGCGTCCCGGATCTCGCGCTCCCCCGAGAAGAAGACCAAGATGTCACCCGGGCCTTGCCGGCACAGCTCTGCCACCGCCTCGCACACAGCCTGGACTTCGTCGGGCTTGTCGCCGTTGGCGCCCGGCCCCAAGGGCCGGTAGCGCACCTCGACCGGGAAGGCTCGGTCCGGCACTTCGATGACCGGTGCCCCCCCGAAATGGGCCGAGAACTTCTCGGTGTCGATGGTCGCTGAGGTGATGAGCACCTTGAGGTCGGGCCGTTCGGGCAGCAGCCGCTTGAGGTAGCCCAATATGAAGTCGATGTTGAGGCTGCGCTCGTGGGCTTCGTCGACTATCAAGGTGTCGTACTGGCGCAGCAACGGGTCGCCGCGCAGTTCGGCGAGCAGCACACCGTCGGTCATCAGCTTCACCCGGGTGCCTTCCCTGACCCGGTCGCTGAAGCGGACCTTGAAGCCCACCACCTCGCCCACTTGCGTCCCGAGCTCTTCGGCCACCCGTTCCGCCACGCTGCGGGCAGCTATCCGGCGGGGCTGGGTGTGGCCCACCATGCCGGTAGCCCCCCGTCCTGCCTCCAGGCACATCTTGGGCAGCTGGGTGCTCTTGCCCGAACCGGTCCCCCCGGCGACCACGACGACCGGGTCGGCCTGGAGGGCAGCCACGATCTCCGTCCGGTAGCCGGTTATGGGCAGCTCCTCGGGGTAGCTGATGGCGCTCGGCAGGAACCCTCGGCCCATGCGCCGGGCCGGGCCCGGCGGTGGCATGCCCCCGAGGGGGCCTGGCCCCCCAGGGCGACGGGCGCCCTCGGGGGAGCGGGCGCCCTCGGGGGAGCGGCGCGCTGGCCCTGGGGGGAGCGAACGAGCTTGGGTCACCAACTACAGCTTGGCGGCCCACCACTGGCTGCGCCGAGCAGGGCCGGCTGGCTCACTGCTGCGCCACGCGGGTGGGCTGCGGTGGGTTGTGGTGGGCTCCCGAAGCGGGCAGGGCCCGCTCGGGAGCCGCCCCCGGCGTCCCCGGCCAGGCCACGTTGCGCAGGTCGGCCACCATGGGGCGCTGGGCGCGCCGGGCGGCTTTGTCCCTGGCGGCGGCGTGGTCGGCCTGGCGGACGGCCTCTTGGATGCTGGAGGCAGGCGGGCAGGACGCGGCACCGAGCGAGGCGGAGACGGTTTCGCCGCACGGGATGGTGCAGCCGGACATGGCCAGCCGTAGCTCCTCCACCAAGCTGGCAGGGCCGCGCTGCGCAACGTCAGGCACATTGAAGAGCAGGCCGAACTCGTCCCCCCCGAGCCGGGCCACCAGTGCGCCTGGCGGCGCCGTGCGGGCCAGGAGGGCAGCAAAAGCACGGAGCAGGTCGTCGCCCGCCTCGTGCCCGAACGTGTCGTTGACCAGCTTCAGGTGGTCGACGTCGGCCATGAGGACAACGGCCGCCCCGCCGCCGGGGCGTCCCTGCCTGTTCACCTGCCTTGCCCGGGCCAACGCCTCGTCCCAGGCCCGACGGTTGGCCAGCCCGGTGAGGGCGTCCGCTCTGGCTTCGTCGCGCTCCGACTGGAGCGCCTGGCTGAGCCGGACCGCGGCCTTGAACTTCCGGTTGCGGTCGGCCGCCAGCACCCCCACCAGGGCGACCGGCAGGAGCACGAACAGCGGCACCAAGAGCGGGTTGCTGACCGACAGCACGATGCACACCGCCAGGGGCGCCAGGAGCGCGTCCAGGGCGTAGGTGAAGCCGAGCGCCTCGGCCAAGCCTTTCAAGGGGGCACCCAGGCAGGTGCACCGCACGACGGCAACCAGGGTGTCCAGCGCGAACTGCGACGCCAGGGCGGCCAACAGCACAGGCCAGTGCGACAGCCCAGGCGAGCGCACGCCCGCGGCCCACAGCACGATGACCGGCCCGGCACAGTGCCACCCCGCCGCCGCCCGCACGGCCAGCGCGTGGCCGGTGCCCCCCGGCACCTTGCGCCAGCCGCCACCGAGGAGCAGCCCAACCAGCACCAGGGCCGGCACTGTCGCCAGCGGCAGCGTGAAGAGCATCGCCACCAGCACGGGCTCGGTGGGGACGGTGCCCCCGGTCGGGGCGTTGTACACCGTCCGTTGGGCCACGCCGTAGGCGGCCACCAAGGCCGCAGCGAGGGCTAGCCCCCTCCACCCGGCAATAGCCCCCTGCGAGGCGAAGGCGGCTGCGAAGGCTACGAAGGCCGTGCCCAGCAGCCCGGCCGCGAGCCGGTCACGCCGGCTTGGCACCGGCCGGCCTCCTGGCCCCGGCCGGCCTCCTGTGTCACCCGCCACGTCGTAGCCGCTCAGTACGCGCACGCCCAGCGGTACCGGCCGTGGCCATTGCCGCTGCGGCCAGGACAGCTGCCGGGGCGAGCGTGGCGCAGGTCAGAGCTCTGAGCGCCTTCATATTTGTCCTGCCTTTTTACGAGCTGGTCCACGGCTTTTTACGAGCTGGTCCAGGGGCAACAACTGCGTCCTCAAGGATAAACAACCTCACCCGAGCCTGCCCGCGCCTTTCTGGCGTTGCCAGCCTTTCTTGTCCCGGCAGGAAGTAAAGGCAAAATCCCTGGTAGGGCCTGGCTCTCAGCACGTGCCCAGGGGCCGGTGCACCGGCTCGTGCACTTACCTGGCGCGCGGCGAGCGCGTAAATCTCACCACTTACAGCGCGATAAGTGCACCAGCGCCGTGCGCGCGCAAAAATAACCACGCTCAGCGCGGCCCGCCAGCTCGGTCAGGTCGCCAGCGCCTTGGAGGTCGCCAGGCGCTGACCGTCCGCCCCCAGCGCCGCCACTGCCACATAAGCAGGCCGGTGCGGGGCCCGGATGGCGGTCTCGAAGCCCAACCTGGGGGCGGTGCCCAAGGTCTCCAAAGCCGTGGGACGGCTGCCCCCGAGCACCAGCCAACCGTCCACGGCGGTGGCCCCGTTCCAGCTGGCGTAGACGGTCATGCCTGGGCCGGCCGGCTGCACCGCCAGGTCAGGCGGGCCCTTGGGGGTGGCGGACCAGGCCGACCGGAAGGCCCGGTAGGACAGGGTGCCCTGGCCGGCCAAATGTGCGTCCAGCAGCGGCTGGCCACTGGCAGCGAACTCCGTGAAGTAGCCCTCTACTCCCCAGCCCATGAACACGTGCCCCCCCGCCAGAGGTTGGACGCTGCCCAGGGCCCCGGCCAGCAGGGGCTTGCCCGGGTGCAGGTACTGGCGCAACAGCGACACGTGCCGGGAGGAGGGGTCGGCTCGGAGCACCAAGCCCCGGGACTGGGGCTCCGACACATAGTCGCCGGCGCCGTTGTCGAACACCGTGAAGGTCCCGTCGGGCTGCGCCACCACATCGTGCTGCCAGAAGTAGCGGGCGCCGGGCCCGAACGAAAAGTCGCTCCTTTTGCCTCCCATGCGCCAGAGCACCTGGCCGGTCGACTTGTCCACCTTGTAAACGGCCCATGTGTTGCGGGCCGAGATGACCAGGTTGCCGTCGGCGGTAGGGCTGATCGAGTTTATGTGGAAATAGTCCCAGGGCGTGCTGGTGCCCTTGGGCAGGGGAGCATAGGACTCCTCCAGGGCCACGTGCTCGTCGCTGCGCCACTGGAAGACGACCTTGCCCGTCTCCACGTCCACCTCTTGGGCGACACCGTAAAAATAGGGGGCGCGCCGCCCTCCCCCGAGCCGGGACAGGTCGGCGTGCGCCAAGCCATAACAACTGAACATGGCCGTACCGGCTGGGGTCAAGTAGAACTCGTGGAGGTCGCCCAGGTAGCCGTTAGCAGCCTCCACCCGGGCGACTTGGGAATAAGACTGGTCCACGACCCGGTAATAGCCTTGGCCGTGGCCGTACACGACCGCCCCTTCGAACCAGCTCAGCACCGGCTTGCCCCGGTAGGTCTGGGCCCGCAGGTTCATCGCCCTCCTGGCCGGCGTAGGCCCGGCCGACACCGGGTTGAACCACACCAGGTCCCCCCGGCCGTCGAGGACCATGACCCCCTGCTGGCCGGGGCCCCCATGGCTGTCGGTGAGGACGAGGCCAGCAGACTGGCCGGGGTGGCTGGTGCTGACCACCACCGCCGCCGGCTGGAGGTCAGGGCGAGAGACGTAGCGCTGGACTTGCCCTCCTGCCCTCACCGCTGTGGCCGCCAGGGTGGGACCGCGGCGACGCCCGCTGGAACCCTCGGCGGGACCTCCCCAGGCCAGGCTCACCGACCCCACGGCCAGGCCCGCGCCCATGCGGAGCACCTGGCGGCGCGACCAGCGCCGCCCGCCGGGGCTCAACTGGTTGTCCCCACGGCCTGAGAGCGGCCCAACTGCCGGCCCCGGCTGTCCAGGGCGACCACGGCAAAGCGCGGGCCGGTGGAGTTGAGCGCGATCGCGGTCTCAAACCCGGACCACTCCTGCGAGCCCACCGGCTGCAACGACCCTTCGTCCTCGCCGGCCAGGGCCGTCCAGCTGTCCACCTCGGTCGCCCCGTTCCAACTTGCGTACAGGACCGTGCCCCCTCCGGGGTCGGGCCGCACGGCGACACTGGGGGGCTCCACCGGGTGGCCAACCCAATCGCTGGCAAAGGCGCGGTACGAACGGTAACCGATGGGCAGTTCCCCGTCGAGCACGAGGGTGCCGTCTTCGGCGAACTCCGAGAAGTACGGCTGGCTGCCCCAGCCCACCAGGGCTCGCCCGTCGGCCAACAGCTGCACACTGCCCTGGTTGGCGGCCAAGAAGCCGGCGGGGTGCAGGTAGGCGCGCTGCAAGCCGACCTTCATGGCCCTGGTGTCGACCCTGAGGACCAGTGCCCGGGACTGCCTTTCCTCCGGGGGGAACGAACCGTCGTCGAACACGGTCATCACCCCGGGGCCGTGCAGGCGCGAGTCGTGCTGCCAATAGAAGTTCGCTCCCGGCCCCATGGTGAAATCCGAGCGCTTGCCGTTCATCCGCCAGATCACTCGGCCGCTAGAGCGGTCGACCTTGTAGACGGCCCAAGTGTTCTTGGCCGAGATGAGCACATTGCCGTCCGGGGCCTCGGACACTGAGTTGATGTGGAAGTAGTCATAACTGGCCCGGTTGCCCCGGGGTGGCTCCTCATAGCTCTCCTCCACGCCGACATGGCCCAAACTGTCCCAGTCCCACAACAACTTGCCCGTGGCGATGTCTATCTCTTGAGCGTGGCCGGCCAGCACCTTAGCATGCCTGGGCCCTCCCACCTTGGACAAGTCGGCAGTCGTCTCCTCGTACGCCGTGATGAGGGCCGTGCCAGCCGAGGTGAAGTTGAGCTCGTGCAGGTCCGCTCGAAGGCCGTCACCCGCCTGGACCTGGCCCAACGGCTGGTAGGACTGGCTGGCCATTTCGCCGGTGCCGAGCCCGTAACCAGCCGCCGTGACCTGGCCCTGCCACCAGGTGAGGACGGGACGGCCCCGGTAGGCCTGCACGGCAAGGTCGAAGGGGTTGGCGCCGGTTGTGGGCTTGAACCAGATCAACCGTCCTTCCCGGTCGACCACCATGAGCCCCGGCTGGCCCGGCCCCCCCAGCCCGACCCGGCGGGGAGCCAGGAAGATGAACCTGGGCGAGGCGCCACTGGGCCCGCGCCCCAGGTGCCTCACCCTGACGACCGGCGGCAGCAGGTCAGGCCGGCTCCTGAAACCGCTCACGCCCGAAAGCTCGGCGTAGTCCGGCTCGGTCCCCGGGCTGCTGCGGCCAGGCCCGCCATGCGGCCACTCGTAGCCGGCCAGGCCGGCCAGGCCGAGCGCCACCAGGCCGCCAGCGCCTGCGACGAACTGCCGGCGCGAGAGCACCCGGGCTAGCGCCGCTGGTCCCCGGCTGCCCCCGGCACCCGGCGGAGGCCCGCCTTGGTGTTGCGTCACCTGGTCAACCACCGGCCACCTCCCCTAAATTGCCCGCGCGCGCCTACGTGCACAAGCCAAAACCCCAAGCTAAGGCTCAAATGTGAGCGGTCTATGAGAGGTATGTAACAAGTCCTTGACAATAGGCCGGCAAGGATAGGCCACCTCCACCCGCGTCAGTAGCGTGCAAGCAGCACGGGTGCACCACCCGTCTACGACCACAAGGAGCACCAATGAAAGTGATCGGCGCCGGCCTCCCACGGACGGCCACCCTGTCCCAGAAGATCGCGTTGGAAATGCTCGGCTACGGCCCCTGCTACCACATGGTGAACGTGCTGGCTGACCTGGACCTCGTGCCCCGCTGGCGGGCAGCCCTGGAGGGCGCGGACGCGCTCCCGGGGCTTTTCCATGGGTTCCAGGCCACGGTGGACTGGCCGGGTTCTTTCTTCTACCGTGAGCTACTGGAACTGTACCCGGACGCCAAGGTGCTCCTGTCGGTGCGCGACGGCGCCTCTTGGGAGCGCAGCATGGCCGGCACGATCTGGGGCACTTTCTACGGGGACATCATGATCCGCGACCTGTCCAGCGCCTGGGCGAGGGTCGACCCGAAGTGGGCAGCTTACATCGAGCTCATGAAGGACATGTGGGAAAAGAGCGGCCTGATGGGCACCGAGTACCAAGGGGACGGGAGCGGCTGGATGGCAGCGGCCATGGAGCGTTACAACGAAGAGGTCGTCCGCACCGTCCCGCCTGACCGGCTGCTCGTGTGGTCCCCGGCTGACGGATGGGGCCCGCTCTGCGGCTTCCTGGGAGCAGAAGTGCCAGACGCACCGTTCCCCCATGTCAACGACACCCAGGGCTTCGCCGACCGCATCGTCGACGCGTCCCTGGCTGCGCTCAGCCGGTGGCGGGCGGCTCAGTTGGAGGCAACCTCCCCTCGATGAGCCTCGGCTTCAGCCCCCTGAGGCGCCAGGGCGCCCGGAGGCAGGACAGCCCTCTCACGGGCCCAGCAGCCGCCGGCCCAGGCCTCGGGCAAGGGTGGCTGCTCGCGGTCACCTGCGTGTCGCAGTTCATGGTCATCTTGGACTTGACCATCGTCAACGTCGCCCTACCCTCGGTCCAGTCCAGCCTCAACTTCTCGCCGGTAGACCTCCAGTGGGTCATAGACGCGTACGCCATCGTCTTCGCCGGCTTTTTGATGCTGGGGGGCCGGGCGTCGGACCACTTCGGCCAGCGGCGGACCTTCGTGTTCGCCTTGGTCCTCTTCGCCGCCACCTCGCTGGCCGGGGGCGCCTCCGTCGACTACCAGATGCTGATCGTCGCCCGAGGGTTCCAGGGCCTCAGCGGGGCGCTGATGGCAGCCACGTCGCTTGCCATCATCACTGCCTCCTTCCCGCCCGGCCCGGCCCGGCACCGGGCCATCGGGCTGTGGGGGGCCATGAACGGCCTGGGTGGAGCGGCAGGGACCCTGTTCGGAGGGGTGATAACCCAAGAGCTGGGGTGGCGTTGGGTGCTGTTGGTCAACCCACCCATAGGCATCGCCGCCGCTGCTGTCGCCGCCCGGGTGGTAAGCGAGCACCGCCGGGGCAAGGACGCGGCCCGCTTCGACCTGGCCGGCGCGCTCAGCTTGACCGCCGGCTCGCTGGTCCTGGTCTACGGGATCGTCGACACCGGCGTGGACGGCTGGGCATCAGCCCGCTCTTTGGTCCCCATGCTGGTAGGCCTGGGCCTGCTGGCCCTGTTCGGCGTCATCGAGGCCCGCTTCGCTTCGGCGCCCCTGGTGCCGCTACGGCAACTGGCCCGCCCGGTGGTGGTGGCCAATGTGATCGTGCTCCTGTTCAGTGCCGCCCTGTTCCCCATGTGGTACGTGAGCTCGCTGTACCTCCAGCAGGTCCTGGGGCTGTCGCCCATAGCCACGGGCTTTTGCTTCCTGCCCATGGCCCTGGTCATCATGGCCTCCGCCTCCCGGGCCGGCAAGCTCGTGAACCGCTTCGGGGTGCGCGCCGTGATGGGCAGCGGGTTGTTGATGATGGCGGCAGGGATGCTGCTGTTCGCCCGCATCGGGGCCAGCGGCAGCGCCTTGGGCTACGTCGTCCTGCCCGGGGTGCTCACCGCCTCCGGCATAGGCCTGTCCATAGTGCCGTCCACCATCTTCGCGACCCAGGGCGCCGGGCCGGCTCAGGCCGGGCTGGCGTCCGGGCTGGTCAACACCTCGCGCCAGGCGGGCGGAGGACTGGGCTTGGCCCTGCTGGTCGCCCTGGCCACCCAGTACACGAGCCGCTCCGTGGGCCGCAACCAGGGCATCCTGGCCGCCCTCACGGGCGGGTTCCGCTTGGCGTACCTGGTGGGTGCCGGCCTGGTCCTGGCCGCGGCAGCGACGACCTTGCTGTTCGCCCGCCTTGGTGCCGGCGCCCCTGCCGGGGCCGCCCCGGGCGCCGCCCAGGTGCTTCGCCGCCGGCCCACCGCCGGGGGTGAGCCCCGGCCAGCGTCGCCCGCCACAAGCCCTCAGGTGCGCTTCGGAGCGGTGGTGGCGCTGGTCATCGCCGGCTTCGCCGGCATCGACTTCGCCGCGGCCGGAGGGCCAGGGGCACCGATCGGTGCCTACACCACCCGGGGCGCCTACAGCTTCGTGTCCGCGCCTGGCCTCCACCCCCCCAAGTTGAGGGCCAACGTGGACGTCACCGGGCAGCTGGCCCCTGGCTACATCATGGTCGCCAACTTCTACGACCTCACCAGCCGGCCCATGATGGGCCAGAGCGGCCCGCTGGTCTTGGACGACCACCTCCAGCCGGTGTGGTTCCACCCCGTGCCCACCGATGTGGTGGCCTCCAACCTGGAGGCCCAGCGCTACCGGGGCCAGCCGGTGCTCACCTGGTGGCAGGGGGTCGTGTCGAGCACGGGCTCCACTGAAAGCGGCGAGGACATCATCGTGAACCAGCACTACCAGGCCGTCGCCGTGCTGAAGGGCCAAGACGGCTGGGTCATAACCATGCACGAGCTGCTGTTGCAAGGAGGCCACGCCTGGGTGACCGCCAGCAAGGACGTACCGATGAACCTCTCCCGCTACGGGGGCACGGCCGACGGGGTGCTGGAAGACTCGGCCGTCCAGGAGTACGACGTCGCCACAGGGAAATTGCTCTACAGCTGGGACGCCCTGGCCCACGTGCCGCTTCCCAGCTCCTATGCCCAGCCTCCGGCCAACGGTTTCCCCTGGGACGCGTTCCACGTGAACTCGATCAGCCTGCAAGCCAACGGCACGTTCCTCGTCTCCATGCGCAACACCTGGGCGGCGTACCTGGTGGACGCCAAGAGCGGCAAAGTCCTGTGGCAGCTGGGGGGCAAGCACTCCAGTTTCCGGGTACCGCCCAACGCTTCTTTCCAATGGCAGCACGACGTCAGGCTGCACCCGGGCTCGCTGGTCAGCTTGTTCAACGACGACTGCTGCCAGGTGACCGGGGCCGGCACCTACCTCGCCCCGGCCGGGCCGTCCCAAGCCATGGTGCTCCAGCTCGACCTCAAGTCCCGCACAGCGAGGCTCGTTGCCGGCTACACCTACGCCAAAGGGTACGCTGCCGCCTACATGGGCAGCACCCAGCTGCTCCCCGACGGCAACGTCTTTGTGGGGTGGGGCCAACAGCCCAATTTCTCCGAGTACTCCAAGGCGGGCAAGCTGTTGCTGGACGCCACCTTCCCGGGGCCCGACCTCAGCTACCGGGCGGTCGTCCAGCCCTGGGCCGGCCAACCGACCACCCGCCCGAGCGGGGCGGCCGTTGCTGGGCCAGGGGGGAGCACGGTGTACGCGAGCTGGAACGGTGCCACCCAGGTGGCGTCCTGGCGGGTCCTGGCGGGCAAGGCTGGGCAAAGCCTGGCACCGGTCGTCACCGTGGCCAAGAGCGGCTTCGAGACCTCCGTCAGCGTCCACGGAGGCTATGGCGCCTTCAAGGTCCAGGCCCTGTCCTCGAAGGGCAAGGTGCTCGGGACATCGGCCCTTTTCACGACCGCGCCCGCACCGGCCCACTAGCCAGAGGCGACCACCTTGGCTGCCCAGCCCACCGGCCGGCCTGCTAGGTAGCCGGCCCACGCCTCCTGGGCTTCGGGCTCGGCCTCGAAGGCTAGTAACCCGGCGCCCTCGTCGTGGTGGTGTGGCCCTGGCCGCCGTGGCTAGTCCCGCACGCAGAAGGCACCACGGCCAAGGCAACAACCGCCAGCAGGGCCAACCCGCCCCGGGCCAGCAGCGCCAAGCGGGGCCAAGGCCGCGCCGGCCTGCTCGCCGGGGGGGACAGCGCCCGCCTATGCCCGTGAGAGCCGGTCGGCAGCGATGTCACTACCGGCATTATGGGCCCGGGCCCGCCTGACGCGCCACCCGGGACCGGAGGTCTGAGGCCGCCCCGGGGAAGCGCTCAAGCGCCTTCGAGGACCTGGCGCACACCCCGGGCGATCTCGATGTCCTCGCGCGCTTGGACCACGAAGCAGCGCACCCGGGCCGGTCCAGCCTCGCCACCCGGTGCCCCGGTCAGCTCGCGGTCGGCCGGGCCCTCGGCCTCGTTGGCCTCCCGGTCCAGGCGGGCACCCAGGAACCCAAGGCCGGCGACAGCGCGCCAACGGACCTCGGCCGAGCCTTCCCCCACGCCCCCGGTGAAGGTGAGCGCGTCCATCCCGTTCATGGCGGCCGCCATGGCCGCCACCCCCGCCCGCAGGCGGTGCAGGTACACCCCCAACGCGACGGTGGCGTCCGGGTCGCCCGATGCCTCGGCGGCCAAGACGGCCCGCATGTCCGCGGTGCCGGTCAGCCCGAGCAGCCCGGACCGGTGCTCCAACGTGGAAGCCAGCTCCGTCGGGGGCATCCCCACGTGCTCTTCGAGCCACAACAGGAGGCCAGGGTCGATGCTCCCGGACCGGGTGGCCATCACCAGCCCTTCCAAAGGGGTGAACCCCATGGTCGTGTCCACCGACTTGCCCCCTTCGACCGCGGCCAACGACGCGCCGGCCCCCAGGTGAGCGGTCACCACCCGCAGTTGCCCGACCGGGCGCCCAGCCAGGGCGGCGGTCCGGCGCGACGCATAGGAATGAGACAGGCCGTGAAAACCGTAGCGGCGCAAGTCCCATCGCCTGCGCCACGGTGCCGGCAAGGCGTAGGTGGACGCAGCCGGGCTCAGGGTCGCATGGAAGGCGGTGTCGAAGCAGGCCACTGCAGGCACCCCTGGCAGCAGGCGGCTCACGAGCTCCAAGGCCCTCAGGGACTTGGGTTGGTGCAGCGGGGCCAGGTCGGTCAAAGCCTCCAGCTGGCGGGCTACTTGACGGTCCACGAGGACGGGCCCGGTGAAGTAGGGCCCGCCATGGACGACCCGGTGGCCGACCGCGTCGATAGGCCCGTGGCTGGCTATCACCGAACGCACTGCCTCTTCGTCCACCCGGCCGCCGGGGGACGGGACGACCACGTTGCTCACGACATGGTAGGAGCCGTCGGCGTGGGGGGCACCACGGGCGTCGGGGGCACTGGCGACGTCGGGAGCACCGCCAGCGTCGGGGGCACTGGCGGCGTGGCCGGGCCCCACATGGTCGAGCACGGTCAACTTGAGGCTGCTCGACCCGGCGTTGACTATGAGGGCCCGCACCCGCCGGCCCCCTCAGCTACTTTGGCCCGCCGGGCCGTGCCGTTCAGTACGGCCATGTCCAGTCACGGACGGCTGGGTCGTCTTCGCCTTCGAGCCTCGTGTAAGCGCGCGCCTTCAGTCGGGCGTCGGCCATGCGCTGGCGCAACGAGGCAGCCCGGGAGCCCAGGCCCGGCACCCGGTCGATTACGTCCATCACCAGGTGGAAGCGGTCCAGGTCGTTGAGCATGACCATGTCGAAGGGAGTCGTGGTGGTGCCTTCCTCCTTGTACCCCCGCACGTGCAGGTTGTGGTGGTTGGCCCGCCGGTAGGTCAGCCGGTGCACGAGCCAGGGGTAGCCGTGGTAGGCAAAGATGATGGGCTTGTCCTCGGTGAACAAGATGTTGAACTCCCGGTCGGCCAGGCCGTGGGGGTGCTCGCTGTCGGGCTGGAGCCGCATCAGGTCGACCACGTTGACGACACGGACCTTGAGCGAGGGCAGCTCACGCCGCAAGATGTCCACCGCGGCCAATGTCTCCAACGTCGGTACGTCGCCGCAGCAACCCATGACCACGTCGGGGTCGCCGTCGTCGTTCGACGCCCAGTCCCAGGTACCGATCCCGCGGGTGCAATGGAGCACCGCATCGTCCATGGACAAAAAGTTGAGCGAAGGCTGCTTGCCCGCCACGATGACGTTCACGTAGTGGCGGCTACGCAGGCAATGGTCGGCTACTGACAACAGGCAATTGGTGTCGGGCGGGAGGTAGACGCGGATGACTTCTGCCTTCTTGTTCACCACGTGGTCGATGAAACCAGGGTCCTGGTGGGAAAAGCCGTTGTGGTCCTGGCGCCAGACATGGGACGACAACAAGTAGTTCAGCGAAGACAGGGGGCGGCGCCACGGTATTTCTCGAGTTGTCTTCAGCCATTTGGCGTGCTGGTTGAACATCGAGTCGACGATGTGGATGAACGCCTCGTAGCTGGTGAACAAGCCGTGCCGGCCAGTGAGCAGGTAGCCTTCCAACCAACCCTGGCACTGGTGCTCGGAGAGCATCTCCATGACCCGGCCCTCGGGGGCGAGGTGGTCGTCGGTGGGGAGGATCTGGGCGTCCCACTGGCGGTCGGTGACCTCGAAGGCGGCCTGGAGCCGGTTGGAGGCCACTTCGTCCGGCCCGAAGAGCCGGAACCGGGTCGGGTTGGCCTGCATCACGTCCCTCAGGTAGCCTCCCAGGGCCCTGGTTGCCTCTGCGTAGGTTGTGCCGGGCTTGGCCACCGGCACGCCGTAGGCCCGGAAGTCGGGCAGCACCAGGTCCTGGAGCAGCAACCCGCCGTTGGCGTGCGGGTTGGCGCTCATCCGCCGGTGCGCCTTGGGCGGCAGGGCGGCAAGCTCGGGGACCAAGCTGCCGTTGTCGTCGAAGAGCTCTTCAGGCCGGTAGCTGCGCAACCACGACTCGAGCAGGGCCAGGTGCTCGGGGTTGGTCCTGACCTCGCCCATCGGCACCTGGTGGGAGCGCCAGGTCCCTTCGGTCGGCAGCCCGTCGACGCTCTTTGGGCCAGTCCAACCCTTGGGGGTCCTCAGCACGATCATCGGCCACTGGGGCCGGGCAAAGCTGCCCCCGCGGCGGGCCGCCTGCTGGATAGAGGTGACCTCCTCGACCACCGCGTCCAGGGTGGCGGCCATCTGCTGGTGCATCTCGGCCGGGTCAGAACCGTCGACCCAGTAGACATGGTGGCCGTAGCCCTCCAGGAGCTTGGTCAGCTCGTCGTCACCGATACGGGCCAGCACCGTCGGGTTGGCGATCTTGTAGCCGTTCAGGTGAAGTATGGGCAGCACGGCGCCGTCGGTCGCCGGGTTCAAGAACTTGTTGGAATGCCAGCCCGTCGCCAGAGGCCCGGTCTCCGCCTCGCCGTCGCCCACGATGCAGCACACGAGCAGGTCAGGGTTGTCAAAGGCGGCACCGTAGGCGTGCGCGAGGGCGTAGCCCAGCTCACCTCCTTCGTGGATGGACCCGGGCGTCTCCGGCGCCACGTGCGACGGGACGCCTCCGGGGAAGCTGAACTGGCGGAACAGCTTGCGCAGGCCGTCTGCGTCCCTGGTTATAGCTGGGTAGAGCTCGCTGTAGGTGCCCTCCAGGTAGGCATTGGCCACGGCGGCCGGCCCCCCGTGGCCGGGGCCGATGACGTAGATGGCGTCCAGGTCCCAGTTGCGGATCACCCGGTTCATGTGGGCGTAGACGAAGTTGAGCCCAGGCGTGGTGCCCCAGTGGCCGAGGAGCCGCGGCTTCACGTGCTCAGCCCTGAGCGGCTCGCGCAGCAGGGGGTTGTCGAGCAGGTAGATCTGCCCTACCGACAGGTAGTTGGCCGCCCGCCAGTAGGCGTCTATGAGGCTGGCTTCGCTGGCCGGCAGCACTGCTGCCTGCCTCAGTGCGGTCCCCCCGGCGGCTGGGCCCCGGGCGGGGCCGGGCCCCGCTGAGGTGGCGCCCGTCGCGCTACCAGCAGGGCCCTGGGTGGAGGGTGTGGCTGCCATCGTCCGATGTCCTCCTTCGTGGTCGTGCTCTTTTGTGCTCGTGCCGGCCGAGGGCCGTCAGCTGCAGCCTTGCGCCTTCGCACGTTCTTCACAATCTCATCGCAGCCTAAGCAACACCTCGGGCCATAGTCGGAGGCGAAGGACCGGTAGGCCCCCTGCCAAAGGAAAGGACCCCAGTGAGAACTGTCCCGGCCAAGGCCCTCCTTGGTGCGTGCTTGAGCCTGGTCGGGACAGGCTTGCCCGGGGTTGCCGCCTGGGCCGGGGAGCCGACCAGCGTCACGCTGCCCGTGCCCGTTGTGGCCCCCCAACCCGCCCCACCCGACAACTGTGGCGGCGGCTATTGGCCGCCAGAGGTCAGTGGCCGCCCGAGCGGCTTTGCTGCCGGGAACCGGGGAGCCTACCTGTGGTACGACCCTGACGGAGCCTGGGCCTTGCGGGTCACCCACTACGGCCCCCGTGACCGGGCCGTGTTCTCGGGCATCTTGCAGACGGGCGGCAAGTTCGTAGACGTCCACAGCTTCGGCCAGGGCAACGACATCGTGGCCGTGGCCCGCAACCAGCACGCGATCGTCTTCCGCTTCGTGAACTATGGGTGGGTCGACGGCCTGGACTTCGCCACGACCTGCTCGGCCGGCTTCACGGTCAGCATTGACGTGAACGGCCAGCGGGCGTCCCCGGGTGCCATCCACCTGGGCTCGGGCGGGGTCAGCCCGGCCAGCAACCCCTTCCGGGTCCAGCGCGGCCGGGGCCGGGCACCGCAGACGACCACCACCACGACCTCCACCCAGCCAGGAGGCGAGCCACCTACGACTTCGGCCAACCCCGACCACCACCATGACCGGGCCCCGCGCTGGCCAGGAGGGCCCGGCACCTGACCCATGACCTTGGGCGGCGGGCCGCTCGCCCTGCGGCGCCCCGGCAACTCGTTCGGCCACCGAGCCCCACCGGCGCAGGCCGGACGGGTTTGCCGGGGAGGGCAACCGGGCTGGCCCTCTAACTCACCTCCTTGCCGGGGACCGCTCGGCGCTCCGGCAGCCCGGCCAGCCAGGCCTCGTAGCGTCGCGCGGCGGCGGCTGCCCATTCCGGGCGAGGCTGGACCGGGGTAGACCAAGCGGCCCAGCGTCGGGCATCGTCGAGCGAGGTGTGCAGGCCGAGGGCCATGCGAGCCAGGAAGGCGGCACCGCGCGCCGCCCCTTCGCTGGCCGCTGCAGGCACCACCGGCTGGCCCAGCACGTCCGCCAGGGCCTGGAGCCATGCCCGGTTGCGCACGCCCCCGCCGCTGACCAGGGCCCGCCCTGGACGGGTACCCGACGCCGAGGCCAGCTCCAAGATGTGGCGGACGACAAAACCAGTGGCCTCAAGGGCACCCCGGCGCAGCGCACCCGGCCCGTGCGCGAGCCCCGCCCCGCTCAGGCTGGCCCGCAGGCCGGGGTCGTGCAGCGGCACCCGTTCCCCGCGTGCCCAGGGCCACCAGATGGGCACGTCGTCGGGGCGCAGGCTTTCGGCTCCCTGGCCGTCGCCGGGGCCAAGCAGCCGTTCCACCCAGTCCACCCAGATGCCGCCGGCATTGCTCGCCCCTCCCACCATGGCCTTGCCCGCCACCAGGTGAGGCACCCGCCACAACCCAGGTGCCTGGCTGGGCCAGCCCGGCACGGTCAGCCAGACCACGAGGGTGGAACCCAGGCTGACCAGCACGTCACCGTCCTGGACAGCACCGGCCACCAGTTGCTCGCACAAGCCGTCCACGGAGCCCGCAGCCAGGACGACGTCGGGCGGGGGACGGCCATCGCCGCTCGGGGCGGACAGCTCCGGCCAGCCAACGCGGCCGACCGCTTCCCCGAACATGGCCACCCGGGGCAGGTGGCCCGGGGCCAGGCCCGCGCTCCGGCAGGCCGCCTCGTCCCAGCCCGACCCCCCGAACAAAGAGCCAGCAGCGAACGCAGAGGCCAGGTCGACCACACCCTCGCCCCCGAGCGACGCGTTGGCCACCGCTTGAGCCGGCCAGTACCCAGCCGCCCCAGGTACCTCCCCAGCCGCCCACCTAGCCAGCCGAGCCATCTCGTCGGTAGCGGTCGGGTCGCCGGTGGCGCCAGGGCCCCCCTGGCCCCAAGCTCCCTGGCCTCGGCTGTCGCCGTACAGCAGCCCGGGGCCCAGCGGGCACCCCTGCGCGTCGACAGCAGTGACCGAGGGCATGAACGCAGCCACCGCCACCGCGGAGAGCACCTCCGGGCCCAGCACGGCCAACAGGTCCGCCAGCACCTGGCGGGGTGCCTCCCACCAGGTGAGGCGGGCGTCGTGCTCGAGCTGGCCACCGGGGCCGAGCCCCAGCCGGCTCGGCACCGCCCGGCGCTCGACGATGTGCCCCTCATCGTCCACCACAACCGCCTTGACGGTCGTCGTGCCGATGTCGATGCCCGCGGTCAGGGCTCCCCGGGCCGGCCGGCTGGCCTCGGCGCGGCGGGCGGATTGTGAAGCGCGTTGCATGTTCGGACAATATTGCAAGGTGCCCCTGTCACCGCCCACCCCCCTGCCGCCCGGCGCGCCCGGCCGGCCGCACCGGGCCTTTGTGACCGCGCCCATGCGCGGCCCCGGCTTGGACAAGCTCGGCCAGATGGCCGACGTCGTCTACGAGCCCTGGATAGAACAACAGCCGCTCAAGCTGTACGACGGGCCGGGGCTGGCTGAACGGCTGGCGGCCGAGAGGGCGGACATATTGGTCGTCGAGGCCGACTTCGTGAGCGGCCCCGTCTTCGACCTCCCCCTGGTGGCGGTGGCCGCCACCCGGGGAGACCCCAACAACGTGGACGTAGCCGCGGCCACGGCCGCCGGGGTGCCTGTCCTGCGCACCCCCGGCCGCAACGCCGACGCCGTGGCGGAGCTCGCCATCGGCCTCCTCCTAGCCGTCGTGCGCCGCATCCTCCCCGCAGACCAAGACGTGCGCCAGCTCCAGGTGTTCCGCGACGGGACCATCCCCTACCAGAGGTTCCGGGGCTGGGAGCTGGCCGGCCGGAGAGCGGCCATAATCGGTTACGGGGCGGTGGGGCGGGCACTTGGGTGGCGGTTGCGTGCCCTCGGGATGGAAGTGGCAACCTACGACCCCTACGTGGAGGGGGCAGGCAAGGACCTGCCCGCCGCCATCGACGGGGCGGACGTGGTCTCCCTGCACGCCGCCCCCACACCGGAGACGATCGGCTTCTTTGGCCGCGAACAGTTCTCGCTCATGCCACCAGGCTCGGTTTTCCTCAACACGGCCCGGGCCAAGCTGCACGACATGGACGCCCTGGTGGACGCCCTGCAGTCCGGGCACCTGGCCGGCGCCGGCCTCGACCATTTTGAAGGCGAAGCCCTCCCTGCCGGCCACCCGCTGTTGGCCATGCC
This sequence comes from Actinomycetota bacterium, assembly GCA_021323695.1. GTDB lineage: Bacteria > Actinomycetota > Acidimicrobiia > Acidimicrobiales > Palsa-688 > JAKAWM01. The sequence continues at coordinate 12,568 of JAJPKN010000022.1, read as the reverse complement.
CAACGTGGTCCTCACCCCCCACATCGGGGGGGCCACCACCGGCACCGAGGCCAGGGGCGCCCAGATGGTCGCCGACGACATCGAACGGCTCCTGGCCGGCCAACGGCCCCTGTTCATCGTCAACCCCCAAGTGCTGGGTGCGACGAGCCCCCAGCCAGCGACAACGCAAGGAGCACCCAATGGTGGCTGACCCCGTGGCAGCCCGAGCACGGTCGGGCCGGAAATGAAAAGCGTGCCCGAAGCCCATGCCGCCGTGCTGGCAACGGCCAAGGAGATGCTGCGCAAGGGGCTGGTCGAAGGCACCTCCGGCAACATCTCCGCCCGGCTCCCCGACGGCAACATCGTCTGCACCCCCTCGTCGGTCGACTACGAGGACATGGCCGGCGAGGACCTGGTGGTGGTGAGCCCGGACGGCACCGTCCTCGAGCACGCCGAGGGCCGAAGCCCCACGTCCGAGCTCCTCTTGCACCTGGCCTGCTACCGGGCGTTCGACGACATAGGGTCGGTGATCCACGCCCACCCGGTGTGGGCGACCATGTTCGCCGTGAGCCACGAGCCGGTCCCCGCGTGCATCGACGAGTTCACCATGTACGTGGGGGGCGAGGTCCGCTGCGCCAAGTACGCTCCGTCCGGTTCGGCCGAAGTGGGGGCCAATGCCGTGGAGGCGCTCCAGGGGCGGGCAGCCGCCCTCCTGGCCAACCACGGGCTGGTCGCCGTCGGCCCCAGCCCGGCCAAGGTCCTGCACGTCGTGGCCGTGGTCGAGCGGACGGCGCAGATTGCCTGGGGCGGGCGGGTGCTGGGGGGCATCGTGCCCATCCCCGCCAAGGTGAACGAGGACTTCGCCGGCGTCTACCAGCTCATGCGGTCCATGTGACCCGCCCCTCGGCCCCAGGGCCGAGCCGGCTCCAGCATCAGGCGCGTGGCGTGCGGGCCTGCCCGCTCGGCATGATGGAGCGCGTGGCAGCCAACCCTCCCCCAGGCACCCAGTCCTGGCCCTCGCCGCTCCCGGCCGCGCCACCGCCCCCACCTTTTCCACCACCAACGTCCCCGCCAGGCCTCCCGGCCTCCCAGGGACGCCCGGCTGGGGGCGGGCCGAGCCTGGGCCAGGTGGCACCCACGGCCCTATTGTTCTTGGCCGCCCTCGCCCTCCACCTCGCCGCCATGTGGCCCTCCTACCCCGCCGAGGCAGCCAAGGAGCCCATCGTCTCGTCCCCCATGGAGATAGCCATCTACGTGGGCCTCGAAATTGGCTGGGCCGCGGCCGCCGTCCTCGTGCTGGGCCGTCGGTGGGCCGCTGGGGGCATCTGCCTGGCCGCGGGCCTCGGGGCGGTCGAGGTGGGCTACCTCATAGCCGACCTGGCCACTTCGGTCCAGGTCTACAACGGGGACACCCCAGGGGTCTGGCTGGCCCTGGCCGGCTGGGGCCTGGGGGTGGCGGGGGCCCTTTGGGGCGGGGCCACGGTGACCCTGGGCCGCCCGGCCATGCCTTCACCCGCCGGGCGCCTGGCCCGGGCCGTCCTCCGAGGCGCCTTGGGCCTCCTGGCCGCGGGCAGCTTCTTGCCCAGCTGGGACCGTTTCAGCGCCGTGGCCTCGGCAACCGGCCGGTCCGCCTCGTTCACCGCCGGCAACGTCTTTTCCCAGCCGGCCGGCCCAATGGCCGGGGACCTGGTGGCAGTCACCGCCATTGCCGCCGTAGCCTTGGCCTCCGCCTACTGGGGCCAGCTCTGGGCTGGGGCCTGGGCCACCGCCGGGGTTGTGCTGGCCTTGGGCGCGCAGCTGGTCTCGGCCCTGGTCCAAGCGGCACAGGGAGTGCCACCCAGCCTGCTCCCAGGTCTCATGCGGGCCTTCGGCCTCACGCCCGCCACCGCCCGGGCCCTCGGCGTCCACTTCTCCATCCGGCTCACGGGCTGGTGGACGGCAGACGTGGCCGCTACGGTGGCGCTGGCCGCGGCCGTGGCCTGGGATGCCGTGGCCAGCCGTGCCCCAGCCCCGGCCGTCGCAGCCGGGGAAGCCCAGCCGGGCGCGCCCCCTGAGCACCAGCAACGCCAGCTCCCCACGGGGCAGGCCCAGGGACAGGGCGCTCCCCGCCCCGGCTACGGCTGGCCCGCTGCGGGCCAACTGCCACCCGGGCCTGCCCAAGGCGGGCCTCCGTGGCCCACCGGGCCCGGCTCCACCGGCGGGCAGTGGCCCCCCGCCCACTCCTGGCCCACCGCTGCCCGCTGAAGCTCACCCGTAGCGCTCGATGGCCGCCTCGCGCACCGCCCGGCGGAACCGCCCCTGGGCCTCCTCGCTCATCTCGTCGAGCGACGCCCGGACCAGGTAGTGGTCGGCGTCCCCGGGCCCGAGGGCCGGCCCGCAGCTGACAACCGTAGCCCCAAAGTCGTAGTCGTGGCGGTTGAGCCGCAGGTGCAAGCCCAGGCGTTCGCCCACCGGGCGAGCCTCGCGCACGACGAAGGCCACGTCGCCGGGCGACAGCTCGCGGGCGGGGGCTTCCCGGTGCCGCCCACCTCCCTCCGGCCAGTAGTCGACCACCGCCCCCACCTGGGCCCGGGGCAGCAGCCGGCGCTGGTGGCTGCCCACGAAGTAGCACAGCCGCTGTTCAGTCCTGGGGCTCATGGCCTGGAACTCGACACCGGCGAGCACGATCCCACCTGCACCCTCGCAGTGGCGCACCACCGCACCGATGGCCACGGCCTCGCCCCGCCCCAGCCCCAGCGTGACCCCCACTTCGGTGCCGGCGGCCAGCGGGCTCGGCACCGGCACCCGCAAGCCCCCCAAGGACAGGTCCACGCAGTAGGTTGCCCAGCGGCCGGCCGGTGAACCGATGGTGACAGGGGCGGCGACGGCCAAGCGGAACAGGTCCCGGCGTTCGGCCACCAGCAGCTCCTCCGGGGGGTCGCAGGCTACGGTGCGCCCCACCTGGTAAGCCCGGCGGGCAACGAAGCGTACTGGCCCTTCCACCGCCATGGTGCTGGCCAGCACGACCTCGGGGACGGGCCGGGGGGGCGGGAGCAGCTCGAAGCGGACCACCCGGGAGCGCACCCAGCTCAGCACGGCCGGCCAGGCCTCGCCTGGGTCGATAGCCGTATGCGCCGCAGGCGCACCGCTGGCGTCCAGGCCAGCGGCACTGGCAGGCCACAGCAGGGCGTCGGTCCCTTCGACCAGGTGCCTGGGCGCCCAGGGGAACCTGCGCTCCAGTGCCGGCACCTCCGGGCCGGTTTGGCTGCTCGTCAAGTTCCTGGCCTTGGTGCTGGCTGCAAGTTCCTGCCCTTGGTGCTGGCTGGCCCTCCCGGCCCTATGTATCGGCTTCGGTCGCTCCCCAGTTGAGCTGGGCCCGGGCCCGGGCCGCCCGGGCCACTGCCTCGGCCCCAGGGCCTCCCGAGGTGGCCCGTTCGGGCCGGAACCGCTCGCCCAGCAGGCCGGCCAGGCTGGCGCCCGTGCTGAGGCGCAGCGCCTCGAGGTCGTAGCCGCCCTCCAGGGCCATCACCACCCGGCCCGGCCGGCTGACCAGGCCCCGGGCCCGGCCAGCCAGGTCAGCGAAGTCCCCGGCGCTCAGCGCCACCTGGGCCAGAGGGTCGCGGCGGTGAGCGTCGAAGCCACCGGAGATGAGCAGCCAGTCCGGGGCAAAGGCCTCGGCCGCCGGCGCTACGAGCTCGTCCATGGCCAGCAAGTAGACATCACCGGTCGCCCCCGGAGGCAGGGGCACGTTCAGGGTCAGGCCCGGGGCCCGGGGGCCACCGGTGGCCTCCGCCCGGCCCGTGCCGGGGTACAGCGGCCATTGGTGGAGCGACACGTACAGCACTCGCGGGTCGTCCCAGAAGATGGCCTGGGTGCCGTTGCCGTGGTGCACGTCCCAGTCCAGGACCATCACCCGCTGGCCCTGCTCGGCCAGGGCCGCGGCCGCCACCGCCACGTTGTTGAGCAGGCAGAAGCCCATGGCCTGGTCAGCCAGGGCGTGGTGGCCCGGGGGCCGGTGGGCAGAAAAGCCCACCCCCTCGCCCGCTTCGGCGAGAGCGCCCACCACCGCCAGCACGCCGCCGGCCGCCCGCAAGGCGGTGGCCCACGACCCAGCCGAGGCGACCGTGTCCGAGTCCAGGCGGCCTCCCCCACCTTCGCACCAGTCCTGCAGGGACTGCAGGTAGGACGGGCTGTGCACCCTCTCCAGCTCCTCTCGGGTGGCAGCCCGGGGGGCAAGCCACACCGCCCCGCTGGCCAAACCTGCCTGTTCGACCCCCTGCAGGGCGGCGCGGGCCCGTTCGGGACGTTCCGGGTGCCCACTGCCCGTGTGGTGCTGGTCCAGTTCGGGAGAAGCGCTCAAGTACAGCATTGGCCAGCCCACAGTAGACCTTGCCGCCTGTCGGGCAGTCACCGCTGGGCGGGCACAAGCCGTGGCGGAGCGCCTACGGCCCCGCTGAGGTGCTGGCTACAGGTTGGCAACCTCCTCTCGGGAGGGATGTGAACGTGAACACGTTCACATTACAACCCGGAGAGGCCGCCTCCCCGAGCCCGCTACGTTGCACCCTTGCACCTCAGAGGGTCGTACTGCCGCCTCCACCAGGGCAGCGGCCCTCTGCCGGGACGTTGGCCAGGCCAGGTCGGTGACGTTAGTGGGCACCGCCTATGACGTTAGGCCCTAAGAACGGGCCCGGGGCGCCGGGCAAGCTCTTACCAAGGGCCAAAGCGGCCCATTAGTTGAAAGGAAGCTCAATGCGCAGGAAGTCTTTCGATGCGATTATGAGTGCCGCAGGCGTGCTTTTGACTGTCGTCCTGATCGCAGCCGGCGCACTGCTTTTCTGGGGCTACAGCTACGCCAGCAACACGGTGGCCAACCAGCTTTCCGCCCAGAAGATCACTTTCCCAACCAAGGCGGCCTTCGAGCACGCCAAGCCGGGTACCGAGATCACCCCAGCCATGATCCCCTACCTGGAAAAGTACGCCGGGCAGGAGCTGACCACCGGCGCCCAGGCAGAGGCCTACGCTGACCACTTCATCGCCATCCACCTCCAGGAGATAGGCGGAGGCAAGACCTATGCCCAGCTCAGCGCCTACGCTCGCTCGCTGCCTCCTAACAGTGCGGCGGCCAAGGCGGCCGAAGCCAAGGTCCAGACCGTCTTCCAGGGCACCACGCTGCGGGGCCTGCTGCTCAATGCCTACGGCTGGTGGAAGATGGGCCAGCTGGCCTTCCTGGGCTCCATCGTGAGCTGGGCCCTGGCCGGCGTGATGGCGCTGTTGTCGGTCCTGGGCTTGCTCCACTTCCGCCGAGTGCCCATCGACCAGGAGATCCCCCAGCTGCGGGGGGTCACGGTGTCCCCTGCCGGCACCCCGGCCAAGGCTGGCTCGCAGGTGGGCTCGCAGTCGGGTAACGCCCTGGCCAGCTGAGCCGGTACCAGCCCGGCCCCCTGGCCGGGCTGGGAGCCGGTCTCCGGTCCCCTCCCTGCGCGGACAAGCGCCCCGCCCGGGCCCCTCTGGGCGGGGCGCTTGCACGTGGTCGGCCCAGCTAAGGTGGCCGGTGAGAGGAGGCACATGCCCGTACGCGTTTTTCTCCTGGATGACCATGAGATCGTCCGTCGGGGCCTGCGCGAGCTGCTCGAGTCCCAAGACGACCTCGAGGTGGTCGGCGAGGCCTCCAACGCCGAAGAGGCCATGACCCGGGTCCCGCCCACCCGCCCGGACGTAGCCATCTTGGACGTGCGCCTGCCGGGGGCGAGCGGCATCGAGGTCTGCCGCGACCTGCGCGCCCAGATGCCCGAGCTTCGCTGCCTGATGCTCACCTCGTTCGCCGACGACGAGGCCCTGTTCTCGGCCATCCTGGCCGGGGCCAGTGGCTACCTGTTGAAGCAGATCCGCGGTGCTGAGCTGGTCACCGCGGTGCGACGGGTGGCCGAGGGCCAGTCGCTCATAGACCCAGCCCTGACCGCGACCGTCATGGAGCGCCTCCGGGGCAAGCACGAGGACGAGCGCATCGCCCGGCTCTCCCCCCAAGAGCGGCGCATACTCGACCTGATCGCCGAGGGCAAGACCAACCGCCAGATCGGGGCGGAAATGTACCTGGCGGAAAAGACGGTCAAGAACTACGTCTCCAACCTCCTGGCCAAGATGGGCTTTTCACGGCGCACAGAGGCAGCGGTCTACGCCGCCCGCACCCGGGCGAGCCAGCGCGAGGACCGCCCCGGGGGGGCTGTCAGCTAGCGAAGCCTGCTAGCGAGGTTTTCGGAGCTAGCGAAGGTGGCGGGTGTCCTCGACCAGCGGGCGGGCCGCCTCGGGGCCCAGGCGGAGCCGGGCATCTACCACCACCGCCCCATCCGGGCTGGCGATCACCGGGTTGCAGTCCAGTTCCACCACCTCGGGGAAGTCCTCGGCCAGCAGGCTCACGCGGTGCAGCACCTGGACCAAGGCCTCGACGTCCACCGGGGGCCGGCCCCGGTAACCGAACAGCAACTTGGACCCCCTCAGCCCGCTCACCATCTCCCGGGCGTCGAGGTCGGTCAGGGGGGCCAGCCGCGTCACGTGGTCCCCCAGCACTTCCACCGCCACGCCTCCCAGCCCGAAGACCACCAGAGGGCCGAAACTGGGGTCCTGGAGCGCACCCACGATGGTCTCGACGCCACCTTCAGGGACCATGGGCTGCAGCAAGGCTCCGGTCATCTCGTCACCGAAGGACGACTCCATCGCCTCGTAGGCCGCAGCCACCTCGGCATGGCCGCGCAGGCCCAAACGGACCCCTCCGCCCTCGCTCTTGTGGACCGGCCCCAGCACCTTCAGGGCCACCGGCCTCCCGATCTCCTCGGCCAGCTTGCCCGCCTCCGGCGCGCTATGGACCTCGGTGGTCGCCACGACCGGCACCCCCAGAGCAGCCAGGATGTCCATGGCCGCCGAACCGGTGACCCACCCGGGGACCAGCGCGCCAGTCTCGTCCCGGGGAAGGCGGCGGCGAGCTTCGTTCGTGTCCACCCCTTCGAGCACCGGCACCTGGCCCGGAGGCTGGTGGCGCCACTGTGCATAGCGCAGGGCATGGCTCAGTGCCTTCACCGCCGTCTCGGGGTAGGTGTAGCTCGGCACCGGGTAGCGGGCTGCACGCAGGACCTCCTGGCCGCTGTCGTCCGCTCCGAGCAGGCTGGCCACGACCGGGCAGGGACGCGCCCGGGGCACGGCAGTGCCAGCGGGGCCAGCGGTAGCGGCAGGGCCGGTGGTGCCAGAGGGGCCGGCGGTAGAGGCGGTGGCCGAGCCGGTGGCTGACGCAGCCGCGCGTTCGGCGGCCCGGTCCACGGCAGCCGCTATGGCCGCCGCCACGTCGGCCGTCTTGCGGGTGACAAGCGGCGGGGTGAAGTTGACCGCCACCGCGTCCACCTCGCCGCAGCTGAGCAACAGGTCCAAGACGTCCTCGTACATCTTGGCGTTGGCCTCGGCCCCCAGGTCGATGGGGTTGCTGACCCCACCGTTGCGCGGGCACAGCTCGGCCAGGCGCTGCTGGAGCGCAGGGGAGAACTCGGGCACTTCCAGGCCATTGCTGACACAGGCGTCCACCGCGAGGACCGCCGGCCCGCCGACGTTGGACAGCACCGCGACCCGGAGCCCCTCGCCCACAGGCTGGAAGTCGAGCACCTGGGCCACATCGAACAGCTCCTCTATGGTGTCGACCCGGATGACACCGGTCTGCCGGCAGAGAGCAGCTACCGCCTCGTCCGAACTGGCCAACGCCGCGGTGTGGGAGGACGCCGCCCGGCGGCCGACGGCCGTCCGGCCTGCCTTTACGGCAATGATCGGCTTGTGCCGCCCCAGCTGGCGGGCCAGGCGGGCGAACTTGCGCGGGTTGCCGAAAGACTCCAAGTACAACAGGGCGACGCTGGTCGCCGGGTCCTCGCTCCACCAAGACAGCAGGTCGTTGCCGCTCACGTCCGCCTTGTTGCCCATGGAGACGAAACTGGACAGGCCTATCCCCCGGCGCTTGGCCTCGGCCAGGATGGCTATGCCCAGCCCACCAGACTGCGAGGCGAACCCCAGCCGCCCGCTCGTGGGGGCGTCCTTGGCAAAGGTGGCGTTCAACGAGATGGCGGGGTCGGTGTTGAGCACGCCGAAACAGTTGGGGCCGACCAGCCGCATACCGTAGAAGTGGGCCAAGCGGGCCACTTCCCGCTCCAAGGCGGCACCGGCCGCCCCGTCCTCGGCGAAATGGGAGGAGACCACCACCAGGCCGCCCACGCCCTTGCGCCCGCACGCCTCTACCACTTCGGGCACCGCCGCAGCCGGGACGGCGACCACAGCCAGGTCGACCGGGCGCTCGATGGCCTCGATGCTCGGGAAGCAAGGCACCCCGGCCACGTGCTCGGCGCTGGGGTTCACCGGGTACACCGGGCCCTGGAACCCGCCGCTCACCAGGTTGCGGACCAGTTCGTGGCCCACCGTGCCTGGCTTGCGGGACGCGCCTACGACCGCCACTGAACGCGGCCGGAGCAAACGCTCCATGGACTTGGCCGCTGCCTTGCGGTCCCGCTCGTACAGCGCGTCCAGGGCCGTAGCAGTCGGTGCGATGTCCATCACCACCCGCACGACCCCTGCTTCGACGGTCGAGCGCTGGGTGAAGCCCGCGTCCCGGAAGACCTTGGTCATGAGCTGGTTCTCCAGGAGGGTGTCGGCGACGAAGTTCTTCAGGCCCTGCTTGCGAGCCTCGCTGGCCAGGTACTCCAGCAGCAGGGTGCCGATGCCCAGGCCCTGGTGGCGGTCGTCCACGACGAAAGCCACTTCGGCGCTGTCGCTCCCCGGGACGCGGTCGTACTGCGCCATGCCGACCAGCTGGCCCCCCCGTTCCACCACCAGGACCAGGTGGTCAGGGCTGCACTCGGCCAACAGCTGGGCCAGCTCTGCCTCGGGCAGCTCAGAGTGGGCGCCGAAGTAGCGCAACCGGCGCGTCTCGGGAGATAGCCGGTCGTGCAGCGCGTTGAGCGCCGGCCCGTCTTCGGGCCGCACTGGGCGCAGGCAAGCCGTCGAACCGTCGGCCAGCACGACATCACGCGGCGCTGGCCCAGGCGCGCCTAGCGCACCTCGGTCGTCATCAACTACAGCCACTGGTCCTCCTCTGGCACTTAGCGCTCCTTGAACAAAAGAGCCTGTTGTGGGTGGCCCTCGCCTTGGTGGGCCTCGCCTTGGTGGGCCTCCTGTAGGCGGGCCTCCTGTTGGGGGGCGACTTCCTGCCGGGCCTGCTCTGGCTGGCCCTCGGGGGTACCCGGCCCGTAGCCCCAACCCGTGACCCGTTCCATAGCCACCCGCAGGGCCCAGCTCACCGTACCGCCAGCCGGCGGGGGCGGGAGCTGCGAACTGGTCCCGGCATGAGGCTCGCTGGGCTCCCTGGTGGGCTCCGCGGTGGCCCGGCCCTGGACGAGGACCTCCCAAGCCCACTTGCCGTCCGCTGAGGTGCCGCCTGTCTCGAAGGCCACCACCTCCGGCTGGGCCACGGCCCGTTCCAGCGGGCCGCACCAGGCTCGCACCAAAAGGTCGTCACCGTCGATGCAGTAAGTGACCGGCATCACCACCGGCAGGGCGCCCTGGGACATGGCCAGGTGGCCCGAAGAGCAACGAGCGAGGAGCTTCTTGCAGGTGGCAGCGTCCAACCGGGAGGGGCCCACCCCGGGCAACGGCCCTCCGGCAGGCTGGCACGGCCCGGCAGACGGCGCAGACGGCACGGTCCGCATCACCCCAATGGTGGCGCGCTGAGCCACCCAGGTGAGCAGGGCCATTTGGCCCGAAGGCCCAGCCCGAGGGCCCTTCCCGGGCCCGCTGAGAGGCCCGGCCAATGGCAGCCGGGCCCAGGCCATCGAGCTCATGCTAACGGGAGGGGACGGGAGAGCGCCGGTTAGGATCGAGGCCGAGGACAATGTCCCAGACCGAGCCACTGCTAGCCACCGTCCTGAGCCTCATGCCTGACGCGGCAGTGGTGGTAGACGCAAAAGGGACGGTCGTCGCGGCCAACGCTCACGCGGAGGAGCTGTTCGGCTACGAGCCGGGCGTGTTGGTGGGCCTCTCCATCGAGGCCTTGGTACCCGAGCGGTTCCGCCCGGCGCACCGTGAGCACCGTTCGGCCTATGCCTCTTCCCCTCGCACCCGGCCTATGGGGACAGGGCTCGAGCTCTACGCCCGGCGCCAGGACGGCACCGAGTTCCCGGTAGACATCATGCTGGCGCCGGTCCGGGAAGGCCCGCTCGTCATCGCCGCCGTCCGGGACATCACCGAACGCAAAGCCGCCGAAGCCGCCCAGGCCGAGCTGGCTGCCATCGTCCAGTCCTCCAACGACGGCATCTTGTCGATGACCGAGGAGGGCGTGATAACCAGCTGGAACCCCGGCGCCGAGAAGATGTTCGGCTTCAGGCCCGAAGACGTCGTGGGCCGCCACATCAGCCTCCTTTTCCCCGACGACCCGGTGCTCGACGAGATGCTCGCACTGGCCCGCAAAGGCGAGGCACCGCTGACCCGGGACACCCGCTGGCAGACCAGCGCGGGCCGGGTGGTGGACGTGGCCATCTCGGTCTCCCCCCTGGTGGCCAGTAGCTCGCGGGGCTACTCGCTGTTGGTCCGGGACATAACCGAGCGGACCGAGGCCGAGGCCAGGCTCCGCCGCCAGGCCCGGTGGCTGGAGGCTACGGCCGAGATCCGCCTGAGCCTGCTGGCCGAGGCCACCTTGGAGGAGTCGCTCACCGTCCTGTGCCACTGGGCCGCCGAGCTCGGGAGCGCCCAGGCCACGGCGGTACTGCTCGCCGAAGGGGGCCGGGCCCGGGTGGCAGCTCGTTCGGGGGAGGAGGTGCTGCCCTTGGGCGTGCTCCCCCGGGTGCCCACCCTGGTGGCCCAGGCGATAGCCAGCGGGGTACCCGAGCACGGCCACATGAGCATCGTGCCCGACCTGGCGGCGGTAGCCCTGCCCATCGTGTCGCAGGGCCGCAAGGACGACCGGGCCGGGGCGCTCGTGGTCCTCAGGCAGGAGGGCAGCCACCTGGACGAGGAAGACGTGAGCGTCCTGAGCGGCCTGGCCTCCCAAGCCAGCCTGGCGCTGGAACTGGACGCCGTCCGGGCCGACCGGGACCGGCTGCTCATTTCCGCCGACCGCGAACGCATAGCACGCGACCTCCACGACCTCGTGATCCAGCGCCTGTTCGGGGCCGGGCTCCGCCTGCAGGGTGCGCTCAGCCTCATCGACAGCCAGCCGGCAGCCTCACGGGTCGCCTCCACCATCGACGACCTGGACACCACCATCAAGGAGATCAGGGAGGCCATCTTCGCCCTCGAGTCGGCACCAGGCACCAGCTTGCGGGCCCGGGTGCTGGAGACAGTGGCTGACGCCACCGAGGCGCTGGGGTTTGGACCGGTCACGTCGTTCCACGGGTTGGGCGACCGTGAGGTGGGCCTGCAGACCCAGCTCGAGCTGGCGGCCGTCTTGCGGGAAGCCCTCTCGAACGTGGCCCGCCACGCCCATGCCAGCCAGGTGGAGGTCACGGTCACGTTGGAAGACGACCTCAGCCTGGTTGTCGTCGACAACGGGACCGGCATCGGCAAGCCTCGGCGATTGAGCGGGATCGCCAATGCCCGGGCCCGGGCCGAGCTCCTGGGGGGCAGCCTGCAGGTGTCGGCCGTCCCGGCTGCCAAGGGCGGGGGCACGCGCTTTGAATGGCGGGTACCGTTGGGGCCTGAGCATGATGGGTAGCCCAAAGGCCCGGCTTATGGGCCGGCAACTCAAGGAGGCGATCATGGCAGACGCGGTTCTCGAGGTCCTGTCTGAAGACGAGTGCCTCAGGTTGCTGGCGGGGGCCAAGTACGGACGGGTCGCGGTGGTGGTCGACCATGAACGCCCCGAGATGTTCCCGGTCAACTTCGTCCTCCACGGCCGCACGGTGGCTTTCGCCACCAGCTCACCCACCCTGCTCAAGTGGGCACCGTTTGGCCATGTGGCGTTCGAAGCGGACTGGGTGGACCTGGAGAGCCACGAGGGCTGGGACGTCTTGGTGACCGGCGTGGGAGCCGACATCACCGGCTCCGTGGACGAACTGTCCGAGGTGGTCCGTTCCGAGCGGATCGACATCTGGGCGCCCGGGCCCCAGGACCGCTGGATAGCCATCGTCGAGGCTCACTTCAGCGGGCGGCGGCTCTACCGCCCTGCCCCTTCGCCGGCTTTCGGCTGAGCTAGCCGTCTGCTGGCCTGTTCGCCTACTCGCCTGGTCGTCAGCTGGCCTGTTCGCCTGTTCGCCTGTTCGCCGGGCTCGCCGGGCTCGCCGGGCCATGGGCCGTTTCATCAGCCCTGTTCGGTGGTTCTTTGCCCTGTTCGGTGGTTCTGGGCCCCGTTTTTTGCCGTTATCGGCCCTTTTCGCTACACAGAACGCGCGACTAGGGCAAAGAACGGGCCAAAAGTCGTCTTGGCAGGGCAGGGCGGGGGGTGCAAGGGCACGGAGGACCGCCGAGGACAATGTGAGGGCACTGTAGAGCCGTTGCTTGTGAGTGTGCTCTAGTTGCACGTCTCAAGCAGCCGTCGGTTGCCCGACGGCGGTGGCGGCCTTACCCGGTCCCCCGGTGCCGTCTTCACAGTTCACCG
>JAJPKN010000033.1 GCA_021323695.1 Actinomycetota bacterium | reverse complement strand
GACGGTGACCTTGGAGACGGCCAGGGCCTCGGCCACCTCCTCGGGGCGCAGCAACGGGTGTGTGCTCATGCCCAGATGTGGGGTCGGCGCACGCCCCAAGGGGGGATCCTGGACCCGGGTTCGGACCCATTTCGGACCCAAAATCCGGCCGGGTCCGGTGGCCCCGACCATCACAGTACCCCTGACCTGGGCTTTTGGGGAGCCCGAGACGAGAATCGAACTCGTGACCTACGCATTACGAGTGCGTCGCTCTGCCGACTGAGCTACTCGGGCTTTCGGGCAGGGGCCACGCGGCCCAACTGCCCCGACCGAAGCCTAGCGCCGCCCCCGGCGACCTAGGAAGCCCGGGCTTGGCAACCCCCGGAGCCACCACCCAAGGCAGGGCCACACCGGGCGCCCGACGATCAGGCTAGCAGTGCTAGCGCTAGCGACCCCGGCTGCCTCGGCCACGGGCTACGGTGGGACAGGCCCGGCCGGACGATGCCAGTCGCGCAGGCTAGGACGGCCGCCGGGGCGCGGTCGCAGGTGCCCGAGCTTCGCGAGGGTGCGGCCGAAGCCATGGGCAAGGTACCCGGCGTTGGCGTTGGCGTCGGCGACAGCGAGGACGAGGTGCCCGGGCAAGCCTTGCTCACCCGCCGGCCCAAGCGCGGCCTTTCGGGGACACAGATCTGCGCCGACGGAAGCTGCTGCCCGATCTCACTCCTCCTCGAAGCCCAGGTCCCTGAAGTGCAAGGTCCGGGCGTTCTCGGTGACAGCCCTGACCGCGGGCTCGTGGAACCCATCGCGCGACGTGGCAGACACCTCCACGGTGACCTCGACGTCGGCACCGGCTTCGGCCAGCCGCTGCACCACCTCCTGCACCACCCGGCCGAACTCCAAGCTGAGCCGTTCGGAGCGCAGCACGGCGCTCCCGTGGAAGCGCTTGGGCCGGGCCGGCTCCGTCACCGCAGGGCGGCCCGGCGCCCCCACGCCGGGGACCAGGGCCGGCCCGGCCGAGGCAGCGGCGCCCGTGCCAGCACCAAGGCCTGCCCCAGCCGCCGCCCGGTCGGCTTCGGCCTGGGCCACCGCCAGCTCGGGCCGCACCAACAGCGTGGCCCCGCTCACAAGAGCACCGCCACCAGGGCCCCGGACCAGCCCGAGGTACCGCCCGCTCCCCTCGTCGTAGCCGTCGGCCAGGGCGAAGCCCTCTGCCTGCCAGGCAAAGCCTGCCGGCCCGGTCTCGACCGAGCGCAACAGCACGCCCCGGTCCTTCAGCCGCGGCAGGTAGGGGTAGCGGGCCAGCGCGTCCCACAGCTCGTCGACCGAGACATGCCCGCGCTCCCAAAGGGTGGACAACGGCCCCTCCAAGACGACCTTGCGGAGGACCGACGGGGCGTAGACCGAATTCAGGTGGCCCTTTTCCCCCAGGCGGCGGCCGGTGCGGGCGGCCAGGTCGCCGCTGCCTTCCACCCGCACCGGGTCGAAGCTGACCGGCCCGGTCGGCTCGGGCTGCACCGGCACGAGCGCCCAGGTGTAGGCCTCCCCGAGCCGGCGGACGAGGGTCTGGCCCGCCTCCTCCGCCTTCTTTTTCGCCTGGGCCTCCTGCTGGCCACCGAGGTCGAGCCCGGGGGCCTCGTCTACGACCCAGCTCCAGGCCAGTGCCTCCGCTGCCCCCTGGCGCAGGTCTTCCAGCCGCCGCTGGTCCACGGCCAGGAAGACGACCATGTTGCGGTAGTGGCGGGGCGAGGTCCCCCGCTGCTCCAAGATGCCCCGGGCCGCCGACAGGGCCGGCGAGTCGTCGGACTTGGGGACGTAGGCCTCCCCGGGCGAGAGGACGACAAGGCGGGCCCTGTCGTCGTCGCCCACGTCGGCCGAGGACTGGGGGGCCACGTGCACCCCGGCCAGCTCTCCCCGGTCACGCTGGTCCTGGACGGCCTTGCAGATCCTCTGGTCCAGCTCGGCTGGGTCACCGGCTAACAAGCGCTCGGCCCGCTCCCGGGCCACCCGGGAGACCGACTGGGTGAGGCCGTACCAGTAGCGCTCACCGTCCAGGTAGAGGTAGGCAGACTTGTCGCTCAAGCGGGCCAGGGCGTCGGCGTAGGTGGCCACCGCTTCGCCCGGCGCGGCGCAGCCGAGGCGGGCCCGGGCGGCTACCACCCCACGGTGAGGCGAGTGGACAGAAGGGGCCGAGCCCAAGAACACCGTCCTCGCCACCTTGTGCGCCGCCCGGTAGCGCCCCAGGTTCTGGAAAAGGGCGTCCAGCTGGTCGGGCACGGAGCCCGGCCCGTCCACGTCGGTGTCGATGACGGCTTTCCAAGAGTCGTCCAGGTTCCTTGCCAGCTCGGTGGCTACGGCGGCGTCGTCGAGGGGCACCGAGCCGGGCAGGACCAAAGGAGAGCGGTCCCCCGAGCGCCAAAGCGAGCCGATCACCTGGGCCATCAAGCGCAGCACCCCTCGGGTGCGCTGGAAGCGCTCAAGGCTCGACCAGTCCCGGTAGAGGCGGTCGAAGAGCTCCGGGTGGACCGGGTAAGCCGCCCTCAGGCGCCGCTCGTAGCCGGGTGCCCGGCACTCGTTGGGGAACTCGGCCGCCTGGGAACGGTAATAGTCGGCAAAGGCCCTAGCCGTCGCGTCCCGGTCGGCCAGGCGTGCGGGGTCGAGGGGCTGGAACAGCCTCCGCCGCACGATCTCGAAGCCCTCCTCTACCGATGCCGGCCGCCACGACGACTCGACCCGGCCCATCACCGCCCGCAGCCGCCGCAGGGCCTCCACCCCTCCTGGGCCGCCGAGCTCGATGCTGGAGCTGGCCGAGGCCGGCTCTCCGTGGGCGTCGGGGCCCACCGAGGCAGGGAGCGAGACGACCAGCAGGGCCCCCGGGGTGGCCCGAGCCGCTTCGGTCAGGGCTTGGGCAAAGCTCATGTGAGCCTCGAAGCTGCCAGCGGGCAGGCGGCCTTCAGGCCCGTAGAGCTGGCGGGCGTAGGCCACCCACTCGTCGACCAGCACCAGGCAGGGCGAGCAGGCGGCGAGCAGGTCCGCGAGCGCCGCCCCCGGGCTGGTCCCGCTTTGGTCCGCCCCCTCCACCAAGGCATAGCCGTCCTTGCCCATGAGCTGCCAGGCCAGCTCGCCCCAAAGCGTTGAGACCACCGTGCCGTCTTGTTTCCTGGCCGGCTGGCCCGGGGCGAGCTTGGTCCCGACCAGCGCGGCCCGGCTCACCGCCGGCAGCTCGCCGATGCCGGCACCCCGGAGCAGGTCCTGCAGCTCCTGGGGGAACGCATCTAAGGCGAGCCCCGAGCACAGGTGCCAGAGGGCGATCAGGGTATGGGTCTTGCCGCCGCCGAAGGTCGTCTGGAGGTCGACGACAGGTACCCCGCCCGTGCCCGAGAGCCTCTTGGCCGCTTCCACGAGCAGGCGGCTCAAGCCTTCGGTCAGGTAGGTGCGCCGGTAGAACTCGACGGGGTCGGCGTACTCGGCGGCCGTCCCCTCCGCCCGAGTAGCCACCTGGTGGAGGTCGGCAGCGAACTCGGCCAGCTCGTAGCGCCCGGCAGCCACGTCCTCATGGGGCACGATCACCTCCCGCCAGGGCCGAAGGCCAGCCACCGCACCAGCGGTCCCCGGTGCGGCCGCCACGGCTTTGCGGGTCTCCGCCTCGTGCAACAGCCGCCGCAGCTCGGTCTTGGAACGGCCCACTTCGGTCGCCTCCCGGGCGTCCACCGCCACGAGCAGCCGTTCCACCGAGTCGAGCGCCCGGTAGGTGTCGTCGGCGTTGAACGCCGCGTTGTGCGCCCAGCGGTTGCGGGTGTCCCGCAGCTCGAAGACCAGGTTGCGGTCCGCCTTGGTCAGCCGCTGGCGGAAGGCCGCGTCCCAGGCGTCGGCCATCACCCGCAGCAAGAACGCCGGGTCCTGGGGGGAGCCCTCGTCGCCAGGCCCGTGGGGCCCTGGCAGCAAGCCTTGGCCGGCCGCCGCCTTCATCTGGCGCTCCACGAACGGCCCAAGGCCGGATGCCAGTAGCTCGAAGGCCCGCCCGACGCGTTCCCGGTTAGTCGTCGCCATCTTTTGCCTCCAGTTCCGACCGGACAGCAGCAACAACTTCTTCGGCAAAACGGGCGAGGCGCTCGGCGAGGTCGCGCCCGGCCTCCACAAGGTCGTCGGTGTACCGGCCGTCTATGGCCCAAGGGTTGCAAGTCGCCAGTAGCTCACGGTCCACCCCGGCGAGCCTGCCGGGCCCCATGCACAGGTCGTGCAGGACGAGCAGGTTATGGGTCTTCTTGAACGGCACGCCGGCGTCTATCAGCGTTGCCTTTAGTGACTTCTCAACGACGAGGTGCGCCATGAAGCAGACGAGGCGAGCCGGCGACCCTTCGTCGCGCTCGATCGCGTGCATGCCCCGAAGGTCGTCCTCGATATTTGCCATCCAGCGCCGGGCCTCGTCCCGGTTGTTGTCAGGCAGCTCGCTCATACACCACCCGTCCCTCCCGGAGCGGCCAGTAGTGCATAGAACCCACGACATCGCGGCGACGCTCGCACTCCCGCAGGTCTGTGACGAACACTTGGACAGGTACGGCACCACCCAGCTCGCCGTACAGCTCAGCCTCCAGCGAAGGCCGTTGCGCGTAGTCCATCGAGCGCAGCACGACCATGATGTCGATGTCCGAGTCGGGGCCGTCGTCGCCACGAGCGACCGAACCGAACAGGATGACGCGCTCGGGGTTGCTCGCCCGGACGAGTTTGCCCACGATTTCTGGCACCCACTCCGCGAGCGTCCGGCCCTCGTACACGGCCTTGCCCCCGACCACCTCGAAGAGAGCT
>JAJPKN010000005.1 GCA_021323695.1 Actinomycetota bacterium | reverse complement strand
CTACAGCACTGGCGCAGCCGATGAGGCCGAAGTTTGCCACCCGGGCCCAGCACTGGCGCAGCCGATGAGGTTGGCGCTTTGCCCAGCACTGGCGCAGCTGAGACGGCCTGCCGAGGCGCCTTCGGCGGCTCGGCAGGGGGGGAGGTGGGGTGCCCCGCAGCTGCTTAGGAAGACTGGGCTAGAGCGAACGCCGTGGGTGCTGGTCCATGCGCGCTGCATCTGACCAGTCTGCCTTTGTGTTCGCACGGCCCACAAGGGCTATGGGTGGAAGGTCATGAAGTCGGCGAAGCGCCTATCAACCACCATGTAAAGACAAAGGTAGGCAGATCTGGGTAGTTGGCCGGTCTCAGCCGGGGGCAAGGCGCGTTGAGCTGAGAGGAGTTGGGAGCTGTGTTAGGAGGCAGGTCGGGAAGCGGGGCCGCTCTCGGCCACGGCCTGGGCGGCCTCCGCATCCTCTGCTGCGGCGGTGCGCCGTTACTCGATCCCGAGCTGCGGGTGGCCGACCAGTCGTGGTGGCCCGGAGAGGAGGTCGCCGACAAGGACGTCTTGCCTGAGCGGGCCGGCTCTCCGGCGCCTGGAGTGCGGCCAAGCCCGACGCTTGCATTCGCCGGTGCCCCCTCCAGAGGTGCTGAGGCTGGCCGGCCCACTCATAGCATCCTTCCGGCTCAAGCGCACAAGTGCGACCTCGGCGTCGTGGGACATCCGTGAACCATCGCCAGGTGTCGACTGGCGACCCGCTTGCAGTCCACCGGGGCGGGCATGGGTGAGCCGGCTTGGTTCGACGAGGCCGTCGGTCCGCCTGTCAGGAGGCAGGTCGGGAAGCGGGGCCGCGCTCGGCCATGGCCTGGGCGGCCAGCCAGCGCCACAGGCCAGGATCCCACTGGCGCGCAACGACGTCCAGAGGTACTGGAGCCAAGCGTTTCGGACGACCTGAGCCGTCTGGGGCCAACGGGGCTGCGTGTTGGACCGAACTGGGTTGAGCTCCGGTAGCTGGGATGGGCCGGGAGGCAAGGCCTTGCAGCCACTGCCACAGGTCGGGATCCCGCTGGCGCACAACGAGCTCGAGCGGTAGCGCTGGGCGAGCCTGGCGTGCAAGCTCCCAACGTGCCGAGGGCCCTGGACCGATGTCTGATGCCATCAGGCTCGGCCCCTCGGGCCGGGCAGTGGCCCGCCACTGGCCGCCGGTTGGCACGCCTCGGGGCTGGCGGGGCTGGGTGGCTGCGTGGTTGCTCATGGCTTGGCCCCGTCGATCTCCAGCCAGAAGCGTTCGGTGAGCCGAGCTTTGGCCTTGTGGTACTCATCTATCATCTGCCTCCGTAGTTTCTTGGAGGCCTTCCCTTTCGACAGGCCGTGCTTCGCAGCGGCCCAACGTGCGTTGGCCTTCTCCTCCAGCTTCTTGAGTTCGCGCCCATAGGCTTTCTGCAGCTCACGGCGGCGCTTGATCTCCTCGTTGTCTCCGGCTACCGAAACTTCGGCAACAAGGTCGACCGCCGTCGCTACATCTGGGACTTCGCGAACAAAGACTCTTGGCAAGCGTTGCCCGTAGAGGGGACGGGCGAGCGAGCGATCGCGCAGGGCCTCCTCGGACACGTACACCTCGATATGGACCTTGCCGTCGCAGCTGTCCAGATAATGTTGCCACTCGTCGCTCAGGCCGCGGTACGCACGAGCCAGCCTTGGATCAGCCTCCGCTTCTTCTTGGGTGAGCGACAGCTCTGCGCTAATGCCTATCCAGTTGCTGAAGCCGTCGTCCCCCGGGTGTGTGACGAGCCAGGCACCGCCCCGACGCCGGTCTGAGTTGTAGCGGATTTCGACATCGCAGTCGAAGCGCTGTGCCATCAACGCGGACGTTTCAGCGACCACCCAGTCGAGGTCTGGCGTCAGGCCTCGGTAGCCGCCGCCGACTATGGCGCCTATGGCACCGACGGCGACCATCTTCCCGGCAGAACGGTGAACACGCGCTTCCAGGCTCGGTCCCTCGGGCCGGGCGGTAGCTCGCCACTGGCCGCCGGTCGGCACGCCTCGGGGCTGGCGGGGCTGGGTGGTGGTCATCGGTCCTCCTGGGCTCGGGGCCCTGGCTCGGTACGGGTCCTCTACCAGTGTTAAGTCCATGAGCGGGCCAATGCGCTCACCTGGCAACCGAAGGCCATGGATGGCCTAGCGTTGCGGACGGCAGGGATCGGGCACCAGGTTCCAGCAGTCGGAGCACTATTGTCGACGACGACCGTCGGAGGACGTGCTGGGAGCTGCTTGGTTGGGAACCGAGCCCGATGGCCGGATCTCGACCACCTTGTAGTCGATGTGGCGGTGCTCAAGAGCACCGCGGAGACGGTCGCGCACGTACCACTCAGGGCCGGTCGCCCGCCAGCGGCCTTTGCCAGCGGGCTCGAATTCCACGAGGTCGGCCGCGATGCACCAGCCGTCGCTGCCGCCAGCCAAACTGGTCATCCTCTCCACCGAGGCGTCGGTCCGGAACTCGACCACCATCGTGCGGCCGAGACCTGCGTGCTTTTCGGCTGCTGCCAACTTCGCTAGGGCCGCCTCGCGCATGCTCCTCTGTGAGGCTAGGTTGAGAAGGCTAGTACCCATGCTGGTGCGTCTCGACAGCGACACTGCTTGCCCGCGTGCTTGGTGGGCGTCTTGCAGAGAATCGGACGCCCAGCGGCGGGCACAGTCGGGATGGTAGGAGGCGATGCGCTCGGCAACCGCCGCCTCGCGGCGGTCCCAATCCTCCCATTCATCGTCCTCCGTATCAGTAAGGGCAACCGCTCCTTCGGGCCGGGCGGTTGCTCGCCATTGGCCGCCAGTGGGCACACCTCGGGGCTGGCGGGGCTGGTTGGTGCTCATATCAGTCGTCCTGTCCTCGGGCTCAACACGAGCCCTCTACCCGGGTTAAGTCCACGCGCAAGCCGAAGCGCTCACCTGGTGAGCGAGACCTGCGACGGCCTGGTCCCGCGGACCGGCCACGCTCAGGATCCGGTTCCCCGGTGGCATAGCGTCGCGCCGAGGTCATTGCGTCCCTGGCATTGGCCCGGCAACGTCTCGGCGTGCTGTCGCGCCGGCTGTCTAGGCTGAGAGTCGTGGGGAGACGTCCTGGCTCGGCCCGAAGTGACCGAAAGGCGACAGCGGATCGCGCAAACAGCGATCCGGACCGCCTAGCAAGTGGCGCAAGCTCGGCCCTTCAGGGCCGAGTAAGCCACGCCGAGACGTCTCACG
>JAJPKN010000072.1 GCA_021323695.1 Actinomycetota bacterium | reverse complement strand
GTGACGCTCGGGGCCAACCCGAGCCCTGTGGCCCGCACGGTCGCGTTCGCACTGGTGGCGCGCAGCGGGACGCTTTTGGCCATTAGGCGCTTCTATGTGACCCTGGCAGCTCACGTGACGCCACCAACTACCACTACCACAACAGTGCTACCGCTTATCATCAGCACCGAAGCGTTGCCTGGCGGCTCGGTGGGCACGCCGTACTACTTCCCTCTTCAGGCAGTAGGTGGCACAAAGCCGTACACGTGGAGGGCCCAAGGCCTCTCGCCTGGCCTCAGCCTGGCTGCCAGCGGTGTGATCACGGGGGCCCCCGCACGTGCAGGCGACTTCGAAGTGACGCTCACCGTCTCCGACCCCCGAGGAGACGCCAACACCGCTGTCATGCCGATGGTGGTCAACCCCGGCGTCCCCCCCACCACCACGACGACAGTCCCCCCCACCACCACGACGACAACCGTCCCGTCTGCCGAGGCCACAACGATCTCAGTGTCACTGTCGATATCGCCGTCTGCCCCCAACCCCTCCAGTTCGCTCACGGGCGACTACACGGCCACGGCCGACGCGACGTGCGGGTACTCAGATGGCTCCTCCGGCCCGTGCGACCTGCCCGCCGGCACCATCACATGGGAAGCCCTCGGGGGTGATGCCGGCGGCAACTTTATGTACCCCAGTACCACCTTCCCCGGCTGTACGTCGCCGGTTGCCGCCACGTCGGGCACCAGTGAATGCACGGTCAAGTGGGCTACCTACGGCGACCAATGGCTGGAAGCTACCTACACCAGCTCGCCCTCGTCCCAGCTTGAGGGCCAGCTCGTTGTGCCTCAAGTACTTCCCGTCCAGATCGCTGCCCCCGTAGACCTCGCTGCGGGCAATTCCTACGACACCTATGGCAACACCGGTCCGCAGGCGGTCGGCGACTGCATGATGGCGGCAGCAGCCGACTGGATAGAGACCACATTTGGCACGGCCCCCAGCAGTCAGGAGGTTGTCAGCGACTATTGGGCCGCTGAGAACGAGCTCAACGGCGGCGCCGACGTTGGCCTTACACCCTCGCAGCTATTTACCTACTGGCAATCGAACGCGATCGGCGGGTACTTGTTGACCGGCACCGACCCCATCAGCCCCAGTGATGTCGAGGCTGAGCTGTCCAGCGATTACGTATTGTTCGCAACGGTGAACCTGCCCAGCGGCTACCCGCTTGGCGACGGCCAGGGCGGTGGCCATGGCTGGATCCTTGTAGGGTATTCCAGCTTCGGTCCCATGGTTGTCAGCTGGGGCGAGGAGTTCCAGATCAGCTGGGCCGACTTCGACGCCTGGACTACCGGCGTGTGGGCACTGGGCGCCAACCCGCAGCCCTGAGTTGGCGCCTACGACCGGGCCGCCGTCTCCGGCTGCTACCAAGACGACCACCGGGCCGGTGGAGCTCGGGGCCAGCGTGGTAAGTGACAGGCGCCCCGGGCGGGCACGATCGACGGCGAGGAGCTTTACCTCGACAGCTGGGCTGACCCAGCTCCGAGGACCTGCTCGACCAACTGACCGCCGAGGTGGTGCTGGCCGGAGCGGCCACCCGCCGCCCAGGCGGTGCGCAGAGCTGCTCGGTGACGACATCGACGACCACGCCAGGCGCACCTGGCGTAGCTCGGCCTCCCGGCGCTCTGAGCGCGCCACCGAGGCGGCGCTGTGGAAAGGGTAGCCTCCCACTGAGGCAAAGGGTGTGGGTTCACCGCCAGCCTGTTCGCCTGTGCCTACGACAACCCTATAGGCCAGGAACCTAGGCCAGGTTGAATTTAGGCGTTGCTGCCACTGGTGAAGCGGGCCAGCAGAGGGACCAGCACCTCTGCGTTGGGAGATCCCCAGCCTGTCACCGGGTCCCACCCAGCAGTAGCCTCGTAACCGTTGGAGCCGCTAGTAATATCGTGAAAGGCCTTGTGGTAGTTGGAGCTGCGGCCCATGGCGTATATGGCAGGGTTGATAAAGCCGAGGTCCCGATGGGCGTACTGGTCAGCCAGCGCGATGACTCCCGCCCATAGCGGCGCAGAACCGCTCGTGCCCGACGCCGTCATGCGGTAGGCCGCGCCACCGGAGGCGTATACCATCGCCAAGCCGCCGGGCCCAGCTGCGTCGGCGGCCACGTCGGGCACGCCCCGCCACTTGGAGATCCCTGGCACGCCATCTTGGTAGGCGGGGCGAGCGTACAAGTGGTTGAAGCCGCCACCTGACCCCGACCAGGCGGTCTCGCCGATGTAGGCGCCGGTCTTCGGGTTCGCGCTGAGCTGTGTGCCGCCGACGGAGACCACGAGCGGGTCAGAGGACGGCAGCTCGACCTCCTTGACCTGCCGCCCACCCCACCCCCAATCGGTGGGGTACACGCCGTTGTCGCCAGAGCTGGCGAGCACCGTGACGTGGCGAGCCACCGCCCCGAGCAGGATTGAGTGCACCCTGGCTACCTGGGCCGGGGTGAAGTAATGCGACCCCAAGCCCCAGCTGATCGAGGCCACATCGGTGTGGGAAACAACGAGCGGCAACGCGGCGACCATGACCGCAGTCGCGTTCGCCGGGCTGTTCTCCCAGGACGAGGGGAACAGCACCACCCGGAGGGTGGCACCAGGCGCGACGGCGTGCACCGCCTCGAGGTCGCCGACCTCTTCCCCTGTCGCCTGCCATCGCGACGCTGAGGGCACGAGGCTCGTCACGACCTGGACGCGTGGGGCGGGCAGATGGAACATCGTGTCGAAGGCGGCCAGGTCCTGACGGATGTCGGTGGGCCCCTGGCTGGGCAGTGGGACAGGGACGAGGACCGTCACGGTCTCGCCGCGGCCGTCGACCCCGCGCCCCAGCAACGGCTGGGCCCCGTACGCTGCCTGGACCTGCTGCGGGGAGTAGCAGGGGTTGGCCAAGCAGTACAACGTGGAGCTGGGCAGCGGGACCGTGGTCCCGGTCGCGTTGGCCGTCCCGCCCCCGGCCAGCTCGGCCGGGGCCCCGAACACGACTGCTGCCAGCGCGAGCAGGCAGGCTCGCCAGGAGCCAGTGGGGCGCCTTGGACAGGTCCAGCTCTGCACCGGCTCTCCTCAGATGGGCGACCTAGGCGTGGTCACGACCGTAGCACTGCAGGGACCTTGGGCCACCTCGTGGCGTCCACGGCTGGCGCCATCACCATGGGGCCGGTGGGCAGGGACGCGTCCCCGGTGGTTGGGCAAAGCAGGCGAGGTCTCTGCCCGCCACCAGAGCCGCCTCCGCCACGTCGGCGTCGGGAGGGCTTACGCCGGGCCGGCGTGTACTGTTGCTCGCAGCCGAGCGAGACGTCCGGGTGCTCACCGAAGAGCGTGAACTGCTCGGCTGCCAGGGATGCCTTGAGAAACCTGTCCGCGATGCCTCGCGGCACAGCACTTGCTTGTCGGGCGGGCGGGACTTGAACCCGCGGCCCCCAGACCCCCAGTCTGGTGCGCTACCAAACTGCGCCACCGCCCGTGGTGCTGTCGTAAGGCTACCGAGGCTAGCAGTTCGGCGCCGCCCTACCCGCTGCGGAGGGGGGTGGGGCAGCCTGAGGCCAGTGGCGGGCCAGCCAGGACAGGAGGCACACCACCACCTGGCGCCGGCCCAGCTCCTGCAGCACCTCGTGGCGGTAGCCCTCGAAGGTGCGCAGCTCCTTGTCCCCGGAGCCCACCCGGGCAAAGTAGCGCCTGCTCGCCCCCACCGGCACGACCCGGTCATCGGTACCGTGCAGCACCAGCAGGGGCAACGACAGCCCATTGGCGCCGGCCACCGCGGCGCGGGCGGCCCGGTACATCTCCAAGGCGCAGCGAGCCGGTACCCTCCCGTGCCATACGAGCGGGTCCTCCACGAAGCGCTGGACCGCCACATTGTCCCGGCTGAGCGCCCGGGGCGCCACCCTGGCCACCCCGGCCCCCGGCGCCAGGCGGGCCAACGCCCCCACCGCTAGTGCCAAGGCCCGGGGCTTCCAGGCCAGGTGCAAGGCGGGGGCCGACAGCACCAAGCCAGCCAGCTGCCCAGGCCTTCTTACCGCGTAGGCAGCGGCCAGCGCCCCACCCATGCTGTGGCCCATCAAGACGACCGGGGCGCCGGGTGCCTCCCCGGCTGCCTCCGCCACCAGCTGGCCGATGTCGGCCAGGGCCCACTCCAGCTTCTCGATGTCCGCCCTGGGCCCCTGGGAGCGGCCGTGGCCAGGTAGGTCCATGGACCACAGCGTCCAGCCGGCAGCGGCCAGCTCCTGCCCCAGCTCCTCGTAGCGGCCCGAGTGCTCGCCGAAGCCGTGGACCAGCACCACCGACGGCCAACCCCCCGCCCGGGCCGGCCCCCGGCTGCCAGGAGCGACCAGCCGGCCAGCCGGGCCCCACACCCGGACGAGCAGGCGCCTGCCTCCCATCCCTACTACCTCCCACGCCCGCCCAGGCTCACCGGCCGGTACCTCTCCCGCCCCACCCGCGGGCTCCCCACCCACGGGCGAGCCACCGGGGCGCGAGCCACCTGGGGGTAACACCCCCGCCAATGAGCCAGGACCTGCTGGCTTGATGGGCCAGGCCGCCTTCATGAAGGGCCCACCTGGGGCCGGCGGCGGCTCAGATGTGCTTGGGCAGCCATTCGACCAGCCAGTAGATCCGGTAGACCATGTACACGGTGACACCGACCAGCAACAGCTTGAAGTGCCAGGGTGCCTTCTTGGCCTGCGCCCGCATGGTTGGGCCAGCAACCGGGGCCCCCGCCGGGCCAGGGACGGGGGCGACCGCTGCCTCCTTCGGTCCCGAGCTTGCCCCCACCGGGGCAGGGGCCCGGGTGGCGCCCACCTGGGCAGGTGCCGCCAGGACCTGGCCGCATGAGGGGCAGGCGCCACCCTCAGCCATCTCACCGGGGTTCCAGAACCGGCTGCAGTCATCGCACCAGGGCACGCCACCCAGGCTAGGACCGCCGCCGAGGGGCCACTAGGGCCCGCGCCCGATGCCCGAGCACGTGACCTCGGCCGACGGCACTCCAATCGCCTACGAACGCGAAGGCCAGGGGCCGGCTGTGGTCCTGGTGGCCGGTGCCCTCTGCGACCGCGGCTCGTCGGTCGGCAACCCAGCCCGGGTGCTGGCCGGTGACTTCACCGTCTACCGCTACGACCGCAGAGGTAGGGGCGACAGTGGCGACTCCCCTGCTTATGCCCCCCAGAGGGAGGTAGAGGACCTGGCCGCCGTGGCTGCCGCCACCGGCACCGTGCCCTACCTCTACGGCCACTCCTCCGGCGGCGTCCTGGCCCTCCTGGCCGTGAGCTCCGGCCTGGCGGTGCGCAAGCTGGCCGTCTACGAGCCACCGTTCATTTTGGAAGGCACCCGGCCACCCCCCCCTGCCGGCCTCGCCGGACGCCTGCGCGAGCTCATAGGCCAAGGACGCCGGGCCGACGCCCTGCGGTTGGGGCTCGTACAAGCCTTGCAGTTCCCAGCCGAGGCCCTGGGCAGCCTGCGGGCCAGCCCTTCGTGGCCGCCGTTGCTGGCCTTGGCCCACACCCTGGCCTACGACCTGCAGCTGTGCGGGCCGGGCAACCGCCTCCCCGAGCAGGCGCTGGCCACGCTGGCCACGCCCACGCTCGTCCTCTACGGTTCCCAAAGCCCGGCCTGGGCACGGGCCAGCGCCAAACGGCTGGCCGAGGTCGTGCCTGGCGCCCGGGCCCAGAGCCTCCCCGGCCAGGGCCACAACGCCGAACCTGAGGTCCTGGCGCCGGCGCTGCGGGACTTCTACCTGCGGCCGTGACCGCTCACCGGGCCTAGCCCCCAGGAGCGCTGCAGTAAAGCTGGCCCAAGCCGTCCAGGCCGCCGGTGTGGGGCGTGCCCGGGTGGGGCGCGCCCAGCAACAGGCCTGGGGCCGGTCTGGCGGGGTAGGCCGCAGCCACGGTGGCCGGCCACAGCCCCGGCGCCGGGCGAGGGCGCTCAGCGCTAGCGTCTGGGTATGGGCTTCGCCCGCGGGGCGCTGTTCGGGCTGGTCCCCGGCCACCTCCTGGCCACTGGGCAACTGCCTCACTGGCAACAGGTGCTCCCCCAACCTTGGCTGGCGGCCGCCGGGGTGGTCTGCGCCATCGCCGCCTCGGTCTGGGGAAGGGCTGCCGCCCGGCTGGCCAGGGCGGCCCGGCGCATCGAGCTCGAGACCCTGACCACCGGGACGGGCACGGAGGCGGCCGAACTGGCCCGGAGCGCGTTCAACAAGGACCTGCACGCCACCATCCTCTACGCGCTTCTGTCGGGCGGCCTGGTCCTGGCTGCCTTTTCCACTTCGGAGTGGTTCGAAGCCCTCCTGCTGGCGGTCAGCGTCCCCGCCGTGGCCTCGCTGCGCTATGCCCCCCGCTTCCTGGCCGAGGCCCGCCTGGCCGAGCAGCGCTCCCGGCTGGAGAGGCGGGCCGAGGAGGTCCTGGCCCAGGAGCACCTCGCCCCCCGGCGGTGGTCCGCCCGCCTGGCCCCGGAGTCCCTGCCCACCTACGACGGCTTCGAGATCGGCTGGGTGTACGAACCGGGCACCGGGATGATGGCCGGTGACTTCTACGACGTGTTCCCGACCGGCCCCTACCGGCTGGCCGCGGTCATCGGCGACGTGGCCGGGCACGGCATCGAACCGTCCATAACCGCGTTCCAGGTCAAGTACCTTCTGAGGGCCTTCCTGCGCCAGTACCGCGACCCGGCCCAAGCCCTGGAGGAGCTGAACAAGGCCCTGACCACCATGGGCCGGCCCGAGGACCTGGCGTCGGTCTGCACCGTCGTGTTCGACACCGAAGCTTCCACCATCCGCCACGCCTCCGCCGGCCATCCCCCCGCCTGGGTGTGGCAGCACGGGGACATGACCGCCCTGCGTGCTACCGGGCCGCTGCTCGCCATGGACCCCGGGGCCGCCTATTACTCGCGCGACCTGCCACTGCAGGCCGGCGACCTGGTCGTCCTCTACACCGACGGGCTGACCGAGGCCCGTTCCGGCGGGCAGGTCTTCGGAGAAGAGCGGGTGGGCCACATCGTGCGGCGGGACCCGGGCCAGGACACCCACCTCATCTGCAAGAGCCTGATCGAAGCAGCCCGGGACTTTTCCTCACCCCTGGTCGACGACATAGCCATCCTGGCCGTCCGGCGCGTCTAAGATCGCCGGGCCGCCATGGGATCCACCACCCCCGCCCTGGACGCCGTCCGCCTGTCGTTGCACGTCCTGGCGGCCACCATCTGGGTAGGCGGCCAGTTCACGTTGGCCGGCCTGGTCGGCACCGCTCGCCGCCTCGGGCCCGAGGCCCCCAAGGCCCTGGCTGGCGCCTTCGCCCGGCTGTCCTGGCCGGCATACGCCGTACTGGTCCTGACCGGCTTGTGGAACATCGCGGCCACCCACCCGAGCACCCAGAGCGGGCTGTGGCAGGCCGTGCTCGGGGTGAAGGTGGGCGTGGTCGCCCTGGCCGGCCTGGCCGCCTGGGCCCACAGCCGTTCCCGCCACCCTCGGGGGACGGCGGCGTGGGGGGCGCTCAGCGGGCTCAGTTCCCTGGCGGCGCTGGTCCTCGGCGTGGTGCTGGCCGGCTGAAGCCAGCCCGCCAGCGCCCGCCTGGCCCCCCTGACCGTCCCCAGTGGCCGGGCCAGGGCGCCCCACGCTGACAGCTGAGGGGAGCGCGCCTCAGCTCGCCCGGCGCCGGGCCCGCAGCTTGAGGGGGGTGGGGCCGAAGCCGAAGTGCTCCCGGATGCAGCGCTCCAGGTACCGCAGGTAGCTGGCCGGCAGCTCCTTGTTGGTGAACAAGGTGAAGGTAGGCGGGTCGGTGGCGCCCTGGGTGGCGTACAGCACCTTGGCCGCCCGGGGGGCGGGCTGGGCCGCCTGGGCGCTGGCCAGCAGCCGGTTGAGGGCGGCGGTGGGCACCCGGCGCCGGTAGGCCTCGGACGCGGCCGCCAAGGCCGGGTACAGCTTGGCCACCCCCAGGCCGGTCAGGGCGCTCACGGCGAGCGCCGGGGCGTAGGCCAGGAACCCCAGGAGCTCGTCCACTTGGGCGCGCACCTTGGCCCGGCCCTCGGCGTCGAGCAGGTCCCACTTGTTGAGCACCACCACCACCGGGTTGCCGGCCGCGTCCAGCCTTTCGGCCAGGCGCTGGTCCTGGCGGGTCACCCCCTCGGAGGCATCGACCACCAGCAGCGCCAGCGACGCCCGGTCGATGGCCTGCAGCGCCCGCACCATGGAGTAGTACTCGGCGCCCTGGGCTTGCTTGGCCCGCCGGCGCATGCCCGCGGTGTCGATGAAGCGGACCAGGCCACCGGGCGTCTCCACCACCGTGTCGATGGTGTCCCGGGTCGTGCCCGGCAGGTCGTGCACCACCGCCCTATCGTCGCCGATGAGCCGGTTGAACAGGGTCGACTTGCCCACGTTGGGCCGTCCGGCGATCACCACCGACATGGCTTCGGGCGACATGGCTTGGGGCGACATGGCTGCGGGGCGTTCCATGGTGCTCGCCGGGGCTGGCAGCAGGGCCACCAGGGCGTCCAGCAGGTCCCCGGTGCCTCGCCCGTGGAGGGCCGACACCGGCCAGGGGGGGCCGAAGCCGAGCCGGCCGAGCTCCCAGGCGTCGAGCTCGCGGACCTCGTTGTCCACCTTGTTGGCCACCACCAGCACCGGCCGGCCGGAGCGCAACAGCAGCCGGGCCACCTCCCGGTCCTCGCCGGTGAGGCCGACGGTCACGTCGACCACGAACAAGATGGCATCGGCCTCCTCGACTGCCCGGCGGGCCTGAGCGGAGACCAGGCGGTCCAGCTCGGCCCCCCCGGCCTGCCAGCCACCGGTGTCCACCACCTTGAAGCTCCTGCCCGCCCACTCGGTCACCAGCACCTTGCGGTCCCGGGTGACGCCCGGCCGCTCCTCGACGATGGCCTCCCTGCGCCCCACCATGCGGTTGACCAGCGTGGACTTGCCCACGTTGGGCCGCCCCACGACGGCCACGACGGCCAGGCCACCGCCACCAACAGCGTGGCCGCCACTACAACCAGCGGCAGCGGCCCCGAGGCCGCCATCGCCCGGGCCGCTGCGGCTCATGACGCCAGCGCCCGGCGGAGCGAGGCCCCGTCGGCCGGTACCACTTCCACCGGGCGGGGCAGGTCGGCTACCGCCACCCCGTCGAGGAACCGCCCGCCCGACAGGCAGCTGTCCGGCAGCAGGTAGCGGCGGCCCTCGGGCAAGCCGGCCAGGGCCCGGCCCACGTCCTGGCCGGTGAGCAGGCCGGCCACGGCGATGTTGCCCCCGAAGAACTCGTTGCGCACCGCCTTCACCTCGACGTCCCCGCGCACCTGGGCGACCAGAGGCGCCAGCACCCGGGCGCCGTACTCGCCGGTGAGGACCGTCACCCCCGCCTCCCTGCGCCTCAGGGTGACCGGGGCCCTTGGAGCGCGCTCGGCCCGGTAACCGAGGGCCGGGGCACCTTCGAGCGAACGGAAAAAACCACTGGGCCCCGCCTTTCCCCCTGCGCCCCGCCCCAAGAACCCGGCCTCGAAGGCCCGGGCCATGCCCACCCCGTTGTCGTGCTGGGCCACCGCCCCATAGGTCTCCAGGGCGGGGAAGCCCCGTCCGGCCAGCAGGTAGTACTCGTCGGCCGCGTACACCAGGCGCCGCCCCAAGGCGCCCAGGTAGATCTCCTGCCACTCCTCCACCAGCTCGACCACCGCGGCCGCCTCTTGGGGCCGGTGGGGCCGCATCGACGGCTCCTTGTTGAACCGGCTCACCCCCAACGGGACACAGGCCAGGCTGGCCAGCTCGGCGTACTCGTCGAGCACCCCCTCCAGGGTGACCTCCAGCACCTCCCCGTCGTTGACCCCGGGGCAGACGACCACTTGGCCGTGCACCTCGACCCCCCCGTCGAGCAACGCCCGCAGCCAGCGCAGGCTGGTGGCGCCGCGGCGGTTGCGCAAAAGGCGCGCCCTGGTCCCCGGGTCGGTGGCGTGGACGGACACGAACAGGGGCGACAGGCCTTCGGACAGGGCCCTTTCCAGGTCGGCCTCGGTGAAGCGGGTGAGCGTGGTGAAGTTGCCGTAGAGGAAAGACAGCCGGTAGTCGTCGTCCCGCACGTACAGGCTCTTGCGCATCCCCTTGGGCAGTTGGTGGATGAAGCAGAACTCGCAGTGGTTGTCGCACGTGCGGACCTGGTCGAACAAGGCGGCGTCGACCTCCAGGCCGAGGGGCTCGCCCCCCTCGCGCTTC
Organism: Actinomycetota bacterium; assembly: GCA_021323695.1. Taxonomy (GTDB): domain Bacteria; phylum Actinomycetota; class Acidimicrobiia; order Acidimicrobiales; family Palsa-688; genus JAKAWM01. The sequence goes on along the minus strand of JAJPKN010000072.1, from coordinate 117,303 downwards.
AGGTCCAAGGACACCTCCAGGCCGCCCCGGTTGACCTCCAGGTTCAGCTGTCCCTGGTCGGCCAGGAGGTGGTACTCGATGATGTCTCGGGGCAGCTGGCCGTCCATGGCCACCAGCTCGTCGCCGGGCAGGACGCCGGCCCGGTCCGCGGGCGACCCAGGGGCCACCGCCACCACTCGAGGCAGGGCCATGGCCGCTCTACAATAGCGCACCGGGGCCGCCCCCACCCGGGCGCCAGGCCACGACCGCCACCCATGGCCGCCCCCGGGCACCAAGCCACGGTGCTCAGCGAGGGCTCAGGCGGGAGCCAACGCGGCCAGGACCTTGGCCAGCCGCTCGGGGTCATGGGAGTGCCCGTTGGGCCGAGCCAGGTCGGCTGTCACCACCGCGGGGTGGCCGGCTGAGCGGGCCCGTGCTGAGCGGGCCGGTGCCCCTACCTCGGTCGCCGGGTCGAAGACGGCCACGTCGAAGTCGACCCCGTGGCTGGCCAGGGCGTCCAGGTGGGCATCGGCGTCGAAGCCCAGGGTCTCGGCGTCCTGGGGCCGCAGGTTGCACACGTACACCCGGCCGCCCCGGCGGGCGGCCAAGGCCGACCTCACCTCCGGCACCAAACAGGTGGCCAGGATGCTGGTGAACAGCGAGCCGGGGCCGATCACCACCTGGTCGGCCGAGGCTATGGCTTCGGCCACCGCCGGGCCGGCCCGGGGCTCGGCCGGCTCGAGCCAGACCCGCTGCACCCGGCCCGGGGCGTGGGCGATGCTGGACTGGCCGCAGACGACCCTGCTCGCCTGCCCGTCGGCCTCGGCCACCTCCGCCCGCAGGCTGACCGCGGACGAGGTGGCGGGCAAGACCCGTGCCTTCACCCCCAACAGCTGGCCCAGCACCTCGGTGGCGGCGGCGAAGTCCCCCAGCGTCTCGGCGAGGCCGACCAGGACCAGGTTGCCCAGCGAGTGGCCGGCCAGCTCGCCCTTGGAGAACCGGTAGTCCAGGGCCCGCACCCAGGTAGCGGCCGCCGGCCCGCCCGGCCGCCCGTCTGCCAGTGCCAGCAAGCAGCGCCTCACGTCACCGGGTGCCGGGCCGTCCCAGACCTCCCGCAGGCGGCCGCTGGACCCCCCGTCGTCGGCCACGGACACCACTGCGGTCAGCCCCGACGCGTAGCGCTGGGCGGCCGAAAGGGTGGTGGCCAAGCCGTGGCCCCCGCCCAGGGCGACCACCCGAGGCCCGCCCGACGGTGCCTGGGCGCCCCCGCCGCTCACCGCTGGACGTCCCGGTGGATGGTGCTCGGGTTGTAGCCCAGGGCCCTCAGGCGAGCGGCCAGCTCTTCGGCCAGCACCACGCTGCGGTGCCGGCCCCCGGTGCAGCCCACCGCGATGGTCAGGTAGGACTTGCCTTCCTTCACGTACGCGGGCAGCAGGAACCTGAGCAGGTGCTCCGCCCGGGCCAGGAACTCGTGAGCCTCGGGCTGGCTCAGGACATAGTGGCGCACCGGTTCGTCGAGCCCGGTGAGGGGCCGGATCGCTTCCACCCAGTGAGGGTTGGGGAGGAAACGTACGTCGAAGACGTTGTCGGCATCGAGCGGCACCCCGTGCTTGAAGCCGAAGCTGAGCACCAGCACCTGCATGGTGGCCGCCTCCTCGCCCCCGAACAGGTCGAACAGGCGCTCCCGGAGCTGGTGGACGTTCAGTTCGCTGGTGTCGATGACCACATCGGCCTGCTCTTTGATCCGGGCCAGCCTGGCCCGTTCGCCGGCGATGGCCTCAGCCACGCCGTCCCCTCCCATCGGGTGGCGCCGGCGGGTGCCCTCGAAGCGGCGCACCAGCACCTCGTCGGAAGCTTCCAGGAACAGCACCCGCACCTGCAGGCCCCGGCCGGCCGAACGCAACTGGTCGATCGCGGCTTGCATCTCGCTCAGCTGCTCAGCATGGCGCCCCACCACCAGCGCCACCCGGCGCACGGACGGGCCGGCCTCGGCCACCAAGTCAGCCACCTTGGTCAACAAGGCGGTGGGGATGTTGTCCATCACGTACCACCCCAGGTCCTCCAGGGCGGCGCCGGCCTGCGAGCGCCCCGCCCCGGACATGCCGGCCACCACTACGATCTCGGCCACGGTCCTATTGTGGGCCCGGGCCGGTGGGTGCCGCCCAGGGCCCGCCGGCCCCGGTCGGCCGGGCAACCCCCCGGGGCGGTGGGGCCGACCTGTCGGGCACGGCCAGCTTCTCGGCCCGCAGGAAGGCCAGGCGGGGGAAGGCGGCCGCCTCCGCGTACTCGCCTGCCCGGGCCAGGAAGCCCCCGGGCGGTGCCGGCTCGTGCATGGCCGTCACGTACAGCCCGGCCGCGGCCATGGCGTTCAGGTAGGACGAAAGCGGCCGGTGCACAAAGGGGATCCACACGTCCTTGGCCACTTCTTCCACTGAGTGGTGCTCGACCAGGTACGGGCCGATGCGCCAGTACTGCTCGCCCAGGATCTGGTCGTCCACCCAGCCGCTGCCGGGAGCCTGGAGCAGGGGGTGGTTGAGGAAGAGCAGGAAGGCACCTCCCGGCCGCAGCACCCTGCCCACCTCGGAGATGGCCTGGTCTGCGCCTTCGATGTGCTCGAAGACCAAGCAGGCCAGGGCCACGTCGAAGCAGCCGTCGGGGAAAGGTAGCGAGGCCGCTTCGCCCCGCACGAGGCCCACGGGCAAGCCGGGCACCTGGCGCTGGGCGGCCACCTCCAGCTGGGCCAAAGTGGGGTCCAGCCCCACCACCCGCAACGGCACCGTCCCCGCCCCCAGGCCAGCCGCTCCGGCCCCCACCGGGGCCCCCTCGGCCCCCACCCGGGCCGCCACCCGGCACAGCTGCCCCTCGCCGCAGCCGATGTCGAGCAGGCAGGAAGGGCGCAGGCGAGCGAGCTCGGCCTCCAGCATGGGGACGATCTGCTCTTCGTACTCGGGGTCTGCCCCCTCGGTGAAGGCCTCCTGCCACCACCGGGCGTTGTGCTCCCACAGCTGGCTGGTCTCGGCCGGCAGGGCGTCGGCGGGGTCGTGCAGGTAGCTCATGCCGGCACCCCGTGGATCTTTTCCCACAGGGCGTCCGCCACCGCCGGGGGCAGGCCGGGCACCTCGGCCAGGCGCTGACGGGAAGCCTCCTTGACCGCCTTCACGCTGCCCAGGTGCGCCAGCAAGCGCTGGCGGCGGGCCGGCCCCAGGCCCCGGACCCCGTCGAGCACGGACGCGGTCATCCGCTTGGCCCGCAGCTTGCGGTGGTAGCCGATGGCGAAGCGGTGGGCCTCGTCACGTACCTGCTGGAGCAGGTACAGGGCCTCCGAGCCCCTCGGCACCCGCAGCGGCTCGGGCCGGCCAGGCAGGTACACCTCCTCGAACTGCTTGGCCAGCGCTGCGGCCGGGATCTCCTCGGACAGCCCCAGCTGGGCGAGCACCCGCAGGGCGACGTTCAACTGGCCACGGCCCCCGTCCACCAGCAGCAGCTGGGGAGGGTAGGAAAACCGCCGCTTGCGCTCGGCCACGGGCAGGGCCCTTTCTTCCAGGTAGGCACGCAGGCGGCGGGACAGCACCTCTTCCATGGCGGCGTAGTCGTCGTTGCCAGGTACGCTGCGCACCTTGAAGCGCTTGTACTCCGAGGGACGCGGGAGGCCGTCTTCCATCACCACCATAGACCCCACGTAGTCGCTCCCCTGCAGGTGGCTCATGTCGTAGCACTCGATGCGGAGGGGGGCTTCGGGCAGGCCCAGGACCTGTTGGAGGGCGTTCAGCGCCCGCGCCCGGGCATTGTGGTCGGCCGAGCGCTTGAGCCGGTGAGCCGCCAGTTGCTCGGCAGCGTTCTTGGCCACCATCGCCAGCAGGGCCTTTTTGTCGCCCCGCTGGGGGACGTGGAGCCGGGCCCGGCTGCCGGCCGCCGCCTGAGGGCTGACGCTGCGCTCCGGCCGGCGCCGGCCCGTGGCCGCCCACCACTCCCCTTCCCCCAGCCCGGAGCGGCCCCCCCGGGCCGGCTCGGGGCCCGGGCCACCGGCCCGCAGGCCCGAAAGCCACCGCTCGAGCAGCTCCTTTTCGTCGACCTCGGCGGGCACCAGCACCAGCGGGGGCACGCCGTTGACCGCCTCGGCGTAGTGCTGCTGGAGGACGTGGGCGAGCAGCTGAGCCTGGCCCAGGTCCTCCACCTTGTCCACGATGAAGCCCTTGCGCCCCACCACCCGGCCCCGGCGCACATAAAACACCTGCACCGCCGCCTCCAGTTCGTCCTCGGCGACACCGAAGCAGTCCAGGTCCTCGGCCCGTTCGGTCACCATCTGCTGCTTTTCCACCGCCCGGCGCACCGACGCCAGCCGGTCGCGCAAGCGGGCAGCCAGCTCGAACTCCAGGTTCCCGGCGGCCTCGCGCATCTCGGCCTCCAGGCGGGCCAGGACGGGTGCGGTGTCGCCCTCCATGAAGGCCACGAAGTCCTGCACCAGCCGGTCGTAATGGCCCCGCTCCACTAGCTGGGCGCACGGCCCGGCGCAACGGCCTATGTGGTACAGCAGGCAGGGGCGGCCCTGGCGTTGGTGGCGGCCGAACTTGGCGTCGCTGCAGCTGCGGATGGGGAACGTGCGCAGCAGCAGGTCGAGGGTCTCGCGGATCGCGTAGGCGTTGGCGTAGGGCCCGAAGTAGCGGTCGCCACCCGGGCCGGCCCGCCCCCGGCGCACCGCGGCCCGGGGCCACTCGTCGGAAAGGGTCACGACCAAGAACGGGTAGCTCTTGTCGTCCCGCAGCCGGACGTTGAAGCGCGGCTTGTGCTGCTTGATGAGGCTGTACTCGAGCATGAGGGCCTCCACGTCGTTGCGGACCTGGATCCACTCCACGCTCTGAGCGCACGCCACCATCTGAGCGGTACGGGGCGCCAGGCTCGTGGGGCTGGCGAAGTAGTTGGACAGGCGCTGGCGCAGCGACTTGGCCTTGCCCACGTAGATGACGCGGCCGTCGGCGTCCCGGAACAGGTACGAACCGGGGGCGTCAGGGATGGTGCCGGCAGGCGGGCGCTCGACCACGTCCCCAGTCTGGCCCAAAGTCGAGCCCCGCCCGTTAGCGACGCCCTGGGGCGGCGACGCCAGCGCCCCCGGGGCCTGACGCCCCCGAGCTGGCCGCCCCCGAGCCGGCGGGTGGCACCCGCCGGGCTGGTGCCCGCCGGGCTAGCGCCCGCCGAGCAGGGAGCGGTCAGCCGTCCCCAGCCGGTCGCTCACCGTCTTGGCCTGGTGCCAGAACGGGTACGGCAGGGGGTTGGCGCTAACCGAGCTCAAGCGCTCCTTCTCGTCGTTGGACAGCTCCAGGTCGGCCGCGCCCAGTAGTTCCTTCACCTGCGCCTCGGCCCGGGCCCCGATTATCGCCGAGGTCACCCCGGGCCGGCTGAGCAACCAGGCCAGGGCCACCTGGGCCGGGGGGGCCCCGTGCGCCTCAGCCACGCCCACCACCGCGTCGATCACGTCGTAAGCCTTGGCCTGGTCGTAGATGGGAGGCTCGCCCCAGTCGGTGAGGTGGCGGGCACCCGACGTCGGCCGGCGGTCGCGCCGGTACTTGCCGGTGAGCAGCCCCCCAGCCAGGGGGCTCCAGACCAAGATCCCCAGGCCCTGGTCGATGGCTGCCGGGACCAGTTCCACCTCGGCGTCCCGGCCGAGCAGGGACCAATAGATCTGGTGGCTGACAAAGGGCTCCCAGCCTCCTTGGCGGGCGGTGCCCAGCGCCTTCATCAGTTGCCAGGCGGCGTAGTTCGAGCAGCCCACATAGCGGACCTTGCCGCTTTTGACCAGGGAGTCCAGCGTGCTCAGGGTCTCCTCCAGGGCGGTCTGGCCGTCCCAGCCGTGCAGCTGGTAGAGGTCGATATAGCTCGTGCCCAGGCGCCGCAGGCTGGCCTCGGCCGACCGCAAGATGTGGTGGCGCGAGCTGCCGGCGCCGTTCGCCCCTGGCTCAGTCGGGAACCGGCACTTGGTCGCCAGCAGCACGTCCTCCCGGCGGCCCTTGGTGACCTCGCCCACCATCTCCTCGGAGGCCCCGTCGGAATAGACGTCCGCGGTGTCGACCAGGTTGACCCCCGCTTCCAGGCAGCGGTCCAAGATGCGCCTTGCCTCGTCCAAGTCGGTGTGGCCGACGGCGGCGAAGTTGCCCGCACCGCCAAAGGTCATCGTCCCCAGGGACAGGACCGAGACCCTCAACCCGCTCCGCCCCAGTTGCCTGTACTCCACTGCTCCTCCTTTATCTCGCTCCGACCATATCTCGTCCTGGCCGAGGATCTCGTCCCGGCCCAAGGCGCGCCCGCTGGTGGCGCCCCAGCACCGGCGCCAGGAACCGGCCCGTATAGCTCTGCTCGCACTTGACGATCTCCTCGGGAGGGCCGGTGGCCACCACGCTGCCTCCCCCGTCGCCCCCTTCGGGCCCGAGGTCGATGACCCAGTCCGCCGTCTTCACCACGTCCAGGTTGTGCTCTATCACGATGACCGTGTTGCCTTGGTCGACCAGCCGGGACAGCACGCCCAGCAGCTTGCGCACGTCCTCGAAGTGCAGCCCCGTGGTGGGCTCGTCCAGCACGTACAGCGTCCGGCCCGTCGAGCGCTTGGAAAGCTCAGCCGCCAGCTTGATGCGCTGGGCCTCTCCTCCCGACAGGGTCGGCGCCGGCTGGCCCAGGCGTACGTAGCCCAGGCCCACGTCCACCAGGGTCTGCATGTGCCTGGCTATGACCGGTTGGTTGGAGAAGTACTCGGCTGCCTCCTCGCACGACAAGTCCAGCACTTCGGCGATGTTCTTGCCCTTGAAGGTGACATCGAGGGTGTCGCGGTTGTAGCGCGCCCCCTTGCAGACCTCGCAGGGGACGTAGACGTCGGGCAGGAAGTGCATCTCGATCTTGATCGTGCCGTCGCCGGCGCACGCCTCGCAGCGGCCACCGGCCACGTTGAACGAGAACCGCCCCGGCTGGTACCCCCTCACCTTGGCCTCGGTAGTGCTGGCAAAGAGCCGCCGGATGTGGTCGAACACGCCGGTGTAGGTGGCCGGGTTGGAGCGGGGGGTGCGGCCGATGGGCGACTGGTCGACGTCGACCACCTTGTCCAGCGCGTCCATGCCCTCCACCCGGCGGTGGCGCCCAGGGACGTCCTTGGACTTGTAGACCCTCTGCATCAGCGCCCGCAGCAGGATGTCGTTCACCAGGGTGGACTTGCCCGACCCGGACACCCCGGTCACCACCGTGAGGCACCCCAGGGGGAACTCCACGTCGATGTCGCGCAGGTTGTGCTCCCGGGCCCCCCGCACGGCCAACCAGCCCTTGGGCACCCTGCGCTGCGGGGGCACCGGGATGAAGCGCTTGCCCGCCAGGTACTGGCCGGTGAGGGACGCCTTGTTGCGCAGCAGGTCCTTCACCGTGCCCGAGACCACGATGCGCCCGCCGTGCTCGCCGGCGCGCGGCCCGATGTCCACCACGTGGTCGGCGCTGCGGATCGTCTCTTCGTCGTGCTCGACCACGATCACGGTGTTGCCCAGGTCGCGCAGGCGGACCAGGGTGTCGATCAGCTTGCGGTTGTCCCGCTGGTGGAGGCCGATGGACGGCTCGTCCAAGACGTAGAGCACGCCCACCAGGCCGCTGCCTATCTGGGAAGCCAACCGGATGCGCTGGGCCTCCCCGCCGGCCAGCGTGCCGGCGCTGCGGTTGAGCGAAAGGTAGTCAAGGCCCACGTCGACCAGGAACTGCAGGCGCGCCTTCACCTCCTTTAGGACCCGGTCGGCGATCAGGTGGTCCCGCTCGGACAGCTTGAGGTCGGCGACAAAGCGCATGGACTCCCTGATCGAGCGGTTGCACAGCTCGAAGATGTTGAGGCCGCCCACGGTCACCGCCAGGCTCTCGGGCTTGAGGCGGGCCCCGCCGCACTCTGCGCAGGGCACCTCCCTCATGTAACCCTCCACCTGTTCGCGGGTGCTGTCCGACTCCGCCTCGGCGTGGCGCCGCTGCAGGTAGGGGACGACGCCTTCGTAGTGGGTGTAGTAGGACCGAGAGCGGCCGAAGCGGTTGCGGTAGTGCAGGTGCACCTGCTTGGTGCCCGACCCGTAGAGGACCACCTTCTGGTCGGCCTTGCTCAGCTTCCGCCACGGCACGTCCATGGGTATGCCGAAAGTCTCGGCCACGCCTTCCAGCAGCCGCCCGAAGTACTCGGTGCGTGCCCCGGCCCAGGGTGCGACCGCTCCCTCAGCCAGCGACAGGTCCGGGTCGGGCACGACCAGGTCGGGGTCCACCTCAAAGCGCGTGCCCAGGCCGTCGCAACGGGGGCAAGCGCCGTAGGGCGAGTTGAAGGAGAAATTGCGGGGGGCCAGCTCCTCGTAGGAAGAACCGCACACCGGGCAGGCCAGGTGCTGGGAGAACGTGAGGGTCTCCGCCTCGGCCCCCCCCTGGCCCTCGCCGCCACCGTCGGGCCTGCCCTCTTCGCTGGCGCCGTCGGGCCGGGGCACCAGCTGCACCTCGGCCACGCCGTCGGCCAGCTTGAGGGCGGTCTCCAACGAGTCGGTGAGCCGCCTTTCGATCCCCGGGCGCAGCACCAGCCGGTCGACCACCACCTCGATGGTGTGCGCCTCGTAGCGGGCCAGCTGGGGGATGTCGGACAGTTCGTGCACGGTGCCGTCCACCCGGGCCCGGACAAAGCCCTGCCCCGCCAGCTCCTCGAACAGGCTCTGGTACTCCCCCTTGCGCCCCCGCACCACGGGCGCCAGCACCTGCAGGCGCGACCCCTCGGGGAGGGTGAGCACCCGGTCCACGATCTGCTGGGGCGTCTGGCGGGACACCTCGCTGCCGTCCTTGGGGCAGTGGGGCACCCCCACCCGGGCGTAGAGCAGGCGCAGGTAGTCGTAGATCTCCGTGATGGTGCCCACTGTGCTGCGGGGGTTGCGGGAGGCCGACTTCTGGTCTATCGAGATCGCCGGGGACAGGCCCTCGATGAAGTCGACGTCCGGCTTGTCCATCTGCCCGAGGAACTGCCGGGCGTAAGCCGACAGCGACTCCACGTAGCGCCGTTGGCCCTCGGCGTATATGGTGTCGAAGGCCAAGCTGCTCTTGCCCGAGCCCGACAGCCCGGTGAACACGATCAGCTTGTCCCGGGGCAGGTCCAGCGACACGTCCTGCAGGTTGTGCTCGCGTGCACCCCGCACTACCAACCGGTCCGGCACGGCTCCACGCTACCAGCTCCCCTGCGAACGTTTGTTCGTACCCTTGGGGCGGGCCGCGGGCCCACCCGTAGGCCAACTGGCCCAGCCTGTGCAGGGCTGCTTCACACCACCCAGGCACCCGGCCCGCCGCCTCGGCTGGCCTGCCTGCGATGAAGTGCTGCTAACCTCAAGGGAGTGCCCCGTGCTCGCTCCGCGCTGCCTGTTCAAAGCCACTCCAGGCAGGGCCGGGCAGGCCGCCCTGCCACCATCACGGCCGTGGCCTCAAGCGGTCTGGGGCTAGCTGGTGCGCCAGACCTGCAGGAGGCCACCAGCGGGGCTTCGGAGGGCGGGCCGGAGCCACGGCCCGGCACCAGAGCCGCGTTGGCCGGCACCAGCGAGGTCACCGCCGGCGTGGACGGCCTCGGCGAGCGCATCCGCCGGGCCCGCCTCGCCCGGGGGATCAGCGTAAGGGAGCTGGCCCGGATGGTGGAGTGCTCGGCCAGCATGATCTCCCAGATCGAGCGGGGGCGGGCCAACCCCTCGGTGAGCACGTTGTACGACATCAGCACCGCTTTGCAGATCTCGCTCGACGGGCTGTTCGCCGAGGTCTGGAGCCCCCCGCCACCACTTGGATCCGGTCCCGAAGACCATGCTCCCTGGCCAGGCGGGGCTCCCTGGCCAGGCGGGCAGCTGCCATCGCCGTCGGAGGCCACCGCGGGGCCCGGTCCCGGTCCCGCCCAGGCGCCGAGGCCAGCACCTCGGCCCGGGGCTCCCCCTCCGGCCGGCGACAGCCCGGCCATACTGCGCCAGGCGGACCGCAGGGCTATCGACTTGGCCCACGGCGTGCGTTGGGAGCTGCTCATGCCCGTCCCCGAGCGCAGCGCCGAGTTCATGGAGGTCCGTTACGCACCCGGTGGCGGCTCGGTCGACAAGGGCCATGCCATACGTCACAACGGGCGGGAGTACGCCGTGATCATCGAGGGGGTGCTCTCGGTCCAGCTGGGCTTCGAGCAGTACCAGCTCGGGCCGGGCGACTCCCTGGCCTTCGACTCCACCGTGCCGCACCGGTACTGGAACGCCGGTGCCAGCCCCGTGCGAGGCATCTGGTTCGTCCTCGACCGCTGGCAGGTTGCCGACCCCGGTTGGGACACGCCGTTGCGCCCGCACCCCTGAGGCTTCGGCTCCCTGGCCCGCCTGGCGGGCCACCCTGCGCCCTGGCTTACCCGAGGGCCGCCACCCTGCTCCCAGGCCTACCCCCGGCCCGTACTTGCACGTACAAGCATATGTACGTACAATCGTACTATTACACCCCTGGACTTCGTGCTCTCCTTGGCCTTGGTCTCAGTCGTCGCCGGTGCGCTCGGGTCGCTGGTCGGCCTCGGCGGCGGGGTGGTCATCGTCCCGGTGCTCACCTTGCTCTACCACGTCGACATCCGCTTGGCCATCGGGGCCAGCATCGTCTCGGTGATCGCCACCTCCAGCGGCGCCGCCGCCGCTTACGTCAGGGAACGCATGACCAACCTCCGGGCAGGCATGTTCTTGGAGGTGGCCACGACCACCGGGGCCCTCAGCGGCGCCTACCTCACCACGGTCCTGCCCACCCGGTCCCTGTTCGTCATCTTCGGGCTCGTGCTCGCCTACTCCTCGTTCGCGACGTTCCACCGCCGGCATGCGGACGAGCCCCTGGCTGTCTCCCACGACCGCATCGCCAACTACTTCCGCCTGCACGGCTCTTACTACGACCCGGCCGAGGGGCGCGAGATCTCCTACAAGGTCGTCGGCACCAAGCCGGGCCTCGCCCTCATGTACGTGGCCGGGCTGGTGAGCGCCCTGCTCGGCATCGGTTCAGGGGCGCTCAAGGTGCCGGCCATGGACAGTGCCATGCACCTGCCCATGAAGGTCTCGTCGGCCACCAGCAACTTCATGATCGGGGTCACCGCCGCCGCCAGTGCCGGGGTGTACTTCATCCGGGGCCAGATCGACCCCATCATCGCCGCTCCCGTCGCCGCCGGCGTCCTGGCCGGGGCGAGCGTGGGGGCGCGGGTGCTCGGCCAGCTGACCAGCAGCACGGTCCGCCTGGTGTTCGTCGTCGTCCTGGTGGCCATCTCCCTCGAGATGCTGCAAAAGGGGCTCCACCTGTGAAGCCTCTGAAGCAGGCCGCCCCCGGGGAGGGGGAGCTGGCCGCCCTGTCGATGGACCACAAGGCCCGCCGGGTCGAGCTGGCCATCAGCCTGGTGCTCCGTACCGGCGTCGTCGTGAGCGTGGTGGTCATCGCCGTGGGGCTCGGGCTCATGTTCGCCCACCACAGCGCCTACCTGCCCTTGCGGGGGGACTTTTCCTACCGGCAGCTGACCTCGCAGGCCACGCCGTTCCCCCACTCGCTGGCCGCGTTGGGGCGCTCCATCGCCGCCGGCCAGGGCCGCGGGGTGGTCGTGCTCGGTGTCTTCATCTTGATCCTCACCCCCGTGCTGCGGGTGGCAGTCGGCGTGCTGTCCTTCGTCTACGAAAAAGACATCGCCATGGCCCTGGTCACCCTCTACGTCCTGGCCGTCCTGGTCGGCTCCTTGTGGCTGGCCGGGGTGTGAGGAGCGGCCCATGGCTGGCCGGGGAACCACCGGCGACCAGGGCTGCAGCCGCGGCCATATGGCAAGGTAGCAGCCATGCTGGACCGGACGAGCCCCCTGCCCCTGTGGGCACAGATAGCCGACGACCTGCGCCGCCGTCTGATCGGCGGGGAGTTCACCGGCCGTTTCCCCACCGATGAGGAGCTGACCCGGGACTACGCCGTCAGCCGCCACACCGTGCGGGAGGCCGTCCGCCACCTGAGCGCCCAGGGCCTGGTGACCCGGGAGCGAGGCCGGGGCAGCACCGTCACCCCGCCCGTCCTCGAGCAACCGCTCAACTCGCTGTACAGCCTGGACTCGACGGTGCGAGCCAGCGGCATCCAACCGAGCAACGAGGTGCTGGCCGCCGAGCGGCGCCCTGCCCCGCCCGAGGCCGCTGAACAGCTGGCTATCGCCGCCGGGGACGAGGTGGTGTTCATCGAGAGGCTCCGCTTCGCCGGCCCGGAGCCCATCGCCTGGGACCGCTCCTGGCTACCGGCGGGCCCGGCGGCGGGCCTGCTGGGCGCCGACCTGGCCTCCGGGGGGTTGTACGACCTGCTCGTTGCCCACTGCTGCCAGCGCATCACCGGTGGCTGGGAGCGTATCCGGCCCGTGGTGCCCGAGCCGGCCGAGCGGCGGCTGTTGCGGCTACCGGCCAAGGTGGCCGCCTTTGCCATCGAGCGCCTGGCCGTGGCCGGGGCCACCCCGGTGGAGTGGCGCCGGAGCCTGATCCGGGGTGACCGCTACTCGCTCATCGCCCAATGGCCGGCAGGTGCCCAACCCCGGCGAGAGAGCCTCCCGGGCCAGTAGGACGGAGACGGCCTAGCTGAAGCGCACCGGGCCAGCCCACGACGCCCCACCGTCGCTGGAGCGCCACAGCTGGTTGACCGACCCACCCTGGGGCACCTGCAGCACGCGCAGGGCCGAACCCGTGCTGGGGTCGGTGAAGCCTATCCAGGAGAACCAGTAGTCCCCTGGAGGTGCCGAGCTGACCACGGACCAGCTGGCACCCCCGTCGGTGGTACGCAACAGCTCGCCGGTCGGGCCGGGCTCGAGCACCGCGGTCGTGGCGCTGGCAGGTGCCAGCACGGCCGAGTTGGCCAGCCCGGCACCACCGGTCGCCGCTCCCGTCTGCAGCGTGGCCCAGTGTGCCCCGCCGTCGCTGGAACGCAGGGCCTGGGCCTCCATGCCGGTCGGGCACGTCGCCCACAGCACGCTGGCCGACGACGGCTCGATCTGGCCCCCCAGCCCCGCGTAGCACGGGCTCGGGCCGGTGGTGAAGGTGGCCCCCGAGTCGGTGGACCTGACCAGCAACTGGTACTCGGAACTGGTGGGGGTGGTCACCGAGATCCAGATGTCCGGGCCCTGTACCGCCATGTCGGCCGGGCCCGAACCGTCGGGCACGGGCAGGGCCAGCGCCGTCCAGGCGTCGGTGCCTACCGGGGAGCGCTCCAGCGACAAGCCCGAGCACCCCCCCTGGCCGCAGGAGCCGACCAGGGCAAAGGCATCGCCCGCCCCGGTACCGAAGCCGAGCAGCTGGCGCCCGGACAGGAAGCCGGGCTGCGACCAATGGCCGCCGCCGTCATGGGTGTCCCAGAAGCCCCCTCCTGCGCCCAAGCCGAAGGCGTACCCATCGGCCTGGTCCGCGAACCGCAAGGTGGTGACGAAGCCGGCCGGCTGGCTCCCCCCGGTGGGCACCGGGGCCGGCGGCGCAGGCAGCCCCACGAAGCTCGACCCGCCGTCGGTGGTGCGCACGATGGAAGTGCACACGGGGTTGGGGCACGGCGCGGTGCCGAGCAACCAGTACTCGTCGGCCGACACAGCCGTGAACGAGACGGGGTCAAAGCCGGCCGGCACCGGGCCCCCGGCCGGCTGGGCCGTCCCCGTGGTGCGGCTGGAGGAGACGCCCGGACCGCTCGCCGATGTGCTCGGCCCCGGCCTGCTGGCCGCAGTGCTAGGCCCTGGCGTGCCCACGGTGGTGGCCCCGGGCCGGGCCGTGCTCCCGCAGGCAGCCATCAAGTACCCGCCGACGGCCAGTGCGCCCACAACGGCCACGAGCCTCCTAGTGGCCATGGCTGCCAGCCGGCTTCAACGGGCCGCCACGCCCATGTCGGTCAAGGCCTTCAGCTCGCGCCTCAGCTCAGCCACCTCGTCGCGCAAGCGGGCCGCGTACTCAAAGCGCAGGTCGGCTGCGGCTTCGTGCATCTCTTCCTCCAGGGCAGCGATCAGCCGGGTCATGTCCTCCCGGGGCATCCCAGCCAGCCCGCTGCGGGGCCGGTCGCGCCGCCGGCTGCGGCGGTCCCCACCCGGGACGGCTACCGCCCCGCCCTGGCCCTCGGGCCCCCGGCCGAGCATCACCAAGATGTCGGTCACCGCCTTGCGGATGCTCTGAGGGTCGATGCCGTGCTCGGCGTTGTACTCCTGCTGCAGGCGCCGGCGCCGGTGGGTCTCCGAGACCGCCTGTTGCATGGCTTGGGTGACCTGGTCGGCGTACATGATGACGGAGCCGTCGACGTTGCGGGCCGCTCGGCCGATCGTCTGGATGAGCGATGTCTCGCTGCGCAAGAAGCCCTCTTTGTCCGCGTCCAAGATGGCCACCAGCGAGACCTCCGGCAGGTCGATCCCCTCTCGCAGCAGGTTTATGCCCACGAGGACGTCGAACTCTCCCAGGCGCAGGTCCCGCAGGATCTCTATGCGCTCCAGGGTCTCGACATTGGAGTGCAGGTAGCGGGCCCTGAGCCCCTGCTCCAGGAGGTAGTCGGTGAGGTCCTCGGCCATTTTCTTGGTCAGGGTGGTCACCAGTGCCCGCCCACCGTTCGCGGCCCGCTTGGCGACCTCGGCGACCAGGTCGTCGATCTGGCCCTTGGTCGGCCGCACCACCACCTCGGGGTCGACCAAGCCCGTGGGCCGCACGATCTGCTCGACCACCTGGGAGGAGACCGAGATCTCGTAGGCCGACGGCGTGGCCGACATGAAGATGCACTGGTTTACCCGCTCCATCAGCTCCTCGTAGCGCAAGGGGCGGTTGTCGGCCGCCGAGGGCAGGCGGAAACCGTGCTCGATCAGCGTCTCCTTGCGGCTGCGGTCCCCGTGGTACTGACCGTGGAGCTGAGGGACGGTCACATGCGACTCGTCGACCACCAAGAGGTAGTCCTTGGGGAAGAAGTCAAGCAGGGTGTGGGGGGCCTGGCCGGGGGCACGCCCGTCGATGTGGCGGCTGTAGTTCTCGATACCCGCGCAACTGCCCACTTCGGCCAGCATCTCCAGGTCGTAGCTGGTCCGCATGCGCAGGCGCTGCGCTTCGAGCAACTTGCCCTGGCGCTCGAAGAACTGCAGCCGCTCGGCTAGCTCGGCTTCGATGCCGGCGATCGCCTTTTGCATCCGCTCCGCCCCGGCGACGTAATGGGTCGCTGGGAAAATGACGACCTCGTCTAGCTCGCCGAGCACTTCGCCGGTGAGCGGGTCCACCCGGCTGATCCGCTCCACCTCGTCCCCGAACAGCTCGACGCGCAAAACTTGCTCCTCGTAGGCGGGGTGGACCTCGATGGTGTCGCCCCGGACCCTGAACTTCCCCCGCACCACGTTGGCGTCATTGCGCTCGTACTGCATGTCGACCAGCCGGGACAGCAGCGCCCGCTGGTCTTTTTCCATGCCCACGGCCAGAGGCAGCACCTGCTGGGAGTACTCTTCTGGCGAGCCCAGGCCGTAGATGCAAGAAACCGAGGCCACCACGATCACGTCCCGCCGGGTGAGGAGGGCAGAGGTGGCCGAATGCCGCAGCCGGTCGATCTCGTCGTTGACCGAGCTGTCTTTTTCTATGTAGGTGTCGGTGGACGGTATATAAGCCTCGGGCTGGTAGTAGTCGTAATAGCTGACGAAGTACTCCACCCGGTTGTGCGGGAACAGCTCCCGCATCTCGTTGGCGAACTGCGCCGCCAGCGACTTGTTGGGCTCGATGACCAAGGTGGGCCGCTGCACCTGCTCTATTGTCCAAGCGATGGTGGCGCTCTTGCCGCTGCCGGTGATGCCCAGCAACGTCTGGAACCGGTCACCCCGGCGGACGCCTTCCGCCAAGGCGGCTATGGCCTTGGGCTGGTCGCCGGCGGGGGCCCAGTCGGCCACGACTTGGAACGGGGGCACGGCCGCCATGCTACCGGCGCCCAGTGACCGTCACGGCGGCCGGCGGGGGCCGGCCGCTTTGCCCTCGGCCAGGCTGACCAGCCAGGCCCACAGCTCGTCCGCCAGCGCCTCCAGGTCCTCCCGGGTGCCGGCGTTGACCACCACCCGGTCGGCCAGCCCCCGGCGGGCGTGCCCGGCCGGCTGTACGGCCAAGCGGGCACGCGCGTCGTGCTCGGTCATCCCCCTGTTGGCCACAGCCCGGCGCAACTTGACCTCCTGGGGCGCCTCCACCAGCACCACCACGTCGAGGCCCAGGCGGCGGCGGCTGTGCGCGTCGAGCAACGGCAGCTCGATGACCACCACCCCCTCGGGCAGGCCGGCGACGCGGCGGGCCACCTCTTGCTCGATCAGTGGGTGGGTTATGCTCTCCAGGGCCCGGCGGGCGCCCGCGTCAGCGAACACGACCCGGGCCAGGGCCTGGCGGTCCAGCGAACCACTGGCGGCGGCCACGGCCGGGCCAAAGCGGGCCAAGACAGCCTGCTCCCCCACGCTGCCGGGCCCCAGGACCTGGCGCCCGACTTCGTCGGCATCGATGACCCAGGCCCCACGCGCCTGCAGGGCCTGGCCAATGGCCGACTTCCCCGCCCCCAGGTCACCGGTGAGGCCGGCGCACAAGCGCACCATGACAGCCTGGACGTTAGCCAACCGCCGGTGGGCGCACCGGGCGCCTCGAGCGCGTTGTCCCCGAGGGCGGCCGCCCCCGGCCCTTATTGGCCTTGGCCCTCCGGCCCCCCGGCCGCGGGGCCCCCCGGCTCGTCCGGCGCCTGGCCTGCGTCGGCCACGACCTGCCCGGCGGCTCCCGCCGCCGGAGGCTGGGAGGCCGGCATGGGCTCGGGGGCCACGGTCTCGGGAGCAACTGTCTCGGGGGCCACGGTCTCGGGGGCTGCCGTACTGGTGGCCGCCGTGCTCGGGGCGGCCACGGCCTCGGCCGGCACCCCGGCAGCACCCGTCCCATCTTCCCGGCCGGCGCCCGCCGGGCTGGCAACCACCCCGGCTGCCTGTACCTGCTGCTCTATGTAGCCGGCCCACGCCGCCTGGGCTTCGGACTCGGGCTCGAAGGAGGTGTAAGCGGCCCCGATGTAATTGCCGTGCTCGTCGTAGGCGTGCTCGCCGAAGGCCTCCCGGTACTCCGCCGCCACCTCGCCTCCCTCGGCCGCCTGCTTGATGGACAGGCTGATGCGGCGGCGGGCCAGGTCGATGTCGATGATCTTCACCCACAGCTCCTCACCGGGGTTGACCACCTGGTCGGGCTGGTCAACGTGGTGGACGGCCATCTCGGAGATGTGGACCAGGCCCTCGATGCCATCGCCTACCTGCACGAACGCCCCGAACGGCACCAACTTGGTGACCCGGCCGTAGACCAGCTCCCCGACCCGGTGGGCGTTGGCGAACTCCTGCCAGGGGTCGGCCTGGGTCGCCTTGAGCGACAGGCTGATGCGCTCCCGGTCGAGGTCGACGTCCAGTACCCGGACGGTCACGTGGTCGCCCACCTGTACGACCTGGTTGGGGTGGTCCACGTGCTTCCAGGACAGCTCGGACACGTGGATGAGCCCGTCCATGCCCCCCAGGTCGACGAACGCACCGAAGTTGACCACCGAGGAAATGACCCCTTTCCTCACCTCGCCCGGCTTCAGGTTGGTGAGGAACTCGTCACGCTGGGAACGTTGGGCCTCCTCCAGGTAGGCCCGGCGGGAAAGGACCACGTTGTTGCGGTTCTTGTCCAGTTCGATGATCTTGGCTTCCAGTTCGCGCCCGATGTAGGGCGACAGGTCCCGCACCCGGCGCAGCTCGACCAAGGAAGCCGGCAGGAAGCCCCGCAGGCCAATGTCCAGGATCAGGCCCCCTTTCACCACCTCGATGACCGGGCCCCGCACCGTGCCGTTGCGTTCTTTTATGGCCTCGATGGTCCCCCAGGCGCGCTCGTACTGGGCACGCTTCTTGGACAGGACCAGGCGTCCTTCCTTGTCCTCCTTTTGGAGGACCAGTGCCTCGATCTTGTCCCCCACCTTCACGACGTCGTGGGGGTCCACGTCATGGCGGATCGAGAGCTCGCGGGCCGGGATGACGCCTTCGGACTTGAAGCCGATATCGAGCAGCACCTCGTCTTTGTCCACCTTGACGACGGTGCCGGACACTATGTCCCCGTCGTCGAACTCGACGATCGTCCCCGCGATCGCTTCTTCGAGGGACATGCTGCCGAGGTCGTCAGACACCACCTGCCGAGGCGTGTAGGCACCGGATTCGTCGAAGGTGCCCATCTGTTCCGGCACCAGTTGCTCGCCGGCCACCGGGGCCGGCGAGCCTGGCTGAGCGCTCGTTTCGGACATGTTGTTCAGGGACTTCCTTGGTAGGGCTGAGCTAGAGCTTGGTAAGGCCGGGCTACGGTTCGCCCGCCGGAGCATCCTACACCCTCCCCACCGGCGCTCCTCTTCGCCCCCTGGCCAGGGCAAACAGCGCTCCTAGCCCTTGGCGTCCGCCCAG
The DNA here is from genome assembly GCA_021323695.1 of Actinomycetota bacterium. GTDB lineage: Bacteria > Actinomycetota > Acidimicrobiia > Acidimicrobiales > Palsa-688 > JAKAWM01. Next base: position 98,897 of record JAJPKN010000072.1, on the reverse strand, counting down.
CTGTCGCCCCAGGACAGGTTGACCTCCAGCGGCACCCGCAGCTCAGCCGCCCCCCGCATGGCCTCCAGGGTCAGCTGGGCGGCCACCTCCTCCTCGTCGGGCGGCACTTCCAAGAGCACCTCGTCGTGGACCTGCAGCACCAGACGGCTGCGCAGCCTGCGCTCCTCCAGGCGGGAATCGAGGCGCACCAGTGCCACCTTGAAGATGTCCGCGGCCAAGCCCTGTATGCCGGCGTTCATCGCCTGGCGCTCCCCGGCCATGCGGACCTGGTAGCGCTGGGAGGAAAGCTCCGGTATGAGCCGGCGCCGGCCGAAAAGGGTCTCCGTGTAGCCCTTGTCGCGAGCCTCGGCCACTACCTTGTCCATGTAGGCGCGCACCCGGGGGAAGCTCTCGAAGTAGGCCCGTAGCACCTCGGCGGCCTCCTCCACCGAGATGCCCAGCCGCTGGGAAAGGCCGTAGGCCTCCATGCCGTAAGCCAGCCCGTAGGAGACCATCTTCGCCTTGGAGCGCATGGCCGTGGTCACCTCGGAGGGGCCAACGCCGAAGATGCGGGCCGCGGTCATCTTGTGCACGTCGGCCCCGCTCATGAAGGCCTCGATCAGGCCTGGGTCCTCAGCCAGGTGGGCTATCACCCGCAGTTCTATCTGGTTGTAGTCGGCCACGAGCAGCCGCATGCCCTCGGCGGGCACGAAGGCCTTGCGCAGCTGGCGGCCCTCCTCGGTGCGGATGGGGATGTTGTGGAGGTTCGGGGCGTCGGAGGACAACCGGCCGGTGCGGGCCACGGTCTGGTTGAACGTGGCGTGGATCCGCCCGTCGGGCCCGACCTCCGCCAGCAGCGCGTCGGTATAGGTGGAGCGGAGCTTTTCCACCTCCCGGTACCGCAATATGACTGGGATGACCGGGTGCTCGTCGCGCAGCTTCTCCAGGGTCTGGCTGTCGGTCGAGTAGCCGGTCTTGGTCTTCTTGCCCGGGGTCAGCCCCAGCTTGCCGTACAAGACGTCGCGCAGCTGCTGCACCGAGTTGACCACGAAGTCCACCCCGGCCAGCTCCCGTACCTGGCGCTCGAGCCGCCGGGCCTCTTCGCCCAGCACGCTCGCCAGCCGGCGCAGCTCCGCCGTGTCCACCCGGACCCCGACGAGCTCCATGCGGGCCAGCACCCGTACCAAGGGCCGCTCGACCTCGTCGTAGAGCTTGGACATGCCCCGCGAGGCCATCGCGGCCGACAACGGCCCGATTAGCCGGGAAACGGCGCCGGCGCGCTGGGCGGCGACGACCGCAGGGTCCTGCGCCACCCCGGAGAGGTCCAGTTGGCCCGCCGGTGCCCCTCCGGGACGGGCCAGGCTGGTGCCGGCGTAGCGGGGCGCCAGTTCCTCCAACAGGTACTGGTCCCCAGCGGGGTCCACCAGGTAGGCAGCAATAGCAGTGTCCAGCTGGAGGTTGGAGAAGTCGACCCCGGCCTCAGCCAACGACCGCATCAGGGCCTTGGCGTCGTGCGCCGAGGCCTTCACCCCCGCCGGGCCGAGCAGCTGGGCCAGGGCGCCCGCCACCTCGGGGTCGCGCCACAGCGGCGCGCCCAACCAGGCCACCGCCACTGGCCCGGAGGCCCCTGGGGCGGGTGCCTCCCCCGCCCTCCCCTCCGGCGCCCCGCCGGCCGCCTGGTCGGTTGCCCCACCGGCCCCGGGCGGGCCGCCCGGGACCTCTGGGGCCGGGACTTCGGCGAAGGCCAAGCCAACCAGCTCGGAGCGGCCCTCACGCCCAGCCCAGGCCCCGGCCAGGGCGATGGGCGTCTTGGACGTCAACCAGGTCCTGAACAGCCTGAGGGCATCGTCGGGGGCCTCCAGCCGCCTGAGGGCGACTTCGAGCTCACGGGCCATAGCGGCCTCCGGGGGGGAGCCGGCGCCCTTGGCCAGCGTCCCGGTCGCCTCCAAGAACCGCTCCCAGAGGGTGCGGAACTCCAAGAAGTCGAACAGCCGCCGCACCTCAGCCAGGTCCCACCCCCCCAGCGCGGCCTCGGCCGGGTCGAGCGAGACCTCCAGGTCCCGCACGAGCGGGGTAGCGCGTGCATTGGACAGCACGGTCTCCCGGCCCTCGATGAGCGCCTGGCGCAGGCGGGGCGTCAGCTCCCCCAGGTGGGAGTAGATCCCCTCCAGGCTGCCGTAGGTGGCCATCAGCCTAGCCGCCGTCTTTTCCCCCACCCCGGGGATGCCCGGCAGGTTGTCGGACGGGTCGCCGCGCAGGGCGGCGAACTGCGCGTACTGGCGCGGCGTCACGCCGGTGCGGGCCAGGATCCCGGCTTCGTCGTAGAGCACGTAGTCGGACACGCCCCTGCGGTTGTAGAGCACCTTGATGTGGGGGTCCTCCACCAGCTGGTAGGTGTCGCGGTCGCCAGTGACGACCATCACGTCGTCGCCCCCGGCTGCCGCCTTGGTCGCCAGGGTGGCGATGACGTCGTCGGCCTCGTAGCCGGCTACCTCGACCACCGGGGCCCGCAGCGTCTCGGCGACCTGGCGCACCAGGCCCAACTGCTGGCGCAGGATGTCCGGGGCCTCGGAGCGGTTCGCCTTGTAACCGCTCACGAGCTGGTGGCGGAAGGTGGGCTCGGGCCGGTCGAAGGCCACCGCCAGCTGGTCCGGGCGATGGTCCTTGATGAGGTTGACGAGCATGGACGTGAACCCGTACACGGCGTTGGTGACCTGGCCAGAGGCCGTGGCCAGGTCGGAGGGCAGGGCGAAGAAGGCCCTGTAGGCCAACGAGTTGCCGTCCAGCAGCATCAAGCGCGCCATCCCTGCCAAGTCTGCCACCACCGGCCGGCTACGGCCGCGCTCAGCCGGGGCCCCGGCACAGGCGCCCGCCCACGGCGCCGGCGACGGCAGCGCTACCGGCCCCCTCCGGCCACGAGCGCGGCCTTTAGGCAGAGTCTTTGGTCCGCCGTTAGGGTTACCAAAGGCCCGGTGCCAGCTGGCCAACCCGGAGCTACGCTCACGGCATGCCGAACGGTATACATCCCCCAATCGAGCAGTACCTGGAGGCGATCTACAACCTCGAAGAGGAGGGTGGCCACGTCATCCAGGCTCGCCTGGCCGAGCGGGTCGGGCATTCCGCCCCCACTGTGTCCGAAATGGTCCACCGCCTGCGAGACGGTGGCTACATCTACCTCGACGGGCGCTCGCTTTCGCTCACCGATGAGGGCACCAAGCTCGCCACCAGCGTCATCCGCAAGCACCGGCTGGCGGAGAGGCTACTGGCCGACGTCCTTGGCCTGCCCTGGCACAAGGTCCACGAGGAGGCCGACCGCTGGGAGCACGTGATCTCCGACGAGGTCGAAGCCCGCCTGGTCGAGGTGCTGCACAACCCCTCGACCTGCCCCCACGGCAGTGCCATCCCCGGGTCGGGTGCCTCCGTGCCGGCAGGCACCAACATGACCGACGTCAACGTAGGCGACCGGGTCCGCTTGACCCGGGTGACCGAGATGGTCGAGATCGACCACGATGCCCTGGTGTACCTCGACGACCACCACTTCATCCCTGGCTCCGAGGCGACCGTAGCGGCCAAGGGGCCGGACGGGACCATCGTGCTCGAGGTCGGCGGCAACACGGTCGCCCTGGGAGCGGCGCTCGCCAGCCAGCTGTACGTGACCGTCCTGCCCGCGCCCGACCGGGCCGGCTCCCCGGTGTGACCCTGGCCCTGCTCCGGTAGGGGCCCTAACCCTGCTCCTGCAGCGACGTGGTGAGCAGGTCGTAAGCCGGGTTGATCATCACCAGCTCCCCCCGGCGCAGGGCCACGGTCCCCTCGACGACCATGCGCGTGCCGGTCTCCAGGCCGGCGATCTCGCGCCGGCCAAGGAAGGCCACTACCAAGCGGCCGGTACCGTCGGTCAGGCTGCACTCGAGGGTCGGGGCCGTGCCCCAGGGCCGGATCACCATCGAGCGCACTCGTCCCGCCACCCGGGCCCGCTGGCGGGGCTGCAGCTGGTTGATCCGCACGCACCCAGGCGGTGCCGCCGCCCCGGCCAGGGGTTCTCCGTCGTGCCCGGCCGCCTGCCCCCCGGCGCCCCCCTCCGGCTCGCCGGCCGGCCCAGCCCCGGCTGGCCCGGCCCCCAGTTGCCCAGCCCCGGGTTGCCCAAGGGACCGCTGGCCCCCGAGCTGGAGCAGCCTCCGCCTCCGGCTGGCCAGGGCAGCCCCCACGTCGAAGGGCACGATGGTGGCGTTCACGTGCGGGAGACGGCTTACCGCGGCAGCGATGCGCTCAGCCGTCTGGTCGTGGAGGAAACGGCCAGCCAGGGTGCTGTAGGCCCGCCGGGGCAACAACAACGACACCTCGGTCTGGCCGTCGGCTGCCTCCTCGTAAGCCAGCTGCATGCAAGCTCTCGCCACCCGCCTGTCCCGGCACTCTATGGCCTCCAAGGGCAGCCCACCGGTGCTGAGCCGGCCCCAGGCCTGCTCCAGCTCCCGGGCCCGCTGGGCGTCGACCACGAAGTGGACCGCCCGTAGGGTGTCCACCGACAGGGTGCGCGCGTACTGCACGGCCCGGGCGGTGGCCAGGTCCACCCTGTCCACAAGCACGAAAGCGACGTGGCGGCGCAAGGCCCCGGTCTCCCGGGCACCCAGGACGGCGGTGCCCGACCCCAAGATCTCTTCTTCTTCCCGGTACTCCCGGTTGAGGCGGATGAGGGCCGGGACGCCCAAGAGGAAGATGACGAACACGGCCCACGCCCCTTGGGTGAACTTGGTGACGAGGAAGATGAGCACGACCGCGAACGAGCAGGTGGCCGACGCCACATTGACTACGGTCTTGTACCGCCAGCCCCGGCGCCGGTACCGGAGGAAATAACGGGCGAGGCCGGCCCCGGCAAAGGTGAACCCGGTGAAGACCCCAATGGCATAGACGCCGATCAGCGAGTCCAGGTTGGCGTCGGTCACCACCAACAGCACGATGGCCAGGACGGCAAGGGCAATTATGCCGTTGGAAAAGACCAGGCGGTGCCCCCGCTTGGTCAGGACCCGGGGCAAAAAGGCGTCCTCGGCTACGAAACTGGCCAGGAACGGGAACCCGTTGAAGCTGGTGTTGGCCCCGGTCCACAAGATCAGGACCGACGCGAACTGCACATAGTAGAAAAAGGCCGAGCCGGCTGCCCCCCCGCCGAACACCGCTCGCACCTCTTGGGACACGACCGTCGGGGTGCCGTGGATGTAGGGCATGGCATGGGTCCAGTGGGCCAGCAGGGCGGTGCCGAGCACCAGCGTCCCGAGGGTCACCGCCAGCAGGCCGAGGATCGCCCGGGCGTGGCGCCCTTCGGGAGGCCGGAGCACGCCCACCCCGTTGGATATGGCCTCCAAGCCGGTGAGCGAAGACCCACCATTGGCGAACGCCTTCAGGAAGACGAACACCGAGGCCCCCAGCAGCAGGCCGTTGCCGCTGGCGACGCCCAAGTGGTAGTGGTGCGCCTGCCAGGTGGCCGGGCCGTAGACGGGCAAGCGCGGCCCCAGGGCAGCCCGGACGAAGCCGACTACCACCGTTGCCCCCAGGCCGGCCACATAGAGGTACAGCGGAGCGGCAAAAGACCGGCCTGCTTCCCGGACCCCGCGCAAGTTGCCCCACAGCATCAACAGGACCACCCCAAGGGTGACCCACAGGACGTAGCCCGACAAGGCCGGTACCGCTGAAGCCAGCGCGTCCGCCCCTGCCGCGGTCTGGACCGCCACGGTCACGGTGTAGTCCACCAACAGCGCCACTGCGGCGACTTGGGCCACCTTCACGCCGAAGTTGTCCCTGGCCACCACGTAGCTGCCGCCGGCCTTGGTGTAGACCATCACGACTTCCCGGTAGGAGAGGGTCACCAGCGCCAAGACGGCCAGGATCACGGCCGCGACGCCGATCACCAGGTTGAACGCGGCCATGCCGATGGCGGGCACCAGGACCACCAACATCTCCTCGGTGCCGTAGGCCGACGAAGAGGTGCAGTCCGGGGCCAGCACGCCCCAGGCCACCGGCTGGGAGAGCCGCTGCTGGCGCAGCTGCTCGCTCACCAAAGGCTGGCCCAGCAAGAGCCGCTTCAGGCGGTAGCTCAGGCTCTCAGGCAGGGCGGGCAGGCTGGCCGGGCCGGCCCCGCCCGCCCCGGCGCCCGGGCTTGCTTCGCGACCGGGGCCCCCGGCCCCGGGCCCGGCCCTTCGGCCAGCCTCCTGGGGCTGGGCCTCTACGTTGCCCGCCACCGTCACCTACAGGCCCGGTCTCCTGGGGCTGGAGCCAGCGGGCCGCCCTGCCTCACCCTGCCACCGCCCCGTGGGCCGGCCCGCGGCTTTCGCCCTGGCCGGGGCGAAGTCCCTCCGTCAGGACCCGGCGAGCGACCTCCTTCATGCCGCAGCGCTCGTCCATGGCCCGGCGCTGGATCCACCGGAAGGCCTCTGGCTCTTTCATGTCTAGCTCGTCCATGAGCACACCCTTGGCCTTTTCGACCTCCCGCCTGGTGGCCAGGCGCTCCTCCAAGTCCTTTACCTCTTCTTCCAGCGCCTTCATCTCCTCGAAGCGGCCGAGCGCCAGTTCTATGGCCGGCACCAGGTCCTGGCGTTGGAACGGCTTGACCAGGTAGGCAAGCGCCCCCGCCTCACGAGCCTTGTCCACCAGCTCCCTCTGGCTGAAGGCGGTCAGTATGAGCACGGCCGCCAGGCGACCGGCCGTGATCTCCGAGGCGGCAGACAGCCCGTCGCCTCCGGGCATCTTTATGTCCAAGATGGCGATGTCGGGCCGCTGCGCCCGCACCAGGTCCACCACCTCGTCCCCGCGGCCGGTCTCCCCTACGACCTCGTAGCCCTCTTCTTCCAGGGTCTCGCGCAGGTCCAGGCGGATGAGCGCCTCGTCCTCAGCTATCACCACTCTTGCGCCCACAATGCTCCTCCGCAACGGGTCTCAACCAGGCGTCCCCGGGCACCTGCCGTTCACAACTTGTATAGCAGCTCGTCCATCTCGGCTTCGAGCCGACGGACCTGGCTTGCCAGCTTCTGGCGAGCGCCTTCCATGGCCTCGGCCTGGCGCTGGGCCTCGTGGAACTCCTTCACTGCGAGGGGCGTCTCGGACACCAGCGAACGGATGCGCGCCTCGTCGGCTGTGTCGGCCAAGGCCCGCAACTGCTCGTCCACCACGGCCAGCTCCTGGCGCGCCCGGCGCAGGCGTTGGGACACATCTGCCAGCCGGCGTTCGACGAGGTGCTTGACCATAATGGGCCTCATCTCCCTGGCTTCACCTTCCGGGCCTCAACTTCGGGGCCTCATTGCCTGCACGTCCCGAGCGGCCACGTACAAGACGTGAACTTCACAGCGCGCCCAGGCTACACCGCACGGGGCCACCCGCCGGCGCCAGCCTGCGCACGGGCGGCCGCCCCGCGCCAGGGCGGGCAGGACCGGCCCGCGCCCAAGGGCGGCACCGACGCCTGGGCCCGCCGGCGGGCCGCCCACAGCCCAGGGGAGCTGGTCTTCAGCCCCCTCTCAGGCGCTGGCACCACACTTGGGGGCACACTGGAAGGCAACCAGCAAAGGAGCCCCATGCGGATCTTGGTCGTCGACGACGAGCCGGCTGTGCGCCAAGCGTTGGAGCGCGCCCTGCGTTTCGAAGGGTACACGGCCGAGCTGGCCGAAGACGGCCTGGCCGGCCTGGCTGCTCACGCCGAGAGGCCCGCCGACGCCATCGTGCTGGACATCGCCATGCCCCGTCTCGACGGCCTCGAGATGTGCCGGCGGCTGCGGGCTGCGGGCGACCGCACACCGGTGCTCATGCTGACAGCCAAGACGGCGGTGTCTGACCGCGTCGACGGCTTGGACGCGGGTGCCGACGACTACCTGGTAAAGCCCTTCGCCTTGGAAGAACTGCTGGCTCGCTTGCGTGCCCTGCTGCGCCGGAGCGCCCCGACCGCCGACAACGAGGTGCTGCGCTTCGCCGACCTTTCCCTCGACCCCGGCACCCGGGAGGTGCGCCGGGGCCAAAGGCTGATAGAGCTCACCCGGACGGAGTTTTTGCTGCTGGAGCTGTTCTTGCGCAACCCCAAGCAGGTGCTGCCCCGAGAGATGATCTTCGACCGGGTGTGGGGCTACGACTTCGGGCTCAACTCCAACAGCTTGGAGGTTTACGTGGGCTACCTCCGCCGCAAGACCGAAGCCGGCGGCGAGGCGCGCCTCATCCACACCGTACGGGGTGTGGGCTACGTCCTGCGCCTGCCGGCCGACCTCAGGGAGTGAAAGATGCCCACCGGGGAAAGGCAAAGGTGCTGAGGCCCACCACCGGCACCCCTGGGCAGGACCGTCCCGCCGGCTCGGGGCCACTGCCAGGCTGGCCCCGCGGGCTAGGCCAGCCCCAGCCAGCACCCCCGGCTGGCGAGCCGGCTGACCAGCCGGCTGGGCGGGGCGAGCACCTGCCTGGCCCGGAGGAGCCTACGGCCACGCCCAGCGCACAGCCGCCGGGGCCGCCCTTGCCCTGGCTGCGCACCGTCAGCTTTCGCGCCCGGGTCAGTTTCTTGGTGGCCGTGGCCGTCGGCTTGGCTGTCGTCCTGGCCACGGCTGTGGCCTACGTGGCGGTCAGCCGCCAGCTCGAAGGCCAGGTCAACACGAACCTTTCCAATGCCGTGAGCACGGTTACGACCCGCTTGGTCCAGATCCAGCCCGAACTGTTCGGCAATGGCGGCCTCCTCGAACCTCAGCCCTTCGTCCGGTTCCAGTTCGAGACCGGGGACCCGGTCCAGGTGCTGGCCAACGGCCAGGCCTACTCGGTCCAGGCACCCGGCGTCCTGGCCGCCGGCCGGTTCTTCCCCGTCACCGCCCAGGCTAAGCAGATCTACGCCAACGGCCCGTCCAGCCCGGTGGAGCTGCAAGACCTCACCGGGGCTGACGGCAACCCTTACCGGGTGGCCACGGTCGGGGTCATCAAGAGCTCCCTCGCCGTCCAGATCGGCTACCAGCTTTCCGACATGGACCACACCCTGGCCTACCTCCGGCTGGTGATGGTCTTGGTAGCCATCGGTGGCATCGCCCTGGCTGCCGGCATCGGTTGGGCCGTCGGCCGGGCCAGTATCCGCCCCGTGGAGCACCTCACCCTGGCGGCCGAGCACGTAACTGCCACCCAAGATCTGTCGGCCACGATAGACGACGAGGGCAACGACGAGCTGGCCCGCCTGGCCCGCAGCTTCAACGCCATGCTGGGGGCTCTGGCTGCCTCTCGCCGCCAGCAGGCACAGCTGGTGGCCGACGCCGGCCATGAGCTGCGCACGCCCCTCACAAGCCTGCGCACCAACATCGAGGTGCTGATGCGGGCCTGGGACCTGCCCGACGCCGACCGCCAGGCCCTGCTGGCCGACGTCAAGGGCCAGCTGGCCGAGCTCACCACCCTTGTAGGCGACCTGGTGGACCTGTCCCGGGAAGAAGAACAGCAACCCGAACCAGAACCGGTCCCCTTCGAGCAGGTCGTCCTCCACGCCTTGGAACGGGCAAAGCGGCGCGCCCCCTCGCTGCACTTCGACGTCTCGCTCCAGCCCGGGCCGGTGCGGGCACAGCCCGCCTTGCTGGAGCGGGCCGTGCTCAACGTGCTCGACAACGCGGTGAAATGGAGCCCGCCCGGGGGCCGGGTCCAGGTGGCACTGCGAGCCAACAGTGCCTGGCACCTGACCATCACCGACCAAGGGCCCGGCATCGCCCCTGAGGACCTGCCTCACATCTTCGACCGTTTCTACCGCGCCCAGTCGGCCCGCTCCATGCCCGGTTCGGGCCTGGGCCTGGCCATCGTCCACAAGGTGGTCACCTCCCACGGCGGCAGCGTCAGCGTCTCATCGCCTCCGGCCGGCGGCACCAAGGTCGACATCACCCTGCCCCTAGATGACGGAGGGCCAGCTCTGGACGGGGGCCCAGTTGTGGACAAGAGCGCGACCTGGGACGGGGGCGCAGCAGCCTCAGCTGGCCCACCCGGCCACGGTTCATGAAGGCAGCCCGAGCCGGGCGACGTCGGCCGGGGTGTCGGCATCAGCGAAGCTGGCCGCCGTCACCCCCGGCGGCCAGCAGGCCTCGTCCGCCCAGCTGATCCCTGGGCGCCTCAAGAGCGCCTTCATTGAGCGCTCACCCGCCTGGGCCAGCAGGTGCGCGGCCTGGAGGTCCTCGGCCGACCAGCGGGCGCACAGCGGTTGGGGGTGCCCGCCCACCACGGGCACGACGGAACCCGCGACCGGCCACCGAGCCAGGAAGCCCACCACCGCCTCGTCCACCAGGGGCAGGTCGCAGGCCAGCACGAGCGCCGGGCCCTCGTGGCCCCTGGCCCTCAACGCCGCCGCGCCGGCCCCCATCGCGACCAACGGGCCACCGCCCGGTAGCGTCTCGGTGACCCACGGCAAGCCGGAGCGGCCTGGCCCCACCTCCAGGGCGAGGCTCACCTGGCTAGCCAACAGCCGTCCCAGGCGCAGCGCGTTGGGGGCCCCGCCCACCGGCAAGAGGGCTTTGTCGAACCCCATCCTCCGGCTGGCCCCGCCGGTGAGCAGGACCGCCGCCAGGATGGAGGTCACGCCAGCTTCATGAACATGCGCTCCACCGCTTCGAGCGGGTAGCCGTCTGACGAAGCCGCCTCGGGGTTGTCCAAGCAATAGGTGAGGCCGGCAGCCACCAGCTTGAAACCCGCCTGTTCAAGCGCCTTGGTAGCAGCCGAGATCTGCGCGACCACGTCCCGGCACTCCCTGCCTTCAGCCAGCATCCTCTCTACACCTTGGACCTGGCCGGCCACCCGGCGCAGGCGTTTGCGCACGTCTTCCACTACCTCTGGTGACAGTTGCACCTTTGCTCCCCTTCGGCCACAGCTCCCCGGGACGCCTCGTGGGCCCCTTGTCCGTTATACCCCCAATGGTACCCTAGGCAACCACGCCGAGCTGGGCCGAGCCTGGCGGCCGCGGCGCTGTCGCCCCCGGCCCGCTGCCGCCGGCTAACCTGGGCCCGATGGCCAAGCACGGGCGTGGTCGGCGATGACACCTTTCTACGCGGCTGCGGCCCTGCTCGTGGTGGCCCAAGGGCTCGGCATCTATGCCCTTGTCAGCCGCAAGGCTGACTTCGTCTTCGCCATGGTCATGTTCGGGCTAGTCCTGGCCGCGCTGGCTTCAGGTGCCGACGGCGTCTACACCCAGCTGCACTGACCGTACCGGCCCGCTGTCGCCCGGCCCGCCGGGACCCCGTGGGCAACGACGGGGCCGGCCAGGCACTCGGTAGCGCCGCCCTAACCTGGCGGGTGGGATGACACTGCCGCCGGGCCAGCCCGTACCCTCTGCTGTGGCGCCTCCCGTGGGCCAGTTCGGCCCCGAGGACTTCCCTGGGGCACTGCGGAGCGAGGGCATCGTGCTGAAGGGCATCACCAAGAAGTTCCCCGGCGCGCACAGGCCGACCCTGCGCGACGTGAACCTGGTGGTCGACCGAGGTGAGTTCTTCACCATCATCGGCCCCAGCGGGGTGGGCAAGTCCACCCTCCTGCGCGTCCTGGCCGGCCTCCTGGAGCCCGACGAGGGGACGGTGAGCATCTTCGGCGAAGCCCCCCGGGAGGCGAGCCGTTCCAAGCACCTCGGTTGGGTGCCCCAAGCCCCTGCTCTGTTGCCCTGGCGTAACGTCTTGGACAACGTCCGGCTGCCTCTCCAGGTCAACCGGCGCGCCGGGGACAACGGCCTCGACCCCATGGAGATCCTCGCCCGGCTGGGCCTGGAGGGAGCGGCCAGGTTGCTGCCCGCCCAGCTGTCGGGTGGTATGCGCCAGAGGGTCGCCATCGCCCGGGCCTTCGCCATCTCCCCCGCCGTCTTGCTCATGGACGAGCCCTTTGCTGCGCTGGACGAGCTCACCCGGGAAGCAGTTGCCCACCAGTTGCTGGAGCTATGGCAGAGCGAACGCCGCACGGTGGTGTTCGTCACCCACTCGGTGGCCGAGGCGGTGATGCTCTCCGACCGGGTGGCGGTGATGGGGCAAGGGACGTTGCTGCCGCCGCTGCCGGTCCCATTGCCCAGGCCCAGGCCGGCCGGGGTGGAAGACGCGCCGAAGTTCCACAAGCTGGTGCACCAGCTGCGCCACCAGCTGAAGGAGGCCTGGGTTGCCGGCCCCTGAGGAGGTCTTCACCACCCCGGCCGGCCCCCGGGGGGCATGGCTCCACCCTGCCCACTGGGCGCCGCCGCTGGCCACCTTTGCGCTCGTGCTCGGGGTCTGGGAGCTGTTGGCGCTGCACAACCGCTACCTCCTCCCCACGGTCGGCTCGGTCATCGCCCAGCTGGCCGGCCACCCCGGCACCTACCTGGCCAACGGGGGCGACACCCTGGCAGAAGCGCTGCCCGGGGTGGCCATCAGCTACGCCGTGGCACTGCTCCTGGCGGTGGCCATGAGCCAGTCCCGCCTGGTGATGAGAGCCGTGCTACCGGCTGCGGTGGTCCTCAACGTCACACCGCTCATAGCCATCGCACCTGCCCTGGGCATAGCCCTCGGGTTCGGGCGCGCCCCCAAGATCGTGCTGGCCGGCCTCATCACTTTCTTCCCCACCCTCATAAACACCATCGCCGGCCTGCGCTCGGCCGACCCTCAAGCCTTGGAGGTGCTGCAGACGGTGCGGGCTTCCCGCTGGGACGTGCTCTGGCGCCTCCAACTGCCCTCCAGCCTTCCCTACCTGTTCGCCGCCGCACGAGTGGTGGTACCCCTCGGCGTCATCGGCGCAGCCATCTCCGAGATGGTCTCCAACGGGACCTCCAGCGGGTTGGGCTGGTACATCAACACCTGGTCCAGTAACAGCCAGCTGGACCTGGCCTGGGCCGGCATCGTCACCCTGGCCGCCCTCGGCTTGGCCTTGACCGGCCTTGTGGTGCTGGTGGAGGACCGCGTCCTGCGCTGGCGAGGCTTCCGCTAGGGGCCCGCTGAGGCTCCCGCTAGGGCCCGCTGAGGCCACTGCCTGCCACAGGCCAAGGCGGGCCGGCCGCTGCCCTCTCGCCCTCTCAAAGGCTCCTTGCCGGGAGCTTGGCCAACCTGGCAAAGTACCCCAATGACCCCAAAGCGCACAGGGCTCACGCGTTCCTTGCCCCTGGCCGTTGCCTCGGCCACGGTGCTAGCGGCGTTCGCCAGCCCGGCGGCCGGGACCACCAAGACGGTCGCGGCCACGGCCCCGCCCATGCTGGCCGGTGCCGCTCGTTGCGCGGCCAACCGGGCCGCCGGGCCCATCACCTACCTCACGGGGTTCGGCTGGCAAGCGTCCGTGGGCATCTTGGACCCCGTCGCCGCCCTGGCACAGGGCTTTTACCAACAGCTGTGCCTCAACGTGCACCTGAAGCCCGGTACCGGCGACCCCACGTCCAGCAGCCAACTGGTGGCCGCGGGCAGGGCCACCCTGGGCGAACTGGGGTCGGCCTCAGACGCGATCACCGCGGCAGCGGGGGGCATACCCATTGAGGCAGTTGCCACCTACGGCAACACCACGGCCAACACCTTGCTCACCATGGCCTCGGTCACCAACTTGCGCCAGTTGGACGGCAAGACCATCGGCTACAAGGGCGCCATGCCGCCGCTCATCACGGCCATGTTGGTAAAGGCAGGCGTCAACTTGAAGACGGTACGCGAGGTGTCCGTCGGCTACGACCCCACGGTCCTGCCCCGGGGCCAGGTCCAGGGCCTGACCGCCTATAAGTCCAACGAACCGCTCCAGCTGCGGGACGAGGGCTACCACATCCGGGAGTGGGACCCAGGCTCGTTCGGGTTGCACGGCACCTTCAACGTGCTCGATGTCAACCACGCCTGGGCCCAGGCTCACCCGTCTGCGCTGAGGGACTTCCTCCGGGCCACCTTCCATGCCTTTTACTGGTGCCAGGCCCACGCGCCCAGCTGCGTCCGGGACGCCGCCCGCTACCAGGCCGGCTACGACGTCAGCCAGAACCTCCAGCGCTGGCGGGTCGAATCGGCCGAGGTGACTGCCAACCTCCTGCCCGGGCACGGCGTGGGTTTCGAGGACCTCTCCCAATGGCAGCCCGAGTACCACCTGTTGCTGGCCTACCACCTGATCGCTCACCCGGTGGACCTGGCCGCGCTCATCGACCCGAGCTACGTCGACGCCATCTACCGTGGGCGCAGCTTGGTGTGGCCCGGGTAGGCCGCCTTGCCCTAACCTGGCGACAAGCCAGGCGCCCACGCCCGCCCGAGCGGGCGTGCGACCGGGAGCCGAGGATATGTCCAGCTGGACAGGTACCGCTGTTCGCCAAGGTGCTGGGTTGCCGGGAGCACCGACGTGCTGACGCGGCGCGACCGCCCGGCCTGGGCGCTGGCCGCCTTGGCCACCTTGGCGGCGCTTGCCGCTCCGCCCGGCACAGCCACCGCGGGCTCGCTGGCCAAGGCACGCGCCCACGCCCAGGCGTTGGCCAACCAGCTGGTCGAGGAGGGCCGGCTGGTCCATGAGCTCACCCTTCGCTACCAGCACGACGCCGCCCAGGTCGCGCTGCTGTCGGAGGAGGTTGGCGCCTCAGCCCGAGCGGTCCGCGCCGTGCGGGCCCGCCTAGGTGCGACCGAGTCCGTGCTGCGCCAGGAGGCCATCATGTCCTACACGAGCACGGTGCCGGCCTTGCCTCTCGGCCCGGCCATCGGCATAGAGATCACTGACCGGGCCACTTACCTGCAAGTGGCGGTGGGGGACATCCAAGCGACGGCCCAGGCCTTCGAACTGGGACAAGCCCGCCTGGCCAGCGCGTTGGCCGAGCTGCGCCGCTCCCTGGCCAGGGCCGAGCTGGCACGCCACGCAGCCGCTGCGGCCCGCCAGCGCGCTTTGGGGCAGGCGGCGTCGCTCCAAGCCGCGTTGGCGCGAGCACGCCAACGTACCGCCGCCCTGGCCGCGTCCGAGCGGGCCGCCACCGGTCCTCCTGTAGGAGACGGGGTCGTCAAGGCTGTGGCCCAGCAACTGCAAGCCTCCAGTCCCAGCCCGCTACGGCGGCCACCAAGTGGCCCGCTCACCCGGCCGGTGGCGCCGGCCCACCCGGCACCACAGCTGGCCACGGCCTCGGCCCACCCCGGTCTGGTGGCCCAGACCCAACCCCAACCCCCTGCTCCGACCACAACAACCACCATGAGCAGGCCCACCTTGGGCCACCCGGCCCCGACCGCAACCTCCTTGGGCCAACCGGCCCCGACCGCACCAGCGACCACGACCACATCTCTGCCGGCGCCGGCCAGCCCCACGGGGGCGGCCACAACAGGCGGCTCCGCCGGCACTCGTCCGCAGGTCAGCTCCAGCACCCTGAGCGCGCCCACCAGGGGGCCAACCCTGGCCACCACCACGCTCGCCCCCATCAGCTCTGCCCCGCCCACGCCTCCAGCAGCACCGAAGCCACCGGCGACCTCGCCCCCCCCGGCCACCTCCCCGTCACCGGCTACCACCTCCCCGCCCCCCACCCTGGGCCTGCAGGCCCCCAGTCCCTCCCCCACGACCAACCCCGGCGCGCCCGCTGGGGGTGTGTGGCTGGAACTGCGGACCTGCGAGTCTGGTGACAACTACCAGGCAGACACCGGCAATGGCTACTTCGGTGCCTACCAGTTCTCCGAGGCTACCTGGGCCCAGCTGGGGTACCCGGGGCGGCCCGACCTGGAACCCTATTGGATGCAGGACGAGGCCGCCCAGCGCCTCGAGGCGCTCTACGGCTGGGGGCAGTGGCCGGCGTGCAGCGCTGCCCTCGGGCTGTGAGCGACCAGGGCCCTAGGGCCGGGAGGCCCACTCGCCAACCAGCTCCAGCCACGCCATGATGCGTGCGAACTTGTCGTCGTCGCGGGGGAGAGCGTCTTCCTCCACGCCCATGCGGGTGCCCCAGCGTTGGGCGACCTGGCGCAGGCCTGCCCCTTCCAGCACGGCGGCAGCTTGCACCGCGGCCCCCAGCGCCACCAGCTCCCTGGCCCGGGGCACGAGCACCCCTCGGCCCGACAGCCTCCGTACCACTTCCCTCCACACCCGGCTCTGGGCCCCACCGCCGACCAAGAGCAGTGGCGAGCCATCCTCCAGCTCCGCCCACTCCCCCACCCGGCCCAGCCCGGCCAGCAAGGTGGCAGCCGCGCCCTCGTAGGCAGCCTGCAGCACCGACCGGGGGTCGGTGCTGTGGCGGAGGCCGCTCAAAGCGCCTGAAGCGGTGGGCAGGTTGGGGGTCCGCTCCCCGTCGAGCCAGGGGAGGAAGACCACCTCGCCCGACGGAGCCACGTCGTCGCGCTCCAGGCCCAGCCAGCTGGCGACCTTGTCCACTGCCAGCGTCGCGTTCAGGGTGCACACCAAAGGCAGGTACCGCCCGTCAGCACTGGCGAAGCCGGCCACCACCCCCTCTGGGTCGGCGCTGGGCCTTTCGGACGTGGCGAACACCGTGCCCGACGTACCGAGCGACACGGCCGCCTCCCCGGGCTGCAAGCCGAGCGCCAAGCCCGCAGCTGCGTTGTCGCCGGCACCCGGGCCGACCACCGCCCCTGGCGCCAGGCCGAAGCGTGCCGCCACGGCGGCCGGCACCTCCCCGGCCGGCTCCGCCGGCCCCAGCACGGTCGGCAGCAGCTCAGCGTCCAGGGCCACCTCGCCCAAGGCCAGCACTTCGGGCGCGTAGGCCTCCTCAACCGGGGCCCACCACCCGGTGCCGGAGACGTCGCTGCGGTCCGTGCAAAGCCTGGGCCCCGGCCCGGAGCGAGCAACGGAACCCGCCAACGCGCCGGTCAGCAGGCCGGTGAGGTAATCGTGAGGAAGGCAGACGGCCCGGGCTTGGCTGGCCGTCGCAGCGTCCGCCCGGCGCAGCCACGCCCACTTGGCGACCGTGAAAGCAGGGGTCAGGACCGAACCCACCCGCTTGGCGCACTCGGCCGGGCCGCCCAAAGCGGAGACGATCTGGGCGGCCTCCGCCCCGGCCCGGGTGTCGTTCCACAAAAGGGCTGGCCGGAGCGGGCTACCGTCCGCCCCCAGCACGACCAAGCCGTGCTGCTGGGCGCCTACCGAGATGGCTGCCACCTTCCCTGAAGCCGGCAGGGAGGCAACCGCCTTGTGGAGGGCCTCGGCCAGCGCACCTTCCCAACAACCAGGGTCGGTCTCGCGGGCGCCGCCAGTACCGGTGACGACGTGCGGGGCGGTGCCGGTCCCGACTACTTCGCCGGTGGCGGTGTCCACTATGACGACTTTGGTGGACTGCGTCGAGCTGTCCACCCCAGCGACCAAGGCCACGAGCCGGGAGCCTAGCAACTACGGCGCCATGGCCACCCATGCGCCCTCGACCGAAGTTGTTGAGGTCGTGGCCCGAGCAGCCTCAGCTGGCCCGGGCGGAGGCCTGGGCCAAGCTAGCGGCTACCGCACCCTCTGCCGCCTCGAGCGTGACCACGTCCCCGCCTCGGGCTGCCGTCCAAGCCACGAACCCGAGCCGCTGGACCTCGAGGGGCGACCCACCGGCAGCCTCGCACAGGGCCTCGAGGGCGCCTTCTTCGAACTCCACGCCTCGCTCGGTGGCGGGGACCACTAGTGCCTCGCGCGCCTCCTCATCGCAGAACCAGGGCAGCGTCACCGGCCACGTGCAAGGGCAATGCCCCCCTGCTCGGGCGAGCACCGCTTCCAGCTCGGGCCCGCCAGCGAACACGAAGGCGACCGGCGACCCTTCACGAGACAGGCCCCGGGCCAGGTGCCCGAGGGCCTCGAGCTCACCCCTGGCCAGCCTGTCCGCGTCATCGAAGGCCAGCACCAAACCGCGCGAGATGGCTTGGGCGAAAGTCCCTGCCAACTGCAAGAACCGCCGCAGTGCCGCCCAGGGCACCTCCTCACCAAAGGCCGAGCCCCAGGGTGCTGCCGGCCCCGGCAGGCCTCGGCCGCTGGGCAACACCACCTCGTCGGCGAACTGGCGGAGGTGCTCGGGCCAAGCTTGGCGGACGGCGGCCCCCACCTCGTCGGCGACGCGGCCCGGCACCCTCTCCTTGGGCCGGCACCGGTGCACTGAGGCGGCCCATCCCAGCCGCAGGGAAGCTTCCTTGGCTATGGCTCGCAAAACTGCTGTCTTGCCCAAGGCCGGGGCCCCGGTGACCACCGCGTGGAACCGCGGGTCGCACGGCCCAGCCGCAAAAGCACCGGTGCTCTGGGCAACTATCCCCGCAGCAAAGGGGTCGTGGCCACTGGGCCGGTCCACGAAGTGAGGCGGCTCGGCGCCTCGTAACGGCCGGTAAGGGGGGAGGCAGTTGGTCATGTCGTCTTCCCTTTTCATCTTTTGGGCTTCGGGCACCAGGGGGCGTCGGTGGCCAGGAGGCGCCGGGCGCGGTCGTTGGCCTCCCGGGTGCGCTGCTCCTCCCGGCGGATCTCGGGCCAGTCCTTGGTTTCGGATAGCAGCGGGAAGCGCGCCAGCACGGGCGGCAGCCGTCCCCACAGGACAAGGCCGACGCCGGCTGGCAACGTCCTGATCTGGTCGGCTCGCAGCACCGCCTCGTACTCCCAGCTGACCGTGCGCGACCGGTCGCGGCCCCCGTGGTGGCTGCTCACCCGGCGGGCCCGCCGCTGGCCACAGAGCCTCTCCAGGTCGGCCAGGTCGCTGGGCGAGCTCAAGCCCCCGAGCACCGCCGTGACGGAGGTCGCATTGCCCATGGTCTCCGCCCGGTGGGCACCCCACCTGGTGACCGCCTGCGAGAACGACTGCATGGCATAGACGACCACTATCCCCCTTCCCCGGCCGTCTGCCAGCAGCTCAGGGAGCGAAGGGACGGGCGCGATGCTGGGTGCCTCGTCGAGCAGCCCGAGCAGGGGCGGGTCGAGACGCCGGGCGGGCATCCGGGTGGCCAGCCGTTCGGCGGCGGCGAAGACCTCGTCGGCAAAGGCGGTGATCAAGGGGGCAACCGCCCCCAGCCGGGACCCCTTGCCGAGGAGGTACACCGTCCCGTTGGCCAACAGGAACGCTTCGATGTCAATGTCCTGGCCGCTCCGGGGACAGCAGGCAGCGACCACTGGCTCGTGGCTGAAGCACGCCAGCGCCCGGCCGACGTAGCGGAGCACCCCCGACGTCGTCTCCGCCGCACCGGTGGTGTGCAGGGCCACCAGATCTGCCCACCCTGGGGCGGCCCGGGCCGAGCGGGCCAGGATCTCTGCTGGGGCCTGGTCGTCTGGGCGGCGCGACCACTCCAAGACAGCCCGGATGTCCAGGCCCTCCAGCGCGGCCGCGTGCAGGTACGCCTTCAGGAGGTCGCGCGCTGAGTCCCGGAAGAAAGCGCCGTTTTGGGCATCGCCGTCCTCACCGGTGGCCGCCACCAGCGCGGCAGCCCGCCGCTCGGCGACCACGCTTTGCTCGCAGCCAGATACCGGCGACCAGCGCAGCGGGGCGGCTGCAGGAGCCAGGCCGTCGGGGTCGAGGGCGAGCACCGGCCCAACCCTCTCCCGGGCACAAGCGCTCAGCTCGTAGAGGTCGGCTTTGGTAGAGGTGGCAACGGCGGGGCCGGCGTGCTGGCGGAGCACGGGGACCAGGACCCGGAACGTCTTGCCCTCGCCGGGCGGTGCCACCAGCCGGGCCGACACCTCCCAAGACGCCCACAGCTGCACCCCGCCCCAAGGGGCCACGCCCAGCGGGAGGGCCCGGCCCAGCGGGTAGCCGACCTGCCGCCCTTCCAGGCGCCTGGCTCGGGCACCGCTGGCCGCCGGGGCCAACGACGGCCGGGTCTGGGCTGCCCGCCGTCGGGCGGCGCTCAGGGAAGCCTCCCGGCGCAGTTGGCCCCAGCGGGCGAACCCCAAGCGGCCCCGGGGATCCTTGCCCAGGGGGCTGGCCCCGCCACCGAACCGACGAGCACCCCAAAGCCCCAAGGCCGCCAGCAGCAACAGGCCGGCCAGAGCGGGCTCCTCTCCCTTGGCATCGGCAGTGCTGGCTACAGGCCCCGCCGGGCTGGCCAGCAGCCCAAGGGTCACGCTGCCCTCCTGACCAGCGCGGCTTCGGCCCGGGCCAGAGCGTAGTAGACGGCTCTGGCCGGTAGCCCCGCCTGGCGACCGGCCTCGCTGGCCGGCAAGCCCCTGACCCCGGTGGCATAGAGCAGCCTGGCTTGCCGGAGCGACAAGTGCCCGGCGCGCACAGCATCTACGACCAGGCCCGCCAGGCGCTCGGCCGGGGTCTGGGCCGACCACAGGTCCACCACGGCGGGGCACCACCGGGCCCAGGCGTCCAGGGAGGCCGTCGCCGCCGCCCCGGGCAGGGGCCGGGTGCGCAGCTGGTAACGGCGCTGGCGCTGGCGAGCGGTCCTTACCCGACGGGCCCCCTCCTGGAGGACCAGGCGGGCCACGTCCGGGTGGTCCTCGCCCGCGTGGCGGCAGATGGCCGCGTAGCACTCGGCCACCAGGTCGCTCATGGTGTCGGCCGGGCTCTGCCAGTGCTCGCTCAGGCCGTGGCCGTAGGCCGGCCGGGCAACGTCCTCGCAACGGATGCGGGGCAGCACAGCCTGCAGCAGCGCCCTGGCGGCCAAAGGTTGGCGTGCTTGGCGCAAGAGCGCGGACAGCACCGGCACGCTGGCCGCCGCCGGGCGCCTGCCCTCCCAGCGGACGCGCGCCACCAGTTCGGCCAGGCTGGCGCAACCGGCCAGGGCGGCTTCGGACTGGGCCAGGTCGCCGGCCAGCCCCTCGGCCTGGGCCGAAGCAGCCAGGCGCCTCCATTCGTGGTCAAGTCGTAAGAACAAGGCCCCAAGCCCTGAACTGCACCCGATGGCCGGGCCGAAGTTGTCAAAGTGAGCCATGCGCTGACAATGGCAGTGGCCTTCCCCGGTGGCTGCCCCGGTGGCTGCCCCGGCTGCTTCCCCTCCCGAGGACGGCAGCGGGGAACCCGCCGGGGTGGCTGAGCAGCCTGGAGCAGGGGGCCAGCCGCGGTCAGCCGCGGTCTAGGGCTTGCCTTATGGCCTTGACCTGCGCGCCCACCTCTGCCACCGGCGCCCCGTCCAGCGCCGCCCGCATCAGCGCCGACGCCACCACCACGCCATCGGGCTCCGCCGCTGCCGCCACTGCCTGAGCTGGCCCCGAGATGCCAAAGCCCATGACCACCGGCTTGTCGGTCAAGGCCTTGAGGCGCCGGGCCAGCGCGCCAGACGAGGCCGCCAAGCCCTCACGCTCACCGGTGACACCCATCAGGTTGACGCCGTACACAAAGCCGTGGGAGCGCCGGCAGATCTCCGCCAGGCGTTGGCCCGGTGTCACCGGAGCGGCCAGCAGCACGGTCTCGACGCCTGCAGCCTGGGCATCGGCTTCCCACTCCCCCGACTCTTCCAAGGGGAGGTCAGGCACGATGGCCCCCTTGACCCCGGCTGCAGCCAGCTCGCTGGCGAACCGCTTGGTCCCCGCCCGCACCACCAAGTTGAAGTAGGTCATGGCCACCAGGGGCACCGGTAGGTCGGCCCGCTGGAGCTCGGCCAAGACCGAACCCGGGGTCGTCCCCCGCCCCAAGGCGGCCACCGAGGCCCTCTGGATGGTCGGGCCGTCCATCATGGGGTCGGAAAAGGGCAGCCCCACCTCCAGCGCGTCGGCCCCCGCCTCGCACATGGCGGCCGCCAGCGCCGGCCAGTCCGGCCTCACCCCCCCCATCACGTAGGTGACCAGGAGCTTGCGGCCCTGTGCCCGGGCGGCCCGCAGCGCGGGCTCTACCGCCAGCCCGGTCATTGCCCCGCGCCAGGGGGGCTCGTGCCGGCCCCGGCCTGGAGCCGCCTCATGACCTGGTCCACGTCCTTGTCCCCCCGCCCGGACATGGTCACCAGCACCGTCGCTCCCTGGGGCACCTCGCCGCTGCGAGCGGCCCGGGCCAGCCAGGCCAGCGCGTGGGCTGGCTCCAGCGCCGGGATGATCCCCTCGGTGCGTGACAGCAGCTGGAAAGCTTCCAGCACTTCGTCGTCGGTGGCGCGCTCATAACGTGCCCGCCCCACTTCGGCCAGGTGGGCGTGCTCGGGGCCGATGCCAGGGTAGTCCAGCCCGGCCGAGATCGACTGGGCTTCCAAGATCTGGCCGACCTCGTCCTGGAGGAGGTACGAGCGCATCCCGTGCAGCACGCCGGGGACGCCTCTGGGCCCCATGGCCGCCCCCCCAGCAGCCTCCACCCCCACCAACTGGGCGCTGGTATGGGCAAAGCCGGAAAAAGTGCCCGCCGCGTTGCTGCCCCCGCCCACACAGGCGACCACCCAGTCCGGCGGCCCCCCGGTCAAGTCCAGGCACTGCTGGTGGGCCTCGCGGCCGACGATGCTCTGCAGTTCCCGCACCATCCACGGGTAGGGGTGCGGGCCCATCACCGAACCGATGCAGTAGTGGGTGCCCTCCACCGTGGCCACCCAGTCCCGCAGGGCTTCGTTCACCGCGTCCTTCAGGGTCGCGCTGCCGGAGCGCACGGCGCGCACCTCGGCCCCCAGCAGCCGCATGCGGAACACGTTCAGCTCCTGGCGGGCCATGTCCACCTCGCCCATGTACACGACGCACTCCAGGCCGAACAGGGCCGCCGCGGTGGCGGTGGCCACGCCGTGCTGGCCGGCCCCGGTCTCGGCGATGATGCGGCGCTTGCCCATTTCCAAGGTGAGGAGCCCCTGGCCGATGACGTTGTTGACCTTGTGGCTGCCCGTGTGGGCGAGGTCCTCTCGCTTCAACAGGACCCGCACCCCCAGCTCAGCCGACAACCGGTGGCACTCGGTGAGGGGGGTGGGCCGGCCGGCGTAGTCGCGCAGGAGGGCGTGGTAGCGGTCTTTGAACCCCGGGTCGGACCAGGCGGCGCGGAAGGCCTGCTCCAACGACATGCACGCGGGCACCAGAGCCTCGGGCACGAACCGCCCCCCGAAGCTGCCGAACCAACCGCGCGCATCGGGCTCTCCCATGACCCCAGGCACCGGCACGTCCCTCATCGCCGGCCCGTCGCTCACCGCCCGCCCCTCACTCGTCGTCCG
Organism: Actinomycetota bacterium; assembly: GCA_021323695.1. Classification (GTDB taxonomy): domain Bacteria; phylum Actinomycetota; class Acidimicrobiia; order Acidimicrobiales; family Palsa-688; genus JAKAWM01. The sequence continues at coordinate 76,020 of JAJPKN010000072.1, read as the reverse complement.
CCCAGTCGTAGGGCCCGGCGGCGGCCCCCGCGGGAGGCCGGGGCCGGGCCGCTTCCAGCCCGGCTTCGGCCCGCCTGGCTGCCTCGATGAACGCCTTCAGCTTCATCGGGTCCTTCACCCCAGGCGAGGCCTCCACCCCTGAGGTCGCGTCTATGCCCCACGGCCGCACCCTTTCGATGGCCGAGGCCACGTTGCCTGGGCCTAAGCCGCCGGCAATGACCAGGCGCTGGCCTTGGGGCAGGTCGGCGGCCAGCGCCCAGTCGAAAACCCGCCCCGAGCCGGGGTTGGGGGCGTCCAGCAGCACGGCGTCAGCCCCGTAGTCGGCCGCCCGGCTGACGCGCACGTCCCCTGCGGGGAAGGCCTTTATGACCATCGGCACCCGCTGGCGGACCCAGCGTGCCTCCTCGGCGCTCTCCCGGCCGTGCAGCTGAGCCGCATGCAGGCCGGCCGCGTACATGACCTCCACCACCCGGCGAGGAGCCTCGTCCCGGAACACCCCCACGGTGACGACCTCCTCACGGGGCAGTCGCTTGACTATGTCGGCCACCTGCTGGGGTGACACCTGGCGGGGGGAAGGGGCGAACACGAACCCCACCGCGTCGGCTCCCAGGGCCACCGCCAGTAGGGCGTCGTCCTCCGACGTCGTGCCGCAGATCTTTATGAACACTATGCCTCGGCCCTCTCCCCGGCCTGGGGCGCCAGGCCCAGGAGGCCAGCCAGGGCAGCACCCGGACGAGCAGAGGTCACCAGGGCCTCGCCCACCAAGACGGCGTCGAAGCCCTCCGACGCCAGCCGGGCGACGTCGGCGGCCGTGCGGATGCCCGACTCGGCCACCCGCAGGACATGGCCGGGCAGGGCCCTGGCCACCCGGGCGGCTCGTCCCGTGTCCACCTCGAAGGTGGCCAGGTCCCGCTGGTTGACACCGACCAGCGACGCCCCGGCCTCCAAAGCCACCTGCGCCTCGGCCTCGTCATGGACCTCGACCAAGGCGTCCATGCCCAGCTCCTCGGCCAGGGCCACCAGCTCCTTCAGTTCGGCCGCCGCCAGCGCCCGGACGATGAGCAAGACGGCGTCTGCCCCCATCAAGCGGGCATCGCACACATCGGCCGCGCCAACCGTGAAATCCTTGCGCAGCACCGGCAGCTCGACCGCGTCGCGCGCCTCTTCCAGGTCTCGAGGCGAGCCGCCAAAGTGCTCGGCGTCGGTGAGCACCGACAAGCAGGCGGCCCCACCGGCGGCGTACTCTTGGGCCAGTGCCGCCGGCACCAGCCGGGGGGCAAGGGGGCCCTTGGACGGGCTCCGCCGCTTGACCTCCGCGATAACGGCCGGCCTGGTGGCCGTGCGCGCCCGTCGCAAGGCGGCCGCGAAACCCCGCGCCGGTGGGCAGCTCCGGGCTTGGCCCACCAAGCTGGCCAAGTCGCGCCGGTCAGCGGCCGCAGCCGCGCGGTGGGCAGCCAAGATCGAATCAAGGTAGGTCCCCATCCGCTTGGCCAGCCTACTCGGGCCATAGCCCAGCTCAGCGCTCGCCCGCCGGTTCCACCACCAGCGTGGTCCTGGCTGCCATGCTTAATCCGTGAGCGGTGAGCTGGGCACCATCGTCGTCGTCGAAGACGATGCCAACATCGCCGACCTGGTCGACATGTACCTGCGCCGTGAGGGCTTCCGGGTGGTCCAGGCCACCACCGGGGAGGCCGGCCTGGCCGTGATCGAACGCGAGCGCCCCCGCCTCGCCATCTTGGACATCGGCCTGCCCGGGGCCATAGACGGCTTGGAGCTCTGCCGCCGGGTCCGGGCCAGGCACGCCCTGCCGGTGATCATGCTCACCGCCCGGGACGGCGAGGTGGACCGGGTCCTGGGCCTGGAGCTGGGGGCGGACGATTATGTGACCAAGCCCTTTTCCCCCCGTGAGCTCGTAGCCCGGGTCAGGGCCATCTTGCGGCGCTCTGACGGCCACACCAGCGGCGGCCGCAGCGAGGTGCTGATGGCGGGGCGCGTGGAGGTCGACCTGTCCCGCCACGAGGCCCGGGTCGACGGCCAGGTGGTCCCGCTGGCGTCACGGGAGTTCCAGCTGCTGGCGTTCCTCGCCGAGCGGCCGGGAAGGGCCCTGAGCCGCCAGCAGCTCTTGGACGGGGTGTGGGGGCCGGGCTGGTACGGCGACGACAGGACGGTCGATGCCCATGTCCGCAACCTGCGCAAGAAGCTCGGTGACGCCCTGCCTCTGCATACCGTCTGGGGCATGGGCTACCGGCTTGGCTAGGGCCACCACGCCGTGGGGGGGCCAGGCAAGCACCCCTGAGCGCCCTGGCCGGGCGGCAAGAGGAGCCTAGGGGTGCGCCGGCGCATCAGCCTGACCATGGTGGCCATGGTCGCCGGTGCCCTGGTGCTGGCCGGCTTGGGCACTTTGGGCCTCAGCACCCTCGACAACGTGAGGCTGACCCAGGCCCAGCTCCTGACCGAGTCCAGGCAACTGGGACAGGGGCTCGAAGAGGAGGTCACGGCTGGGCACCCCCGCGACCCCCTGGCTGTGCTGCGGACAGCCATCAGCGTGCTCAAGGCCCCTCTGGGGCTGCAAGGCGAGGCCGTGCTAGCCGTGACCCCGGAGGGCAACCTCTACAACTTCTTGGACCCCAAAGCCCCGGTCGTCCTGCCCGGCGGGCTCCACCAAGGCGACCTGGACATGGCCCAGCTGATAGTGAGCCAGAGCGCCAGCGGCCACCGGGGACGGCTGGCATGGGGGGCGTACCTGTTCTCCACCAGGTACCCAGTGGCCACGACCAGGAGCTTCAAGGTGGTCAACTTGGTCGTGCTGCTGACCCGGGAGTCGCCCACCGGCCTGACCCGGGCCACTTACTGGTTCGCCGTAGCCGCCGCCTTGACCTTGGTGGTGGCCCTGGTGGCTGCCAACCGGCTCGGCTACCGCATCGCCCGCCCGCTGCGGGACACCGAGGCGGTCACCCGGCGCATCGCCGAGGGGGACCTGGACGCCCGCGCCCCGGTACCCGAAGGTGAAGGGGCGGAGCTGGTGTCCCTGGCCCGGTCGGTCAACTTGATGGCAGACCGCCTGGCGGCCGCCCGCGGGGCCCAGCGGCGGTTCTTGATGTCGGTGTCCCATGACCTGCGCACCCCTCTCACTTCGGTCCGCGGGTTCGCCGAAGCACTGGCCGACGGCACCGAGACCGACGTCGCTCACGCGGCCAACATCATCAGCGCCCAGGCCCGGCGCTTGGAAAGGCTGGTGGGTGACCTGCTCGAACTGGCCAAGCTCGAGTCAGGCGCCTTCAACCTCAAGCTGGCCCCCCTGGACGCCAGCCGGGTCGCCGGGGAGGTGGTGGCGGCCTTCGGGCCGCAGGCCTCCGACCTCGGCCTGGCGCTGGCGCTGGCACCCGGGCCCCCGGCTCTGTGCCAAGCCGACCCGGACCGCCTCGGGCAGGTGGTGGCCAACCTGGTCGAAAACGCCCTCAAGTACGCCAGCTCCCGGGTCGAGGTGCGGGCCGAGCCACCCCCCCGCCCCGGTGCCGGCCCCCGCGTCGTGGTCGAAGACGACGGCCCGGGCATCGAAGAGCAGGAGCGTTCCTTGGTCTTCGAGCGGCTGTTCCGTTCCCCCTCGGTCACCGGCCGCCAGCTGGGCGGGGGTTCCGGCCTGGGCCTTGCCATCGTGAAAGAGCTGGTCGAAGCCATGGGGGGCACGGTACGAGCCGAGGCCCACCCTGAGCACAGCGGTACCCGGATGGTGGTGGAGCTGAGGCCCCCCGAGGTCAGGAGAGCCCCGGCACGCCCGTCCCCGGCCCCCGCCGGCGCAACCTCGGAGCCTGGCCGGCCGGCGGCTGGCGGTGGGCGGGCAGGGTGACCTCGCCGGCCCCCTCGACCACGAAGCCGGCCTCCGCGATCATCCGCAGGTCCGCTTCGCCCGGCGCCCCTTCCGAGGTCAGGTAGTCACCGAGGAAGATGGAGTTGGCGATGTGGAGCCCCAGCGGCTGCAAGCTCCCCAGGTGCACCTCCCGGCCCCCGGCGATGCGCACCTCGACGTCGGGGAAGACGAAGCGGAACATGGCCAGGGCCCGCAGGCAGTGCTGAGGGGTCAGTTCCCAGTGGCCAGCCAGTGGGGTCCCCTCGAAGGGCATGAGGAAGTTGACCGGGACGGAGGCCGGGCCGAGCTGGCGCAGGGCAAAGGCGACATCTACCAGTTCCTCGTCTGTCTCCCCCATGCCCACGATCACCCCTGAACAAGGCGAGAGGCCCGCGCTGGCCGCCCGGCGGACAGTCTGCACCCGGTCTTCGAAGCTGTGGGTGGTGCAGATAGAGCCGTAGCGCGACGCTGCGGTGTTCAGGTTGTGGTTGTACGCGAACGCCCCCGCCTCGGCCAGGCGTTCGGCCTGCCCTGGCTGTAGCAGGCCCAGGCACACGCAGATCTCCAGCTCGGGGTGACGGCTGTGGACAGCGTCGATCGCTTCAGCCACTCGCTGCACGTCGCGCTCGGACGGCCCCCGGCCGCTGGCCACCAGGCAGACACGCTTGGCCCCGGCAGCGGCCGCCCGGGCTGCCTCGTCGGCCACGACGTCCGGGCTCACCCAGTTGTACTTGAGCACCCCTGCCTCAGAGCCACGCCGCTGCGAGCAGTACGAGCAGTCCTCGCCGCACAGCCCGCTTTTCATGTTGACCAGGTAGTTCAGCTTGACCCGGTTGCCGAAATAGGCCCGCCGGACCCGGCCCGCCGCTGCCACCACGTCAAGCAGCACGTCGTCACCCGAGCGCAGCACCCTCAGGGCCTGGTGCCGGTCAATGGGCTGCCCGGCCAAGCACCGGCTCACCAGATCGTCCAGCCACGCCGGGCGCCCCTCGGCCGCTCCTGCCCCTCGGCCCTCTCCTCCTACGCCTGGGCGTCCCACTCCCACACTTTGGCCCTCCGCGCCAAGGTGGGCCGTGACGTCCTCCACGCCAAGGTTGGCCGGGAGGTCCTCTATGCCAAGGTTGCTCATTGACTGCGAGGCTAACCGCTGGACAGGGCCCTCGGCAGCCCGGCGCTGCCCCAGGCAGGGCGCTGCCCCAGGGGCGAGACCGTGCCCCCGGCCGTGCCTTGGTCCCCCTCCGCCAGGACGATGGGCCCTGCCCTGGGCACCTGGGCGCTCCTTAGCATGGACGCCGAGGCCACGCCGGGGCCGGGCCAGGCCGGGGCCAACGCGGACAAGGCGCACAAAAGGAGCTGAGCAGGTGAAGGTTTGGGTTGACCAGGAGTACTGCACGGGAGACGGCCTGTGCGAGGAACTGTGCCCTCAGGTGTTCCGGTTGGCCGACGACGGGCTCGCCTACGTGATGGAAGGTGGCGAGATCCGAGGGCCAGGGGGCAGGACCGGGACAGTGGCAGTACCCCCCGAGCTCGAAGACGAGGTGCTGGACGCCCAGGCCCAGTGCGCCGGTGAGTGCATCTACGTGGAACGCTGAGCCTCCAGCCTGAGGGCCAGGAGCTCTACCCCGCCGGGGACCGGCCGGGCCTGAGCGCATTGCGGGCAGATGGCGAAGTGACCCGCCAGCTGCTCAGGGCCGACCTGGCCGACAAAGCCGCACGGGCAGGACAGCTCGCAGGGTGCCTCCTGCACCTCCAAATTCGCCCCTTCGAGGGCGCTGCCGGGGACAAGGCTGTAAAACCCCTCCTCCAGCTCCGCCCGGTCCACCGTGGGAGGGCACCCTACCCGGACGGACAAGGCACGGCGCCCCCCGGCCAGCCGGCAGCACTCCGCCACCAGTTCCTCGGCCAGCGACAGCTCATGCACCCCGGCACACCTGGCGCACCAAACCGCCGTCTGGGCTGACAATGTCCACCACCAAGGGCATCTGGCCCATCGCGTGGGTGGAGCAGGACAGGCACGGGTCAAAGGCCCTGATCACCGCCTCGAGCCGGTTCAGCATCCCCTCTTGTACTTGCTCGCCCTTTATGTAGTGGCGGGCCACCTGCAGGGCCCCTCGGTTCATGGCTAGGTTGTTGTGCCCTGTAGCGATCACCAAGTTGGCCCACCTGACCAAGCCGTCCTCGTCGACCCGGTAGTGGTGGACCAGCAAGCCCCGGGGGGCCTCGGCCACCCCCACCCCTTCGTAGTTGTTGACTGCGGCCATGGCTCGCACGTGGTGGTCGAGGACCTCGGGGCTCAAGAGGATCTCCTCGATCATGTCGATGCAATGGACCACTTCGATCAGCCGGGCGTAGTGGTAGTGGAACGAGCTCGAGGGGTACCGGCCCAGCCGGGCGCGGTACTCAGCCAGCTCTGCGTCTGCTTCCGGGGTCCCCAACTGGTCGACCACGTTGAGCCGGGCCAGCGGCCCGACCCGGTACATGCCCTCGGGGTAGCCGAGGGGCAAGAAGTATGGGAACTTCAGGTAAGACCAGGGCTCCACGGCCTCGCCCAGGTACTCCCAGTAGCGCCTGGGGTCGGCGCCGTCGACCAACAACCGGCCACGGGCGTCCACCACCCGCAAGGACCCGTCAGAATAGGCGGCATTGCCGGTCTCGTGCACAAGGCCCATGTAAAGCGAGGGGAAGTTGCCGAAGCGGGCCGTCTCCTCGGCCCAAGAGGACAGGTTCTCCTTGTACCACCGCAGCGTGCGCAAGGCCCGAGCGCGCGCTTGGGGCACCTCGGACAAGATGGCATCGCGCTGCGCCGCCTCCAGTGGGGCACTGACCCCACCGGGGACCACCCAGGCCGGGTGGATGCGGCGCCCGCCCAGGCGCTCTATGACCTGCTGGCCGAAACGGCGCAAGGCTATGCCGTCGCGGGCCAGCTCGGGGGCCCTCTCCGCCACACCGAGGATGTGGCGGCTGGTTGGAGGAGCATCGAACCCCAAGAGCAGGTCGGGGCTGGACAAGTGGAAAAAGTTCAGTGAATGGGACTGCACGACCTGGGCCAGGTTCATCACCCGCCTGAGCAGGGTGGCGACTGGCGGGACGCTTACCCCGAGCACCTCGTCGCAGGCCTTGGCCGAGGCGATGAGGTGGCTGACGGGGCAGATCCCGCATATGCGCGCCATGAGCGACGGCATTTCGTGCACCGGGCGCCCCTCGGCGATGCGTTCGAAGCCTCGCACCTGGGTGACGTGGAAGCGGGCATCAGCCACCTCCCCGGTGTCGTCGAGCTGCACCGTTATCTTGGCGTGGCCCTCGATGCGGGTCACCGGTTCTATGACTATCTCGCCCATTTGTGCCTCCCTGACGTCGGCCAGGCCGGCCCGACCACGCCCGGCCCAACCACACCCCGCCTAACCAACACCCGGCCCGGCCAAGAGCGTGTCAGCCAAAGCGGGCCACCCCTTCCACCGCCGGTTGTCGCCCTTCCACCAGGTCCATGACCACACTGAAGATCAAGTCAGCCGACGGAGGGCAGCCCGGGACGAACACGTCCACAGGCACGTAGGCATGCACGGGCAGCACCTCAGGGAGCAGCGCGGGCACCGCCCCGGTGGGCACCTGGGCGTTCAACGTGGCGTTCTCCAGGTAGGCCCTCTCCAGGACCGGGCCGGGGCCGAACGGGTTGCGCATCCCCGGGACGTTGGCGGTCACAGCACAGTCCCCCAGCGACACCAAGACGCGCGTGCGGGCCCGCACGACGCGGGCCTTGCGCAGGTCCTCTTCGCTCGACACCGCCCCTTCGACCAACGTGACGTCCACGTTGTCAGGGAACTCCTTGGCGTCTACCAGGCACCCGTACACGATCTCTGCCCGCTGGGCTAGTTCGAGCAGGCGCTCGTCCATGTCGAGCAACGACATGTGGCAGCCCGAGCACCCGTCGAGCCAGATCGTCGCCACCCGGGCCTTGGCTGGATTGGTCATGCTTGCCCCCTCGCTACCAGGAACGGGACGTACGGCCGCCGCCGTTTGGCCTCGGCTACCGACCGGCCCTTTTCGTAGAGGGCTCCCGTCGGGCACACCTGGACGCACTTGCCACAGCTCGTGCAAGTGGTGGACTCCCCCCAGGGGACGCCCAAGTCTGCCACCAGCCGGGCGGTGGTGCCCCGCCCGCGGATGTCCCAGGTGTGCGCTCCTTCGATCTCGTCGCAAGCCCGCACGCACCGGCCGCACAGGACGCAGCGGTTGTGGTCGAGGACAAAGCGTTCGTGGGTGGCGTCCACCTCGGCCACCGGGTGCAACGGGGCTAGCTCGAAGTGGGTGGCACCCAAGGACCGGGCCAGTTCTTGCAGCTCGCAGTGGTTGTCCGCCACGCATACAGAGCACACATGGTTGCGCTCGGTGAACAGCAGCTCGACCACCCTGCGCCGGTAAGCCAAAAGGCGGCTCGAACGGGTCGTCACCCTCATCCCCTCCTCGACCGCGGTCACGCACGACGCCACCAACCGTGAGGTCCCCTCGACCTCCACCATGCAAAGCCGGCAGGACCCGACCGGGGACAGCCCCTCCAGGTGGCAGAGGGTGGGGATCTCGATGTCGTTCTCACGGGCCACGGACAAGATGCTCTGGCCGGAGGCCCCCGCCACGTCCCTGCCGTCGATCACCAGCGTCCGAACTTCGTCGCTCACCTGTCACCACCGTCCATTTCGCAGGCCCCGGCTGGGCAGACGTGGTCGTCCACATGGGCCAGGTACTCGTCCCGGAAGTACCGCAGGGTGGAGAACACCGGGTTGGGAGCGCCTTGGCCCAACCCGCACAGGCTCATGGAACGCATCATGCCGGCTAGGTCCTCCAATAGGGCCAGGTCCTCCCGGGTGCCGCGCCCGCGGGTGATCTTTTCCAGCAGCCGGTGCACCTGGACGGTACCGGCCCGGCAGGGCACGCACTTACCGCACGATTCCTCGCGGCAAAAGTCCATGAAGAACTTGGCCACGTCGACCATGCACGTGGCCTCGTCCATGACGATCATGCCGCCCGAGCCCATGTGCGAGCCCGCCTGTGCCAGCGACTCGTAGTCGATCGGCATGTCCAGCAGTGCCTCCGGTAGGCAACCTCCGGACGGCCCGCCGGTCTGGACTGCCTTGAAGTTCTTGCCGCCCGCCAGCCCGCCTCCGATGTCGAAGACGATCTGGCGGAGCGTAAGGCCCATCGGGACCTCGATGAGCCCGGTGTTGACCACCGCGCCGGCCAGGGCGAACACCTTGGTGCCCTTGGACTTGGCCGAGCCGATCGAACTGTACCAGTCCCCGCCTCGCTGGACGATGGCAGGGACGTTGGCAAAGGTCTCCACGTTGTTTATGAGGGTCGGCCGCCCCCACAGACCACGCGACGCCGGGTAGGGGGGCCGCGGCCTGGGCGTGCCTCGTTCGCCTTGGATGGACGCCAAAAGCGCGGTCTCCTCGCCACATACGAACGCCCCCGCCCCTATGCGGACCTCGACGTGGAACTCGAAGTCAGTGCCGGCGACCCGGCTGCCCAACAACCCCTCCCGTTCTGCCTGGCGGATAGCGCTGTTGAGCCGTTTTACGGCCAGGGGGTACTCGGCCCGCACGTACACGTAAGCGTTGTGGGCACCGACCGCGTACCCGGCGATGGCCATGCCTTCGAGGACTTGTTGGGGGCAGCTCTCCAGGACGCTGCGGTCCATGAACGCACCCGGGTCACCCTCGTCTGCATTGCACACTACGTACTTGCCCTCAGCCGACGTCGCTTTGGCCACCGTGGCCCACTTGAGGCCAGTGGGGTAACCTGCCCCTCCTCTGCCCCGCAGGCCGCTGCGGGCTACCTCGGTGATGACTTCCTCCGGCGACATCGTGGCTACCGCCTGGGTGAGCGCCTGGTAACCGCCAGTGGCCAGGTAGTCTTCCACCCGTTCGGGGTCCACTCGGCCGCAGCGCTCGAGGACGACCTTCACCTGGTGGGAAAAGAAAGGCTCTTTGCTCGTTTCCCGGCCCCCCGGCTCCCCGCCGGCCAAGGTGGCTACCAGCGCGTCCATGGCCGCTTGGTCATCGGCGTGGACGTGGTCGAACAGCCGCCCCCTCTCGGGGACTTCCACCAACGGCCCGGCCGCGCACAGGCCCAAGCAGCCCACCCTACGGACGGCCACATCTCCTAGGCCGGCGGCCACCACCCGCTCCCTCAGGGCTTCGAAGACCAGGTCCGACTGCATGGACAGGCAGCCTGCGGCCTGGCACACATTGGCCGAAGCCCGCGCTTCGCCTTCGGGCAACAGCGGCTCCACCGGCCGCCGCCGGGCCCGGCTGAGCGGCTCGGTCGCTTCGGTTGAGGTCATAACTGCTCCGATGCGGTCATAAGTGCTCCAACAAGGCCAGGACCGTGCCCGGGGTCACCCGTCCGTGCACCTGCCCGTCGACCACGATGGCCGGCGCCATCGAGCACGCCCCCAGGCACCTGGCCTGCAGCAGCGACAGCTGGCCGTCTGGGGTAGTGCCACCCGCCTTCAGGCCCAGCTCCTCGTCCAACTTGGCCAATAGGCTGCGGGCGCCATTTATGTAGCATGCTGTCCCCGTGCACACGACGCAGGTGTGCAGGCCCTGGGGCTTCAGCATGAAGTGCGAGTAGAACGTGGCCACTCCGAAAACCTTGCTGGGCGGCACGCCCAGGGACCGGCTCACGTACCCTAGGGCGTCCTCGTCCAGGTAACCGAAAAGCTCCTGGACGGTGTGGAGCACTTCTATGAGCCCGTCAGGGCGGTGGCCGAGGCGGCGCATGCGCACCTCGACCTGGCGCCAGCGTTTGTCGTCGCTCGGCGGCGCCAGGCTGCGGGCAGTGGCTGTGGGCATTTGCAGCGGAGCCCTCCTCCCGTGTTGCCGCTTCAGCCAGGTGGCAAGGGCACCGTTGCTCGCCTCCAGGCCCTGGCCACGAACCTACGCGCCGCCGCCCTAGCTGCCGTGGGGCCCAAGGTCACAACGGCTGGGGCCAAGGCGCACTGCCGGTGCCCCGCCACGTCTGGTGTCCCTATGGCCCGCCGCTAAGGGACCTTGGGCCCTTCTTGGCGCTGGGACCGCTGCCTACCGTCAATAGCTGATGACTGCCGCCAAGGTGATCGGCCGTGACGGCCTGGACGAGCTTCTCCGCCACCTGGCCGCCCTCGGTTACCGCACGCTGGGGCCAGTGGCCCGCGACGGCGCCATCACCATGGCCGAAGTGAGCAGTTCAGCGGACCTGCCCGAAGGCTTCCACGACCGCCAGGCGCCGGGCAGCTACCGCCTGGAACCGGGCCAGGGCCAGGCCTTGTTCGACTGGGCAGTAGGTCCCGAGCCGCTCAAGGCCCTCGTCTTCCCGCCCCGTGCGGTGATCTGGACGGCCAAGCCTCCGAGCTACCACGTCCAAGAGGTGGCCGACGATGCCCCGCCGGTGGCCGTGGTCGGGGCGCGGCCCTGCGACCTGGCCGGCCTCCAAGTGCTGGGGCGGTCCATAGGCACCGGCCCGGTGGCTGACCCCATCTTCCAGCACCGCCGCCACCAGGCCTTCTTGGTGGTGGTGGAGTGCACCCGGCCCGCCAGCACATGCTTCTGCGTGTCCATGGGCACCGGCCCAGGGGCCACCCACGGCTACGACATCAGGCTGACCGAGCTGTTGAGCGACGATGGCCCCCCAAGCTACCTGGCTCTCGCCGGCACGCCAGCGGGCCGAAGGGCCCTGGGCCAGCTACCCGGCCGGCCTGCGCAGGCCGCCGACGAAAGGGCCAGGGTCGAGCGGCTGGCCAAGGCTGCCTCCCGGATGGGGCGCAGCGTCGACACCACCGGCCTGCCCGAGCTGCTGGCTCGCAACCTGTCCAACCCCCGCTGGGACGCCGTGGCTGAGCGGTGCCTGGCCTGCGGCAACTGCACCGCAGTCTGCCCAACCTGCTTCTGCGCGAACTTCCAGGACACCACCGGCCTGGACGGCACCGTCCGGCGCGAGCGCACCTGGGCTTCGTGCTCCGACTTGGCCCACTCGTACATCCACGGCGGGCCGGTCCGTTCGAGCATCAAGTCCCGCTACCGCCAATGGGCCACCCACAAGTTCTCGTGGTGGTGGGACCAGTTCGGCACCTCCGGTTGCGTGGGCTGCGGGCGCTGCATCACTTGGTGCCCGGCGAGCATAGACATCACCGAGGAAATCGCGGCCCTTCGCGCCAGCGACGGCGCCGCGCCGACAGAGGAGGAGCCTGAGCCATGAGCCCTTCCACCGCCTCCCAGCTGGCGGCGCACCCACTGTTCGCCGACCTGCCCCCAGCCGCCATAGGGGCTTTGTCGGCCTGCGCCAGCGACGTGAGCTTCGAGCCTGGGGAGCTGATCCTCACCGAGGGTGCCGACGCCAAGACCTTCTACCTCCTCCGCCAGGGCAAGGTGGCCCTCTCCGCCCACGCGCCGGGCAAGGGCCACCTGCTGGTCCAGACCCTGGGGCCAGGCGAGGCGCTGGGCCTGTCCTGGTTGTTCCCCCCGTTCCTGTGGCAGTTCGACGCCCGGGCCGTCGAGCGGGTGGAGGCGTTCGCCTTGGACGGGCCCTGCCTCAGGGCCAAGCTCGAAGGCGACCCCGCCCTCGGCTACGAGCTGCTCAAGCGGTTCACCCCCATAGTCCTGGAGCGCCTCCAGCAGACCCGCCTCCGGCTGCTCGACCTCTACGGCAACGGCACCACCAGCGATGGCCACCCTCACTGAGCCTTCGCCAGCCCCGGCTCCCACCGGCCCCTTCACCCCGGCCACCTTCCGTGTGGCCGGCCGGGAACAAGAGGCCCCGGACGTAGCCACGCTGGCCTTGGAGCCGACCGACGGCCGCAGCTTTGCCTTCCACCCCGGCCAGTTCAACATGCTCACCGCCTTCGGCGTGGGCGAAGTGCCCATCTCCATCAGCAGCCGGCCCGGCTCCCGCCCCTTGCTCCACACCATCCGGGAGGTGGGGCCGGTGACGGCCGCACTGTGCCGGGCCCCGGTCGGCTCCCTGGTGGGCGTGCGCGGCCCCTTCGGCACCGACTGGGGGCTCGACGCGTTCGCTCACGCCGACGTGGTCGTGGTCGCCGGCGGCATCGGCCTGGCCCCCCTCCGGGGCGCCGTGCAGGTCCTGCTCGACCGGGCCGGCCTGCCCATGGGGCCCCGCAAGGTGGTGGTGCTGGTGGGGGCGCGCACACCGGACCAGCTGATCTTCCGGCGGGACCTGGACGCCTGGCGGGCCCACGCCGAGGTGGCGGTCACCGTGGACATGGCCACCTCGGGCTGGGAGGGCAACGTGGGGGTGGTCACCAGCCTGGTCGGCTCCGCCGGCTTCGACGCCCACCGGGCGATGGCCCTGGTCTGCGGGCCGGAGGTCATGATGCGCCACACCGTGCAAGCCCTGATAGAACGGGGCGTGCTGCCCACCTCGATCCGCCTGCGGGTGTCGCTCGAGCGCAACATGCAGTGCGGGACCGGCCTGTGCGGCCATTGCCAGCTCGGGCCGTTCCTGTTGTGCCGGGACGGCCCGGTGGTCACCTACCCGCAGGCCAGCCGGCTGCTGGCGGAGGCAGAGCTGTGACCACCACGGCCAAACGGCCCCGCCTGGCGGTCTGGAAGTTCGCCTCCTGCGACGGCTGCCAGCTCTCGCTGCTCGACCTGGAGGACGAGCTGCTCGCCCTCCCTCAGGCCGTGGACATCTCCTATTTCTTGGAGATGACCAGCGCGGTCGCCGAGGGGCCCTATGACATATCTCTGGTCGAGGGGTCAGTGACGACCCCCCACGACATCGAGCGGGCCAAGGAGGTGAGAGCCGCTTCCCGGCTGGTGGTGGCCATCGGGGCCTGCGCCACCGCGGGGGGGATCCAGAGCCTGCGCAACTACGCCGAGGTGGGCGACTACGTGAGCACCGTCTACGCCCACCCTGAGTTCATCCGAGCGCTGGCCACCTCGGCGCCGATCTCCGCGTACGTGAAGGTCGACTTCGAGCTGCGCGGCTGCCCGGTGGACCGCTACCAGCTACTGGAGCTGGTCACTGCCACCCTGGCCGGGCGCGCCCCTCGCATCCCGACTTTTTCGGTTTGCCAGGAATGCAAAGCCAAGGGCAACGTGTGCCTCCTGGTGGCGAGCTCCGTTCCCTGCCTTGGCCCGGTGACCAGGGCCGGCTGCGGCGCCCTGTGCCCGTCGGTCGGGCGAGGCTGCTTCGGCTGCTTCGGCCCTGCGGCCACAGCCAACACCTCGTCGCTGTCGGCCCGGCTGGCCGCCGACGGGGCAACGCCTGAAGCCCAGCTGCGGCTGTTGCGAACCTTCACCGCCGGCGCCCCTGAGTTCGCTCAGGAGGCCGCCGCCCAGGAGGCCGCCGCTCAGGAGGCCGCCGCTCAGGAGGCCACTACCAGAGGAGGCGCCGCCCACCAGGCCAGCGCCAGCGAGGCGGCCGCCCAGGAGGCGGCCGGACGATGACCCACGGCCGCCACCACTCAGTCGAGGTGGGCGCCCTCGCCCGCGTGGAAGGTGAAGGCGGGCTGCGGGTCGTCGTGCAGGACGGGGCCATCCGGGACGTGGCCCTCAACATATACGAACCCCCTCGGTTCTTCGAGGCCTTCCTGGTGGGCCGCCACTGCACGGAAGTCCCCGACATCACAGCCCGCATCTGCGGCATCTGCCCGGTGGCCTACCAGATGAGCTCCTGCGCCGCCATCGAAGAGGCCCTGGCCCTGCCGGTGGGGCCGGAGGTGCAGGCCCTGAGGCGGCTCCTCTACTGCGGGGAATGGCTGCAAAGCCATGCACTGCACATCTACTTCCTGCACGCGCCGGACTTCTTCGGGTGCCAGGACGCCGTCCAACTGGCTGGCCTGGGCGAGAGCGCTGCCCGGGCGGTGCGGCGGGGCCTGGCGCTCAAAAAGACGGGCAACCGGGTGATGGAAGTGGTGGGAGGCCGGGCCATCCACCCGGTCAACGTGCGGGTAGGAGGTTTCTACCGGGCACCGTCGCCCCGGGACATTGCCGCCCTGCGCGAACCGCTCCAACAAGCCCTGGACGCGTCGCTCGAGACCGTGGAATGGGTGAGCGGCTTTGAGTTCCCCGACATCGAACGGGACTACATTTTCGTGGCCCTGCGGGGCCCCAACGGGCAGTACCCCTTGGAGGCAGGACGGGTGGCCAGCTCGACCGGGCTCGGGCTGTCCCCGGCCGAGTTCGCCGACGTGGCCGTCGAGGAGCACGTCGAGCGGTCCACCGCGTTGCACTCTCGGCTGTTCGGGCGGGACGCCTACCTGACCGGCCCCCTGGCCCGGTTCGCGCTCAACCAGGCCGCGCTCACTCCGTTGGCCCGCGAAGCGGCCACCCGCGCCGGGCTGACGGCGCCGTGCACAAACCCGTTCCGCAGCATCGTCGTGCGAGCAGTCGAGCTGGTGGTGGCGTGCGAAGAGGCCCTGCGCCTGATCGGTTCGTACGAGCCCCCCTCCCCGGCTGCCACACCACTGCCACCGCTAGGTGGCTCAGGGCCGGCGCGGGCCGGGGCTGGTGCCACCGAGGCGCCCCGAGGAGTGCTGCTGCACCGCTACGAGATCGGGCCCGACGGCCTCGTCCGCAAGGCGCGCATCGTCCCCCCCACGTCCCAGAACCAGCTGGCCATCGAAGCCGACCTGCGAGAGGTGGCCCAGGCCAACTTGGGTTCGCCTCCGGAAGAACTGACGCGCCGGGCGGAGATGGCGGTGCGCAACCACGACCCGTGCATCAGTTGCGCCGCCCATTTCCTGGACGTGACCGTGGAGCACCAGCCATGACCCGAGTAGTCGTGGCGGGCATCGGCAACACCCTCCGGCACGATGACGGGGTGGGGCCGGCAGTGGCAGAGCGGGTGGCCGGGTACCTGGCTGGTGGGCCTGGCCTAGCTGGTGGGCCGGGGCTGCAGGCCTGCCATGCCGGCCCGTTCGCTGAACCGCTCGACCTGCTCGGGTGGTGGGACGGCGCCGACCTCGCCATCGTGGTCGATGCGGCCTGCTCGGGGCAGCGCCCCGGCACCGTAAGCGTCACCTGGGTGGAAGACATAGCCCGCGGCCCCGCTCCGCCCAGCACCCACGGCCTGTCCTTGCCCGACGTGTACCACCTGGCCCTGGCGTTAGGCCAGGGGCCCGCCCGGCTGGCCGTCGTGGGCATCGAGGGCGAGGACTTCTCCCACGGAGAGGGCTTCTCGCCGGCCGTACAAGCCGCTTTCGAGGAGGCGGTGGCCGTCACCTTGGAAGTGGCGGCTCACACCCGGCCTCACGGCCAGGCGGAGCCCCTGGCCAGCGGTCCGTGACCGCCGAGCTGCGCCAGGGCCAGTCGAGCTGCACCAGGACAAAGCCCCTGGCAACGCCAGCGAAAGCGCTTTGCAACTGAGCCGCCAGGAACCGCTACCCTACTGGAGGTGCTGCTGAGCAGGCTGCGGTCGTCCCCCCGGGCAGGTGAGCTGTTCGAGATCACCCATGGGGACCGCCAAGCGGTCATCTCTGAGCAGGGAGCCAGCCTGGTGCAGGTCCGCGTGGCGGGCACAGACCTGCTCTGGGTAGCCAACCAGGACGGCTACGCGGGCAACAGCAGCCACGGCCAGTTGCTCGTCCCCTGGCCCGGCCGGATCCCCGACGGGCGCTACTGCTTCGGTGGCTGCACCTACCAGTTGCCCATAGACGACCTGGTCACCAACTCGGCGATCCACGGGCTGGTCCGCTGGCGCCCCTGGCAACTGGCCGCCCGCTCCACCAGCGCCCTCAAGTTGTCCCACCGCCTGCTGGCCCTGCCCGGGTACCCGTTCAGCCTGGCCCTCGAGCAGTCGTACTCGTGGAACGGCCCTGAGCTGGAGATGGTGACGACCGCCACCAACTTGAGCAACCGGGCCGCTCCGTTCGGCTTCGGGCACCACCCCTACTTCACGGTGGGCACGCCCAGCGTGGACGACGCCGTGCTGCAGGTGCCGGCCACCCACTACTTCGAACCAGACGGCTGGGCCGCGCCCCGTGGCCCCGCTGTGCCCGTCGACGGCACCCGCTACGACTTCCGGTCCCCCGTCCCAATTGGCGCCACCGAGCTCGACGTCACCTACACCCACCTCGTCCCTGACGCGGACGGCTGCGCACGGCTCAGCCTGGCTTCGCCCGATGGTGCCCTACGGGTCACCTGCACCTACCACCCGCCGGTGCGGTTCCTCCAGCTCTACAGCGGGGACACGCTCGCCGAAGCCAAGCGCGCGGGCCTCGCCATCGAGCCCTACACCTGCGCCCCCAACTGCTTCAACAACGGCATGGGGCTGGTAGAGCTGGCGCCGGGGTCTTCACTCAGCATCCGCTGGTCGATCACTGCCGGCTGATGGCCCTGGGCGGCCCGCGGGCCGCTCCAGCGCCTGGGCTACCCGGCGGCCCAGGTCCCCCGGACGGGACAGCACTTCCAGGTGCTCGCGCTCGGCCAACCAACGCCGGTTCCGTTCGTGCAGCTCGTCGGCCGGGTCGAAGCGGTTCAGGTACACGACCGCGTCCTGGCTGCCCAGTGCCCTCAGCGCCAAGCGGGTGCTGCTCAAGGTGCCGAGGCCGGGAGCCGCCACCAGGACCACCAGCTGAGGGGCCAGCGCCTTGACCACGTCGGTGCCATCAGCGTCCACGGCTTGCGGGGACCCCAACCCTCCCGCTTGTTCCAGCAACCCGATGTGGGCGAGCCCTGGCCAGCTGAGCTCCGCCAGCAAGCCGGCCAGGGTCACGGGCGGGAGGCCCATGGACTCAGCTGCCATGGGAGGCGCCATGGGCCGGGGGTACCAGCGGTGGGCCGGGCACACATCGGTCGCCCTTTCCCCGGTGGCCTCGGCCAGCAGCTCGGCGTCGGTCCTGCCCAGCTCGCTCGGGTGGAACGACTGGGCGAGCTTGCGGGCAGCCACCCTGAAGCCGGCCCGGCCCAGCTGGAGCGCCAGCTGGCAGCCGAGCCACGTCTTGCCCACCTCGGTGCCGGTCCCGGCGATGATGACCAGCTTCAACTCTGGCCCCTCGCCGGTCGTGCCCGCCCCGGGGCTGGCTGCCCGCGCCCCGGGGCCGGCTGTTCGCGCCCCAAGATGGCCGCCCCCATGACCAGGGCACTTGCCACCACGGCCAGGCTGGGGCCGAACAGGCTCAACCCCCAGCGCTGGAAGACACCCCCCAGGGCAGCGGAGATGAGCGAGCCACCCACACTGGCCGCACCGATCTGCCAGCCGATCACATGGTGCGCCATCTGCTCGCCCACCCGGGCCGGGGTGAGAGCAACCAAGGCGGGGAAAACCCCCGCCACTGCTGCGCCAACCGTTACCAGCCCCACCATGGCCACCGAGGCGGTGGGACGCCACCAGGCCACGGCCGTGCCCAGGAGGGCTACAGTGCAGCCCCAGCGCACGACCGTGGCAGGCTTAGGGGGAGCCTCAGGCACGGCCAGAGCGAAACGGGCCAGGGTCAAGGCGCCCCAGTAGCCGAAGGTCGCCAGACCGGTCAACCCTGCGCTCAGGTGCAGCACGCTGCGGTCAAAGCTGGGCGCCCACTGGCCAGCGGACACTTCCAGGCCGGTGCACAGGGCAAACACGGCCAGGCCGAGGGCCACCCTGCCCACGGTGCGTGCCCCGCGGGAGGCAGCCGCAGCCTGTGGCCCTGGCCCGGGGTTGGTGGCGGGCAGGGCGGTGCTCTGGGGCAGGGCGGTGCTCTGGGGCAGGGCGGTGGTGGAGGGTGAGGCGCCGGGCAGGGACGAGGCAGCCGCCCTAGGCGGGGCGGCGAGGGCGGCTGGGGCATGAGGACGGCCGGTCGCGAGCCAGCCGGCCACCATGATGCCCTCGACGAGCACCAAGGCCAGGTAAGAAGACCGCCAGTCACCAGCCAAGACCGCGGACGTTACGATCAGCGGGCCAACCGTGGCACCCAGGCCATAGCAGGCATGCAGCAGGTTGAGCAGGCGGGTGCGGTTGGCTAGGGCGATGGCAGCGTTGAGGGAGCTGTCCAGTAGGCCGGCGGCAACGCCCAAGGCTCCCGCACCAGCAATGAACAGCCACAGGCCGGGAGAAAGGACGACCGCCACGGCACCGCCGCCACCGAGGGAGCCAGCCAGGACCACGGCACGGGCCAGGCCCCAGCGCCCGAGCACCACTCCGGCTACAGACGAGCTAGCGACCGACCCTATGGTCCCGACTATCAGCACCAAGCCCAGGTCAGCCAGTGGGGCACCGAAACTGCGCCTCACCGACGGCCAAGCGGTGCCCAGCAGGCCGTCGGGCAAGCCAAGGGCGACGAAGGCATAAAGGGCCATGGCGTCGACCGGTCCAGACCCTCGCTCCAGGGCCAGAGGGGTGCCAGGTCGGGGTCGCCGGTCAGCCACACGCTCCAGTCAAGCGGGCCCGTGCAGTGGCTGCCGGTGGCCGGCCCGGGTTACCGGCACCCACCGGAGCACGCGCAGGCCCAAGGGGCGCTGCCCTGGGGCTGACGGCAGCTTCTTTGCCCTGGCGCCTGACGGCGGCTTCTTTGCCCCAAAAGCGCGTTCTCTGTCCTGAAAGTGCCCGGGACAACGAGCTATTGGGACAGAGAACACCAAACCAGGGCAAAGTACGCCCAAGCCGGGCCCCTGACCCAGCCAAAGTACGCCCAGCGCGGCTAGCTAGCTCCCGGTCAAGGGCAGCTCTCGGACGGTCGCCTCAACCGCCTCGTCGCCCTCGACGGCAAGCTCCGAGCTGACCTCGACCCCTCGGCCGACATAGCCAAGGGCCACCCAGCCCAAGCGAGGGGAAAAGGCGACGCTCGTCAACCGCCCGACCACCCCCTTTGGCCCCACCAGGGCCGCCCCCGGCCCAGCCGGTCCCGACAGGAGCAGCCCACGCAGGCGGCGGGGCACGTTGCTGCCCCGGGAGTCGATGCGGGCCACCAGTTCCTGGCCGGTGTAACAACCCTTGGTGAAACTGACCGAGGCGCTCACCAAGCCGGCTTCGGCCGGGACCGTGCGCTCGTCCAGTTCAGAGCCGTGCCGGGGGAAGCCGGCCTCCACCCGCACCGCTTCGTAGGCTTCATGGCTGACCGACGGGACGCCGGCTGCCCGGAGGGCGGCTACGTCTCCCGCAGCAGTACCGAGCAGTTCGTAACCTTCGAGCCCGCCCCATTCGAAGGCGACGACCGTCCCCGCCACCGGGGCCCCGGCCAGGGCTTGCCCAGCCGAGGGGCCGAGCACTGCCACCGTGGGGCAACCCAGGAGCCCTATCTCCACCCTCGTGCGGAGCTTGAACCGCTCGAGACGGGCTACCAACTTGTTGCCCACACCGGCGTCGGTCACCAAGATGAGCTCGTCCCCCGAGGCGCGGTAAGCCCGCACGAAAGCGTCCAACTTGCCTTGGGGCTGCAGGACCAGGGCCCAGGTCGCGGCCCCGGCGGGAAGGGCCAACAGGTCCTGGCTGGTCTGGCCCTGCAGGTACTGGGCGGCGTCCGGGCCGCCGACGCGCACCACGTCCCGGTTGGTTGCCACCACCCCGGCGGCTTCCCGCAGGGCGCGGTAGCCGTCTTCGAGGGCCAGCTCAGCCACCGATGGCCGCCTCTGCCAGCCGGGCACGGGCGATGCGGCGGGCACCGGGCACCGCCGCCAAGAGGGCAGCAGCCTTGTTTTGGCACTCCAGGTCTTCGGTATCGGCGATGCTGTCGGCAACGATGCCCGCCCCGGCTTGGACGCTGGCCGGCCGGCGGCCATCGGCCGAAGGGGGCCCGACGAGCATGGTCCGGATGGCGATGGCGGTGTCCAGGTTGCCGGAAAAGTCGATGTAACCGACGACGCCCGCGTACGGCCCTCGCCGGGCGGGCTCCAGCTCGTCAATGATCTCCATGGCCCGCACCTTGGGCGCACCGGACACCGTCCCGGCCGGGAGGGTGGCCCTGAGCACGTCCACCGGGCCCAGGCCCGGCCGCAAACGGCCAGACACCTGCGACGTCAGGTGCATGACGTGGCTGTAGCGCTCGAGGGTCATGAGCTCGTCGACCGTCTCGGTGCCGAACTCCACCACTTTGCCCACGTCGTTGCGGGCCAGGTCCACCAGCATGACGTGCTCCGCCCGTTCCTTGGGGTGCTCAGCCAGTTCGGAGGCCAGCCGGCGGTCCTCGGCCTCGGTCCGGCCCCGCCGGCGGGTCCCGGCGACCGGCCGGGACACCACCCGCCCGTCCCTGACCCGCACCATGGGCTCAGGCGAGGACCCCACAACCGCCAGTTCAGGGTACTGGAGCAGGTACATGTAGGGGCTCGGGTTGACCTGGCGCAGGCTGCGGTAGAGGTCCAGGGGCCCCGCCTCCAGGTCCAGGTCGAAGCGCTGGGACAGGACGACCTGGAAGATGTCGCCCGCGAATATGTGCTCCTTGGCCACCTCCACAGCCGCCGCGTAGGTTGCCTCCGGGGTGCGCCGGGTAGCGGCGGGAAGTTCGTCGTCCCGCTCGGGCGGCTCGATCACCGGCTCAGGCAGCGGCCTCGCCCCCTCGGCCGCGAACTCCTCCAGCCGGGCCACCGCCTGGTCGTAAAGTTCGTCCAGCACCACCGGGCCGGCCCCGGTGGGGATGGGGACCGCCTCGACCAAAGTGACCCGCTGGCGCCAGGAGTCGTAGGCGGCAACCTGGCCTACCACCGAGACCATTGCGTCCGGGTAGCCCAGCTCGTCGGGTGGGGCCGACGGCAGCCGTTCGACCTCGCGCACCACGTCGTAGCCGAGGTAACCGACCAGGCCGCCGTGCAGGGGCGGCAGGCCGGGCAGGGACGGTGAACGGTAATGGGAAAGCAGTGCCTCGACCGCAGCCAGGATCCCTCGTTCACGGGGCACGCCGGCGGGCACCACACCCTCCACCGAGACCTGCCCCGACCGCAGGGCCAAGGTGGCAGAAGGACGGCGGCCGATGAACGACCAACGCCCCCAGCTCTCGGCCCGCTCGACCGACTCCAACAAGAAGCCGGGCTCGTCCCGCACCAGGCGGGCGAAGGCAGCTACCGGGGTAGTGAGGTCGGCGAGCAGCTCCCGCCAGACCGGGACCACCGTCCAGTCCCGGCCGAGGCTGGCGAACTCGTCCCGGCTGGGGTGCACCGCTCCCCTGGTCACCGGGCCCTGGTCACCGGGCCTTGGCCACCGGGCACTGGCCGCTGGGCACTGGCCACGGCCCTAGTCGCCGAGCCGGCGGAAAAAGCAGCTGTGGTTGCCCGTATGGCAGGCCCCGGCTCCTTCCTGTTCCACCGTGAGCAGCAGGGTGTCCCCGTCGCAGTCGTAGTGGACAGCCCGCACCCACTGGCGGTCGCCCGATGTGTCCCCCTTGCGCCAGCGGCTCTGGCGGCTGCGCGACCAGAACACGGCGCGACCGGACTCGAGCGTCTCGCGCAGGGTGTCGGCGTTCATCCACGCCATCATCAGCACCTGGCCGCTGCCCTGTTCCTGGACGATGGCCGGCACCAGGCCCTCTTGGTTGTACTTGATGGCGGCCAACTGTTCGGCAGTGGCATGGATGGGCGTCGCGACAGGCATAGGGCCATCGTAGTGGGGCTCCAACTGGGCCACCTATCGTTGAGCACGTGCAACGACCGCGGCAGGTGCCCCGCACCGCCAGCTGCGGCCAGGCTCCCTATGGCGCGCACCATGGTGGGAGCCCTTTCGCGGCCCCCGCCTCGGTGTCGCGGCCGGCGTACCGCGCCTGGCGACGGGGGGTGGTGCTGGCCACGGTGCTCACCTTGGCCACCGCCGGGGTTGCGGCCCTGTTGTACTTCCTTTCGCTCCACTCCGAAGCCCCCAGTTCCGACGGCGCCACCTTGGTGCTGGAAGGACAGGCCATGGCCAGGGGCAACCTGGCCCTGAAGGGCTGGGCGCTGTCGCTCGACTCCTTTTGGGCTGTGGACGGCCCCCTGTACCTGCTGGCCGTCCTGGTCGCCGGCCTGCGTTCGGTGCTCCTCCAGGCCGTCCCGGCCGCGGTCGCGGCAGTGACGGCCGTGCTCGGCGCCTGGGCGGCCAGCGCCGGTCGCCGGGGCGTCCCTGCCGTTGTGGGCGGGTCGGCCACTCTGGGCTTGCTGGCCCTCCCCAGCCATAGCCTGGCCATCTTCCTGCTGAAAGGCGGCCAGCACGTGACGACTGCGGCGGTATGCCTCACCAGTTTTGTCGCCTTGGCGCGCCGCGGCTCCGGCCGCGGCTCCGGCCGCGGCTCCGGCTGGGGCTCCGGTACCGGCTGGGGCTGGGGCTGGCTGGCGGGGCTCTTGTTGCTGGCCGCCGGGCTGCTCGGGGACCTGCTGACCGCCGCTTTCGGGGTAGTGCCGGTGTGCCTGGCCGGCGTGGTGGCCATGGCCCGCCAACGGCGCGCCCAAGCCGGCACGCCCCTCGTTTGCGCTGGCCTCGGGGGCCTCGGGCTGGCCGCCGCCGTCCACTGGGCCGCCGGCGCCATCGGGACCTTCAGCCTGGTGCATGTGCAGTCCGCCACCGCCTCCGGAGGACAGGTGCTGGCCGGCACAGGCCGCATGTTCGTGTACCTCGGTCACCTACTTGGGGTGGGGAGCGGCTATTACGGCCCCGGAGGCGTACCGGGACCGCTCCAGTGGCTGCACCTGGCTGGCCTGGCTGTGGTGGCCTTCGGCCTGGTGGGCGCCCTGGCTCGGGCCGCCGTTGGCGCGCTGGGCGGCCCCGGCGCGCCCACCCAGCGGGGCCCGCTGCCCAGAGCGGGCCTGCCCACCAGGCGGGGCCACCTGCCCCGCCTGGGTACGCTCGTCGGCCCGGGCACCCCCGGCAACGCCTGTGGCTCGCGGCTCGACAACATGCTCGCCTTCGGCACCCTGGGGTCTTTGGCAACTTACGTGCTGGTGGCCAGCAGCCCCAACCCGGCCTACTCCCGGTACCTTTCGCCCGCAGTGGTCTTCGGCGCGGTCCTGGGCGGCCGGGCCCTGGGCCGGGTTGCGGCCCGGTCGCGGCTCCCCCGGCTGCGCCCGGCCGCCCTCGCCGGGACAGCCGCCGTCCTGGCTGGCTTCGCCGCCGGTGCCGGGGTGCAGCTGGCTCAGCCGCTCCCCCCGCAACCTACCGCCCGCCTGGCCCGCTTCCTGCAGGAGCACGACCTGCGGGCCGGCCTGGGCGATTACTGGTCGTCTTCAGTCGTGACCGTGCAAAGCGACGGGCGGGTGGTCGTGCGGCCGGTCATCGCCAACCGCCAGGGGCGGCTCGTGCGCTACGCCCGCCAGAGCTCAGCGGGCTGGTACCAAGGCCGCACTTTCCAGTTCTTGGTCTTCAACACGACCCAGCCGTTCGGGGCAGTGGGGCAACGCAGCGCCGCCCGTACCTTCGGCCCACCCAGCCGGTCGCTGTCCTTTGGCCCCTACCTGGTGCTCATCTGGCCGCACCCAGTAGCAGTCTCACCCGTCGGGGTAGCCACCTGACCGGCCCAGCCACCCGCTTCTCATAGGCGCAGCTGCCGGGCCACCTGACCGCCCGGCCACCCTACCGGCCCCAAGGCACCCGAGGCAGCCGGGCCGTCCGCCTCTTATAGGCGCTCTTATAGGCGCAGGAACCGCATGGTGGTGTGGTAGCTGCGCTCGTCGCCGTGCCCGAGCCAGGTGAGGGCCCCGTCCCGGCGCGCCGCTGCCTCTCCTTCAATACCATGAGTGGACGGCTCCAGGCCCACCACGTAGTCGCCGGCGCGCAGGTTCACCCATTCGAAGAAGTGAGGGAACTCGGCGGGGTCGTAGTCGAGCTCGAAGCCACGGCCGATCTTGGCGTTCAGGAGCCTGGCCCTCGCCCTGCCGTCGGCCTCAGGGGCCAGCTCGTGCTCGTAGACCTGCTCCTCGAAGCCGACGACTGGCGGGCCAAAGCGCAGGTGGGAGGCACCCTGGGCCTTGACGCTGGGGCTCTCCCAGCGAGTGGAAGATACCTTGGCCTCAAACGTCGTCCCCTCGTCCAGCAACGGCCACCCGAGGTCGCAGTGGTACAGCAACATGTGGGGCGTGGGGTCGAAACCTGTGTTCACCACCACGTCCGTCAGGCGTACCTCGGTGCCCCCCAAGTCAGCCTCGATGCGCCGGCGCAGCAACAGGTGCTCCCCGAACACGGCCGCTTGGCGGACCTCGCCCTCAGCCCACAGCACGGCCCGGTCCCCCACCCAGCTCTCCCCGTACCCACCCAGGCGAGCCGGCAGGTTGGCGACCCGGCCGTGCAGGCCGTGGCGGACGGTGGCCTTGCGGGGGTAGCGGTACTGCGATGCGTCGAACTCCCCCGGCGCCAGGGTGTGGTCGAGCCCACCGGTCACCAGCAGCCCGGACATGCTGCGCAGCCAGGCCAGGCCGTTCTCGTCGCCTTCGTGGTGGAGGCCCGGGTGGCGGAAGCCGGTCGCCGACCGCCAACCGAAGCTCAAGTCGTCGAGCTCGGCCACCCCGATGTCCATGGCCCGGTCCACCAGCACTTCGAAGCGCAGGCCGCCCCCGGTGCGGAACTCGAGGACACGTATGCCCCGCTCGGCACCGTCATCGAGCACAACGGCACGCACCCCTCCCACAACATGGGGGTCGCCGCTGCGCTCGGCCAGCTGCAGACGGTCGTAGCCGCCCTCAAGCACGCTCATCGCCAGCAGCGTAGGCAGGGTGCGTGCGACATGGCCAACCCAAGCACGCACTCAGGAGGGCGCGCGGGCGCGGCGGCCCGAGCCTCCCGCCCCGTCAGCGCCCGGCTTTGATCGGGTCCCAGGAACGCCGGAACGCCGGCGACCAACCCCACGATGTGCCCAGAGCCGCACCAGCAGGCTCGGGCGCGGCTGCCCAGTTGGCCCCGGCCGTGGCCGGCACCCGCTGGACCTGCTCCAGGCGCCGCTGCACGGGCCACTTGGAGAACGCGATCACCATCAAGATGACCAGGTCCACCCCAGGTATGGCGAACAAAGCGGCCAACCAAGCCGGGTACCCGGCCTTGGCGACTACTTTCATCCCGCCGACGGTGCCCAGCACGAAGAGGGCCAGACCGAAAACTGCGAGCTGCGTGGCCCCGATGGTCACCTCAGTCCTCCTTGTCCTTGCCCCCAGATGCCTGGCCGGCATTGCCGGGAGCCCCAAAACCCTGCCCGGTACCTCCATCGGCCCGGTGCCTCTACCGGTATCGTCGAGGGCCGTCGTCTCGCTGTGCGCGAACTATGAGGGTTATGTGAAGGCGCGCCCCACCAGGGGCTTTACAGGTACAGCCCGGTACCGTCAGTTACGCGTTCGGCGGCTACGGCGTGTATGTCGCGTTCGCGCAAGATGAGGTAGTTCTCGCCCTGGACCTCCACCTCGAAGCGGTCCTCGGGGTTGAACAGCACCTGGTCCCCCGGCTTGATGGAACGGACGTGAGGGCCGGTGGCCACCACCTCTGCCCAGGTCAGGCGCCGGGGGACCTCCGCCGTGGCGGGGATCAGGATCCCTGATTTGGACTTGCGTTCGCCTTCGGACCGCGGGACCTGGACGAGCAAGCGGTCGGTCATCATTTGGATCGCCTGTTTGGTCTCGCCTGAGGAGCCGGAGGGCCCGGCCGGGCCATTAGGGGCCATCCTCGGCAAGCTAGCGCGCCGCGGGGGCCAACTTCGACTCACCCAGTGCTGGCCCGACCGGCCGCACGGTGACGCCTGCCGCCGCCAGCGCGGCCTTGGCCTGGGCGATGGTGGCTTCCCCGAAGTGGAAGATCGAAGCCGCCAGCACGGCGTCCGCATTGGCCTTGACCGCCCCGTCGACCAGGTGGCGGAGGCTGCCCACACCGCCGCTGGCCACGACGGGGATGCTGGTGGCCTCGACCACCCTTCGGACCAGGTCGATGTCGTAGCCCTGGCGGGTCCCGTCTTGGTCCATGGAGTTCAGCACCAGCTCACCCGCGCCCAGCTGCTCGCAGCGCACGGCCCAGGCCAAGGCGTCCAGGCCGGTGGCGGTACGCCCCCCGTGGGTGTACACCTCCCATGACGTCCCCCGGCGGCGCACGTCGATGCCCACCACCGTGCACTGGGACCCGAAGGTGCCCGATATCTCCCGCACCAGCTCCGGTCGGGCAACAGCAGCCGAGTTGACGCTCACCTTGTCGGCACCCAGCCGCAAGAGCTCCCGGGCGTCCTCCAGGGCCCTGACCCCACCTCCGACCGTGAGAGGTATGAACACCCGCTCGGCGGTGCGGGCCACGACGTCCAGCATGGTGCCTCGGCCCTCGGCCGAGGCGGTTATGTCGTAGAACACCAGCTCGTCGGCCCCCTCCTGGTCATAGCGCTCGGCCAGCTCGACCGGGTCGCCCGCGTCGCGCAAGCCCGCGAAGCGCACGCCTTTCACGACCCGGCCACGGTCCACGTCCAAGCAGGGGACCACCCGGACCGCTCTCATGGCCGGACCGCTCTCATGGCCGGACCGCTCTCATGGCCGGACCGCTCTCATGGCCGGACCGCTCTCATGGCCGGACCGCTCTCATGGCGCCTCCCGCCCCGTGCCGGTGCCAGTCCCAAACCCAGTCCCGGTGCCAGGCCCGGAGGACGATGGGCCCGGGCCGCTGCCCCCGACCGGCACCCCTCGGCAGGCAGCCACCGCCTCGGCTACCCGGAAACGGCCCTCGTATATGGCCCGGCCCACGATCACCCCGGCCAGCCGCCGCCCTCCCGCCTCGAGGCGGGCCAGCCGGCGCAGGTCGTCCAGCGAGCCCACCCCCCCGCTGGCTATCAGCGGTACGGGGCAGGCCTCCAGCAGCTCACGGTAACCGGCGATGTCCGGGCCGGTCATGAGCCCGTCCCGAGCGATCTCGGTGACGATGACGGCGGCCGCGCCGGCCCGGGCCAGTTCGCCCACAACGTCGACCACCGAGCGGCCCGCTCCTTCTTCCCAGCCCTTTATGCGCACCTCGCCCTCCCGGTGGTCCACCCCCGCCGCCACCTTCCCCGGCCAGCGCTGTGCCAGGTGAGCCAGGAAACCAGGTTGGGTTATGGCCGCCGTGCCCACGACGACCCGGGCCACGCCGGCCGCCAAGAGGGCTTCAACGTCCTGTTCAGTGCGAGCCCCGCCCCCGGCCTGCACAGGGACCTTCACCGCGGCGGCAATGGCGGCCACGATCGGCCGGTTGGCCGGCTCTCCGGTGCGGGCCGCGTCCAGGTCCACCACGTGGACCCAGTGCGCCCCGGCTGCTTCAAAGGCACGCGCTCGGGCCAGGGGGTCGGTGCCGTACACAGTCACGCGGGCAAAGTCACCCGCGGCCAGCCGTACGCACCGCCCATCACGCAGATCTATGGCCGCGTACAGGTCCATCGCTCAGCCGGCGCAGGCGGCGACGAAGTTGGCCAGGATCCCCAAGCCCACCTTGGAGGACTTCTCCGGGTGGAACTGCGTAGCCCAGACGTTGCCGTCCTCGGCGGCGGCCGCCACCGTCCCCCCGTAGTCGCAGGTAGCCACCGTCTCGGGGCCTACGGGGGGCGCATAGGAGTGGACGAAGTACACCCAGGCACCGGCCTCGAAGCCGCGGAGCAACCGGCTGGGCCCCGACGGCGCGTCCACGGGCCGGGCAACCTGCAGAAGGTTCCACTGCATCTGGGGACGGCGCACGCTGTCGGCCAGGGGTGCCACCTTGCCCCCGAAGATGCCGAGCCCGGCCGACCCGGGCGACTCGTCCGAGCCTTCGTAAAGCAGCTGCATGCCCACACAGATGCCCAAGAAGGGCCGCCCAGAGCGAGCCGCGTCCAAGGTGGGGGCCCAGAGCCCGCTTTCCTGCAGAGCTTGGCTGCAGCGGCCAAAGTGCCCCACCCCGGGCAGTACCACGCCATCGGCTTGCCCCAGCTCGCGGCCCGAGCGCACCAGCCGGGCGTCGGCACCCGCCCGGCACAAGGCCTTCTCGGCCGAGCGCAGGTTGCCGATACCGTAGTCCACGACGGCTATGAACGGCCTCACAAGGCTCCCTTGGTCGACGGCACCTCGGCGCCTTCGACCTTCACTGCGTCACGCAGCGCCCGGGCGACTGCTTTGAAGCAGGCCTCCAAGATGTGGTGGACGTTGCGGCCGCTGCGCAGGCGCACGTGAAGGGTGACCCCGGCCGAGGTGCTAAAGGCCCGCCAGAACTCCTCGGCCAACTGGGGGTCGAACGGTGGTGTGCCCAAGGGGAAAGGCTCAGGGCCCAGGTCCACCTCGTAGGCCAGGTAGGGCCGCCCGGACAGGTCCAGGGCCACCTCCACCAGGGCCTCGTCCAAAGGCACGGCCACCGACCCGAAGCGGCGCACGCCGACCTTGCCGGCCAGGGCCTCGCGCAGGGCCTCGCCCAGCACGATGCCCACGTCCTCGACAGTGTGGTGGGCGTCCACGGCCAGGTCACCTTGAGCCTTCACCGTCATGTCGAAGCCGGCGTGGCGGCCCAACTGGGCCAGCATGTGGTCGAAGAACGGCAGGCCCGTGGCCACCTCGGCCCGCCCGGAGCCGTCCACCTGCAGGGACACCGCGACCGATGTCTCCTTGGTTGACCTTTCCCGGCTGGCAACCCGCTCGCTCACCCCAGCACCTCCAGCCTCGCTCCGCTAACCTCCGCCCTCACGCCAGCACCTCCGCCAGGGCTTCGAGGAAAACCCCGTCCTCCTCGGGCGTCCCCACGGTCACTCGCAGGCAACCGCTCAACCCGGGCCACCGAGAGGTGTCCCTCACCAGCACGGACCGGTCCACCAAGGCCTGCCAGACGTCCCCACCGCTCCTGCCCGGAGGCCGGAACAGCACGAAGTTGGCCTGCGAGGGCCAAACCTGGGCACCCAGCTCGGCCAGGCCGGCCTCCAGCCGCTCGCGCTCGGCGATGATAGCCTCCACGCGTTGGTCCATCTGGCGGGAGAACCTCAACGCCAGGCGGCCGGCCGCCTGCTTCAGCATGTCCAAATGGTATGGCAGGGCCACCCTCTCCAGGGCCTGGACCACGGCGGTGGGGCCGACCGCGTACCCCAGCCGCAGCCCGGCCATGGACCAGGTCTTGGAGTACGTGCGGACCACGACGAGGGGGACGTCGTCTCCTACCATTCCCAGGGCGGACCATGACGAGAACTGCCCGTAGGCCTCGTCCACCACCACCAGCCCCTCTGAACCGGCCACGATGGCCGCCACCGTCGAAGGGGCCTCGGCCAAGCCAGTGGGGTTGTTGGGCGAGCACAAAAAGACGAGCGACGGCCGGTGCCGGCTCACCAGTTCCCGGCAGGCGTCCAGGTCGAGGCTGAAGTCCGCTCGGCGCTGCCCCTGCACCACCTTCGTGCCGGTGAGGTGCGCGATGTGCGAGTGCAGGGCGTAGGTGGGCTCCCACAGGACAGCTGCCCGCCCGGGGCCGCCGTAGGCCAGGCACAGGCACTGGAGGACCTCGTTGGAGCCGTTGGCGGCGAAGACCTGCTCGGGGCGCACGCCGTGCCACTCGGCCAGGGCCTCGCGCAACGCCCGGGCCGAACGGTCCGGGTAGCGGTTGAAGGCCATGTCCCGGGCCTGGCTGACAACGGCCTCGAGCCACTCGGGGGGTGGCGGGTAAGGGGACTCGTTGGTGTTGAGGCGCACCCGGGCGGGCAGCTGCGGGGAGTGGTAGCCCTCCCGGAGGCCCAGGTCCGGGCGCGGCTCAGGCAGCGGCCGGGCCAGGCCCGAAGCGCTCGAGGCGCCCCCGGCCCGGCTCATTGGGCCACCACGCTGGCGGCCCGGCGCAACACCGACTCGGCGTGGGCGCTCAGGCCCTCGGCTCGGGCCAGGGCAGCCACGTGGGGAGCCACCTCCGCCAGCGCCTCCGGGCCGGCAGCCACGATGTGCACCCTTTTCAGGAAATCGGCCGTCCCCAGGGCACTGGAGAAACGGGCGCTACGGGCGGTAGGCAGCACGTGGCTCGGCCCGGCCACGTAATCGCCCAGGCTGGCCGGGGCCCAGGGGCCGCAGAAGACGGCGCCGGCTGAAGACACCAGGGGCACGAGCGGCTCGGGGTCGGAGACCATCAGCTCCAGGTGCTCGGGCGCCACCACGTTGCAGACGGCCATGGCCTCCTGGGGGCCATCGACCAGGACCGACCAGCCACCCTGGCGCAAGGTAGCCACCACCTCCTGGCTTCGGGGCGACCCGGCCGCGATGCGGTCCACCTCGGCTTCGATGGCCGCAGCCACCGGCTCCTGCCAGCTCACCAGCCAAGCCAAGCCGTCGGGCCCGTGCTCCGCCTGCACGACAAGGTCCAAGGCGGCGTGCTCGACCACCGCGCTGGCGTCGGCCACGACCACGACCTCCGACGGCCCGGCGTACGCCGAGGGCACGCCCACCCGGCCCGCCCCGGCCACCAGGCGCTGGGCCGTGGCCACGTAGCGGTTGCCGGGGCCGACCACCATGTCCACTGGGCGGACGGTCTCGGTACCGTAGGCCAGCGCGGCCACGGCCTGGGCACCACCCAGGGCGTAGACCTCCTCCACGCCGGCCACCGCCGCGGCTGCCAGCACCGCGGTCGCGACGTGGCCGTCCTGGCCGGGAGGGGAGCACACGGCCACCTCCCTTACGCCGGCAACCTGGGCCGGGATGGCGGTCATGAGCAGGCTGGAGGCCAGCGGGGCCTTCCCCCCGGGCACGTAGCAGCCCACCCGGCCCACCGGCACCAGGACCTCACGGCTCACGATGCCCGCGGCCGAAACGCTCTCGAAGGGCTGGTGCGCCCGGCGCTCGGCTTCGTGGAACTCCCTCACCGCCTGGGCCGCATGGCCGAGCGCGGACCGCAGTTGCTCGGGCACAGCTGCCAGCGCCGCGGCCAGCTCGCCCGCCTGCACCCTCAAGGACGCGGGCACCACCCCGTCAAAGCGCTCGCTCAGCCGGATGAGAGCGGCGTCGCCCCCGGCTTGGACCTCGGCCAGGATGCCCCGCACTGCGTCCACCGGCCCGTCACCTGCCAGCTCGGGCGCCGGGAGCAGGCGGCTGTAGCCGCCCGAGACGCCGCGCAGGTCCAAACGCCGGAGCAGTGCCATGCCGACGATGCTAGCGAGGGCCTGGTGCAGCTGGGTTGCCGGGCCACGGCCGGGCCCGGCAGGCTGGCCCCATGACCGTGGGCGCCGAACTGGCCGCCGTCTCTACCACCCTGGGCGAACTGTCCAAACGGGTCAGCCGCATACTGGCTGAGCTGACGCCGGCCGACGATGACCGCTACGGCGCCGAGCTGATGGAAGTCGAGCGGGCCCTCGGGGCCGCCCACCGCAAGCTCGAACGGCTGCTCAGGGCCAAGTAGCTGTTGGGGGGCTGGCTGCTGGGGGGCTGGCGGCCACGCCCAGGCGTGCCCGGGCCGGGCCCGGGGGCCTGCCTGGAGGTGCTTGCGCCCCGCTTACGCCTTGGACATCGTGCCGGGCGGTCGCACGGGCAGGTTTGCCGAGGGGCAGAAGTCGGCCAGCACGCACTCGGTGCAGCGAGGCCGCCGGGCAGAGCAGACCCGCCGGCCGTGGAGGATGAGCCGCAAGCTGAACGCCCCCCACTCCCGGCTAGGCAGCATCGAGGTGAGCTCGGCCTCCACCCGGTCAGGGTCGGTCTCCTGGGTCAGGCCGAGCCGCCGGCTCAAACGTCCGACGTGGGTGTCGACCGGCAGGCCGGGCAGGCCAAAGCCCACGCTGCGCACGACGTTGGCTGTCTTGCGCCCCACACCGGGCAAGCTGACGAGGTCCTCCATCGCGCTGGGCACCTCACCACCCGAACGCTCGCACAGGGCCCGGGCCAGCGACACCAAGCTGCGCGCCTTGGCCCGGAAGAACCCGGTCGGGCGGATGAGCTCTTCTACTTCGTCGGTACTGGCCGCGGCCAGCGCCTCGGGCGTCGGGAAGCGGGCGATCAAGGCCGGGCTCACCGAGTTGACCCGCTCGTCGGTGGTCTGGGCGGACAAGACCGTCACCACGAGCAACTGCCAGGGAGAAGCAAAGTCGAGCTCGCACAGCTCAAGCGCGGTGCCCGGGTACTCCCGGGCCAAGCGCTGGGCGGCCAGCTTGGCCCGCTCGGCGGGGCTCCGGGGCCGGCTCACACCCGCTCCCCGGCGCCGGCTCGTGCTCGCACCCTGGGGCCGGCTCGCACTCGCGCTCACGCCCGCCCTCACCCCTGCGCCCCGGGGCCCGCTCACGCCCAGGCAGGCTACCAGTCCCGCCGCGCCGCTCGCCTCGGGAGGCCCGGGCTTCGGGAAGCCAGCACCCCGCCTACACCCACGGCGCAGCGGCGGCACAGCCGAGCCCTCCTCGGGGCCCCCGCCCGCATGGGCCTCAGTCACGAGGCCGTGTGCGTGGTTGTGGCGGTATTTCGGGGCCCCCGCCCGCATGGGCCTCAGGGACCGGGCGCCCCTCTCAACCACCACGGCCAGCACCGCCCTTTGGGGGGGCAGCGGCCACTAGGTTCGACCTGGTGCACGAGATCGACGTGAAGCGCCACCTCGCGGACCAGGACCTGGCCACTGTGGCCGAGCTGCTGGCCCAGGCCGCCGATGCCGATGCCCACCCCGCCCTGGGAGAACACGCCTGGCTCGACCTTGTCCAAGGTGGCCGGCAGGGTTTCGCCGGCCTAGTCGCTCGGGAGCCGGGCCACCCCCACCCGGTGGGCTACGCCCAGGTGAGCCTGGGCCCCCACCGGGGCAGCCCGTCTTCCAGCTGGTCGATCGAGGTAGTCGTCGACCCCCATCACCGCACCCCGGGCAACACCATCGGCGAGGACCTCCTGCACGCTGCCCTCGCCCTCATCCGGGACGAGGGCGGTGGCCACGTCCACCTGTGGGTCAACCAGCCCGGGCCGTACCACGACCGGATGGCAGCGGCCGCGGGGCTGTCACCCGGACGGGTCCTCTACCAGATGCGCCGGGAGCTCCCGGCGGAGGAAAAGGCCACCATCCACACCAGGCCGTTCCGCCCCGGCCAGGACGAGGAGCGCTGGCTGGAGGTGAACAACCGGGCTTTCCAACAGCACCCCGAGCAGGGGGGCTGGACGGTCGAGACGATGAAGCTACGCGAAGCCCAGCCCTGGTTCGACCCCGAAGGGTTCCTCCTCCATGAACGAGACGGCAGGCTGGCCGGGTTCTGCTGGACCAAGGTGCACTCCACGGGTGACCAAGCCCTGGGCGAGATCTACGTGGTGGCGGTGGACCCGGGCTTTTCCAACCAGGGCCTCGGCCGCCAGCTCACCCTGGCCGGGCTGGGCTACCTGGCCAACCGGGGGCTGTCTCAGGCCATGCTCTACGTGGACGCCACCAACGTGCCCGCCGTCAAGCTCTACGTCGGGCTCGGCTTCACCGTCAACCACATCGACCGGGCCTACACCGGGGACGTC
This sequence comes from Actinomycetota bacterium, assembly GCA_021323695.1. GTDB lineage: Bacteria > Actinomycetota > Acidimicrobiia > Acidimicrobiales > Palsa-688 > JAKAWM01. The sequence goes on along the minus strand of JAJPKN010000072.1, from coordinate 41,949 downwards.
CGGCCTTGACCTACTCGTTGGCCCCGGGCCGGGGCGGGGACCGGCGCAACCCGAACAGGCCAGCGCCCCCAAGGTGGGCGCCGCCCCGGGGGGCCGTTGGCCCCGGGGGGCCGTTGGCCCCGGGGGGCCGTTGGCCCCGGGACAGCGGGTTGGGGGGCCCCGCAGGTCGGGGGACGCGGCTAGGGGCCGAGCTTGATGCCGCCGTCGGCCGCCCGGGCTGCCCCGTCCCCCGACGGTGCCTCCTCGTAGTCCTCGTCCGCGACCGGCGCTTGGCCCGGGCCAATGAGCAGGTCGGGGGCGACCTCCATGCCCTTGCGCCAGACCGAACGGCAAATGATCTTGGACAGGTCGACCCGGTGGCGGTACTTGCTGGCGACGTCCCGCACTTCTTCCAGGAGGCCCTCCGACAGGGTCGTCGGGTCGAGCCCGAGGGACAAGAAGCGGTCGTTGCGCACGACCAGCTCGTTCTCGGCCGCCTCCTGGCGAGGGTTGGGCAGGTTGACCACCTCCGCCCCGGTCAGCTTCGACACCAGCTCAGCCAGGTCCCGTACCCGGTGGACCTCGGTCGTCTGGTTGAACACCGACACCCGGTCGCCCTTTTCAGGCGGGTTGTTGATGGCGATCTCGATGCAGCGGACGGTGTCCCGGATATGGATGAAGGCCCGGCTCTGGCCCCCGGTCCCATGGACGGTGAGCGGGTGGCCGATGGCCGCCTGCATGAGGAACCGGTTGAGGACCGTGCCGTAGTCCCCGTCGTAGTCGAAGCGGTTGATCAACCGCTCGTCGAGCATGGTCTGGTCGGTCTGGGTCCCCCACACGATGCCCTGGTGGAGGTCGGTGATCCTGACCCCGTCGTTCTTGGCATAAAAGGCGAACAGCAGCTGGTCCAGGGTCTTGGTCATGTGGTACACCGACCCCGGGTTGGCCGGGTGGAGGATCTCCCTTACGATCTCCCCGTCGGGCGTGGGCACCTTGACCGCCAGGTACCCCTCAGGGATGGGGGCCGAGCCCGACCACCCGTAGCCGTAGACGCCCATGGTCCCAAGGTGCACCACGGCCGCGTCGACGTCGGCGTCCACCAGCGCGCACAGCAGGTTGTGGGTGCCCCGGACGTTGTTGTCGACCGTGTAGCGCTTGGCCCGGGGGGAACGCATCGAGTACGGCGCCGCCCGCTGCTCGGCGAAGTGGACGATCGCGTCCGGCCGGACCTCTTGGAGCAGGCTGACCAGCTTGCTGTACTGCAACGCCAAGTCGAGGTTGACGAAACGGATGTCCCGGCCGGTCACCGACTTCCAGGCGCGCAAACGCTCGCCGATGGGCCGGATGGGCGTCAACGACTCCACTTCGAGCTCGATGTCGATGGCACGGCGCGACAGGTTGTCGACGATGACTATGTCGTGGCCCTTGGCTGAAAGGTGCAAGGAGGTCGGCCACCCGCAGAAGCCGTCCCCACCCAAGATCATTATCTTCATCGGTCCCCTAGGTTAGCCCCCCGTAGGCTGTAGGGCCATGTTGGCCACCTACGACGTCGACCGCGACCGGCTGGCTGCCTTGCTGGCGGGGGAACCCCGTTACCGGGTGGAGCAGGTCTGGAAGGGCCTGTGGGAAAGGGGTGAGCGCCCCTCGGCCATGACCGACCTGCCCAAAGCCTTGCGCGCCCAGCTGGAGGAGGCGCTGCCGCCCGCCCTCCAGGAGGTGGCACGGTCGACCTCTGCCGACCGCCGTACCACCAAGTGGCTCTGGCAGCTGCAGGACGGGGCACGGGTCGAGAGCGTGCTGATGCACTACCGGGAACGTTCCACCGTGTGCATCTCCAGCCAGGCCGGCTGTGCCATGGGCTGCCGCTTCTGCGCCACCGGCCAGATGGGCTTCGTGCGCCAGCTGTCAGCTGGGGAGATCGTGGAACAGGTGGTAGCGGCGCGGCGGGAGGCCCTTCCCCGCCGGCTGGGCAACGTCGTGTTCATGGGGATGGGCGAGCCCCTGGCGAACTACGACCGGGTCTGGGCGGCCATCGTGCTGCTGCAGCGCGAACTGGGCATATCTGCCCGCCACATGACCGTGTCGACCGTGGGGGTCGTCCCTGGCATCCGCCGGCTGGCTCACGAGCCGCTCCCGGTCAACCTGGCCATTTCCCTCCACGCCGCCCGCGACTCGCTGCGGGACCGCCTCGTCCCCCTCAACCGCCGCTACCCCCTCTCGACGCTCATGAGCGCCTGCTACGAGTACCTGGCGGCCAAGAACCGCCGGTTGTCGTTCGAGTGGGCGCTGATCGACCAGGTCAACGACACGCCCAGGGACGCGGCGGAGCTGGCCGAGCTGGCGCTGCCCCTGGGGGCGCACGTCAACCTGATACCCCTGAACCCGACCCCCGGCTACCCGGGCCAGGGCACCCCGCCTGCCGGCGTGGCCGACTTCCAGGCGCAACTGGCGGCTCGGGGGGTCAACGCCACGGTCCGGGCCAACCGGGGCACCGACATCAACGCCGCCTGCGGGCAGCTTGCCGTCCGCTCCGGCCCCACGGGACAGGGCACCCGAGTGCCAAACTGAAGAGGTGGCCAATACCCAGTGGCTCGACCGGAGCCACCCCCAGACCCTCTACATGGCGAACGTGCTGCTCTACTTCAACGCCGCCTGGTGGCTCCTCTACCTGCTGCTGGGCGCCCCCGAGTTCGGCATCCTGGCCGTTGGGGCCGTCTTTGCCGGCCTGGGCCTGGCCAACGAAAAGCGGCTCGGCTACTGGGGCGCGATCGCGATCGCGGTGCTCAACCTGCTCATGCTCCTCGACGCCTTCTTGCAAGCGCCGGCGTCCATCGGGGTCGTGGTCAGCCTCATCTTTGCCATCGTGCTCCTGGTCCTGCTCCTTCACCCGATGACGCGCTCGTACGTGCGCATCTGGTTCAAAAAGCTCAGGTGGGGCTAGGCCCCGGCTGAGCCCCGGCTGGGCACCGGCTAGCGACCGGCCCCCCGCCCCAGGGGCCCCAGCATGGCGGCAGCCGGGGCTCAGCCGGCGGGGACCAATGCCTCGACGAACTCGCGCTCGTCGAAGCTCACCAGGTCCGCTGGCCCCTCGCCCAGGCCCACCAGTTTGATCGGTATGCCAAGCTCGCTGGCGATGGCGACGGCTATGCCGCCTTTGGCCGTGCCGTCCAGCTTGGTCAGCACCACCCCGGTGACGCCTACGGCCTGGGCGAACTGCTTGGCCTGCACCAGGCCGTTCTGGCCGGTGGTGGCGTCGATGACGAGCAGTACTTCTTGGACCGAGCCGGGGGGCCGGTTGGCCACGCGCTTGACCTTTTTCAGTTCTTCCATCAGGTTGACCTTGGTGTGCAGCCTGCCCGCGGTATCGGCCAGCACCACCGGGGCGCCCCGAGCCGCAGCGTGCTGCACCGCGTCGAAGACGACCGCGCCAGGGTCCCCGCCTTGCTTGCCCCGGACCAGGCCCGCCCCTACCCGCTCGGCCCAGGCTTCCAGCTGGTCGGCGGCCGCGGCCCGAAAGGTGTCACCCGCGGCCAGGACCACCTCGCGGCCCACTGCCCGCTGGCTCATGGCCACCTTGCCTATCGTCGTGGTCTTGCCCACCCCGTTCACCCCGACGAACAGCCAGACGGTCACGCCCTCGTCGGCCAGGTGCAGCTCCCGGTCACCGGCCAGCCGCCCGGCCAGCTCCTCCTTCAAGGCGTCCAGCAACTGGCTGGAGCTCGACAAGCCGTCGCGGCGCGCCCGCTCCTGTAGCGCCTCCAGCAGGGCTGCAGTGGTGCTCGTACCCACGTCGGCCAAGATGAGGGCCTCCTCCAGCTCCTCCCAGGCCTGGCGGTCGAGCCTCCCCCTCCCCACTGCCCCGGCCAGTTGAGCGGCGAGCAGGGAACGAGCCTTGCCCAGCCGGTCCAAAAGGCGCGGCCGCTCGCCCACCTCGGGGCCTTTGGTCCCTACCGGAGAAGCCGGGCCGGCTCCCGGGCCGGCAGTTGGGGCCTGGGCAACCGGTGGGGCCTGGGCGGCAGTTGGGGCCGGGGCAGTAGTTGGGGCGGTAGCGGGTGCTGGCCGTGAGGGGGGTGCCGCCAGGGCCGGCTGCGGCCGGCCCGAGGGCATGCCCCGCCGGCGCCGCCGCGGGCCGATGGCACCTCCGTAAAAGCCGAGGCCAGCGATGACGGCTAGGGCCAGGGCGGCACAGGCGACAACGATGATGACGACCACCATGGTGGGTCGAGACTACTCCCGCGGCCAAGTTGGCCCGCCGCCCCGCCCGGCACCGCCCGCCAGGCGGGCTGAAGGCCCCGGCGAGGGCCGCTCGCTACCACCCCGGCCGGGGCTCTGGCGCTGCCTGCCAGCTGCTAGAAAAGGGGCGCGTTGCGGACTTACCTGCTTGGCCGGGCCCGGGGTTGGCGCGCTTGGGCCGACATGGCCGGCTTGGCCTGGGTCACGGTGGCGTTGCTCGCGTACTTCTCCCCGGCGCTGTGGGACGGCTTTTCCTTCGGCCCCGCCGACATCGGCCACCAGCTGTCCTACCTGACCTACGTCCCCACCCACCTCCCCAACCTCGGGGTTTACAACCACCTCAACGGGGACGTGATAACCCAGGAAGTCCCCTGGGCCACCTTGGACTGGCGGGCCGTCCACCACGGCCAGCTCCCCCTGTGGAACAGCTACTCCGCCACCGGCATGCCGCTGCTGCTCAACTGGGAGTCAGCCCCGTTCTCGCTGCCTACCCTGGTCAGCTACCTTTTCCCCCTCAAGGCCTCATACCTCGTAGAGGTCTTCTTCGGCTTGCTGGTGGCAGGCACCGGCACTTACAGCGCCACCCGGGCCGCGGGCGCCGGCCCCCTGGGAGCCGCCTTCGCCGGCTGCAGCTTCATGCTCTCCGGCCCCATCAGCGGCTGGGCGGGTTGGGCCGTGAGCCGGCCACTGGTCTGGGCGGGGTGGCTGCTGACCGGTGCCATCCTGTGCTGGCGGCCCGGTCACCGCCTGGCGGGGGCTGTCCTCAGCACGCTCTCCAGCGCCTTTGCCGTCTACGGAGGCTTCCCCGAGACGCTCGCCCTGCTGGCCGGGGGCCTGGCCCTCGTCTTGTTGGTATCCGGGGTGGCAACCCGGCTGAAGGGGGCACCAGGCCAGTTGCCGGCCCTGGTCCGCCTGGGCGGCGCCTACCTGGCCGGCGCGGCCCTGTCTGCCCCCCTGTGGTTACCGGGGCTGTCCGTGCTGCGCCAGTCGGCCCGGGCGAGCGAGCCGGGGGGGTCCTACCTGGCGCTGAGCAACCTGGCACTGCTCGTCGCCCAGGGTTACGACGGGCTGCCCGTCAGGACTGCCAGCTGGTTCGGCCCGAGCAACTACTACGAGTCTGCCGCCTATGTGGGGGCCATCGGCCTGGCCCTGGCCGTGCTGGCCGTGCTCGTGGCATGGCGGCGCCCTCTGGTCATCGCCCTGGCCACCACCGCAGTCGGCTCGTTCGTTGCCGTCTACAGCCCCCTGGCCGGCCCCGTCCTCTCCCGGCTGGGCCTCCGTGCCGTCGCCCCCACCCGAGCGCTGGCCGTCAGCGCGTTCTGCCTGTCGGTGCTGGCCGGCGTGGGCACCAGCCACCTCGTGAGGCACTGGCGCAGCCCCGTGGCCCAGTCCCGGCTGCTCGCCTGTGCCGGCGCCGGGCTGGCGGCCGTGGCCTACTTGTGGCTCAGCGCGCCGGCCAAGGGGCTGGCCCCCGGCCAGCTGGCGGCCCGGCGCCACTCGCTCCTCTGGCCCGGGGCGATGCTGGCCGGCCTCGCCCTCTTCGCCCTGGCTGCCTGGGTGGCAACCGGCCCCCTGCCGGCTCGTGTGCGCCAGCTGGCCGGCCAGGCCAACGGGAGGCTACTGTGGCCCGCCCGCCGCCCGCACCCAGCCGCGCCCCACCAACGCTGGGCCGCCCCTCGCCAACGCTGGGCCGCCCCCCGGGACCTGGGCCGCCTGGGTTGCCTGTTGCTCTTGGGCGCCCAGACCGCCTACCTGGTATGGGCCGGGATAGGCCTCAACAGCTACTCGACCTCCCCGTTCCCTGTCAACTCGGCCGTGGCCAAGCTCCAACGCCTGGTGGGCGACAGCCTGGTGGCGCTGGACGGCCCCAACCCGGCGGACGTCACCGAATGGACCGGCACGGGCCTCTACCCTGAGGTCAACGTCGGCTACGGGGTGCGAGAACTGGCGGTCCACGACCCGGTGGCACCCGCCGCCTACTTCAAGACCTGGCCCGTTGCCAGCGCCACGGCGGCGGCCGGGCTGGGCAACAACGTCTTCGTCCCCTCGGTCAGCTCTGCCGCGCTGGCCCGCCACTACGGGGCCAGCTTCGTGCTGGCGTCCCAGGGCCGGGTACCCACCGGCGCCAGCTTCGTCACCAAGCTGGGCAAGCCTCCCTACTCGCTCTACCTGTACTCGGTGCCGGGAGCCGCCCAGTTCAGCTTCGCTGCCGGCTCGGCCGCCCGGGTCTTGTCGGCCACCCAAACCGGCAACGCCACGTGGTCACTGGCCGTGAGCGCGCCCCAAGCCTCGGCCCTCACGCTGAGGCTGACTTACGTGCCGGGCTGGCATGTCGCCGCCGACGGCCGCCGCCTGCCTGTGCACCGGGTGGAAGGCCTTTTCGCCGGGGTGACGGTCCCGGCCGGGGCCCGGTCGGTGGCCATCAGCTACTGGCCTCCGCTGCTGTCCCTGGGCTTTGCCTTGGCGCTCGCCGCCATCGGGGCGGTCCTGTTGCTGGGCGTCTTTTGCGCCAGCTTTTCCTTGCGCCGGGTGCTTGTCAGCCCGGACGGGCCACGCCGGCAGTAGCGGCGGGGGCACTCGCCGCCTCGCCAGGGACAGCCTCGTCGCCGGGGACAGCCTCGTCGCCGGGGCTCCTATCCCCCTGGCCCCGGCCGGGCCGCGCCAGCGCCTCGCTCACGACCTTGGACGAGCCCCCGGGCGCCATGGTGACCCCGTAGAGGCAATCAGCCGCCTCCATGGTGCGCTTTTGGTGGCTGACGATCAGCAGCTGGGCCTCGGAGCGGAACTCGTTCACCAGGTCCAAGAACCGGTGCAGGTTGACGTCGTCCAGGGCCGACTCGACCTCGTCCATCATGTAGAACGGCGACGGCCGGCTGCGGAACACGGCGAACAAGAACGCCAGGGCGACCAGGCTGCGTTCCCCGCCGGACAGCAGCGACAGGCGCCGCACGTTCTTGCCGGCCGGGCGGACCTCGACGTCCACGCCCGAGCCCAGCAGGTCGGACGGGTCGGTCAAGTACAAGCTGGCCTGGCCTCCAGGGAACAAGGTGGCGAAAAGGCGGGCGAAGTTCTCCGCCACGTCGTCGAAAGCAGCCTTGAACACAGTGATGATCTCGGCGTCGACCGCCCTTATGACCTTGGCCAGCTCCCGGCGAGCCGACTGCACGTCGTGGAGCTGCTCCTCCAAGAAGCGGTGGCGCTCTTGGAGGGCGGCGTGCTCCTCCAGGGCCAAGGGGTTGACCGGGCCCAGCAGGCGGATCTCCCGCTCCAGCTCGCGCGCCCGGCTGGAAGGGCTGGTCCCTGGGGGCAGCGGGGGGCACTCGGCCGCCAACAACGAGGCGGGCTCGCAGTCGAGCTCGCGGCGCACGTTGTCGGCCAGCAGCTCCAGCCTGGTCCTGAGCTCTCCCTCTTGCAGCTCGGCCCGGCTGGAGCGCTCTCGGGCCTCGGCCAGCTGGTGCTCCACCTGGCCTCGCTGCCGCCGCAGGCCCTCCAGCTGCTCGGCCGCCGCCCTCAGGGCCGCCGCTTCCGACCGGCGGGCGTCCCGCAGGCGGGCCAGGACCTGCTCGAGGACCGCCAGCTTGGGCTTCACGTACGCCATCAGGTTGGCCGTGGCCTGGGCGGCCAGCTCCAGCCGGGCCAGCTTGGCCTGGGCACCGGCCCGCTGAGCGCTGCTGGCAGCCAGGCGTCCTTCCACTTCCGCCAGCCGCTGGGCGAGCAAGTCCCGCCGTTGCTCCACGCTGGCGGCGCGCACCTCCAGCTCACGCCGGAGGGACTCGACCGCGCCCGCCCGCTCGGCCCGCTGGGCAGTGGCCGCCTCGACCCGGGGGAGCACAGTAGCCAGGTGCTCCGAGCGCTCCTGCTCGCGCGAACGGCGAGCCGCCAGCTCCTGGTACTGGGAGGCAAGCGCTGCCGACTCCTCTTGGGCCTCAGCCAGGTCGGAGCGGCTCCGGGCGAGTGCTTCGGCCGCCGCCCGGCCTTGGGCGGCCCGGGCTTCGGCGGCCCGGGCCAGCTCGGCGTGGGCCTGGCTAGCTGCTTCGGCGGCCGCCTTGGCCGCCCGCTCGGCCCGGGCGGCTTCGTCGGCGGCCGCGACTGCCCGGGCCAGGGCCTGGCGGGCCTGCTCCAGGGCCGCACCGGTGGCCACCGCCCCCTGGCCGCCGGTACGCCAGATCCCCCCGGCGCAGCGGTCGCCGGCCCGGGTCGTGACCACCAGGTCCGGGCGGCCCATGGCCACGTCCAGCGCCGCCTCCCAGCCCCCCTCGGCCACCACGGCCCGCTCCAACAGGTGGTCGAGCAGCGCCTGCACCCGGGGGGCCCTCGAGCGGGCGTGGTCGCGCAGCCGCACGCACCCCTCGGGGAGAGGGCCAGGAGCCGAAGCCGGGGCCGGCGGGCTGGCCCCCAGGGCCATCACGGCCCCGCTGGCCCCCTGCCCCACCAAGTGGGCAAACCCGCGCCGGGCCGCCTCGGGGCCGTCCACCACCACCGCTGCCAAGGCTTCCCCCACCGCGGCCTCGAAGGCCGCCTCCCAGCCATCGTCCACCTCCACCAGTTCCAGCAGCGCCCCCATGACCCCCTCCAGGTGGGCCAGCCGGCGGGCGCCGGCCCGAGCCCGGGCCTCGTCCAGGGCCTGGGCAAGGGCCTCGGCCCGAGCCGCCCACCGGTGCCTGTCGGCCTCGGCGGCCTGCCGAGCCTGCTCTGCCGTAGCCAGCTGGGCTCGAGCCGCCTCCAAGTCCCGCCGGGCTCTCTCGACGGCGGCCGCATCGCCAGGAGCCGACGCCTCCGATGAGGCGGCCACCGCCTCCAACCTGGCCACCTCAGCCTCCAGCCGACCGGTACGGTTGGCCAACGCCTCCCTGCGGCCCTCCAGCCGGCGCAGCTCGGCCGTGGCCAGTTCCACCGAACGGCGCAAGCCGGCCAGCTCCGCCCTCAGGCTGGCCGGGCTGGCTGGCGCCGGCTCCTGCTCCTCGTGGTGGAGCTGCTGTTCGGCCCGGGCCAGCTCTGCTTCAAGGGGGAGGAGGGCTTCGGCATCACGTTGGGCGTCGGCCAGTTGGCCCCGCAGCGCTCTCGCCTCCGCCTCCAGGCTGGCGACCACGTCTTGGCCCACCGCCGCCGAACGCTCCCGTTCGAGCCCACGGCTTCGTTCTTCGAGCAGGGCAACCAGGCCTGCCGCCCGCGCCCGCAGGCCCTCGGCGGCCGACAGGGCCTCGCCCAGGTCGGCGTCGTCGGCGTCCCGCTGGGCGGCGTCCAGCCTGGCCTCCGCCGCCATCACCGCCGCGTCCAGCTGGGAAAGCTGGGCCAGGATCTCGCCCTCCGTCTTGGCCAGCTGCGCCCGCGCCGAACTGGCTGCCTCCAGGCGGGCCCGCAACGACGCCAGTTCCCGCCCGGACAGGTACCGGCGTAAGGAGGCCAGCTCGGCCGCCAGCTCATCGTGCTTGCGGGCCGCCTCGGCCTGGCGTTCGAGCGGCCGCAGCTGGTGGCGCACCTCCCTCAGGAGGTCCTGGGCCCGGGCCAGGGCGCTCTCGGTGGCCTCGAGACGGCGCTGGGCCTTTTCCTTGCGCCGGCGGTGCTTGGACACCCCGGCTGCCTCCTCGATGACCGCCCGCCGGTCCTCGGGACGGGCAGACAGCACCGAGTCCAGCTGTGACTGGCACACGATGGTGTGCTGCTGGCGGCCCAGCCCGGTGTCGGAGAGCAGCTCCTGGACATCGAGCAACCGGCAGGGGACGCCGTTTATGGCGTACTCCGACTCCCCGCTGCGCCACAGCGTCCGGGTGATGCAGACCTCGGAGAAGTCGATCGGCAGCAGCCCCGCCGAGTTGTCGATGGTGAGCGACACCTCCGCTCGGCCGAGGGGAGGCCGTTTGGGGGCACCGGCGAAGATGACGTCCTCCATCTTGGAAGAGCGCAGCACTCGTGGCCCTTGGGCGCCGAGCACCCAGGCTACGGCGTCGACGATGTTGGACTTGCCAGACCCGTTGGGGCCGACCACGACGGTCACCCCAGGTTCGAACTCGAGGGTGGTCGTGTCAGCGAACGACTTGAAGCCTTTGAGGACGAGGGACTTGAGGAACACGCTCGTTCAAAGTTAGCTGGGCCGCGCCCCCTGGACGTGGACCCGCCGCTCAGTGCTGGCAGTGGGTGCAAGCGTAGGCCTGGCGCGCCCCCCAGGCCAGGCGGGCCACCTCCCGGCCACAGCGCCGGCAGGGCTGGCCAGCTCGGCCGTAGACCATGTGGGCACCCTGGTACCGGCCCGCCTGGCCGTTCAAGTCGACGTACTGGCCATCGGCCAGGGTGGAGCCGCGCGCCTGGACCGCCGCGGCCAAGACCCGCCGGACCGAGGCGGCCAGGCGCTGCACATGGACGGGCCGCAAGGCCGCCGCCGGGCGGTCCGGGCGCAGCCGGGCGTCGAAGCAGATCTCGTCCGCATAGATGTTGCCGATCCCAGCCAGCACCCGCTGGTCCACCAGCACCGACTTGAGCGGCGCCCGCCGGCGGGCCAGCTCCGCCACCAGGTAGCCAGCGCCTGCCGCCAGGGCATCGGGCCCCAGGTGGGCGATCTCAGCCACCTGAGGCCCCGGTGACGAGGCCATGAACAGCTCGCCAAAGGTCCGGGGGTCGACGAAGCGCAGCTGGCCGGCACCGCCGAACCACAGCACGGCGTGGGTGTGGCGGGCCAGGGGGGTGCCCGGCTCGGACGCCAGCAGCTGGCCGCTCATGCGCAGGTGGGCCACCAGGGCCCGTCCGCTCGCCCACTGGAACAGCAGGTACTTGCCGTGCCGGCCCACCTCGGCGAGGACGTCGCCGTGCAGCTGGGCCAGCAGCTCGGGTGGGTGCCGGCGCACGGTGCGGGGGCCGGTGACCTCGGCCCGTTCCAGGCGGTGGCCGACAAAACGGGGGCGGAGGTCGCAGCGGAGGGTCTCGACTTCAGGCAGCTCGGGCACAGCCGGCGCCTTCAGGTGGCCTCGGCACGGCTGGTGCCCCCTGGTGCGGGCGTGGCCGGGCCGCCTGGGGCCTCGGCCGGCCCAGCGGGGCGGCTCGGGGGCGCCGAGGCGTGCAGCGCCTGCCAGGCGTGGCGGGCGGCGGCCTGCTCGGCCTGCCTCTTGGAGCGGCCTTCGCCGACGCCCCGGACGCCGCCCCCGACAAGGACCTCGGCCTCGAAGACCTTGGCGTGGTCCGGCCCCCGCTCAGAGACCGAGTACACCGGTAGCTCGTCCAGCTGCTGGGCACAAAGCTCCTGGAGGCGGGTCTTGTAGTCCTGCCCGCCGGGGCCCCTGGCCGCCTCGGCCACCCGGTCGGCCACCAGGCGCAAGACGACCTCCTCCACGACCTGGTAACCGGCATCGAGGTAGATAGCCCCGATGAGCGCTTCGGTGACGTCGGCCAGTATCGAAGGCTTGGAGCGCCCCCCGGACGCGTCTTCACCCTTGCCCAGCAACAGGCACGGCCCCAAGCCCAGCTCTCGGGCGATGCCTGCCAACGAAGCCGAGTTGACGACCGCGGCGCGGGCCTTGGCCAGCTCACCTTCAGCCAGCTCGGGGTAAGAGCGGAACAGGTAGTCGGTCACGACCAGCCCGAGCACGGCGTCCCCTAGGAACTCGAGACGTTCGTTGGGCTCGTGCCCGGGGTTCTCCGCGCACCACGAGCGGTGGGCAAAAGCCTGCACGAGCAGGCCAGGGTCCCGCACCGGCCAGCCCAGCCGGGACGCCAGGGCAACCTGCTCAGCCGTGGCCCGGCCGCCCAGCTCGTCCACCCGGCGCGCCCCCTGCTTCAGGAGCTGCTCCCCACCTTGGCTACGACGTAGTCCACCGCGTCACGGACGGTCTTCAGGTCTTCGAGGTCCTCGTCGTCCACCCGGAAACCGGCGACCCGCCTCCCCAGCTCTTTTTCCAGGGCTTCGACCAGCTCGATCAAGGCCAGGGAGTCAGCCCCCAGGTCGTCGAAGGACGAGCCCTCGCTGATGCGCTCAGGGCTGGTCCCCAAGATGTCGGCCAGCGACCCTCGTACCAGTTCAAGCACCTCTGCCCGCCCCAGCGGCTGCTCAACATCTGCGCCCATGGCCACGAGGAAGAACCTAGTGCCATTGCCGCCCGGCGCGCACGGCTGGGCACCTAGGCCCGGCCTGCGAGCAGCCAATGAGCGGCCGACGGGCTGGGCCAGAAAGCTAACCTGCGGCGTACATGGCGCTGTGTTCGTTCGCGGGTGGGCAGCTGTGGGGCGCCCGCTACGGCACCGGGCGCCCCCGGGTCCTGGCGCTGCACGGTTGGGGACGCGACCACCACGATTTCGACGCCGTCTTGGGCGGCCTGGACGCCGTCGCCTTGGACCTGCCCGGCCACGGGGTGGCACCCGAGCCGCCCAGCTCGTGGTCCACCCGGCAGTACGCCCAGTGGGCCGCCCTCGTCCTGCCCGACATGGGCCCCCGGCCGCTGGTCGTGGTGGGGCACAGCTTCGGCGGCCGGGTGGCGCTGCAGCTGGCCACGGCGGTACTGCAACCACAAGAGGCGGGCGCGGCCCCCGCCGGCCGCAGCTGCCTCGTGCTCAGCGGGGTGCCCGTCGGCCTGCCCCCCGGCCATAGCCCGGGCCGTCCCGCCCTCGCCTACCGGCTGGGGCGAGCCCTCGGCCGAGCCGGGCTCCTAGCCCCGGCCCGCCTGGAACAGCTGCGGCAGAAGTACGGTTCTGACGACTACCGCCGGGCCAGCCCGCTGATGCGGGGCGTGCTGGTCCAAGCAGTCCAGGAGACCAGGACCGGCACCTACGGGCCTCTCCTGCGGGCTTGGGCGAGCTCGGGCCACCGCCTGGAGCTCGTCTGGGGCCAACAAGACACCCAGGCTCCCCTGGGGCCGGCGCTGGCCGCCGTGGCTGGGTTACCGTCGGTGCACGTGAGCGTCGTACCCGGTGCCGGGCACCTGTTGGCCCCGGCACTGGCCGCCCAGCTGAAAGCGGCCATCGTGAGCTGCCTGGGCCCGGAGGCAGCGTGAGCAGCGAGCTCAGCGGTGCCCTGCTGGTGGCCCTGGGCGGCACCGCCACGGCCCTGGCGGCGCTGCGCTGGCTGCGGGTGGCCCAGCGCGAGCACTACCTGCCGGGTGCCTGCTTGCGCTTCGCCCGCCGCTGGTGGGCGGCGACCAGGGCCAACACCCTGGTCGGCGGGGCCGGCCTGGCCGCCGCCGCAGCCTCGGTACGCTGGCCTCTGGCCTCGGTAGCGACCGCTGTGGTGACGGCCACCGGCCCCCCCGGCCTCCGGCTGCGGGGCAGGACAGCCAAGCTGGCCTGGACCGGGCGCCTCCGCCGCCTGGCTTTGCTGAGCGCGCTAGTGGCCGGTGCCGTGACTGGGCTGGCGGCAGTGGCCGGCCTCCACCCGGCGGTGGTGGCCGCCGCGGCCTGCGCCCTGGGTGCGCCCGCCATCGTCGACCTGGCCCTCATGGTCGCCAGGCCGTTGGAGGCCCGGCTGCTCAGGCCGTTCCTGGAAAGGGCCCGTCAGCGCCTGGTGGCCGTTTCCCCGAGGGTCGTGGCCGTGACCGGCTCGTACGGCAAGACGACCACCAAGGGTTACATAGCCCACTTGCTGGGCGGGAGCTTCTCGGTGGTGGCATCGCCCGCCAGCTTCAACAACGCCGCCGGCTTGGCCCGCTCCGTCAACGAGCACCTGGCCACCGGTACCCAGGTCTTCATCGCCGAGATGGGCACCTACGGGCCGGGCGAGATCCGGGACATGTGCCGCTGGGTGGTACCCGAAGTGTCGGTCATCACGGCCCTGGGCCCAGTGCACCTAGAGCGCATGGGCTCCATCGAGCGCATCGCCCAGGCCAAGGCCGAGATCCTGGAGCCTGCCTCGGTGGCGGTCGTCAACATCGACCACCCTCTGCTGGCCGCGCTGGCCGAGAGGGCACAGCAGGAGGCCAAGAGCGTCTGGCGCTGCTCCAGCCGGCCCGGTGCCGGTACCGTCTCGGTCTCCGTGGAGGGCACCAAGCTGCGGGTGAGGGCCGAGGGCACCGACGTCCTCGTCCCCGGCTGCCCGGGCGGGGTGCCGGGCAACATGGCCTGCGCCCTGGCCGTGGCCCTGGCCTTGGGCGTGCCCTTCGGCCAGCTGCTGCCCCGCCTGGAGAGCCTGCCCGTGGCCCCCCACCGCCGGAGCACCGAGCGGGCCAGCAACGGTGCGCTCATCATCGACGACACTTACAACTCGAACCCGGCCGGTGCCCGGGCCGCGCTGGGGACCTTGGCCGAGGCGACCGGCCGCCGGGTCGTCGTCACCCCCGGGATGGTGGAGCTGGGCCCCCTCCAGGCTCAGGAGAACGAGCGGTTCGCGGCCGAGGCCGCAGCGGTCGCGACCTTGCTCGTGGTGGTGGGCCGGACCAACGCGAAGGCCCTGCAGGCAGGGGCGCGGGCCGCCGGGCTGCCCACTCGGTGGGTGCGCGACCGGGCTGAGGCTGTCGCCTGGGTATCGGCCAACCTGGGACCGGGCGACGCCGTGCTGTACGAGAACGACCTACCCGACCACTACCCTTAGGGCCATGAGCGCCACCGATGCGAGCACAATTGGGGTGATCTTCGGCGGCCCCTCTCCCGAGCACGACGTCAGCATCCTGACCGGCCTGCAGGCGTCCCGGGCCCTGCTCAAGTCTGGTCACCCCGTCCAGGCCATCTACTGGACCAAAGGGGAGCGGTTCTTCCTCGTGGACGCCGAAGCGGAGGCGGCCGCCTTCTTGGACGGGGCGCCGGCCGGGGCCAGCGAGCTCCGCCTGGTCGCCCAACCCGGCGGCGGCTTCTACTTGGCCAAGCCGGGCCTGTTCAGAGGCAGGGAGCGCCCCGTACAGATGAGCGCCCTGGTCAACTGCTGCCACGGCGGGCCAGGCGAGGACGGGACCTTGCAGGCCGCCTTGGACATGGCGGGGGTCCCCTACACCGGCCCGGGTGCCTCCACGGCCAACCTGTGCATGGACAAGCTGGCGTTCGGGGCGGTGGTGGGGGCAGCTGGCCTGCCCTGCCTGCCTCGTAAGCTCGTCGCCCCGGGCACCCAGCCTCCGGTCAAGGACGGGCCCTACATCGTAAAGCCGCGCTTTGGGGGGTCCTCCCTGGGGATCGAAGTGGTCGACAAGTGGCCGGACGTGCTCCGCTACGCCGAGCTGGGCGGGCCCCACTCGGCCCGGGGCCTGGTGGCCGAACCCTACAACGCCTCTGCCTACGACATCCAGGTCGCCGTGAGGGTCCACCCGAGCCTGTCGCTGTCGCTGTTCGAGCGGCCGCTGCGGTCCCCAGGGGCCGGCCCCATCCTCGGCTACGCGGACAAGTACCTGGGCGGCGAGGGGATGGCCAGCGCCCCCCGGGAGCTCCCCGCCCGGCTCGCCCCGGCCCTGGACAAGCAGCTGAGGGAAGCCGCCGCCAGCGTCGCCCTCCTGCTGCAGGCAAGGGGCGTGTGGCGGGTCGATTTCCTCGTCGAGGAGGCCGGCTCCTGGTGGGTGAACGAGGTCAACACCATCCCAGGTTCGCTGGCCAAGTACCTCTGGACCGGTGACGCTGCCCTCGACATGGCCACCTTGGTCACCGACATGGTGGCCGAGGCGAAGTTGCGCCCCAGCGCCCAATGGAGCTCGGCCGGCGCGGACGGGGCGGCGCTGCGCTCGGCGGCGTCCATCGCCAGCAAGCTGGGTTGAAGGGCGAACGGGGCCCCGGCGGCAGCGGTCATGGGCTACCCGGCCAAGTTGCTCAACCCCGGCGAGGAGGTGGTGCTGGACGTCCACCCCCACTGGAAGTGCCTGGGGTGGCCGGCCCTGGGCGTCAGCTTTTTGATCGCGGCGTCCGTCTATGCCCTGGCCGCCTCCCTGGCCCGCTGGGCCCAACTGGCCCTGGCCGGCGCTCTGGCCGTCGCCTTGGTGTGGCTGGTGGCCCGCTACCTCAAGTGGGCCAGCACTTCTTTGGTGCTGACCACCCACCGGGTCGTGTCCCGCCAGGGGGTCGTGTCCCGCACCGGGAGGGAGATCCTGCTCGACCGGCTGAGCGACGTGTCCTACCACCAGAGCCTCCTCGACCGCCTGGTCGGCGCAGGCGACATCGTGATCGAGCCCATGGGCCGCGATGGCCAGGAGCTGTGCGCCGGCATGCCTCGTCCCAGCGCCATCCTGGCCGAGCTCAACCGGGTGGCAAGCCAGCGAGCCGGGGCCCGGCCGGCCCCTGCCCCCGAGGGCCCGGGCGCCGGGCGCGACCGGCCGAGCCAGCTTTGAGCGAGCCGCCGGCCTCGGCGAACGAGCGCGAGGCCCTCCGACGCTTGGCCGGCCTCCTGCCCCCGGCCCCGCCGGGCCAGGTCTGGTTCGGCGACGACGCCGCCGTGGTGGCCGTCCCCCCGCCCAGCCCTGAGCCGGCCGGCCCCAGGTCGCTCCTCCTCGCGGCAGACACCCTGGTCGGGGGCCTGGACGCCGATTTTTCCCTCACCACCCGGGCCGACTTCGGCTGGAAGGCCTTGGCCGTCAACCTGAGCGACATCGCCGCCATGGGGGGGAGCCCGGGCCACGCGCTGGTCAGTGTCGTCGGGGCAAACCCCGACGAACTGGACGAGATATACGCCGGGATCCTCCAGGCGGCGGAGGAGCACGGGTGCCCGGTGGCGGGAGGAGACCTGAGCGCTGGCCCGGCCCTGGTCGTGAGCGTCGCGGTGACTGGCTGGGTGGAGGGCCGCCCTGTGCTGCGCCGGGGGGCACGCCCGGGGGACGCCATCTGGGTGTCCGGGCCTCTGGGAGCGGCCGCAGCCGGGCTCCGGGTGCTGCGTTCGGCCCAGGCGGCCATGGGCGGCCCCGGCCCGTCGGCGGTTTGGGGGGCCCTCGGGCCAGGCCAGCGCCGGCTGGCCATGGCCCACGCTCGGCCCCGGCCAGCCTTGGGGGAGGGCATGGCTGCCCGCCGGGCGGGGGCCACAGCCATGACCGACGTCTCCGACGGCCTGGCTGCGGACCTGGGCCACATCGCCGACAGCTCGGGGGTCGGCTTCGAGCTCGACCGCCTGCCCGTGGCCCCGGGCGCCACCTTGGAGGAGGCGATCGGGGGTGGGGACGACTACGTGCTCGTGTTCACCACCCCCCCTGAGCAGCAACTGGCCGACGCCTTCGCCGGCCTGCCAGCGCCGACCCGGATCGGGACCTGCGTGCCCGACCCGCGCTGGCGGCGCCTGAGAGGGGCGGAGCTCCCGGCGCTCGGCTGGGAGCACGAGCTACAGGCTCCGCCCGGCCGGGAGGCGACAGCTTAGCAGGTCACGGGGAACGCCCGTGCGCCCAGCCCGGCAAAGCAGTAACGTTCTTCCGGTTTCTCCGTCCTACTCCTCAAGAGGTCAGGGCTGGTGACCGACGTTTGGGTTGAGCATCTGGGCAAGACCCGGGAACAAGGAGGAGACCGGCACGTGCGCGATGGAGGCCCAACAGCGTTGCACCCCAACCCACCCAACTCTGCCTCGGGCGGCGGCCCAGCCCCGGGGACGTTCTTGAACCGTCCGGCCTCGCAACCCGTACGCGGCGCTCCCGGCGCCGGTCCTCGCAACCAGGGAGTCGTCAACCTGAGCAGCCACGGCGGCGAAGCCGCCGCCCGCGGGCCGCGGGCCGAAGACCCAGGCGCCAACCCGCCCGGTCAGGCCTTTGCCGACCTGCTCCTGGTGGGTTCGACGGCTGCCCGCTGCCCCCTGGCCCTGGTGACTGTGGCCAAGGGCGGGTCGTGGACGACCTTGGCCATCGGCGCCGAGCGGGAAGCGCTGGAGGACCCCGAGCTGTTCGCCATCATCGCCGGCCGGCGCGAACCGGTGGAGGTCACCGAGCCCTCCACCAACCCAGCCCTGTCCCGCACCCGCCTGGCTCGCTCCAACCTGGGCGTGCGCTGGCTGCTGGGGGTCCCGCTGATAGGCCCGGCCGGCGACGTCAACGCCATCTTCGCCGTGCTGGACACGACGCCGCGCGAGCTGTCCCGGCGCGAACGGGCAGCCATGGTCGCGGTAGGCCGCCTCATCGCCAGCGCCCTCAGTGCCCACCGTGCCCCCGAGCAGCTCGGCCCGTCGGCGGCCCCCCCCGAGCAGCTCAGTGCCCCCAAGCCGTCGGCCGACACCCACACGCTGCTGCGCAGCCACGAGGTGGCGGCTATGTTCGACGTCACCGAGCGCACGGTCATCAACTGGGCGGCCTCAGGCAAGCTCCCATGCCTGCGCACGGTGGGCGGCCACCTGCGCTTCCGGAGCGACGACGTGATGGCGCTGCTGGAGGCCAATTCCCTGCGCCGCACGGCCCGGGTCTGAGCCTCCCTGCCCGGCCCCCGGCCCGGGCGACCGCCAGCGGCCCCTGGCGGTAGCTTCAGTGGGCGGGGCGGGCGCCGACCGGGGGCTTTACCACCTTGCCCGCCCTTATGCACGAGGTGCACACGTTCAGCCGGCGAGGGCTGCCCGCCACGACGGCCCGCACCCGCTGCACGTTCGGGTACCAGTACCGTTTGGTGCGCCGGTGAGAGTGGCTGACGTTCATCCCCACGGACGGGCGCTTGCCGCAGACCTCGCAAACTGCTGCCATGGAGGACCCAGGTTAGCATTCCTCCAGTGGGACAGATCGAGCGCCTGTCGGTGGACGACCTCGTCCGCGTCGTCCGCACCTACCGGGACGCTTTGAACGAGCACCGCGCGGCACTGAACCGGCTCAACGTGTACCCGGTCCCCGACGGGGACACCGGCACCAACATGGCCCTCACCGTCGAGTCGGTCCAAGCCGAGCTGGACGCCGCCTTGGGCCCGGGCGGCGAGGGCGGGGAGCCCCCCAGCCTGGCCACGTGGGCACGGTGCCTGAGCCACGGGTCGCTCATGGGCGCCCGGGGCAACTCAGGGGTCATCCTCTCCCAGGTGCTGCGAGGCTTGGCCAGCGCCCTGGCCGAGGCTCCCGGGGGTGAGGTCGGGGCGGCGACCCTGGCCGACGCGCTGCGCAGGGCGAGCGACGGCGCCTACGCGGCGGTCAGCAACCCGGTCGAGGGCACCATCTTGACCGTGGCCCGGGCCGCCGCCGAGGGGGCCGAAGCCGCCTTGGGAGAGGGTGCCGACGTGGTGGGGGTACTGGCGGCGGCCCGCCAGAGGGCTCGCAGCGCCCTGCTGCAGACGACCGAGATGCTGGCCCCACTGCGAGCCGCCGGAGTGGTCGACGCCGGTGGGGCAGGCCTGGCACTGCTCTACGACAGCTTCCTCGCCGTGCTGAGCGGTGCCCCGCTCGAGGCTCCCCCGACCGGGCCGGCCCAGGCCGCCCAGGCAGGGCAAGCGCCCGGGCCGTCCCTGCTGGCCAGGCCCGGGCCGGCCCCCCAGGCAGCCGAAGGCGAAGAGGGCGTCGGCGACCTGCGCTACGAGGTGATGTTCCTGCTGGAGGCCCCGGACGAGTCAGTCCCCGGGTTCCGTTCGGTGTGGGCCACCTGTGGGGGGTCGGTCGTGATCGTCGGGGGCAACGGCCTGTACAACTGCCACATCCACACCGACGACATCGGCGCCGCCATAGAGGCAGCCATCGAGATAGGCAAGCCGCGCCAGATCCGGGTCACCGACCTGTCCGAACAGGTCGAAGAGGAGCGCTGGGTCCGCGAAGCGGCGGTCGCCGGCGACCAGCTCGAACCCCCCGCCCAGCCCTGCACCTGCGCGGTCGTGGCAGTGTGCGCGGGGGAAGGCGTGCGCCGGATCTTCAAGTCCCTGGGGGCCCAGGCCACGGTGCACGGAGGCCAGTCGGCCAACCCCTCGGTGGCCGAGGTCCTAGACGCCGTGGCGGCGGTACCGGCCGAGCAGGTCATAGTGCTGCCGAACAACCCCAACGTGGTGGCGGTGGCCGAGAAGGCCGCCGCCTGCTCGGCCAAGAAGGTGAGGGTGGTGGCCACCTCGGGGGTCCCCGAGGGTTTCGCGGCCCTGATGGACTACGACCCGGAAGCCGACGTGGACACCAACGCCGACCAGATGGCAGCCGCCGCAGCCCGGGTGGTGACCGGGGAGGTGGCCCAGGCGTCCCGCGCCGCCCTGACCGAAGCCGGGCCGGTGCAAAAGGGCGACTGGCTCGGCCTGGCCCGCCAGGAGGTCAAGGTGGTGGCCCCCCAGCCCTCCGGGCCAGCAGACGCCGCCATCGCCCTGCTCGGCCAGCTGGTGGGCGACGAGCACGAGATCGTGACCATCATCGAGGGAGAAGGCTCCCACCCGACCGACACCAGACGGGTGGTGGACTGGCTATCAGAGCACCACCCCTCGGTCACCGCCGAGGTGCACCACGGGGGCCAGCCCCTGTACCCCTACCTGTTCAGCATCGAATGAGCCCAGTGCGGCTTCAGCACCGGGCAAGCCCAAGGCGGCTCCCAACGAGCCCGGCACCGGACGCGCAGGTTGCCCGGCGCCCGATGAGGAGGCGGCCGGCTTGACCAGCCTGGCCGACCTGGCGTCGGCCGACCTGAGCGCCCTGCGGGCAGCCAAGCGCCCGCTGCGCCGGCCGGGCGGGGCGGGCCAGAAGGCCCGGGTGCGCGCCGACGCCCTGGCTGACATGGGCATCAGCACCGTCCTCGACCTGCTCACCCACTACCCGCGCCGCTACCTGGACCGCACCACCCAGACCCCCATCCCCGAGCTCGAAGCGGGCACCGATGCCACCGTGCTCGCCACCGTGCGCCGGGTGCAGCGGCTGCCCGCCCGCCGAGGTGGCCGGCCGGTGGTGGTCGTGGACGTGTCCGATGGGCGTGGTTACCTGAGCCTGTCTTTTTTCAACCAGCCCTGGCGCAGCCAGCAGCTGTCAGAGGGCATGGAGGTGGCGGTCTCGGGCAAGGTGACCAGGTTCCGGGGACGGCGACAGATGGCCAACCCCTCGGTGGAAGTGGTCGAGGGGGACTGGACCGGCCGGGTGGTACCGATCTACCCCCAGTCGGAGAAGGCCGGCATTTCCTCCATGGAGATCGGCGCCTGCGTGGACGAGGCCCTGGGCCGGGCCGGGCCGCTCGAAGACCCCGTGCCGGCCTGGGTGCTCGACCGCCACGGCTTGGCCCCTCGGGACTGGTCGCTCCGCCAGGCGCACCGGCCCGGTTCCCTCGCCGACGCGTACACCGCCCGCCGGCGGCTTGGCTTCGACGAGCTGCTGCGCCTCCAGCTCCTGCTCGTCATGCGCAAGCGTGCCCTGGAAAAAGGCGCCGTGGGCATAGCTCAGCGGGTCGGCTCGCCCCTGGTCGAGGCGTTCCGGGCCCGGCTGGCGTTCCCGCTCACCAGCGCCCAGCAAAAGGCCATCGCCGAGATCGAGGCCGACCTGGCCAAGCCGGTCCCGATGCACCGCCTGCTCCAAGGCGACGTCGGCTCGGGCAAGACCCTGGTGGCCCTCTGGTGCCTGCTCAACGCCGTGGCCGGCGGCTACCAGGGAGCGCTCATGGCGCCGACCGAGGTACTGGCCGAGCAGCACCACCTGTCGCTGTCGGCCGCCCTGGCCGGCCTCACGCTCCCCGACCCCGAGAGCCTGCTCGGTGAGCGCCCGGTCCGGGTCGGGTTGCTCACCAACCAGGTCAGCGGGGCGGAGCGGGCACGCGCCCTGGGCGACCTGGCCCAAGGCAAGGTGGACATAGTCGTGGGGACGCACGCACTTTTGACCGAGGCCGTGCGTTTTGCCCGCTTGGGGCTGGTGGTCATAGACGAACAGCACCGCTTCGGGGTCGAGCAGCGGGCGGCCCTGCGGGCCAAGGCCGACGGCGTGCTGCCCGACGTGCTGGTCATGACCGCCACCCCCATCCCCCGCACGGCGGCCATGACCGTCTACGGCGACCTCGACACCACCGTGCTCGACGAGCTGCCCCCGGGGCGCTCGCCGGTGAGGACGGTCTGGGCGCGCGGGCCGCTCGAGGTGGACGCCGCTTGGGAGGCGGTACGCCAGGAGGTCGCCGCCGGCCACCAGGCCTACGTGGTGTGCCCCTTGGTCGAGGAGTCGGAGAGGGTGCAAGCCTCCTCGGCCCGAGAGGAACGGGACCGCCTGAGCGAGGGGCCACTGCGGGGCCTGCGCCTGGGCCTGCTGCACGGGCAGCTGCCCGAGCGGGACAAAGAGGCGGTAATGGCCCAGTTCCGGGCCGGCCAGCTGGACGTCCTGGTGGCCACCACGGTGGTGGAGGTGGGCGTGGACGTCCCCAACGCGACCGTCATAGTCATAGAGGACGCCGAGCGCTTCGGGATGGCGCAGCTGCACCAGCTGCGGGGCCGGGTCGGCCGAGGGACCGCCCGGTCATCGTGCTTCCTGCTCGGGGAGGCGTCCACCCCGGAGGCCGCCGAGCGGCTGGCTGCCCTGGAGCGGACCAACGACGGCTTCGAGCTGGCCGAGGTGGACCTCGACCTCAGGGGTGAGGGGACCATCCTCGGTACGAGGCAAAAGGGGGTCAGCGACCTGAAGCTCGCCTCCCTGCGCAGGCACCGCAAGTACGTGGCCCTGGCCCGGGAGGTGGCGTTCGAGATCGTGGGGGACGACCCTCAGCTGAGGCGCTACCCGGCTCTGGCCGCCGAGCTGATGGCGCTGGTGGACGACGATGAACGTGAGTACCTTTTCAAGAGCTAGCGGCCCGAGGGCTGGGGGGCGGCCCGGGTGCGGGTGATCGCCGGTGAGATGCGGGGCCGGAGGATACTGGCCCCTCCCGGCCGAGCCACCCGGCCCACCACCGACCGGGCCCGCGAGGCCCTCTTCTCGGTGCTGGAGAGCCTCGGGGCCTTGGCCGGGGCCACCGTCTGGGACCTGTTCGCCGGCAGCGGTGCCCTGGGGATCGAGGCCCTCTCCCGGGGGGCCGCCTATGTCACCTTCGTGGACCGTTCCCCCCGAGCTATAGCCGCCACCCGGTCCAACCTGGCCAGCTTGGGCCTAGGCCCCGAGAGGGCCACCGTGGTGCTGGCCGAGGTGGCCAGCTGGGTGGGGGCGGCGCCTCCCCGGGGGGCCGACGTCGTCCTGGCCGACCCACCGTACGCCTGGCACGGCTGGGACAGCCTGCTCGAGGACCTGCTCGCCTTGGCCGGCCTGGTGGTGCTGCAAACCGGCACCGAGGTCGCGCTCCCACCGGGCTGGGACGTCCTCCGGCGCAGGCGCTACGGGACTACGGTGGTGACGCTGGCCCGCCCACGCAAGTGACGCTGGCCCGCCCACGGAGGGTGAACCGGGACGGAGCACGACGAGGACAGCTATGAGGACGGCACTGTTCCCCGGGTCTTTCGACCCGTTCCACAACGGTCACCTCGAGGTGGTCGAGGTCGCCAGCCGGCTCTTCGAGCGCCTGGTGATAGCGCCCGGGCCAAACCGGGAAAAGTTCCATGCCCTGTTCGACATCGACGAGCGCCGGTCCATGATCGCGGCTTCGGTGTCCCACCTCCCCAACGTGGAGGTAGCCCCGCCCGGCACCCCGGTACTGGTGGTCGACGCGGCCCGCTGGGTGGGTGCCGACGTGATCGTAAAGGGCCTCCGGGTCGCCTCCGACGCAGAGTCGGAGCTGCAGCAAGCGCAGATCAACAAGACCGTTGCGGGTATAGAGACCCTGTTCGTCCCTTGCTCGTCCGCCAACTCGTTCATAGCCTCCAAATGGGTCCGTGACTTTGCCACCTACGGTGGGGCGGAGCGAGTCGGCAGCTTGGTGCCCCAGCCGGTCTTCGCTGCGATCAAAGAAAGGTTCGCCCAATGAGCACCACTGCCCCTGGCGGCCCGGGTGCCCCCGAGACGGAGGCCTTGCTGCAACGGGTGATAGGCATCATCGCCGGGGCCCGAGCGCTACCGCTTTCTTCTTCGGTCAAGCTCGACAACAAAGACGAGGTCTTGGAGCTGCTGCAGGAAGCTTGCGAGCGCCTGCCCGACGAGCTGCGCCAGGCCCGCTGGATGATGAAAGAGCGCGACGAGTTCCTGGCCGCCACCCAGCGCAAGGCGGACGAGCTGGTCGAAGCGGCCCGCTCCGAGGCCCAGAGGATGGTGCAGAGGACCGAGATCTTCAAGCAGGCACAAGCGCTGGCCCGCCGGACGGTGGAGGAAGCACGCGACGAGGCGCGCCGGTTGCGCCTGGAAGCCGAGGACTATGCCGACCAGAAACTGGCCCAGTTCGAGATCGTGCTGGAACGCACGCTGAAGACGGTGGCCGCGGGGCGGGCCAAGCTGGCGGGCGGGACGGCGGGCGGGGCCTCGGCGGGCACGGACGAGGCCGCCGCGGGCGCGCCGGGGGCAGACGGTGCTGCTGGGCCGGGCATGGCTCGCCGGGCAACGCCCGGCACTGGCACCGGGGTGGCTGGGCCGGGGGCGGCCCCAGCGGGGCCGGCCGCAGGGCCCGGGACTGCGGCCGCGGGCGGGGGGCAGCTGTTCGACCAGGACCAGGCCTGAGCCGCAAGCCGGCCAGGCCCCTCTGGTAGTGTGGGGGGCAACCTTGCTCCGGGGTGGCGCAGCCCCGGCCGGTCGGGGCGACGGAGGTGAGCGATGGCGATGGCCCTGACAGACCCCTTCGACGTCGCGCTGAGAGAGCTGCGCGACACCCACGGCGTACGCCGCCACGAGCTTCGGCGGGCGCAGTTGGGTGAAGCCGTCTCGCCGGACATCGACAGCCGGGTACCAGCCGGTGCCACGGTGGTCGTGGACGTGGTGCTGGAAGCCTTCGATGGAGGCATCGAGGTGGCGGGCACGGTGTCTTCCCGCTGGGAGGGCGAATGCCGTCGCTGCCTGGCTGGCATCGACGGCGAGGTGACGGTCGAGGTCCGGGAGGTGTTCCGCCCGGGGGGAGGGCCGGACGAGGGCACGTACCCAGTCCACGATGGCCGCCTCAACCTGCGCGAGATGGTTACCGACGCCCTGTTCGCCGGCCTGCCGGTGCTCCCTTTGTGCAAGAGCGACTGCCTCGGGCTGTGCCCACGCTGTGGGGCGGACCGCAACCATGAACCCTGCCAGTGCCAACAAGTGCAGGTAGACGACCGTTGGGCGGGCCTGAGGGACCTGCTCGGCCGTCCCAGCGTGTAAGATCGCCCCCTTGTGGCTGTCCCCAAGAAGAAGACTTCCAAGTCCAAGTCCCGGAGCCGGCGCGCCAGCGCTTGGAGGCTCTCGGCACCGGCGCGCAGCATCTGCCCTCAGTGCCGCCAGGCCAAAGTGCCCCACGTCGTGTGCCCGAACTGTGGTTGGTACAAGGGCCGCCAAGCCGTTGACGTGGGCTGAGGCGGGCCGGCCGGCGCTGGTTGACCATGGCCCCCGACCTTGAACAGCTGCCGGTGGCGGTCGACGCCATGGGTGGGGACCGGGCACCGGACGAGGTCGTGGCCGGCGCCCTGCAGGCAGCCGAGGAGCTCGAGGTGCCTGTCCTCCTGGTGGGCGACCCCGCCCGCCTGGGCCGCCTGGACCTGCCCGCCCGGGTCAGCTTGCTGGCCGCCACCCAAGTCGTGGGCATGGACGAGGACCCCGGCCGGGCGGTCCGGGCCAAGCGCGACGCCTCCGTGGTGCGCTGCGCGGAGGCCGTGCGCGACGGCCTGGCCTGCGCCATGGTCTCGGCGGGCAACACCGGGGCGGCCATGGCCAGCGCCCTGCTACGCATGGGCCGCTTGCCGGGGGTGCAGCGGCCAGCCATAGCAACGCCCATATTCGTGCCCGGCTCCACACCCACGGTCCTGCTCGACTCCGGTGCCAACACCGACTGCACACCAGCGGTCCTGGTCCAGTTCGCCCAGATGGGCTGGGCGCTGGCCACCGAGAGGTTCGGCATCGCCAAGCCCCGGGTGGGCCTTTTGTCGATCGGCGAAGAACCGGCCAAGGGCACGTCGATGGTCAAAGAGGCGCACGCTCTCCTGGCTGGCGGGGCCGCCGGGCCGGCGGTCAACTTCATCGGCAACGTCGAGGGCCGCGACGTGATGAGCGACCGGGTGGACGTGGTCGTGACCGACGGCTTCACCGGCAACGTAGTGCTGAAAACCCTGGAGGGCTGTGTGAAGGCGGTGGTAGGCGGCGTGCTCCAGGCCTTCACCTCCAGCGAGGAGGCCAAACAGGCAGCCAAGGTTGTGATGCCGGCGCTGGCACCCCTGGCTGAGGGCCTCGACCCCGACACCTACGGTGGGGCGGTGCTGCTCGGCGTCAACGGGGTCTGCGTCATCAGCCACGGCTCCTCGGGCGCCCGGGCCATCGTGAACGCGGTCAAAGTGGCGCGCCACGCGGTCAGCGAGCGGCTGGTCGCCCGCATCGAGGCCATGGTCGGGCCGGTGACGGCCAGCGGGCACACCCACTAGCTGGACAGCCCCAAGGCCCCTCGCCCCCTCGGCCGGCCCGTGGTCGCCAACGGGGACGACCAGGTCCACGGCGGCGCCCCTGGGCAGGGCTAAGCTGAACTACATGGTTGTAACCGACGAGGCTACCCGCTCTCCCCTCGATGGGCTGACCGCCGAGCAGCTCCACGCGGTGACGACCAGCGCGGAGACGGTCTGCGTGCTGGCCGGGGCCGGGACGGGCAAGACCCGGGTGCTCACGTCGAGGGCTTGGTTCCGGGTCACGAGCGGTTCGGCGCGCCCCGAGCACCTGTTGGCCATCACCTTCACCCGCAAGGCGGCCGGCGAGCTCAAGCAGCGCCTGGCCGCGTTGGGCACCCGGCCCCAGGTGACGGCGGGGACGTTCCACTCCATAGCCGCCAGCCAGCTCCGGCGCTGGTGGGCCGACCGGCGCACCCCCGAGCCGGTCCTGCTCGAGCGCAAGGCCCGGCTCCTGGCCGAGCTGGTCCAAGGCCGCCCCGGCTTCAACGACGTGAGCCCCTCGGAGGTGGCCAGCCACATCGAGTGGGCCAAGGCCCGCGACATCCCACCCAGCGGCTTCGCCGAAGCGGTCACGGCCGCCAGCCGCCCAACTGGCACCGACGCCGGCGCCATGGCCGCGCTCTACGCCCGTTACGAGGACGAAAAGCGCCGGAGGCGGCTGGTCGACTTCGATGACCTGCTCGGCCGCTACGCCTTGGCCCTGGAGACCGACAGCCGCTTCGCCGCCGCCCAGCGGTGGCGCTGGCAGCACGTGCTGGTCGACGAGCTACAGGACATCAACCCCCTCCAGTTCCGCATGCTGCGTGCCTTGCTGGGGCCCAACCAGGACCTTTTCGCCGTGGGTGACCCCAACCAGGCCATATACGGTTGGAACGGTGCGGACCCGACCTTCCTGGGCCGCTTCTCGCACTACTGGCCGGGGGCGGAGCTGCTGCGGCTCGACGAGAACCACCGTTCCAGCCCCCAGGTGGTCCGGGCGGGGGCGGCCGTCTTGGGGGCCCAGGGCGCTCACCTCCGCTCCAGCCGCCCTGATGGCCCCGCCCCCCGGGCGCAGGCCTACCGTTCAGAAGAAGCCGAGGCCGAGGGCGTCGCCTGGCAGATGTGCGAAGCCAGTGCCCGCGGCGTCCCCTGGGGGCAGATGGCCGTGCTGGCCCGCACCAACCTCCAGCTGGAGGTCATAGCCGAAGCCTTGAGGCGCAGGGGGGTGCCCTTCCATGCCCTGGCCGGCGACGAGGCCGCTGGCGGCCCCGAGGCCGACCTCGAGCCCTGGGGGGACCGGGCCACGCTGTGCAGCTTCCACCGGGCCAAGGGCCTCCAGTGGGCCGCGGTGTGGGTGTGCGGGCTGGAAGCCGGGCTCGTGCCCATCGGCTACGCCACCAGCGAAGATGCCCTGGCCGAGGAGAACCGCCTGTTGTACGTGGCGGTCACCCGGGCCGAACGGGAGCTGTACTGCTCATGGGCGCAGGCTCGCCGCGCCGCCAACGGTGTGGCCCTGCGCCGGGAGCCAAGCCCCTGGTGGAGCGCCCTGGCCGCCCACTGCGCCCAACCAGCCGGCGACCTGGCCCTGGCCCGGGCCAGCACCGCGGCGGCCCCGGGGCCCACCTTGGAGGCCACTGCGGCCACGGCCCGGGCCGGTGGCCAAGGTGATGGCCCGGTCCCCAAGCGGTTCCTCGGGCTGGCCCGGGGCCGCTTGGCCCTGAGCTCGCACCCCGGCCGCACCGAGGCGGCAACCGAGCGCCTGCGCGACTGGCGCCAGCGGGCAGCCAGGGCCTCAGGGGTACCGCCTCAGGTCCTCCTCCACGACGCCACCCTCAAGGCCATAGCCGCCCAGTGCCCCGCCACGGTCGAGCAACTGCTGGCCGTGCCCGGCCTGGGGCCGGTCAAGGTGGCGCGCTTTGGCCCTGCCATCTTGGAAGCCCTGAACCAAGTGGCTTGAGCGGCCCGGCCCCACCCAACATGAGCTCGCGCCGGGACCGGGCACCGGTCTTGGCGTAGACGCGCGACAGATGGTGCTCGACCGTCTTGGCCGACATGTACAGCTGAGCGGCGATCTCCACGTTGGTGAGGCCGGCGGCCGCCAAAGCCGCCACCCGTTGTTCTTGGGCACTGAGCGCGTTGGCCGGGTGGCGGGCGGTGCGCCGCCTGCCCCCGGCAATGGCCAGTTCCTCGGCCACGGCTCGGTACAGGCGGCCTGCGCCGAGGGGCTCCAGCAAGGCCGCCGTGCGGTGCAGGAGCTGGCGCGCCCTGGCCAGCTGCCCGCTCTGGCGCAGGAACCGAGCGTAGGCGAGCTGGACCTCGGCTTGGGCCAAGGGCACGGGCACGCCCGCGTAGCAAGCCAATGCCGCCTCGTACATCTCTTGCGCCTCAGCCGCCTTGGCCCTGCGCCAAGCGACCAAGGCCCGTCCCGCATAGGCAGTCGCCCGAGGTGACCGGCAGGCTACTGCCTGGCAGGCCGCCTCCAGCGAGCTGACCAGCTCCTCGGCTCGGCCCAGCTGGCCAGAGCGGCAGAAGGCCTCGATGGCCGAGCCATGCCAGGGCACCACGCATGGCTCCCCGATCCCCGAAGACTGGGCCACCTGGGCTGCTTGCTCGGCCATGGCCACCGCCGAGCCGACCTCGCCCCGGGCCAGGGCGCGCCGGCAGGCAAGCTGGCAGAGCCACAACCGGGGGTAAGAGGGCCCCCACTGCCGGGAGGCGAGGGCCTGCTCGGCCCGCACTGACCAGGCCTGGCTCTCGTCGTCGGCTCCCAGTTCCAGGTACAGCGCCGCCAGGCCCACAAAGGCGAAGGGGGCGAGGGCCGGTGCCAGCTCAGCCATCTCGGCCACCCCCGTCAAAAGGCTACGAGCCAGCTGGAGCCGGCCCTGCCGGCACAGCGCGTACCCCTGGGCGACGGCAAATATGTTGTAGCTGAGCATGGCCCCGTTGTCCCGGGCGGCCGCCATCAGCCAGGAGAACGCCTCCTCGGCCTCCTCGAAGCGGTCCGAGAACCGGGCCACGTTGGCGTAGGCGTGGGCCACGTCCCATTTCCAAGCCGGGGGCCCTGGGCCAAGCCTGCCGCTCTCGCCGCCGGCCAACTGGGCCCGGGCCGCCCGAGCCAGCTCCTCCGCCCCAGCCGGGCTGCCGGCGAGGAACGCCAAGTAGGCGTCAGCCAGCCGGACGGCCTCCCGGGCTGAAGGCGTGAGGCCCCCGGAGGCTTCCGCTATGGCCACGGCCCTGGCCACCCAGTCGCGAGCCGCCCGGGGGCCGACGAAGTACCAGCCGATGAACGCCGCGTCGAGGGGGATGCGCACGGCCAAGTCGGGGTCGAAGCCGGCCGCCAGGCGGCTGGCTTCCTCGAAGCACCGCCTGGCCTCGTCGACCCGCCCACGGCCCCGGACCGCCTCTGCCAGCAGCACCAGAGCCGCCACTCGTTGCTGGGCCGACAGCTCTTGGTGGCTGAGGACCGGGCGGACCGCCTGTTCCCCCCGCTCGACCTGGCCCGCCGAGAGGTAGGCCTGGGCCAGCTCCAAGCTGAGGCGGGCCGGGGCCCGGCTCCCGGCCAGGCGGGCAGCGCCCTCGAAATGGCGTACCGCGGTGCTCACGGCAC
The DNA here is from genome assembly GCA_021323695.1 of Actinomycetota bacterium. Classification (GTDB taxonomy): domain Bacteria; phylum Actinomycetota; class Acidimicrobiia; order Acidimicrobiales; family Palsa-688; genus JAKAWM01. Next base: position 11,932 of record JAJPKN010000072.1, on the reverse strand, counting down.
CGGCCACCAGAGCCTCGCGGCCCGCCGCGCTGAGCACGTCTATGGCCCGCTGGTCACCGCTCAGGTTGGCGGCCAGCGCGTGAGCAGCGGCTTCCGCGGCGGGCGCGCCCTGGCCCACCAGGGCCCGGAACGCAGCCGCATGCAGGCCTTGGCGCACGGGCGGGGCGATGTCGTCGTAGAGGACCTGGCGGAACAACGGGTGGACGAACTCGGCTCTCCCCCCCGGGCCCGGGGCGGCTCGCACCAGGCCGGCATGGCAGAGGGCCTCCAGTGCTCGGGTGGCATCGGGCCCGCTCTGGCCGGTCAACGCCGGCACCAGCCGGGGGTCGAAGTGGGCCCCGAGCACGCTGGCCGCTCGGGCCCAGCGCAGGGCGGGGCCGCCTACACCGGCAAAGCGGGGCAGGAAGAGCCGCTGGGCCAGGCTGCCCGCGCTTGCCCCCAGGACGTCCACGCCGGCGCGGGCGGCCCCCGCCACCTCCGCCAGCAGCAGGGGGTTGCCGGCGCAGGCCCGCCAGGCGCGCTCTACGAACCCCGGGTCGCCGGCCACCGCCTCGCCCAGGTGCTCAGCCAGCAACCTGGCGCTGGCTTCGTCCGACAGGGGTGCCAGCTGCACCACCCGAGCGAAGCCGTCGTGGGCCAGGGCCTGGGCACGCTCCAAGGCGAGGGGGGGCCAGGGCCGCACGGTAGCCACGACGGCGACGGCCAAGCCCCCCAGGCGGCGGCACAGCAGGCTCAACAGGTCGAGCGAGTCCGGGTCGGCCCAGTGCAGGTCGTCGACCCCCAGCAGGAGGGGGCGGTGCCCAAGCTCGCGCAGCTGGGCGAGCGCGGCCCCATAACGTCGGGCCCGGGCCTCGGCCGAGGCCCGAAGGCTTTGGCGGCCTACCTGAGGTGCGCCCGGGCCGGCAAAACAGGAAAGGAGCTGGTCAAACAGGCCAAAAGGCAACGACCCGTCCACCTCCGAGCAGCTCGCCTCGGCCTGGGTGAACCCGGGCGCAGCGGCCTTGGCCCAGCCCAACAGGGTCGTCTTGCCCAAGCCGGCTTCTCCCACCAAGAACAGCACGGCGGCTTGGCCCTCGCCGGCCTGCTCCAAGGTGGCCTCGACCGCCCTGGTAGCCTCGCCCCGTTCAAGAAGCGCCACGGCCCAGGTTACCCTACTGCGACAGCCCAGGGTTGCCCTACCGCCTCTCGGCGGTCTTGCTCAAGCTAGTTGTCACCTCTGTGCCGCAGCACCCCACCACCAGGGCCTTGCCCTTCGTGCCCGCCGGCGCCCCACCCGAGCGCCGCCCCGGGAGGCCCTGGCCCCGCTTGGTGCCCAGCCCGGCTGCGGAGGACCTCGAGCGCCTCGAGCAGGCCCAGCCAACCCGAGAAGGCCAGCGCCCCCTCTCCGGTGCTGTCGGCCAGGGAGCCAGCCAGAGGTTCGCCGGGCTCGAGGGTGAGGCGCAGCACCAGCCGGGAAGGGCCCACTGCTCCAGGCTGGTGCCCCGGGCCAGGTCCCCGCATCGGGGAAGCCCCCAAAATATAAGCCCGGCCCGCGCTGGGCACCTCTAGGCGGGCTGCCGGCAACGGCCTAAAGATCCAGGTCCACGAGGACAGGCGCGTGGTCAGAAGGCTGCTTGCCCTTGCGGGCGTTGCGGTCGACCAAGGCCCAGCGCACCTTGCCGGCCAGCGCCTCGCTCACCAGTACGAGGTCGATGCGCATCCCGCGGTGCTCGTGGAAATCGCCGGCTCGGTAGTCCCAGTAGGTGTAAAGCCTTTCCTCCGGCCAGCACAGCCGGAAGGCGTCCACCAGCCCCCAGGACTCCAGTTGGGAGAGGGCGTGGCGCTCCTCGGGCGTGACGTGGGTAGCGCCGGCAAACGCGGCCGGGTCCCAGACGTCTTTGTCCTCGGGGGCGATGTTGAAGTCCCCGCAGACCACCACCGGCTGGCCCGGGGCCGCCGTAGCTGAAAGGTGCTCCCGCAGCCGGGCCAACCAGGCCAACTTGTACGCGTAATGTTCGGAGCCGACGGCGCGGCCGTTGGGCACGTAAACGCTGCTGACCCTGACCCCTCCGCAGACGGCGCTCAGGAGCCGGGCACCTTGGTCCGGTCCTCCTCCGTCCGCGAAACCGGCTACCGGGTGGCTCAGCCCTACCCGGGACAAGATGGCCACGCCGTTCCATTGGCCCGAGCCATGGTGGGCCGACTCGTAGCCCAGGGCTTCGAAAGCCATGTGGGGGAAAGCCGCATCGGCCAGCTTGGTCTCTTGCATGCACAAGATGTCGGGGCAGGCGTAGGCAAGCCACTCGGGCACCCGTTCCATGCGCACCTTGAGGGAGTTCACGTTCCAGGTAGCTATGCGCACCGTGGCCATCTTGGCTCAAGATCTTGGCTCAACAAGATCTTGGCTCAAGACGACCCGGAAATGGGCATCTCCACCACCTGGAACAGCTCGGCCAACCGGCCCTCGGCCAGCCCCGCCTCCCGGGCACCGGCGCTGGCCCAGCCCCTCAGGCGGCTCCCCAGGCCGGCCTCGTGGCCCACCTGGCTCTGGTGGTGGCGCAGGGCAGCGAGCTTGGCCGGGAAGCTGGAGGTGATGTCCACGGCCCGGTTGGGCTGGGGCGAGGCCATGAGCCACACCTCGGCGATGCAATGCGGTTCCAGCCCTTCGGCCAGCAGCTCAGGGTGGGCGAAGGGGTTGCGGGCGTCAGGGTAGGCGGCACAAAGCGCAGCCTCCCCGGCAGCCCGGTGGTCCGGGTGGCTGGCGCCGATGCGCGCCCAGTTGTGCTCCGGCGACTGGCAGACCAGCCGGTCGGGCCGGAACTGGCGGACCACCCGGCTTATGTCCCTGCGCAGCTCGAGGCTGGGGGCCAAGCGGCCGTCGGGGTAGCCGAGGAAGACCACCTCGCTCACCCCCAGCTCGGCCGCGGCCGCCTGCTGCTCCCGGCGGCGCAGGCGGGCCACCTCCGCTCGGGAGGCCGACCGGTCTGAGCCGCCGGCATCCCCGTCGGTGGCAACGCAGTAGGCGACCTCGGCCCCAGCTTTGACCCACAGGGCCACCGACCCGCCAGCACCGAAGTCGACGTCGTCGGGATGGGCGGTGACCACCAGCACCCGCCGGGGTGCCGGAGGGCCGTCGACGCTCATGGGCCGGCCAGCACTACCAGCTGTAGAGGGGCTCATGGGCCGGCCAGGGCTACCAGGCGTGGAAGGACCATCTCCATCAGGCACCCGAAGACTCTACCGGCACCGTAGGGCCGCTGCGGCCCGGGCCCAGCGCCGGGCCGGCCACCCGGCCGGCTACCCTCGGGGCCCATGGTCACCCAAAGGCCTCTGGCCCTGAGCCGGCTGGCCTCCAGCCTCGCCCGCTACGGCTATGGCGTCGCCGCCTGGGCGCTCATGGGCTTCCTCGGCCCACCATGCTGGCTGTTGGTCATGGTGCTGCCGAGGCTGTCGTGGCGCTGGCAGGTCACCCGGGCTGCCCTCCGGCTGCTGGTCGGAGCCCTGCGCACCCCGGTGGAGGTGCAGGGCGAACTGCCCCCAGCCGGCCAGCCCTGCGTCGTGGTGGCCAACCACTCCAGCATCCTCGACTCGTTCGTGTTGTTCCTCGCCTTCCGGGAACCGGTGGTCTTCGTGGCCGGGGGGGTGTTCTCCGGCCAGAAGGTGACCGGGCCGTTCCTCCGCCGGGTCGGGGCGCAGTTCGTAAGCGCGCCAGGCACCGGCCGCCAGGCCGTCCGCTCCGTCCTGGCGGGACTGGCGGAGCTGGCCCGTTCCGGGCACCGGGTCGTGTTCTTCCCCGAAGGAGGCCTCAACCCCGAGCCGGTGCTGCGGCGCTTCCAGCTCGGGGCCTTCCTCGTCGCGGCCCAGGCCGCGAGCCCGGTGGTGCCCGTAGCCATCAGCGGGACGGCCGAGATCCTGGCCCCGGGTGCCCGCCTGCCCCGCCGGCACCCTGTGTCGGTGGCCGTGGCCCCACCCATGAGCCCGCCCGCCGACGGGTGGGCCGCTGCCCACCAGGCAGCCGACGTAGCCCGGGACGCGGTCGAAAACCTACTGGCCCGCCTCGACCGTCCAGGTGGTGCCCGAGCGCAGGAGCGCTGACAGGTCGCCGGGCCCCTTCTTGGCCACGGCCTCATCCATCTGCCGGGCGACCAACGAACCATAGTCGGGCCGCTCCACAGCTCGGAAGACCCCGATGGGCGTGGGCTCGTGGGGCCCGTTGGCCAGGCGGGACAGGGCAAAGGCCACGCTCGGGTCGGGGCGGGACTCGTCGTGGACGAGCAGGCGCTCCTCCCCGACCTCCGCCACGTCGACGATGACCGCCCTACCCTGGTCGTTGATGACCACGCCCTTTTCCCCCTGGGGGCCAAAGCGCACCGGCTTGCCGTGCTCGAGAGGGATGAGCATGGAGGGCCGGTTGTCCTTTGCGGTTATGGCTTCGAAGGCACCATCGTTGAACACGTTGCAGTTCTGGTACACCTCCACCAGCGCTGCCCCCTTGTGCTCGTAGGCGCGGCGGAACACCTCCATCATGTGCTTGCGGTCCATGTCATGGGTCCTTGCCACGAACGACGCCTCCGCGCCCAACGCCAGCGACACCGGGTTGTAGGGGTGGTCGAGCGAGCCGAAGGGGGTGGACTTGGTCACCTTGCCCGCCTCCGAGGTGGGCGAGTACTGGCCCTTGGTCAGGCCGTATATCTGGTTGTTGAACAGGATGATGGTCAGGTTGACGTTGCGGCGCAGGGCGTGCAGCAGGTGGTTGCCGCCGATGGACAAGGCGTCGCCATCGCCGGTCACCACCCAGACGTGCAGGTCCGGCCGCGATAGGGCCACACCGGTGGCAAAGGCAGGTGCCCGCCCGTGGATCGAGTGCACGCCGTAGGTGTTCATGTAGTAGGGGAAGCGGCTGGAGCAGCCGATGCCGGAGATGAAGACTGTGTCCTCCCGCTTGGCCCCTATCTCGGGCATGAGCAGCTGGACGGCAGTCAGTATCGAGTAGTCACCACAGCCCGGGCACCAACGGACCTCCTGGTCGCTTGCCCAGTCCTTGCGTGTGGTCGTCGGAGCGGCTAAGTCGGTCATCAGCCTGCCCTCCCTTGCTGGGAAGCGCCGTTGCCGTTGGCATGGCCCAGGCTGCCCAGGGACGCCAAGATGGCCTTTTGGACCTCTTCGCGCCGGAACGGCTGCCCGCTCACCTTGTTGAGGCCTTCGGCGTCGACCAGGTACTCGGCCCGTACGAGCCGGCGGAGCTGGCCCAGGTTGACCTCCGGGACCAGGACCTTGCGGTAGGCCCGCAGGACGTCTCCCAGGTTGGCCGGGAAGGGGTTGAGGTGGCGCAGGTGCAGGTGCGCCACCCGCCGGCCGCCAGCGCGAACCGCCCGGACCGCGGCTTGGACCGCGCCGTAAGTCGACCCCCACGCCAGTACCAGCAGGTCGGCCCCACCCACCCCGTCGGGGTCGTCGACCTCGGCCGGCGGGATGTCCCTGGCTATCCCGGCCACCTTCTGCGCCCTCAGGCGCACCATCAAGTCGTGGTTGGCCGGGTCATAGGAGACGTTGCCGCTGCCGTCGGCCTTCTCCAAGCCCCCGATGCGGTGCATCAAGCCGGGGGTACCGGGGACCGCCCACGGCCGGGCCAGGGTCTCGGTGTCCCGCAGGTAGGGCCAGAACACCTCGCTGCCGTCCGGCAGGACCTTGTTGGGCGAGCTGGCCTGCCGCACGTCGGCAGACAGGTCGGGCAGGTCGCTCACCTCGGGGATCCTCCAGGGCTCAGCCCCGTTGGCCAGGTAACCATCGGACAACAAGATCACCGGTGTGCGGTACTTGAGGGCGATACGGGCCGCCTCGATCACCGTGTAGAAGCAGTCGCCGGGCGTGCTGGGCGCCAGGACCGGGACCGGGGCCTCACCGTGGCGGCCGTACATGGCCTGGAGCAGGTCGGCCTGCTCGGTCTTGGTGGGCAACCCGGTGGAGGGGCCGCCCCGCTGGATGTCTATCACCAGCAAGGGCAGCTCCAGCGACACAGCCAGGCCGATGGTCTCCGCCTTGAGGTCCAGGCCCGGGCCGCTCGTGGTGGTCACTCCCAGCGCGCCGGCGTACGAGGCGCCCAGCGCCGAGCCGACGCCGGCGATCTCGTCCTCGGCCTGGAGGGTCCGGACCCCGAAGTTCTTGTGCTTGGACAGCTCGTGCAAGACGTCCGAAGCGGGGGTGATCGGGTAGCTGCCCAAGAACACGGGCAACTTGGCCAGCTGGCCCGCGGCCACGACCCCCCAGGCCAAAGCGGTGTTGCCCGAGATGTTGGTGTACGTCCCGGCAGGCAGGTGGGCGGGCTTCACCTCGTAGGCAGACTCGAAGATCTCGGCCGTCTCGCCGAAGTTCCAGCCTGCCTTGAACGCCAAGGTGTTCGCCTGGCGCACCATGTCGTTGCCGGCGAAGCGCTTGGCCACCCACTCCAGCGTGGGCTCGGGAGGCCGGCTGTACATCCAGCTGACCAGGCCCAGGGCGAAGAAGTTCTTCGAGCGCTCGGCGTCGCGGGCCTTGGTGCCGCTCGGCTTGACCGCCTCCATGGTGAGCGACGTCATGGGCACCTCGTACACCTTGAACGAGTCGAGGCTGTGGTCGGTGCGAGGGTCGGCCACATAGCCCGCCTTTTGCAGGGACCGCTCGTCGAACGCGTCGCTGTTGAGCAAGATGGCCGCTCCGGGCTCGAGGTCGGGGACGTGAGCCTTCAAGGCTGCCGGGTTCATGGCCACGAGCACGTTGGGATGGTCGCCGGGGGTCAAGATGTCGTGGTCGGAGATGTGGATCTGGAACGCCGAGACCCCAGCCACGGTCCCCGCCGGTGCCCGGATCTCTGCCGGGAAGTCTGGGAACGTGGCGATGTCGTTGCCGAAGATGGCGGAGCTGGCGGTGAAGCGGTCACCGGCCAGCTGCATGCCGTCTCCCGAGTCGCCGGCAAAGCGGATCACCACCCGGTCCACCGGCTGCGGCCGGTGACCGTTGGGACGGCTGGGGCTATGAGCCGAACTGCTGACCACGCTGTCAGCCATCGGGTTGCCTCCTCTCGTTGCCCGAGCTTTCTTCGATGTTACCGCCGCGCCCCGGCGCTCCCGCGCCACCGGGGCCGGCTCAGCCAGCCCGGCGGGGCGACGGCGCCCGGGCATCAGGCGATGGTGATGGACGGGTCGGCGTAAACGTCCTGGACGGCGTTGATCAGGGCCACGCCCTCAGCCATGGGCCGCTGGAAGGCCTTGCGCCCCATGATGAGGCCAGAACCGCCGGCGCGCTTGTTGACCACGGCGGTGCGGACCGCGGCGGCGAGGTCGCCTGCCCCCTTGGACTCGCCCCCGCTGTTGATCAACGGCACGCGGCCCATGTAGTTGTTGACTACCTGCCAACGGGCCAGGTCGATCGGGTTGTCGGTGGTCAGCTCGGAGTACACCAGGGGGGACGTCTTGCCGAAGCCGATGGCGGTGTAACCGCCATTGTTCTCTGGGAGCTTCTGCTTCACTATGTCGGCTTCGATCGTCACGCCCAAGTGGTTGGCCTGGCCGGTCAGGTCGGCCGAAGACTCGTAGTTCACCCCGTCTTTCTTGAAGGCGTTGTTGCGCAGGTAGCACCACAAGACGGTGAACATGCCCAGCGAGTGGGCCTCCTGGAACGCCTCGGAGACCTCCTGCATCTGACGCCGGGAGCCTTCCGAGCCCCAGTAGACGGTCGCCCCCACCCCGACCGCGCCGAGCTCGAAGGCCTGCTGGACGGAGCCGAACATCACCTGGTCGTAGGTGTTGGGGTAGGACAGGAGCTCGTTGTGGTTGAGCTTGGCGATGAAGGGGATCTTGTGGGCGTAGCGGCGGGCCACCATCCCGAGCACGCCGACGGTGGTGGTCACGGCGTTGCAGCCGGCTTCGATAGCCAGCTCGACGATGTTCTTGGGGTCGAAGTAGATGGGGTTGGGGGCAAAGCTGGCTGCGGCCGAGTGCTCCACGCCCTGGTCGACCGGGAGGATGGATATGTACCCGGTCCCTCCCAGCCGGCCGGTGTTGAGCAGCAGGCCCAGGTTGCGCAGCACAGGCACGGGCCGGTCGCTCCAAGACGCGACCCGGTCCACGAAATCGGGGCCAGGCAGGACCAGCTCGTCGCGGGTGACCCCCTTGCACTCATAGCTGAGCAGGGGCTCGGCTTCCTCCCCAAGCAGCTCATGGACGTTCATGATGAGTTCGCTCCTCCCTCAAGGTGGGCCACTGACAGCACAAACAGGGGGCATGCTCAGCCGGGACCTGCTTGGGCACAGCGCCCTGCCGGGCACGACTGCCGGCCAGAGCCAGTTTAGCGGCCCGGTGCTGAGCTACTGGCAGGGCCGAAGGTCACCGGCGGGGCGCACTAGGGCACCAGGACGGCTATCCTGCGGGGGGTGCCGGGCCCCGAGGTGACCGCCGACCGGACGCGCCCAGGCGCGCTGGGGACCAAGCCGGCCTTGGCCGGGGGCCAGGCCGCCCCGGTGCCCTTCAGGGTGCAGCTCGTGGCGACCGACCTGGACGGCACCCTGCTGGCGCCCAGCGGGGACCTCACCCCCCGGGCCATCGCAGCAGTAGGCGCGGCCCGGCGTTCGGGGCTGCACGTGGTCCCGGTCACCGGGCGGCCTCCCCGCCTCACGTGGGACATCGCCGAGCAGGCCGGCCTGGGCCCGCTCGGGGTGTGCAGCAACGGTGCCGTGATCGTGGACCTCGAGCGGCGGTCAGTGCTCGAGGTCGAGACCATCGCCCCCGAGGTCGCCGCCCACCTGGTGAGGAAGTCGCGCGAGGCTTTCCCCGGGATCGTGTTCGCGCTGGAGGACCTGGGCTCGTTCGTCTTGGAGGCCGGGTTCAGCGCCGGGGCCGCATGGCAGCCCCTCGGCGAAGCGCGCCTGGCTGAAGTGGGCGACATCATCTCTGCCATCGGCCCCGGCACCATCAAGCTGGTGGCGCGCCGGCCCGGTTGGCCGGCGCCCGTCCTGCTGGTGGCCCTGCAAGCCCAGGTTGCGGGAGCGGGCCAGGTCACCTCCTCCGGCCTGGACTGGGTCGAGATCGGGGCCCCGGGGGTGTCCAAGGCGTACGCGATGCAACGGGTGTGCGACATGCTGGGAGTGCCCGTCGCCAACGTGCTGGCGGTCGGGGACAACCACAACGACTTGAGCGTGCTGGCATGGTCTGGGCACGCGGCCGCCCCGGCCAATGCCATCCCGGAGGTACTGGCCATCGTCGAGCACGTCCTGCCGGCCAACACCGATGACGGCGTGGCGGTGATGCTCGAGTCGCTCAGCCAGGGGGCCTGACCCTGGGCGAGCGCCCGGCTGGGGGCCGAGCGCCCTGGGCACGGCACTCAGCCCGCCTGTTGTCCGCCTTCTACCGTTGCTTCAATGCCCTCCCTGGCGCCCACCTATCTCCTCAGCAGCCAGGGCCAGCCGCTTGCTGGCATCGGCCAGCGCCCACTGGGCGCTGTCGTTGCGCGCCACGGGCACCACTTGGTCAGCCACGACTTCCGTCCGGCTCTGCGTCGCCCCAGAGACCCGGAAGAACCGACGCCGGACGCGGCCTACGACGACCAGCTCCTGCCCTGGCCGCCAAGAAGGGGCCGACGGCTCGGAACCGAACAGCGCTACCGGCACCGTCTCCAGTGCGTGCTCAGAACGCGGCACGAGAAGGTCGAAACTAGCGAGGGACAAACCACTGGGGAGTTGCCGGACCTGGCTTTGTTTGGCCAGGTGACCTATAACCACTACCAAGTTGAGCACTATCGCTCCCTGTCGTTCTGTGCCGGGCAGCCCGGCAAGGGATATCGGGCGCCCAGCGCCGAATAACCCCACCATCATGTGATCTGGAGCGATGACGCGGCTTTTGGCCAGCACCAGGCCCTGCCCTGCCTGGCCCCTCCCGGCCCGGGCGCCTGCTCGACGGCAAGCCGACCGGCCCGTACAAGTTGGCCGCAGCCTCGTGGCGGACCACGAAGGTGGCTAACTGCGAGCGTACCAAAGGGCACTGACGGTCACCGGGACCTCACTTCAGCGCCCCCAGGCGCTGGCGGACGTCATATGCGTAGGGATCTTCGGCCGCCACCCGGTTGAACAGCTCCCGCGCCCTTGGCAGCTCCCCCGCCCGCTCGTACAAGTCGGCCAAGGCGTACCACTGGCGGAGCTGGCCGACCTTGCGCTCCCCGCCCCCACGGCCCGGCCGGCTAGCAGTGGCTTCCAGCAGCTTTATCGCGCCTCGCAGGTCGCCCTGGTCGGCCAACAGCTCGGCCTCGACTATCCGCCCCTCGGCCATAACTGCCGCTCCAGGGGACACTTTGCGTAGTTCGTCCCAAACTGCCTGGGACTCCTCGTAGCGCCGCATGGCCCGGTAGCAATCGGCCAGCACCGGGAACTGGTCGTAACTGCCCGACAGGCGATGGTGGGACACCAGCGCCCGTACGGCTTCCTCCCACCTGCCCAGTCGGTAGAAAGTGAGGCCGAGCAGCTCCTTTACAGCCGGGTCGGCCGGCAGCTCGGAGCTCAGCCGCCGGAGGAGGCGGAGGGCTTCCCCGTAGCGGTCCTCGGCATAGGCGCGGGCTGCTTGCTCCAGCCTGGCCGCGGCCCGCGGCCCCCACGCCTCCTCCAGGCCCCTGGCCGGCGCCGGTCGTGGCGGCTTGCTCCGGGCCAGGCCACCGGCCGGCCCAGGCCGCGCTGACCGGCTCCGGGCCAGGCCACCGGTCGCCCTTGGCTGCCTGGCCACTGGTCCCTCCACCCGGGCCGCAGCGCCCTGGCTGGCGGGCGCCGAGCTGGTGCCTGCGGGCCCGCCCCGGCCTGCCAGCCCCCTCAAGGCCGCCCGGACAGCACCTGACCTGACGCCGCCACCCGCGGCGGCCCCCAGCTTCGTCCTGGCCCCGGCACCCGTCCTGGCCCCGGCGTTCACGTGGCCCGGGCGTCGAGCACCAAGCCCTTCGCGCCCCTGGGCAGCCCGGTCGGCTGGCCCCAGCACCTGCCTCGCCCCGCGACGAGCCACGCTGCCCCAGCCCTTGCGCCCCGCCAACCCCCGCTGCTCCCCCCCAGGGGCACCGCCCGAACCGAGGCCCCGCCCTCGGGCAAACTGCCGGTCACTGCCCTGCCTCTGCGTGGCCTCGCGCCGCCCTGCCCGCCTGGCCCCGGGCAACCCCCCGGCCCCGCGCCCCTCCGGCCGCCTCGCCTCCGGCAACCCTCTCGCACCGCCGGCCCTAAGCGCCCGGCCTCCACCAGCCCTACCCGCTCGGCGCGCCGCAGAGCTCATGCGGGGAGCAGCCTTCCCGCGGGGCACTCGGCCTGGCACCGGCCCAGCATACCCGGCACCACCCGAGCCCCCCGGCTGCCGGCACCGCCCGACGACCACCTCCTGCCGGCCCTGGGCGCCGCTCCACGCCCACCCGCCCTGCCCGGCGTCCCAGGCCACCGGCGCGGCCCGGCCCGCGACAAGGCCCGTGCCCAACGGGCACGGGCCTTGCTCCAAAAACTCCCGGCGACGTCCTACTCTCCCAGGGGGCTGCCCCCCAAGTACCATCGGCGCTGGCGGGCTTAACTTCCGTGTTCGGAATGGGAACGGGTGTGGCCCCGCCGCTATGGTCACCGGGAAACCCCACGGCAGGCCGCTCCCGGCCCCGGCTGGCCGGGCGCACGGGAACCTGCTCCCCGAGACTTCCATAGCGAGCACGAACTGCTTGCTCCCCAAGCCCTCGGCCGATTAGTACCGGTAGGCTGAACACATTGCTGTGCTTACACCTCCGGCCTATCAACCTGGTCATCTACCAGGGGCCTTACCAGGTCAAGCCTGTGGGAAACCTCATCTTGGAACGAGCTTCGCGCTTATATGCTTTCAGCGCTTATCCCTTCCGCAGGTCGCCAACCAGCAGTGCCCTTGGCAGGACAACTGGCACACGAGAGCTGCGTCCGTCCCGGTCCTCTCGTACTAGGGAC
>JAJPKN010000042.1 GCA_021323695.1 Actinomycetota bacterium | reverse complement strand
TTGAGCTCCTCACCCCCATCAGCCACACTCAGAGTCAGGAAGTGCAGAGCTAGGCCGTCGCGAGTTTCGGTGATCAGAAAGCGCGAAGTTCGGGTGATCGCCCACAACTCATCCGTCGAACACCGCCTAGACGCCCTCTGAGCTGCCCTTTTGCCAGCGCCCCCGGCAGGGTTCGAACCTGCGACCCGCCGCTTAGAAGGCGGCCGCTCTGTCCACTGAGCTACGGGGGCCCGCAATGACCGTAGTTGACCGCCACGCACGGTTGTGCGCTCTCGGGCCGCTACGCCTTCAGGATGGTGGGTCTAGCTGGGTCTACCTGAGCCGAGGCCTAGCTGGCCAGCAGGCTGCGGGCGTCGGCCTTCGAAGAGGGGTGCCGCAGCTTGGAAAGGGCAGCCCGTTCGATCTGGCGGATCCTCTCTCGGGTCAGGTGCAGGGTGAGCCCAACCTCGTCCAACGTACGAGGGTCGCCGCGGTCCAGGCCGTAGCGCAGCCGCAGTATCTGTCTTTCCCGCTCGTCCAGGGGGGCGAGCAGCTTGTCCACCTCGGCCCCTAGCATCCCCTGGGCGACGGCTTCGAACGGCGACGGCGAGGAGGCGTCAGGCAAGATGTCGCCCAGCTCCGCGTCGCCCTCGGGGCCTACAGGGGCTTCCAGGCTCACCGGGTCGGAGACGTGCATGAGGAGCTTGACGACGTCCTCTTCGCTGACGTGGAGGGAAAGGGCAAGCTCCTTGGTGGTGGGGGAGCGCCCCAACTGGGCTTCGAGGTGGCCGCGCATCTTGAGCAGCCGCCGCACCTGGTCGCCGGCGTGGATGGGCAGACGGATGGTCCGGCCCGCGTTGTCGATGCCCCGGCCGATGGCCTGCTTGATCCACCAGGTCGCGTAAGTCGAGAACTTGAAGCCCTTGCGCCAGTCGAACTTCTCAACGGCATGGATGAGGCCCAGGTTGCCCTCTTGGACCAGGTCCAACAGGGGGAGGTCGGAGGACTGGTACCGCTTGGCGATCGAGACGACCAAGCGGAGGTTGGACTGGATGAACTGCTCGGTGGCCTGGTCGCCGCGGCGGGCGGCCTGGAGGAGCTGGCGGCGGCGCGCCCCGGTCACCTTTCCCCGAGCCAGCACAGCTCGTGCCGCGCGGCCCTCGCAGATGAGGCGGGACAGGCGGACCTCGTCCTCCTTGGTCAGCAACGGGTACCGGCCGATGCTGTCCAGGTACAGCCGGACCAGGTCGGCGTCCTGGCTGTCGGTTCGCATACGCCCCGTCTACTCCTTCCTGGGCCATACCGTGCGGCTTTGTCCTCTACCCATCGGTTGGGCCGGCCGCCTTGCTTAGCGCTGCCCCGGGCAGGCCCTCCGGTTGTGCCAAACTGGGAAGTCCGCGGTGGCCGTAGCTCAGTTGGTCAGAGCGCCAGGTTGTGGCCCTGGAGGTCGGGGGTTCGAGTCCCCTCGGTCACCCCACCTGCACCCACCCACCTGCTGGCCACTGCCGTACCCACGCCGGGGCCGGCCGTGGCGGGCGACAGCCGGGGCACGCGGGGACAAGTTGGGCTCAGGCCTCGTCCGCGAGGCTGAGCGGCGTCGGCTAGCCTAGGGCTGTTGCCCGGCGCCTCTAGCTCAACGGCAGAGCAACGGACTCTTAATCCGCAGGTTCTGGGTTCGAATCCCAGGGGGCGCACCTGGCCAGCAAAAGTCCTGGTAGAACGGCATGGAGGCCAGCCGGCTGGGCCCAGCTGGGCATCGTCGAAGCCGAGGGGGACGACCCCGGCGATGGTCCGCCGGGTTGTGGCCCAGCTGGGGCACGCGCCTGTCGCCGGGCAGGGCGCAGGCCATGAGCCGCGAGGTCAGGGCGTGCGTGCCCCCGTGCAGGCTCCGAGCCCTAGGGCTCGGCCAGGACCAGGATCTTTGTCTCTTGTCCGCTGTCGATGGCGGCGAAGGCGTCAGCAGCCCTGGTCAAGGGGAAGGTGGCGGTCACCATCTCTTCGGCGTCCAAGGCACCGCTGTCGAGGATCCTGATGGCGGTGGCAAAGTCCTGAGCTGTGTAGGTCGCGCAACCCTGGAGCCTGATCTGGTACTCCTGCAGCACTGGCAGGTCCAAGGTGACCGGCTTGCGTGGCCCTCCTACGGAGGCCACCGTACCGCCCTTGATGGCCAGCTTGACCGCTGTGGCCAGTGTGCTCTGGTAAGAGACGCAATCGAACACGACGTCGGCGCTCTCGCCCAGTTCCGCTCGGACGGTCCCAGCCAGGTCGTCGACCGTCGCGTCCACCACGGCGTCGGCGCCCAACTTCAGCGCTCGCTGCCGTTTCACCTCCAGGGGGTCGGTGCTCACTACCTTCGCCGCGCCCGCTTGCCGGGCGGCCACCAGGGCCAGCAACCCGATGGTGCCGGCCCCCAGCACGGCCACAGCCTTTCCTCTTATGTCCCCCACCAGCCGGACGGCGTGCACAGGCGTCGCCAGGGGCTCGACCAGGGCTGCTTGGAAGTCGCTGAAGTGGGACGGTACCTTGTGGAGGCGGTCGGCCCTGACCGCGAACACATCGGCCATGCCGCCCTCCCTGTAACCGCACCCGAAGAACTCCAGGTTCTCGCATAGGTTCTCGTTGCCGTTGCGGCACTGCTTGCAATGGCCGCAGACCAGCGTGGGTTCGACCACCACCCGGTCACCTACTGCTACTGCCTGGGCAGCGTCCCCAACCTCGAGGACCACGCCGACGACTTCATGGCCCGGGTAGTAGGGGGGCTTGCAGAACACGTGCTCGCCGTGGTAGCCGGCCTTGTCGGAACCGCAGATCCCCGAAACCGACAGCCGCACCAGTGCCTCGCCCGGTGCCAGCGCGGGCACTGGCTCTGTGACAACTTCTACGACGTCGGGTGCGCTGACCCAGACGCGGCGACGTGTGCTCGTCATGATGGCGCTCCTTTAGGATTTGATGGTACCGTCCAGGTCCCAGAGGTCCTCCCAGGACTGGCCCTGCTTCCACAGGAAGACCTGCCCCTTGACCAAGCGGTCACCCCGGTCGGTGCCGGCGATGGCCAACATCTCGTCATCGGTCAGCGGGTCGGCGACCACGGCTTGCAGGTTGGACTCCAGGTGGTCACGCCTCACCGAGAACGGGATGGGCACCTGGCCCCGCTGCACGGCCCACTTGATGCAGACGACGGCCGGGTGGGCCCCGTGGCGCCTTGCCACCTGCACGATGACAGGGTCCTCGATGTCCACTGTGTCCTGGGGGGTGCGGTCCCGCTCCGGTCGCTCCGGCGAACCTATGGGAGCAAAGCCGATGGGCTGGATGCCCCTCTCCATGAGGTAAGAGAAAAGCTCTGGCTGCTGAAAATGGGGGTGCAGCTCCATTTCGTTGACCGCGGGCGGGATGCGCGCGTCCCGGAGGAGCAGTTCCATCTTCGGGATGGTCATGTTGGAGGTACCGATGTGGCGCACCAGGCCCTCGTCCACCAGGCGCTCCATTTCCCGCCAGGTGGCCATGAACTCTTCGTGCACGTAGGGCCGGGCACCCGGGGCTCGTGATGCCGCGCTCGCCCCCGGCTCGTGGTGGTTGGGGAACGGCCAGTGGACTAGGTAGGCGTCCAGGTAGTCAAGGTGCAGGTCCCTGAGCGAGCTCAGGCACGCGGGCCTCACGTCCTTGGGGTCATGCTTGTCGTTCCACAGCTTGGAGGTGACCCATAGCTCCTCGCGGGGGAAACCGTCCAGCACCTGGCCGATCTCGGCCTCGTTGCCGTACACCGAGGCGCAATCGAAGTGCCTGTAGCCCACCTCCAACGCCCACTCGACGGCCTTGGCCACCTCGGCTGGCGAGTGGCGGTCCGACCCGAACGTGCCCAGCCCGATGGCCGGCAGCGTTGCACCACTGCTCAGCTTGCGCACTGGCACTAGGCCAGGGTCAATACTCGCCATGGCACGTACCTTCTACGCCGGGCCTACCAGGAAGCCCGTCGCTCCCGAAAAGCCCTCCTTCCAGGTAGCGTGAGGCCGGAGAAAACGTTACCTCAGCCTAGGTCGCACAACCGGAAAGGCGTCAAGTTGGCACTGGCACCGCCATAGCACAGGAGTGGCCCAGCACAGCACAGGTGCACGGTTGTAGCGGTGGCTCCGAGTTGGGTAGTTGGAGCAATCGTCACCTGGGGAGGGTGTAGTGTCGTGCAAGGTGGCGTTGGCCTGTCTGGACCGGGGTTAGCGCGTATGGCTCGGACCAGCGGGAGCGAGAAGCCGGCTACGGTGCCCAGCATCTTTGACGTCGCCCAGAGGGCTGGGGTCTCTACGTCGACTGTGTCTCGGGTCCTGAACGGCAATGACCGGGTCGCCCCGGAGCTGGCGGCCAAGGTGGCCCGGGCGGTCCGGGAGCTGAACTACCGCCCCAACCGGGTGGCGCGCAGCCTTCGGCTCCGCCATAACCGCGTGTGGGCGTTGGTGATCTCCGACATCCGGACGGGCCCGTTCTTCGCGGACTTGGTGCGCGGGGTCGAAGACGGTGCGCACGAGTCGGGTTATTCGATGTTCCTCTGCAACACCGACGAGGACCGCCAGAAGGAGGCCGGCTACCTGGAGCTTGCCGTAGCGGAGAACGTGGCCGGGGTGATCTTGACGCCCTCTGGGTCGGGCACCGACCTCGGGCCGGTCCTGCGGGCGGGCATCCACGTGGTGCTGGTGGACCGGAGGCTGCCTAGCCATCAGGTGGACACCGTGATCACCGACAACGTTGCCGATGCCAGCCAGGCAGTGGGGCACCTGTTGGGCAACGGCTACCGCCGCGTTGCCTGCATCACCGGGCCGCTGGCAACGGCCACCGCTTCGGAGCGGCTTGAGGGCTACCGCGTGGCCCTGGAGCGGGCTGGGGCCCCCTTTGACCAGAGGCTGGTACGGTCCTCGAGCTTCCGGGAGGAAGGCGGCTACGAGGCCATGCGCGAGCTGATTGCCCGGCGGCCGCGCCCCGACGCCGTGTTCGTGGCCAACAACCGGATGACTGCAGGGGCCTTGCAGGCGATCGAGGAGGCGGGGCTGTCGGTGCCCGCAGACGTGGCCGTCGTGGGCTACGACGAGATCCCTTGGGCGCCGTTGCTCCGGACCGCCCTCACGACGGTGGCCCAGCCGTCCTACGAGCTGGGCTACGAAAGCGCACGGTTGCTGCTCAGCCGGCTCAGCGGTTACAGCGGCCCCGCCAGGACAGTGGTGCTGCCGACTTCTCTGAACGTGCGGGCCAGTTCGGCCGCCAAGGTCGGCCGTGCCGGGCGCCGGGCCCGCCTGGGGGACGCGGCCAAGCCTCCCCGGCCTGCCCAGGCCAGGGCGGTGCTCATGTCATGACCGGGGCGCGTGCCAGAGCCGTTGCCCGGGGCATCACCGGCGCCCCCTGACAGCTGGGACCGGGACGGCCACCGTGGCCGGCAGCCCCGCTTGCCGCCTGGCCCCGCCCTGACCGCTTCAGCCCGCGGCGGGCAGTGACTTTGCCACCCCACGGCGCAGCGACGCAGCCAGTGCCCGCTGCTCGGGGGTGACGAGGGCGACCACCTTGCCCCCCGCTCCCGCCCGGGCGGTGCGCCCGGAGCGGTGGACGTAGCCTTTTGCGTCGGCAGGAAGGTCGTAATGGACCACGAGGGCCACGTCGTCTACGTGGAGCCCTCGGGCGGCCACGTCGGTGGCAACCAAGGCCTGGACCTGCCCCGCCCGGAACGCGGCGAGCGCCTTTTCTCGCTGGCGCTGCGCCCGGCCGCTGTGGATGGCGGCTGCTGTTACCCCTGCCCCCCGCAGCCGGTGGGCAACTTTGTCGGCGCCGTGCCTGGTGCGCACGAAGACCACTGACGGCCCCGCGCCGTTCACCAGGTCAGCGCACAGCCGAGCACGGTCGGCACTGGCAACGGGCACGAACTCGTGGCTGGCCCGGGCGGTGCCGGGGGGGCTGGGTACGTCGTGGCGTACGGGTCGGCTCTGGTAGTGGCGCACCAGGACTTCCACCTCGTCGTCCAGGGTCGCCGAGAACAGCAAGGTTTGCCGGCCCCGGGGAGTGGCGTCGAGGATCCGGCGCACTGCGGGCAGGAAACCCATGTCCGCCATGCGGTCGGCTTCGTCGACCACCACGACCTTGACACGCGAAAGGCTTACGTCGCCCGTCCCAAGGAGATCTTCGAGCCGTCCTGGGCATGCCACCACCACGTCGGCCCCACGGCGCAGGCCCGCTCGTTGCGGGCCAAGCCCGGCTCCGCCGTACAAGGCCTGCGCTGTCAGCGAACGGGCCTCCAGCAGCGGGGTCATCTCTCCGCTTACCTGGCTGGCCAGCTCCCGGGTTGGCACCAGCACCAAGGCGTGGGGGTGCCTGGGGGTGCTAGGGGTAAGGGTGGCGGCGATGGGAAGGGCGAACGCGAGGGTCTTGCCCGACCCGGTGGGTGCTTTGCCCGAAATGTCGCGCCCGGCCAGGGCGTCTGGGATGGTCGCGGCTTGGACTGGCAGCGGCGTGGTGATGCCTCGGTGGCGCAGGACGCTGACCAGGGTGCCCGGCAGGCCGAGCTCCGAGAAGCTGTTTGTGGGTGCGGCGGGACTTGCGGGTGCGGCAGGGGCCGCGGTTGTGCTGAGGGCTGCAGGCACGGCGGCGCCTGTCGGTGTAGCGAGGGCCGTAGGCACGGCGGGGCGGGCGGGGATGGATGGCAACAGCTGGCTCCGTTCTTTGGGTCGTTCACTTGCAACCTGGAGGACGGATCCGGCTGGCTACCAGTGGCCCACGCGGGGATGGTCACCAAGAGCGCGTGGTTGTGCCATTGTACACAAGTCTGCGCAGCCTGCCCATTTTGGGGCCCGTGGCCGATGGCCCGGTGGTGGTGCCCGTGGCCCGGTGGCGGTGGCTGACCGCCTGGTGGCCAAGGTACCGGTGGCCCGGTGGCGGTGGCTGACCGCCTGGTGGCCAAGGTACCGGTGGCCCGGTGGCGGTGGCTGACCGCCTGGTGGCCAAGGTACCGGTGGCCCGGTGCCCGATTGGCTGGCCAGGTTTGCCGCCATCGTGGTAGGCTGCTGTTGAGCGCGGCCTTGGTCATGCTGGCCGCGTGCCTTGCTGGCCTCCCTTGGTGTCCTGCAAGTTACTGAAGCATGATTACCAGAAGGTGAGGTAGCAACATGTCCCTTGGGACAGTGAAATGGTTCAACGCGTCGAAGGGCTTCGGTTTCATCACACCTGACGACGGCAGCCCCGATGTGTTCGCCCACTTCTCCGCCATCGACGGTTCCGGCTATCGCGAACTGTCCGAGGGCCAGAAGGTGGACTTCGAGGCTGAGCAGGGGCCAAAGGGCCGGCAGGCCAAGCGGGTGCGGCCTCTGTAACAGCCGCCAAGTGCCCTGGGCCAGGTGACGCACGCTGGCCCAGGTGCCTGGCACTTGGCGTACGGGCCTGGCAAGCCACTTCTTACGGGTCCCGCCAGCCACGGCTCACCTGAGCCTTTCTTTGTCCTGGCCCGCTGTTCTCTGTCCAGGTTTTTGCCGTCTTGGCTGATTTTCGCGGCCGAGGACCACAGGTCCGGGCAAAGGACCACAGGTCAGGGCAAAGAATCCCGCCCCAGGGCAAAGGACCACAGGTCCGGGCACACAAGCGCGCCTCGGAGGCCGCAGCTACAGCTCGATCGTGTCGAGGTAGGTGACCCTCTGGCCGACCTCGGCCGCCAGCGACCCGACGTCGAGCGGGATGTGCTCCGCTTCTTGGATGCGCAGCCGCATGGGCCGGCTGCCCCGGGGTGCGGGGAGGGCGACCTTGCCCTGCCAGACGATATTGGCCCCGACCGACGAGGCCACGAGCGGGGTACCCGAGGCGAGGTCGGGGTTGGCCAGCTGCCATCGGAGGTCAGGGTCGCTCACGCCAGGGCGTGCCACCTCCACGTAGGCCCGCATGGAGACGGCCGAGGGGGTGGCGGCAGTGAGCGCCACGCCGGGGCCGGTCACCGTCACCTCGACCACCGTCGGGCTGGGGGAGCTCCAGGTGGCTACCCGGTCGGGTGCCAGCTGGGCGAAATCGGTCTGGGCCACCGTCGACACCTCCGCCCCGGGCAGCGATGACGGCTGGTAACGGGCTAACCCCAGGCGCACGAAGGGCCAGTAACTGGGGCTGGTGCCGGTCCCTGTGCCCACCGCTACCTCGATGTCCGCGAACCACAGCCCGTGCACCGGGTCGAAGGTCACCTGGTGGCCGGCGACGTCGGCCATGCCCCGGGTGGTCGAGCGCTGCTCGGCCAGGACGACGCCCGACGCAGTGGCCACCGCCAGAGGCAACTGCCCCAGGGACAGCCCGCTACCGACGGCGCCGCTAGCCCACAGTGGGTCGCCGCCGGCCCGGCTGAACAGCTGGGCCAGTTGGCCCTCGATGCCCACGTCCAGGTGGGTCTGCAGCACGACGCCCAGCAGCTCGCCTTCGCCGGACACGAACCAGGGGCGGCCGAGGTACACCCGCAGGGTGCCGCCCCGGCGGGCGCTGTAGGGCCTGCCGTCGGCCGAGACCCCGAGCTCCCAGCCAAAGGCGGGGACGAGGTAGCGCACGTCGGGAGGGATGGGCCGGGCCGAACTGGGCACCGAGAGGCGGTAGCCCTTAGGGCCGGCGGGGGCTACCGGGCGCTCCAGGCTGGTCCTGGTCGTCGGTGGCCGGACGAAGCGCACCTCGACCTTTTCCCCTGCGGCCAAAGAACCCCCGGGTAGGCGGGTTATGGTCCCCTGGGCGTCGTCTTGGGCGTAGTCGACGCCTTCGCGGTAGATGGTGAGCCCTCCGCCCTTGGTGAACTTGGTTGCCACCGTGGTACGGCTCACCGTGGTGGCGCCGGGGGCAAAGCCCTGGGGGCTGACGGCGACAGGGCCACTGGCCGGTACGACTACCTCCTTTGCCTCCACGAAGTACTCCAAGAACCGGGTGTTGGCCACCGCCTCGTAGTAGACGACCCGGTGCTTGGTGTCGCCCAGCTCGTGGCGCATACCGGAGATGGCGGCCTGGCGCAAGGTCGGGTGGTAGGCCAGTTCCAGCTCGCCCACCCGGGACCGGCCCGGCACCTGGACGCTGCCCGCCGGGCTCTTGCCGTCGTCGAACGGCTCCTCCCAGCTGGCCAGCACGTCGAGGCGCACCGTGCTGCGGTGGTCGACGGTGACGTCGTGGTCGTGGAGGGTCGCATAGGTGGCCCCCAGTTGCCGGTCGACGGCCAGGTGGCCGAAATGAGGGGCCACCAGGGGCTGGCGCACGGCGTGGACGAAGAGCACCTCTCGGTAAGGGGTGACCATCCAGTGGCGCCCCCACACGGCCCACTGGTAGAGCTCGGCCCGCTGCTTGGGGGCCATGGGCACCTGGGAGAGCCATGCCCACAGGCCCATCAGCCCCAGGTCGGCCGGGCTGAGGTAACAAGAGATGCGGGCGGCCTGGACGGTGCCCTTTTCCGCGTACACGGAAAGCTCCCAGGAGTTGGCCTCCGAGGGCAGTTCGGGGGGCCGGTGGCCAGGCCGCAGGACCAGGCGGAAGGCGCGGGCGTCCGGCCATTGCCTTCCCGCCGGCCAGAAGCTCACCTGGAGCGGCTTGGGGCTGGGCGGGCTGCCGGGGAGGCCGGCGAAAGCCGCTCCCCGGGCCAGTGGGTCGGGCAGGTAGGGGACAGCCAGTTGGCTCGTGCTGAAGTAGTACTGGCCTAGGGTGGCCTCGTCCCGGTGGCCACCGTTGGCCTGGGCGACGGCCGGGTCGTCGTAGGTGGCACTGGCCCTGGCTTCCAAGGTGGCGTACTGGGCCGGGTCAGGCCGGCCGTCGGGGCCGTCGAGGCGGCCGTGCGCCTCTGCCAGCTCCTCGGCCACCGGCGGGGGTGCCACGTGGCGTTCGCAGGGGGCAATGGACGGGTCGGTGTCGGCGACGTCGTAGTTGCTCCGGACCACCAGCAGTTCCAGGTGCTCACCGGGGGTGCGGGGGGCACGGAAGGCCAGGAACGGGGACGCCACCGGCTCGAAGCGCAGGTAGGGCACGGCAGGGGTGGCCAACAGGGAAGCAGGTGGGGCGTCGGGCCGCAAGCCGACGCTGTTGCCCGCCAGGTCCACGGCCCGGGCCTGGAAGCGGTAGCGGCGACCGAAGCGCAGGACGGGCAGGCTGCCCGGGGTGGCGGCGTAGCTGATGCTCACCGGTAGGCCGGGGGCCAGGGCGGCCTGTTCGCCTTCGGCCAGGCTGCCCGAGGAGCCCTCCGGCAGGTGGGCGCCGGGGCGGGGAGCCACCAGGCTCCAGCCCGACCAGCGCAGCAGCGTCTCGGGGACGTTGAGGTCGCCTGCCGGGGCCGCGGTAGAAGGCCCCTGAGGGGCAGAGGTCGTTGCCAACTGGGCCCATCCCTCGTCGCCGGCCGGCACAGGCACGGCGGTGGCCGGGTGGCCCACCAGGTAGCCCCCGGTCCCGGGCGCGGCTACCCGGGCGCAGAGGGAGTGCCACTTGTGGGTGTGGTCGTCCCACACGTCCACCCGCCAGCCCCGGGTCAGGTCTTCGGCGTACAGCGTGGGTGGGGGAGAGGCCTCCAGCTGGTTGTTGACCTGGTCGGCGGACAGCAGGGCCAGGCCCAGGTGATGGGCGTTGCCGGAGCGGGCCAGGGAGAGCCCGGCTGAGCGCAGCGACGGGAGGGCATAGGCCTGAGGGGTGTCGGCCGCCCGGTGAGCCAGGGCGTTGCGGATGCCATCGGCCAGGCTGAGCACCTTTTTGACCGCTCCGTCCAGGTCTACCTCGATGACCGAGAAGCCCGGGGTGCCCAGGCGGGCGTACCCGTCGGCCAGCTCGGGCTCGACCGGCCTCTCCAAGGGCCGGAAGCTGGCCCCGGACGCCATTGTCCGCGGGGAGCGGCTGGACGTGGCTGTGCGGGCCTTCCACAAGCCGGTGACGCTCACCGGGAAGCTGGCAGGCAGCCCGGGGGGGCGGGGGACTTCCAAGTCGAAGACCAGCCCGAGGGCCCGGGCCAGCGGAGGGTGGTTGGCGAGCAGGGAAAGCGCCTGGTGGAGCTCGAAGGCCGGTACTTGCGGGTGAGGCAAGGGCACCCGTGCCTTGCCCCCGGGGCCCAGCTGGGCGGCCAGGCCGGGCCCTGCTTCGCCGGGGGCCAGTTCGGCCCCGTGGCGTGCGGCCAGCCCCGGCCGGGGGAAGGGCTCCAAGAACGCGAAGGCCTGGGCGATGTCCTGGGCTGGAGTGGTCTCAGCCCCCGGTGGGACGGCACCGCTGCGGCGGTCGTAGAGGTGCTGCAAGCTGGCCAGTGCGTCGGCCAGGGAACCGCCCTCGGCGGCCAACCCTTCGGTGCGCCCGAGCGTCGGGACCTGGCTCAGGCCGGCCCGCCACAGCTGGGCCACCGACGGCCAGCTGGCCGGTGAGCTGCGGGCGACCGCAGAGTACATGCCCGCCAGGAAGGAGCGCAGCCTGGCGGCAGGGTAGGAGCGCAGCCGCCGGGCCGAGGGGTCGATGAAGACCTTCTCCCAGCGGTAGGGCTCCACCTCTGTCGAGGGGGAAAAGATGGCGTCCCACAGCTCCGGCCGGCGCCCGGGCAAAGGGGCGACGGTGATGGCCGGGGCGGGGCCCAACCGCACCGAGAACCTGATGTCCTGAGCGGCCCAGTGGACGAAGTCGGGGTACTCGGACAAGGGCAGCCGGCTAGGCGGCGGGGAGCCGGCAAAGGTGAGGCGCGGCGCCACGTGCACAGACAGGGCGAGGGTCTTGCCGCCGTCCCGGGTGCCGTTGGGCAGTGCCGTCCAGGTAATGGACTGCCCGGCTGTCCCGGGCCCGACCGGGTGGGGTTTTGGCTTGGAGTGCCCGGTTGCCATTGGTGCGCCTTTCTGTCCCCTGATGTCCCCTGATGTCCCTACTGTCGCCCGCCCTCATGCGGGCCGTCCCTGGTGCCGGTCGTCACTGCGGGGCAAAGGCCAGGCAATAACTTGACCAGTCGGCCTGGGTCATGGCTTGGGCGAAAGTCGGGTCACTGCCCCCGATGGTCTTCTGCATGGTCATGGACACGGACTTGGAAAAGCACAGCACGCTGACCTCGACGGTGACGGTGGCCGTGCCGTAGGCCTGCCCGGGGTCGAGGTAGGTGAGCCCCATGTAGAACTCCACGGAGAGGCTCACGACCCCCAGCACCGACAAGTTGCTGTCGGCCCGCAGGAACCCGGTGAGCTGCACCGATCTCGACGGCGTGGTCTGGAGCGCGAAATAGATGCCCGCCATCATCGACACCCCGCCGGTCGCCACCCCCAGGTCCAGCGCCGCGCTGGCCCCGAACTCGAGCGACGCCTCGAGCATCTCGATGCCGTCCCCACCCACCGCCAGGCCGAAGAACCCACCCCCGGTGAACAGGTCGATGGCCAATAAGAAGGGGTTCTCCCGGGTGCAGAAGCCCACCCGCAGCCGTACCGGTGAGCTGTCGAAGGGCACGTTGAGCACCCCGGCCAGTTTCAGGTTGGACAGCGAGAACACGCCCACGCTGAGGTCTGGTAGCGCCACCGAGTAGCTGGCTTGGACGCCGGCCGAGGTCACGCTGACCGAAGGGCCGCCGAGGGAGGCGAACAGGCTCTCGAAGGCCTGAACGAAGCTGAGCGGCCCCTGGAAACTGACGCCGCTCACCTCAGGGCGGACCTGCACCTTGGCCCCGGTGGCGAAATCGAACGACAGGCCCTTGAAAGCGATGTCGATGAAAGCGTTGTTGGTGCCGAACAGCACCAGGTCGAAATTGGTCAGCTCGCCGTGGACCTTGTAGGTGGTCTGCTGGGGGCTGTTGAGCGGGCTGTAGACGACGGCGTGGACGGTGAGCGCCGAGCCTTCCTTGGGGGCAAAAAGGCCCAGGCTGTCCGCCTTCACGACGGGTGACCAGTCGAGCGTTGTCTGCAGCGCCTCGGGGGGCTGGGTGGTGTCGTTGCCCGGGTAGAGGACCACGGTCTGGATCCGGGGGGCCTGGCTGGCGGTGGTGGCTCCCGGCGTCCCCGAGCCGGCGAGCACTTCCGCGAGGCTGATGGCACCGAGCAGCTTGGCCTCCAGGGCCCCGGCCACCGTGGCGAAGAAGTCCTGGGGGTTGAACTTGCCCGCCAGCAGGTCGTTCACCGGCCCGGCCACCGGCCCGAGGTCACGGGCGAGGCCAGTGATCCCGAAGTTGGGAGTGGCCAGCCCCCCCGACGAGCGGGGTGAGAAGCCGAGGGGCGTTATGGGCGCGCCCGCGGCCAGCTCGAGGTAGATCTCCGCCACCCCGGCTTTGAAGTTGTCCTGGTAATAGTTGGGGGAGATCGTGAAGGCGATGCCGCCGAGGGAGGTCCCGGCCAGCTGCTCTGCCCCGGGCAGGCGCAGCCTGGCGCTGGCCGCGAAGGGGAAGAAGGGAGGGCCGGCCGGTCCCGGCTGCCCTGCCGGCGGGGCGCCGGCCAGCTCGAGGGAGCTCACGTGGTGGGCGGTCGAGCCGGGCTGGCCGCCCGGGTCGGCGAAGGCGACCAGTTGGCCGGCTAGGTCCGGGCTCCGGCGGGAGGCCTGGGCCGGGTCGGCGTAGGCAGCCGCCACCGCCTGGGCGACCTGGGCCGGTGCCTGGCCGTTGTAGCCGGACAGGGCGACCGTCCGGCTGACGAAGATGGCCCCGGTGTGGAACTGGGCCACCCGTCCCTCCCGGTCCGTGGCGACGAAGGCGAAGGGGTAGTCGGAGCCGTTGACGCGCACCCAGAAGACCTCGTCGTCGCCGCTTTGGGCCGGGAAGCTGCCCACCTGGGCGTCGGCGCTCATGGGGTCGAGCGGCGGCGTGGCGATGGTGGTCACGGCGAGCTGGCGGAGCGGGTTCTGCCTGCCCGCCCAGGGCTCGCCGCCCGCGGCGCCGTAGTCGAGCGAAGGTTGGACGACGACCACGTACTGGCGCTGGACCAGGTAGGCGATGGTCACGCCGCTGCTGTCCACCTGGAGCTCCCGGTCGGTGACCACGATGTGGGCGGCTCGGTGGCCGAAGGGGAAGAGGAAACCGGCACGGACGGTGCGCACGTAGCTTTCCCGGCCCGTCACCATGCGGTGGGCCCAGTCGGTCAACGAGCTCGTCCCCTCTTGGCCCCAGGCGCCGTGGACGTTGAGCGATGCCCCGAGCGCGCTCAGCATGAGGAGCTCAGCCCGGGCCGGCACGCTGGGCAAGGGCGCGGGGCGGGCGATGCCCGTCGTGCCACCCGAGGTGCCGCAGGTGAGCGCGATGATGTCCAGGCGGTCGCCGTTGGTCAGGCTGGTCTGGTAGCTCGGGCCGAACGGCTCGGGCATGCCCTCGGGGTAGCCGGGGGCCCACACGGCACGCAGCTCGGGCGACGAGGCCGGGGGCTCCACCCCTGCCTCGCCCAGGCGGGTCTGCCAAAGCTCGGTCCGTCCTGAGTAGGTCAAGGGGGCCGAGGCGTGCGACCAGGTGGCAGAGGCCCCCGGGCTGAGCAGGAGGTGCCAGGGAGCCTCGATGTAAGTCGCCAGGGCCGGTGGCTGGGGCCCGGCGAAGGGGGACGCTTCCCAAAGCGGCGTCAGCTGGGACCAGTCCAGCAGTGCCTCCAGCGTGAAGGGGATGGGGCCGACGGTGCTGGGGACCAAGAAGGCGAGCTGGCTAGGGCCGGACAGGCTGGCCGGCAGGGGAGGGTCGGGGAAGAAGGGCGGCGGGGTGGCTCCCACCGGCACTGCTGCCTCCAGCACGGCCTGGGGCGGGAAGCCCACCACCAGGTACGCCTCCTCGGTGCTGGTGGCGCGGGTGAGCGTGGCCTGGCTTCCGGCGCTGGTAAGGACGAGGTTGTAGCCGTAGAAGACCAGCACCAGCATGTCGTCGCGCCGGTAGGCCGGCGCCACCAGGCTCAGCTGGGGTGCCGGCGGCTGCGGGAGGGTCACCGGGGCCGTGGTCGGCGGGTTGGCCGCGGGCAACCTGGGCGGGGCCAGGGCGAGCGCCTGAGGGCTGCGCCGCCACGGCCAGGCCCAGTAGCCGTACAGGCTGCCCGCTGAGCACCCGAGCAGTTGGAGCAAGCGCCGTCGGGTGAGCTCCAGGCTCGGGCCGTCCAGCGGTCCCCAGGCCGGCTGCTCAGAGGGGCCAGGCGGCATGGTGCCCGGCGGCACGGTGCCAGGCCACGTGGTGATGAGCAAGCTTCATGGTGCTAGGGAAGATAAGCGATGGCACCGGCCGGTGGCATCGGGGAGGTCCCCAAAGTTTTGCCCCCTCCCAGTGCCGCGGGGCTGGCCACCGGGTGGTTGCAAGCTGGTACTGGCCGCCAAGTAACCTCCTCGGGATGAGCGCTCTGCTGGAGCTGGTAGGGCTTCGCCGGCGCTTCGGCAGCCTGGTCGCGTTGGACGACCTTTCTTTCGAGGTGCCTGCGGGCCAGGTGGTTGGCTTCCTGGGCCCCAACGGGGCCGGGAAGACCACGGCCATGCGGGCCATCTTCGGGCTCACCGACCTTGACGCCGGGGTCGTCCGCTGGGACGGTGCACCCGTGGGCCCGGCCGAGCGCCGCCGCTTTGGTTACATGCCTGAGGAACGAGGGCTCTACCCGGGCATGAAGGTGGGCGAACAGGTCGAGTACCTGGGCCGGCTGCACGGGCTGAGCCCGGCCGCCGCGGCGGCGGCCACCGGTGCCTGGCTCGAGCGGCTCGGCATCGCGGACCGCCGGGACTCCAAAGTCGAGGCCCTCTCCCACGGCAACCAGCAGCGGGCCCAGTTGAGCGCGGCACTGGTGCACGGCCCCGAGGTGCTCGTGCTGGACGAGCCGCTTTCCGGCCTCGACCCGGCCGGTATGGACGCCATCGGCCAGGTGCTGGTGGACCAGGCGCGCTCAGGCTGCTGCGTGCTGTTCAGCAGCCACCAGCTCGACCAAGTCGAAGATCTGTGCGAACGGGTGACCATCATCGACCACGGGCGGCTGGTGGCGTCGGGCACGGTGGACGAGCTGGCGGCTGCCGGGCCGCGCCGGCTGGTGGTCCGCATCGAGGGCGAGCGCACGGGCCAGTGGGCACGAGGCCTGCCCGGGGTAACGGTCTCGGAGGTGGCTGGCGGTGCTGCCCGGCTGGTGCTGGACGACTCCGTCGACAGCGACGTCGTCCTCAGGGCAGCGATGGCCGTGGGGCGGGTGACCCAGTTCTCGTTCCAGCGTCGCCGCCTGTCTGAGGTGTTCCGGGAGGCCCTCCACTGAAGATCCCCTACGTGGCCCTGGTCGTGGCCGCCGCCGTGGTGGCCCGCCTGGCGGTCGGCCGGGCCCGTCGGGGCCGCCGTGCCCCTGGTGGCCCGGTGCCGCCAGGCCCGGTGCCGCCAGGCCCGGGGGGTGGGCCGAGCACCGGCCCGGCGAGAGGGCCCCTGGGGCTTGCCACGCTGGCGCGGGCGTCCCAGCAAGCGGTCGAAGCCACGCTCGGCGTCGTCGGCCTGATCGCGATGAGGGAGGTCAAAGAGCGTGTGCGGGGGAGGATCTTCCGGCTCGGCACCCTGTTCATGCTGCTGGCCGTGGGGGCAGCCATAGTCGTGCCCACCCTCGGTTCCGGCCACGGGCCGGCCAGACAGGTGGTAGGCGTGGTCGGCCCGCTGCCGGTGCGGGGCCAGCAGCTGGTGCGGGCAGCAGCCAGCCGTGACCATGATGCCGTGAGCCTCGTGCCCGAGCCGGGCCTGGCCGAGGCCAGGTCGGCCCTGCGTTCGGGCAGGGTTGGCTTCGTGATCGTTGATGGCGACCAGATCCTGGTCGAACGGCCCGTCAGCTCGAGCGGTTCTCCCGCCGACCCGGCCCTGGTGCGCGACGTCGCCACCTACCTCGGGGTGCTGGAGGCCTACCGGCAGGCGGGGCTCTCGGCCCGCCAGGTGAGCGTGCTGGACGGTGCCCGGCCGGTCGCGGTCCGCGCCCTCGAGGCCAGCTCGAAGGCACCGGAGAGGGCCACCTCCGTCATCGGGCTGGTGCTGCTTTTCTTCATGCTCACCCAGTACAACACCTGGATCCTCATCGGGGTGATGCAGGAAAAATCGAGCCGCGTGGTGGAGGTCCTGCTGGCTACCGTGCGGCCCCTGCAGCTGCTGGGGGGCAAGGTCCTGGGTATCGGGCTGGTGGCCCTCGGGCAGGCTGGCCTCATAGCCGGCTTCTCCGTGGTAGTAGCCGAGGCGGTGGGCTCCAACTTGCTCCGGGGCATGGGGGCACTGGTGCTCCTCAGCGAACTGCTGTGGCTGGTGCTGGGCTACGCCTTTTACTGCTGGGCCTACGCCGCCGCCGGTTCGACGGCCGAGCGCCAGGACCAGGTGCAGTCGCTCGCCCTGCCCCTCAGCCTCCCGGTGCTGCTGGGCTACATCTACTCGATAGCGGTGGCCAGCTCGGGCAACGCCGACTTGCTGTTCAAGGTGCTGGCCTACCTGCCGCCCACCGCACCGTTCTGCATGTCGGTGCTCGTGTCCCTGCACCAGGCGACGTGGTGGGAGTTCACTGCCTCCGCGCTGGTGAGCCTGGCCGGGACCGTGGCCATGGCCGTCTTGGCGGCCAACATCTACCGCCGAGCCGTCTTGCGCACCGGCGCCCGGGTGCACCTGCGCGACGTCCTAGCCCGCGCCCCTCGCTGAGCACCACCCCTCGGCTGGCCACCTCCTCGGCTGGGCACCGCCCCTCGCTGGGTACCGCCGCTGTCGCCCGGGGGCGGGCCGTGACCGTTCGCCAGAGCGGGCGTCCCGGCCGTGTGGGGCGACGGCCGGGACGAGGGAGCTCGGGCCCAGGGGCCTTACGCGAGGTCGAAGCGGTCGAGGTCCATGACCTTGGCCCAGGCGGCCACGAAGTCACGGACGAACTTGGCTTGCCCGTCCGCGCTCGCGTAGACCTCGGCGATGGCCCTCAGCTGGGAGTTGGAACCGAACACGAGGTCCACCGCAGTGGCTGTCCACCTCGGCTCGCCGCTCCCACGGTCGCGGCCCTCGTACACCCCTTCGAGGGTAGGCGACACCTTCCATTCGGTCCTCATGTCCAAGAGGTTGACGAAGAAGTCGTTGGTGAGGGCCCCCGGTCGATGGGTGAGCACCCCGTGGGGGGACTGCCTGAAGTTGGCGCCCAGGGCACGCAGGCCGCCGACCAGTACGGTCATCTCGGGGGCAGTCAGCGTCAGCAGGTTGGCCCGCTCCACCAGCAGGTGCTCCGGGGGCACCTTCAGGCCGGCTTGGACGTAGTTGCGGAAACCGTCGAACCTGGGTTCCAGCACGGCGAAGGACTCCACGTCGGTCTGGTCCTGGCGGGCGTCGGTCCGGCCGGGGGAGAAGGGCACCTGCACTGGGTGACCGGCTTGAGCGGCGGCTTGCTCGACCGCTGCGCACCCGCCCAGGACGACCAGGTCGGCCAGGGACACCCTCTTGCCATCGGGCTGCGAAGCGTTGAACTCCTGCTGGACGGCTTCGAGGACGCCCAGGACCTTGGCCAGCTTGGGCGGCTCGTTGACCTCCCAGTCCTTTTGGGGGGCAAGCCGGATGCGAGCGCCGTTCGCCCCCCCGCGCTTGTCCGTCCCCCGGAACGTGGCCGCCGATGCCCAAGCCGTCGACACGAGCTCGGCGACGGTCAAGCCCGAGGCAAGGATCTTGGACTTGAGCGAGGCGACCTCGGCGTCCCCGACCAGCTCGTGGCCCACCGGGGGCACGGGGTCCTGCCACAGCTGCGGCTCGGAGGGGACCAGGGGGCCGAGGTAGCGGGAGACCGGGCCCATGTCCCGGTGGGTGAGCTTGAACCACGCCTTGGCGAAGGCTTGGGCGAACTCGTCGGGGTGCTCGTGGAAACGCTTGGCTATCGGAGCGTAGATGGGGTCCACCTTCAGGGCTATGTCCGTGGTGAGCATCATGGGCGCGTGCCTTTTCCCCGGGTCATGGGCGTCGGGCACCGTGCCTTCGGCTGCGGGGCCCTTGGGCTTCCACTGCTTGGCACCGGCCGGGCTGGTGGTCAGCTCGCAGTCGTAGTTGAACAGGTTGTCCAAATAGCCGTTGTCCCATTTCACCGGGTTGTTCGTCCACGCCCCTTCCAGGCCGCTGGTGTAGGTGTCGTCGGCGTTGCCCCGCCCGAAGGTGTTCTTCCACCCCAGGCCTTGTTCTTCGAGGCTGGCGCCTTCGGGCTCGGGCCCTACGTACTTGACCGGGTCGACGGCGCCGTGGGTCTTGCCGAAGGTGTGGCCGCCGGCGATGAGCGCTACCGTCTCCTCGTCGTTCATGGCCATGCGGCGGAAGGTCTCCCGGATGTCCTTGGCTGCCGCCAGCGGGTCGGGGTTGCCGCTCGGCCCTTCGGGGTTGACGTAGATCAGGCCCATCTGGACCGCGCCGAAGGGGTTGGCCAGTTGCTCGTCGTCGTCGTGGCGCTCGTCGCCCAGCCAGGTGCCCTCGGGGCCCCAGAACGCGTCCTCCTCGGGTTCCCAGATGTCCTCCCGGCCACCGCCGAACCCAAATGTCTTGAGGCCCATGGACTCGAGGGCGCAGTTGCCCGCGAATATGATCAGGTCAGCCCAGGACAGCTTGCGCCCGTACTTTTGCTTGACCGGCCAGAGCAACCGGCGGGCCTTGTCCAAGTTGGCGTTGTCCGGCCAGCTGTTGAGCGGGGCGAAGCGCTGGGCGCCCCGGCCGCCGCCCCCGCGGCCGTCCGCGATGCGGTAAGTGCCGGCGCTGTGCCATGCCATGCGGATGAACAACGGCCCGTAGTGGCCATAGTCAGCGGGCCACCAGTCCTGGGAGGTCGTCATCACCTCGAAGATGTCCCGCTTGACTGCCTCCAGGTCGAGGGTCTTGAACTCCTCGGCGTAGTTGAAGTCCTTGCCCATGGGGTTGGACAGGGGGGAGTGCTGGTGGAGGAGCTTCAGGTTGAGCTGCTCGGGCCACCAGTCCCGGATGGACCGGCCTCCGAGCGCGGTGTGCGGTACCGGGCATTTGCCCTCGGTGTCGCTAGTGGCCATGTTGGGACCTCCTGCTGTGCGGTTGTGCGGTTCTGTCTGCCTGTAGTTCATTTCGAGGAAGCGCCACTGGCGCCTCTTGGCCTGGCTGTGGCCGCTGCTTGCCGCGGCCGGCGGCCTCCCCCGGCCCGCTCGGCCGGCCCCGGCCGTGCCCGGCGGCACCCCCCGACACGGCCGGCCGCCCAGAGGCAGTTCCCTGGCTCGCGGTTGGCTGCCCCTGGGCCCTGCGGCCCGCGGCCAGGCCGGTGCTCGCCTGGCAGTCGGGGCAGATCCCCCAGTAGGTCACCTCCGCCTCGTCCAGCAGGTAGCCGTGGAGGTCAGAGGGGGTCAGGCACGGGCGGCGCCCCACGGCACAGTCCACGTCGGCCACCGCCCCGCAACGCCGGCACACCACGTGGTGGTGGTTGTCCCCCGCTCGCAGCTCGTAGAGCGCCGCGCTGCCGGCTGGCTCGATGCGGCGCAGCAGGCCGGCTTCGGCCAAGGTGGACAGCACGTTGTAGACCGCCTGAGCGGAGACCGTCCCCAGGTTGGCCCGGACATAGTTGATGACCGTGCCCGTTTGGGCGTGGGGGTGCTGCTCCAGGGCACCCATGACCGCCAGGCGCACTGCCGTCGCCCGTAGGCCGGCGGCGCGCAGCTGCTGTGCGGGTGCCGGGCGGGAGGCAAGCTCGGCCATAACTGGTGCCATAGGGGCACCTTAGACAAAATCGTATTATGGAGTCAATCCACTAGGAGCCCGGGCCCGGCCCAGTGCACGCCGGACAGGTCGTCCACCACCACGTCTGCCCCGTCGGCCGCCGCCTGCTCGCCCACGCCCACGATGGCCCGGGCACCGGCCGCCCGGGCGGCCTCGATGCCAGCGCGGGAGTCTTCCAGGACGACGGCGCTGGAGGGGGCCAGGCCGAGGCGCCGGGCCGCGGCCTGGTAGCCTTCGGGGTCCGGCTTGCCCAAGGTGACGTCGTCGGCACTGACGAGCACTTCCGGTACCGGCAACCCGGCGGCGCGCAACCGGGCCAGGGCGAGCTCGGTCCGGCCTGAGGTCACCACCGCCCACTTGCCCGCCGGGATGGAGGCGAGCAGTTCCGAGGCGCCCTTGACCGCCCCCACCGTGGCCGCGTCCTCCAGCTCGTAGCGGTCGATGCGGGCCAGCTCCTCGCGCTGGCGGGCAGGGGGCACCAGGCGGGCAACCGTGTCGGCCGAGCGCCGGCCGACCACCGTCCGGCAGACTTCGTCGGGGTCAAGGCCCAGGTCGCGCGCCCACCTGGCCCAGGCTCGGGCCACGCTGGCAGCCGAGTCGACCAGCACCCCGTCACAGTCGAACAGGACCCCTTGGCAGGCGAGCAAGGTCACGGGCGGTCAGGTAGCGGTGCCATGGCTGGCTTAAGAGGTTACCGGGCGGTTGCGGTACCGGCCCACCAGTTCCCGGGCGGCCACCTGCATGCGGGCGGGCGGCAGGCCTCGGGCCAGGAGGGTGAGGTCGTCGAGGACCATGTGGCCGATCTCGTAGAAGGCCTCGGGGATCCCCCCCGCCCGGTGGGCGGAAAGGACCAGGCCTTCGAGGCCTCGGGCCCGCTCGTCGGGGGGGACCGGCTCCTCGGGCCAGACATCGATGGCGGCCAGGAGCCGGCCAGCCTCCACCCGGTCCAGCAGGGCCGGGAAGTCGACCACGGCCGCCCGGCTCACCAGCACCAGCCGGGCACCGGCGGGCAGCAGGTCGAGCTCTTGGGCACCGAGCAGCTTCGTGCTCTGCTCGGTCACGGTGGCGAGCACGAACACGGTGGTGCTGTGGGCGAGCAGTTCAGGCAGCGTGGAAGGCACCACCCCAAGCTCCGCCAGGGCCCGGTCGGGTAGCCACGGGTCGTAGGCCCGGACAGTGGCCCGGAAGGGCGCCAGCAAAGGCAGCAGCGCCCGGCCCAGGTTGCCAAGGCCGATCAAGCCGACCCGAGCGTTGCGCAGCAGGACGGCATCGCTGTTGCCGGCGCCGGCATAGCGCTCGCGCCTGGCCCGGAACGCCCGGTCCTCCCTGGTGATGCCCCTGGCCAGGTCGAGGGCAAGGCCCAGGGAGTACTCGGCCACGGCCTCCGCATAGGCGGGGCCGCAGCCCAGCACGTAGATGCCCCTTTGGAAACACGCTGGGTAGTCCACGTTGGGGTAGAAGTTGCCCTCCACGTTGAGCAGGGCGCGCAGGCGCAGGGCCCGGCTCAGGCGCTCGGCCGGCAGGTCGGGCTGGCCAACGATAGCGAAGGCATCCGCGATCACCTCGTCCAGGGCCTCCGGCTTGCCTTCCAGGTCGACCACCTCGAAACGGCGCCCCAGCTCTTCACGGGTGGCGGGGGTGAAGATCCGCTCCGAGCGTTGGGGTTCAGGGGTGAGCACCACCCTGAGCGGGCGCCCGCCCTCCGTCATGGCGCCACCAGGGTGTTGTCCGGGTTGCCAGGCCCAAAGTGCTTCAGCATGACCAGTGGTTCGGTGGCGCTGGTGTTGGCTACCCGTACCCCCGCCCGGGCGGCCGGCTCGGAGACGAAGAACTCGTCCGAAGTGAGCTGGCCAAAACGCACAAGGGTGGGGGACTCGACCGCCCAGGGGCCCAACCAACCCCTTCCCTGCACCACTATGCACCCGTAACAGGCGCTGTCCCGCACGGTGACCTGCTGCTGGGGCAGCACCGTCAGTTCCTTGGCACTGAAGGCCGGGGAACGGTACACGACCCAGCGTTCCTGGCAGCCCGGGGGGGTGGAGGGGACGACGACTGGAGGCGAGAACCGAGAACGGAAGAAGTCGGGGTCGGTGTTCTTGTCCCAGTCCAGCAGGGAAACTATGAAGTCCAGGTCCCCCCGGTGCTCCGGAGGGACGTCCTTCCACAGCAGGTCCTGGGAGACCGACCGGCAACTGGTCCAGCTCTCGCACATGGCGAACACGTCGGAGGCAGCCTGGGGCTCGTAGGTGCAGACGCTGGCCGGTGCGTGCAGCACACCGGCCGGCATGTCCCAGCCCGTGCCCAGGCGTAGCCGGTAAGCCTGGGAGAGCTCCGTCACGCGGTTGTCGCCCTGGGAGCCAAACCCGGCAAGCCTTTCCTTGAACTGCTCTTTTGTCGTCCCGGGGGCCAAGCCAAAGAACGACACCGGGGTGGTGCCCAGGTGGTTGTTCATCTGAGGGGGGAAGTAGTAGGCCTCGGGCTTGCCCTTTCGGCCCACGAGCCGTGCCTTTTCGTCCGTGTGGTGGACATGGAAGGGCAGCGGGCCCTCGTTGTCGAAGAACTTGCTGTACATGGGCCAGCTGCCGTGCTCCGACCAGAGCCGTTCGCCAATGAGGTCGGCCCCGAGATGGGCCACGACCTCGTCGAAGGGCAAGCCTTCAGCGTTGGGCCCCACTACGAAGCTCAGGCCTTCGTCGGGCCCGGTGAGGGGGCCGTTGTCTGCCCGGATGGCCGATGACAGCCACCTCTCGTCGATCCCGCCGCGCGCCCCGCCCAAGGCAAAGTAATCGTCAGGGTGCAGCTTCAAGCGCCGGCCCGGGACGCAGAACTCTCGTGGCACCCAGGTCGGGGCCAGCCTCAGGATCCCTTGGCCCTGCTCCAGCGCCGCCTCGACCGACGACGGCTTGGTCGAGCGGGTCAGGCCCCCCATGAGGGCCGGCTGAGCAGAGCTCGGACCGGGCCCATGGCCGGCGGCGGTCATTTGACGAACTCGCTGCCGCGCGCTTGGAGGCCAGCCAGGACGAGCACGGTGGCGACGAAGATGTACTCGTAGTTGGAAGACAGGCCGACCAGCACGATGATGTCGTTGATCACCCCGATGACGAGGGCCCCGATCGCGGCTCCCACGACCGTGCCACGCCCGCCCGTGAAGGGGATGCCCCCCAGGATCACACCGGCTATGGCTTGCAACGACATGCCCGAGCCCGAAGTGGGGTAGATCGATGCCTGCCAGGCGGACATCATGACGCCGCCCAAGGCGGCCAGGGACCCCGATATGACAAAGGCCATCACCTTTAGGTCCCGCGTGCGCAGGCCCACGGCCTTGCCTGCCTGCTCGTTGGACCCAACCGCTTTCACCCACAGCCCCACGGGGGTGTAGCTGAGCGCCAGCTGGGCTACGACCACGACGCCCAGCATGATGAACACCAGGTTCGAGACCCCAAAGGTCGTGTTGGCGATCCCGCCGAAGGTGAAGGTCACGTGGCTGCCTTCGCTGGGGGCTATGTAGTTGCCGGCGTTGAACAGGAGCGCTATGCCGAGCAACCCCCAATAGGTGCCCAAGGTGACGACGAAGGAGGGCACCCTGAGCCGGGTGACGACCAGGCCCACTCCTCCGCCCACGACCATGCCGAAGGCCAGGGCGCACAAAAACCCCTCCCAGCCTGCGAACCCGTGGAACACGACGAGCCAGGCGGCGAGCATGCCCGCGCAGCTCAGCATGCTCTCGACGCCGAGGTCGATCATGCCCATCAGGACCACGTAGGCCTCCCCGCAGGCCAGGACCATGAGGAAGCTCGAGCTGGTCAACAGGGCCTTCAAGTTGGCCAGGGTGAGGAACGAAGGCGAAGCGATAGTGGAGGCGACCACGGCCAGGGCCAAGAAGGCTACCGGCCGCCGCACGCTCCCCGGGTTGCCGGCGAGCAGCCGTCCCAGGCGGCCCCATGAGACGCCCTGCTCGCGGGTGAGAACTGCGCTTACCATCAGGCGCCTCCTCCCGTGCCTCCGTGCCGTAGCTGCCAGCGGGCCTGGGCCAGGTTGCCGCCCGAGGCGGTGGCTGGGGCCTGGCCACCGAACATCAGGTGCACGAGGTCAGAGACGGTGAGGTCCTGGTTGGGCACCACGCAGTGCAACTTGCCCAAGACCAGCACGGCTACCGCGTCGGCTACGGCCAGTATGTCCTCCAAGCGGTGGCTCACGAGGATGACCGTTTTCCCCAGCGCCCGCAGGTCCCGCACCAGCTGGAGGAAATCCTCGACCTTGGCGGCCGAGATCGCCGCCGTCGGCTCGTCCATCAAGATGATGTCCCGGTCGAACAGGATGGCCCGGCCGATGGCGACGATCTGCTGTTCGCCACCCGAAAGGTTGCCCAGGATGTCGCCCGGGCGGATCTTGGAGTTCAGCCTCTCGAGCACCTCCCCGGCGCGCCGGCGCATGCTCCGGCGGTCGGAGACGAAGCCGAAGATGCGCAGCTCCTCGCCGAGGAACATGTTCTCCCACACGGTGAGGTCGCGTGCCAGCTGCAGCTGCTGGTAGATCATCTCGATCCGCAGCTTGTTGCGCGACTCGCGAGGCGAGGTGATCGAGACTGGCTTGCCCTTGTAAAAGAAGCTGCCTTCGTCCGCCCGGTGGTAGCCGGTGAGCACTGAGAGCAGCGTCGACTTGCCGGCGCCGTTGTCACCTATGAGCCCGATGACCTCTTGAGGGTAAAAGTCGAGGCTGACGTTGTCGACCGCCTTGACCGGGCCAAAGTGCTTCGACACCCCCCGCACGGAGAGCAACGCGCCCGGGCTGGGCTCCGGCCCCGACGGCTCGGGCGAGGCCCGCTGGCCGGTGCGCTCACCTGGGGGGCCACTGTCAGCCGCAGCGCTGTTGCCTGCCTGCCCAACCGAGCTGCCGGCCGGTGGCCCGTCGGCGCCCTGGTGCCGAGGCCCGGCCACGCTGCTGGCCGGTGGCCCGAGCGCCTGGCTTGGTTCAGCTGTGGACATGTGCTTCCTCCCGGCCAGGGGGCCCCGACGCGTACCTGGGGCCCCCCAGCTCGGCCGCTCGGTAGTTCAGCTCTTGAAGGACTGGGACTTGCCGTAGGGCAGGGGAGGGACCACCGCTGGCGTCCCCCACGCCCCCACGGACGCCAGGTTAGCCTTCGTGACCACGACCATGGGCACCAAGATGTTGTGCCCGCTGAACTTGGCCGGTGGCTTCACCTTGTACAGCAGGTAGTTGGCCATTGCCTCTACCGCCCAGGCCGCCTCCAGGTAGGGGGCATGGGTCACGGTGTTGAGCTGCCAGCCGTTGCCGATGGCCGTCAGGCTCTCGGGCTGGGCATCGGCCCCGGTGACCAGCACTTTGCCAGGGGGGATGCCGTGGTCCTTCAGGGCTGTCTCCACGCCCAGGGCCATGGCGTCGTTGCCGCAGATGACCAGCTGGATGTTCGTCGTCTTTGCCAGTTCGGCGGACATCACGCTCTGGGCGGTGTTCGTGGCGAAGTTGGCCGAAGTGTTGAGGACGATCTTCACTGAGCCGTTTTTCTCCAGCGGCTTGAGGACGCCCAAGGCCCCCTGCCAGCGGTCGATCGCGGTGCTCGCCCCGAGGGTGCCCTCCAGGAGCACCACGTTCCACGGCTTGGGCACTTTGTGGGCAGCCAGGTAGGACAGCGCCTGCTGGGTCATTTCCCGCCCGAGCACGAAGTCGTTGTCGCCGATGAAGGCGATGCGGGCGGACGGCGCGGTTATGTCACGGTCGATGGTGATGATCGGGACGCCGGCAGCCGCCGCCTTTTGGGCCGCGGCGGTGACGGACTCCTCGATCGTGTTCAATATGATCCCCTGGACGCCGGCAGCCACCGCCGTGGCGATGTCGCTCGACTCGGTGGGACCGGAGTTGTTGGCGTTGATTATGTTGATCTTCAAGCTGGGGTACAGCTTGGCGGCCGCCCGCACCCCTTGGGCCATGGGCGCGAAGTAGGGGTAGGTGTACCCATCGAAGATGAAGTCGACTTTGAACGTCTTGCCGGCGGCTTGGGCACCGGGGACGGCCGTGGCCATCATGGCGATGGTCACTGCCGCCGTCGCAATACTGAGCTTGGCTCTTTTCATGGAGCTCCTCCTCTCGTCCCGCTGAGCGGGCCTGTCAGTTCCGTGTGCTTGGTGTTGCTGGTCGTCTGGTCCCTCGGTTCGGTCCCTGCAGCATGAGCACGTGCTCCTTTAGGGCCTGGTCGGTAGCCAGCGAGGTTCGGGGCCGTGCCTGCCCGGGGCGGCCGTCAGGCAGGCGCCGGACGGCCCGGCCCGCACCTCCGGCCCACCGAAGGGCCCTCGGACGGCTGGTCTCTTGGAAATCGTTATCCCAAAGACGATACCATACACATGCGCTGCGGGCCGCGCAACGCGTCGTTTGGGGGAGGTGAGCGTCACTGGCCCGGGGAGCGGAGACGAACAGGGCCCGGCCGGTGACCATACGGCAGGTGGCGACGACGGCCGGGCTGTCGCCGGCGACGGTCTCGCGCGCGCTGTCTGGGAGCCGGCGGGTTGCCCCGGAGCTGCAGGCACGGGCGCTGGCTGCAGCCGAGCAGCTCGGCTACCGGGCCAACCGGGTGGCCCGCGCGTTGCGTACCCGCTCTACAGGGACGGTCGGGATGGTGGTGCCGAACATAGCCAACCCCTTCTTCCCGGTGATCATCCAGGCGGTCGAAAAACAACTGCGGGCCCAAGGCACCCAGCTGCTGCTGTGCGACTCGGGCGATGACGTCCGCCAGGAGGCGGAGCTGGTGCACAGCCTGCTGGAGCACCGCATCGATGGCATCTTGGTCAGCCCCTGCGACCGGGTGAGCAGCCGCACCACGGTGCGCTTGGCGGCCAGCCAGGTACCGGTGGTGCAGATCGACCGGCGAGCTGGCTCGGAGGTGGCCTTCGTCGGGGTCGACCAGGACCGGGCCATGGCCGAGGTCGTGGAGCACTTGGCCCGCCAGGGTTGCCGCCGGTTTGCTTATGTCGCCTCGTCGTCGAGGGCCTCGACCGCGGCGGAACGGTCGCGGGGCTACCGCCGAGCGGTGCAGCGCTTCGCTAACGGGTCCCACGACCGCCTCTACGCGGGGGACTTCTCCATGGAGTGGGGCCGGGAAGCAGCTAGGCGCCTGCTGGCCGAGCGCGACCTGCCCGACGCCGTGGTGTGCGCCAACGACTTGGTAGCCCTGGGGGTGCTTGACGTGCTGCGCTCCCACGGGGTGGACGTCCCTGGGGACGTGCTTCTCACCGGCTTCGACGACACGGAGGTGGCGGCGGTGACCTGGCCGCCGCTGACCAGCGTGCGCCAACCCCTAGAGGAGGTGGGCCGCCGGGCGGTGGAGCTGCTCCGCACCGTACCTGACCGGGCTGACGGCGGCCCCGTGCGGGCCACGTTGTTCCGGGCCGAGCTGGTGGTGCGGCGGTCGACCCAGCCTGGGGCCCGGCCCGGCGAAAGCTGGCCCCCAGCTGGCCCCAGGGGCCAAGCCGGGCCCCAGGAGGCCAGCCGGGCGGCAGGGAGCTAGCCTGGCCCGAGCGGGCTAGCCGGGCCCGCCCTTCTGCAGGGCTGGCTGGCCTGCTCCCGGGCTGTCCACCTCGAACGCCCGCCGGTCGGCCAGGAACGGGTAGGCCTGGCGCACCTCGCTCACCCGGCCCCGGGAGACCTCGACGAGCAGCACCTCTTCTTGCTGGCCGGCTTCCGCCAGCACCTCGCCGAACGGCCCCACAGCGATGGTGCCCCCCGCGTAGTCGATGCCGC
Source organism: Actinomycetota bacterium (assembly GCA_021323695.1). Taxonomy (GTDB): domain Bacteria; phylum Actinomycetota; class Acidimicrobiia; order Acidimicrobiales; family Palsa-688; genus JAKAWM01. Next base: position 11,229 of record JAJPKN010000042.1, on the reverse strand, counting down.
CCCCACTGCCGACGCGGTTGGTGGCCAGGACGTAGGCCTGGTTCTCCACGGCCCGGGCCACGGCCAGGGCCCGGAAATGGCCCTGGCGGGCAGCAGGCCAGTTCGCCACCACTACGTAACAGTCGGTCCGCTCGGCCACGGCCCAGAACGCGTCGGCGAAGCGGAGGTCGTAGCAGACGAACGGGGTGATGGCAACGCCCTGCCACTCAAAGGTGGTGACAGTTTGCCCGGGGCCGTAGCTGGCGGCCTCGCCCCCGAAGCTGAAGGGGTGCACCTTGTCGTAGCCGACGGTTCGCCCATCGGGCAAAGCGCACACGAACCGGTTGACCGGCCGGCCAGCCCCAGACGGCCGCACGGGCAGCGAACCGCAGACTGCCACCTGGGCCTGGCTCGCCATGTCCACCAGGAACCTGCTCCCCGTGCCCTGGGCGCCTGGCTCGGCCACTTTGTCGGTGGCCATGGAGAACCCGGTGGCGAACATCTCGGTCAGCACCACTAGCTGGGCCCCCTGGGCCGCGGCCGACCTCACCAGGGGGGCCAGGTGCTCACAGGTGGCGCGGGCGTCCTCGTAGGCGACATCGTGCTGGACGAGGGCCACCTTCATGGGCGGCTTCCCCCGCCGCGCAGACGCCCCAGGCGCTCCACTGCCTCTTCTATCGACGATCGGCGCTTGCAGAACGCGAAGCGCACCAGGTGCCGGCCGGCTTCGGGGTCGGCGTAGAACGCCGGGCAGGGCACGGCGACGACACCGCAGCGGTAGGGCAGTTGCAGGCAGAAGCCGACGGCGTCCTCGTCGGTCACCTCGGATATGTCCACGGTGAGGAAATAGGTGCCCTCCGCGCCACGGACGGGGAACCCGGCACCAGCGAGGCCCTCGGCCAGCAGGTCCCGGTTGCTGGCCAGCTCCTCCACCAAAGGCGAGACGAGCTGATGGGTGGCTCTGAGCCCGGCGGCAGCGGCGCGCTGCAGCGGCGCCGGCGTGACGTAGGTGAGGAACTGCTTGGCCGCCCGTACCCCGGCCAGCAGCTCCGGCGGGGCGCAGGCCCAGCCCACCTTCCAGCCCGTGACCGAAAAGGACTTGCCGGCCGAGGAGATGGTGACAGTCCGCTCGCGCATCCCGTCGAGCGTGGCGACCGGGACATGGCGCCGGCCGTCGAACACGAGGTGCTCGTAGACCTCGTCGGTGACCACGATGAGGTCGTGGCGCCGGCAGACGTCTGCTACTTCTTTCAGCTCGTCCTCGGTCAGCACCTTGCCGGTCGGGTTGTGGGGAGAGTTGAGCAGGAGCAGCCGGGAGCGGTCTGTGACCGCGGCTTCGAGCTCCCCGGGGGGCAGCACCCAGCGCTCGCCGTCGTAGCGCAGGGGCACCGGGGCCCGCACTGCCCCGGCCATGGCCACCACCGCTGCGTAGGAATCGTAGGAGGGGTCGAGCATCAGCACTTCGTCGCCGGGTTCGCACAGCCCGAGCACGGCGGAAGCTACCGCTTCGGTGGCGCCCGCGGTGACCAGCACCTCATGGCTCGGGTCGTAGCTGAGGCCGTACTCGGCTTGCTGGTGCAGGGCCACCGCCTCCAGCAGTTCGCGCACGCCCACCCCGGGCGGGTACTGGTTGTCGCCCTCCTCGATGGCGGCCACGGCCACCTGGCGCAGCAGTTCGGGGCCGGGCCCTTCGGGGAAACCCTGGCCCAGGTTGACCGAGCCCGTCTCCAGCGCCAGGGCCGTCATCTGGGCGAAGATCGTCGTCCCGAAGGGGGCCAGGCGCGAGCAGGTCCGGGGCCGAGCCGGCGCTGACGCGGTGGCCACCTGGCCAGGGGTGGGCATGAGCCGGCCCAAGGCGGCCCCAGCTGTGTGCTTGGCCGCCTGGCCCGAGCTCGCCATAGGCAACGAGGATAGGTCAGCCGCGGCTGGCAGGCGGGGCTGGGCCAGGTGGGCGCGCGCCGGCCAGGCGCTCCCATAGGGCGCGAGCTACCGCCAGGTCTTCGAACGCGGCGCCGACGGACTTGAACAGGGTCAGGTCCCGTCCGGGCTGGGCCGGCCTAGCCCCCTGGGCCAGCTCGAACAGGTCGGCGGCGACGTCCGTGGGCGAGAAGGCGCCTTCACCCATGGCCAGCACGAGGTCGCCGGCTTCCGCCAAGGCTGCAGCACGGTCTTCGACGACCACCTGGCTGCGGCGCACGCAGGTGCTGTCGACCTCCCGCCGGTCCGGGTGGTAGGAGCCGATGGCTATGACCAGCGTGCCCGGGCGGAGGTCTCGCCCGTCGAAGAGGGGCACCCCGCTCGACGTGCAACAGCACACGATGCCCGCCTGGGCCACTTCGGCCGGGCTGGCGGGGCGGGCCACCAACCCGAGGCGCTCGGCCATGGCTATGAGCCTGCTTGCCCCGGTGCCCTGCCGGGCCAGGACCAGCACTTGTTCGAGCGAGCGCACCGCAGCGAGGGCTGCCAGGTGGGCCCGGGCCTGCGCCCCGGTGCCGAACAGTGCCAAGGTGGTTGCCTCGCTCGGTGCCAGGGTGCCGACGACCCATGCCGACACCGCGGCCGTGCGCAGCTCGGTCAGCGCTCCAGCGTCAAAGGCGGCCAGCGGGGCCAGGCTACGGGCGTCGAACAGCACGTAGAGCCCCTGTGCCGGGGGGCGGGGTGGTCCCCCGCCGGCTGCCCCACTAAAGGCCCCACTTCCTGGCCGCTCACCACCTGCCCCACCACCTGCCTCGCCACCTCCAGCTCGGCTGGCCTCACGGTTGGCCCCGTTACCGGCTCGGCTACCGGCCCGGGGCGCGTCGGCTGGCTTGGGGAGGGCCAGCACCTTGACACCGGCCAGCTCGGCCTCATCGGCGGGCATGACCAGGAGCTCTCCCTGGCCGAAGGGCACCGACGTCCGGGCCACCTGGCGCCTGGGCCCGGCTCGGAGGGCGCAGCCGATGGCGGCGCGTGCCTCAGCTGGCCCGAGCGTGGCCTCGAGCTGCTCCCGGTCGACCCAGATGAGGCTCATCGGCCCTGCGGGGAGCCGGGGGCCGGCCTGGCCCGCCGAGCCCGTGGCGGGAGCACGGGTACAGGGCTCACTTGCCGCCTGGCTGATGGGCGTTGCCCCCCCAGATGTCCCCGACCGTGAAGCCGGCCGGGAAGGGGTCCTCGGGGTCCAGCACGTAGCGGGCGTGGCCGGTGACCCAGGCGGTACCGCTGATGGTCGGGACCACCGCAGAGCGGCCCGCGACCTGCGTCTCGGCTACCAGCCGACCGGTGAACACCGTGCCCAGGATGCCCTGGTTGCGGAAGGGTTGCCCCAGGGGCAGCTCGCCCCGGGCGTGCAGGACGGCCATCCGGGCGCAGGTTGCCGTCCCACAGGGGGAGCGGTCGAGGGCGCCGGTCCAGGTGGCGGGCCGGGACCAGTCGAGGACGCCGGTCGACACCACAACCGCGTTGCGCTGGTCCGCCCCGGGTCCCCGGGGCGGGCCGGTGAGGCAAGCGATGGTGGGGCCGACGACCTCGGGACGGTGGGGATGGGCCTGGGGGACTTGTTCCCGGGCGGCCGCCTTGATGCACTCCCCGATGCGCACTATGTCGCGCCCTTCGTCGGGGCTGAGGCCCAGGCCGAGGGCAGTGGCGTCCGCCAGCACGTAGGTCATCCCGCCATAGGCGAGGTCCACGGTGACCGTCCCGAGGCCAGGGACTTCCACGTGCGCCCCCAGCTGCATGGCGAACGAGGGGACGTTCTCGAAGGTCACCCGGCGCGCCTTGCCGTCCCGGACCTCCACCTCGACCTGGACCAGGCCAGCCGGGGTGTCCAGGGAGAACCGGGTCAGCGGCTCTTGCACCTCGACCATGCCCATTTCCACGAGCACAGTGGCTACGCACATGGTGTTGCTACCGGACATGGGCGGGTACTCGGCCTGCTCCATGATGACGAAGCCGGCGGCGGCAGCCGGGTCGGCCGGTGGGAGCAGGAGGTTGCAGTTGGCCGCCGGGTAGCCCCGTGGCTCGCGCAGCATGAGCTGGCGGAAGTCGTCGTGGTAGGTGGCCAGGTGGGCCATCTTGTCGAACATGGTTGCCCCGGGCACGTCGGTGACGCCGCCCACGATGACCCGGCCAGGTTCACCGCCGGCATGGGCGTCTACTGCCACTAGCTCGGCACCCGGCGAAGGGCAGCTCCCAGGGAGGCAGGGCTCGGAGCTGCTCATCTACCGGCCACCCAAACCTACGGCCATTAGCCAGGTGCCTTCCTGCCGCCGCCGGGAGAAGCTCAGTCCGGCTGGTCCAAGCCAGCCACCCGCAGCCACAGCCCGTGGCGCCTCCCGGGCCAGGTCAACAGCAGGTGGGTGACGTCTTCGGGTGCGTTGGCCCAAGCCACCGGTCTGACCGACCAACGCGTCATCGCGGTTGCCAGCACCGCCACGTCGCCAGCCACCAGGCCTTTCACCACGACCGTGGTGCCATCGGCGAAGCGGAGACGGGCGCTGCGGGCCGCTGGGCCGGCCTCCACCGCGCGCGCCGGGACCCCTCGCTCCACGAGGGGGGCCAGCCGGCGCACCAACCGCAGGGCCAGCTCCGGGCTGCCCGCCTCGGCGCTGGCCAGTGCCTCGTCAAGGCCGGCACCATCGGCCGTGCTGGCCGCGGCGCACGTAGCCCGGGAGGCGGCGCGAGCTTGGGCCGACCACCTGGCACGCGCCCGGAGGCTGGCCATCGCTTGGCCCGGCTTACCCCTGTTGGAGGGCACACCCTCATTCTTGCTCACCGAGGCCGGGCCCTTCTCGCCGTTGTCAGCGCAGCCGGTTGTCGTCCCAGCCGGTTTTGTCGCCCCAGCCGGTTGTCGGCCCAGCCGGCGCCCGTTGCCACCTGGCAACCGCCTTTCAGGCGGTGATGGCTTGGTACACCAGCTCGCTCAGCATGGAGTCGAAGGGCTGGGCCTTGAACGGCGTGAGCTGGGTCAGCAGCATGAACGTGAGCTCATAGCCGGGGTCGACGACGAAGTAGGTGTTGGCCCCGCCGGACCAGCCAAAGGCCCTCGCCGACGGCCCCTGGGGTATTGGGGCAGGCCGGGTGCCCACGCCCAGGCCATAGCCCCGCCACAGGGGGGCGGGGATGGGCCCCAGGTGGAGAGATGCCTGAGGGGGCATGTGGTCTTGGGTCATGTAGGCAACGGTCTGCTCCGAGAGCAAGCGGCGTCCTTGGAAGGTGCCCCCCTGGCGCAGCATCTCGGCGAAGCGCAGGTAGTCGGCAGCCGAAGAGACCAGGCCGGCCCCGCCGGACAGGAAAGCCGGCCTTTGGGTGCCCTCTCGCTCGCCTTGGCTGTCGCGCACCAGGGCCGAAGCCCTCGGGTTGAAGACGTAGGGAACGGCCAGGCGGGCCCGCTCACCCACCCCCACCTGGAAAGCCGTCTCCTGCATCCCCAGGGGCACAAAAATGCGGGCCGCGAAGAACTGGTCCAAGGGGAGGCCGGAGGCGACCTCCACCACTCGGCCCAGGACATCGCTCGCCACCGAGTAGTTCCATGCCTGCCCGGGCTCGAACAGCAAGGGCACGGTGGCCCAGGCGTCGCACCACCCAGCCAGGTCGGTGCCGGCAGGGACAGCCCTTTCGGCTCGCCTGAACAATGCCCCTGCGACGGGCCCGCCCGTCCAGCCGTACATCAGGCCGCCGGTGTGAGTGAGCAGGTGCCAGACGAGGAGGGGCTTCCCGGCGGGGGCGGTCTCAGGCCGGGAGGCGGTGCCTCCCGTCAGCACCCGCAGGTCGGCGAACGAGGCTATGAACTGGCTGACCGGGGCCCTCAGGTCCAAGAGGCCTTGTTCGTAGCAGATGAGAGCGGCGACCGCCGTGACCGGCTTGGTCATGGAGTGCACACGGAACAAGCTGCCCGGCCCCACCGGGGGGCCGTCAGAGGCCAGGGGGTCGTAGCTTTGCAGGTAGGCGACCTTGCCAGCCCGGCTGACCAGGACCAGCCAGCCTGGCATGAGGCCACGGTCAGCCAGGGCTCGGAACCGGGTGCCGACCCGGGCCAGCCGGTCAGGGGCCAGCCCTACTTCTGAGGCATCGACCTCTACTTGGAGCACGGTCCTGCTTGGAGCACCGCTCTAGCCGGGGCCCAGCTGCCCTGCTCTGGCCACGGCGGCCCTACCTGGCGCCCCGCTGCCCGGTTCGCCCCGCCCTGCTCCAAGCACGCCGGCCAACCTACCGGTTGGCGGCCGACCAGGCGTTGAGGAACCAGCTGGACGACCAGCGCTTGTCTTCTCCTACCCCGGTCACTATCTCGATGCCGAGCTCGCGGCATACTTCCCATTCGGGGATGGTCTCCGCCCCCACCCGGTCGCCGCCTTTGGTGAAGACATGGGGCCGGAGGCGCCGTAGCGCCTCCCGGACCGTCTGGTCGCCTTCGATCTCGAAGGGCACCACGAAGTCCACGCCTCGGATAGCCGAGATCACCAGGCAGCGGGTCTCCAGGTCTTGGAACGGCCGTCCCTTCTTGGCGGTGAGGAAAGCGTCCCCGTTCACCACCACCACCACCACGTCCCCGTAGCGGCGGGACTCCTGGATGGAGCTGATGTGGCCGGGGTGGACCGGGTCGTAGCCGCCGGAGGTGACCACGATGCGACCCGACGGGCGGTCTTCTTGGAACTCCTCGAAACTGACTATCGGTGCACCGAGCGTCTTCATCGGCCAATCATGGCATACGGGCCGCCGCCCTGCTCGGGTCGAGGGTGCCCCTGGCCGTTTGGGGCCTCCTACAGGCCGAGCACCTGGCGAAGACCTCGGCCCAAGTCGTCCAGGAGCGTTGCCGGCAGGCGGCCGACTGGGCCTTGGAGGTCGGCCAAGTAGACCCCGCCGCGCTCGGTCACCAGGGGCCGGCCCCACGCCGGAGCACCCTGCGGCCAGCGTCGAGGGCCGAGCGGGCAGGCTCGTCGGCGTTCGCCAGCTCGGCGTGCCTAGGTCATAGCCGCCCGGACCTCCCTCATGGCCCGCCGGCTGGTGAAGATGGCCGACCTGGCCCGCACGCTGCTGGCAGTCGGGACGTAGACATCCGTCCTCACCGGGGGCCGGGAGGCCTGATGGACGATGCCCTGCGCCCCCGGGTGGGCACGGCGAACATGTGTGCGATAGGGTTGGCATGGTGAAGGGGCAGGGGGGCCCAAGAGCCGGTCTGGGAATCGCCCGTGAAAGGCTGCCTAGATCAACTGATTTGGATGTAAGATCTTTTCAGGTGGTGACGATGGGTGACCAACCTGGTAACGACTTTGGCCAAGCCCGGGGTGAGAGCCCCGAGGTGGGAGGGTGCCGAGGGGGCCAGTCAGACCTGGGAGAGGTCGTCAGCGTCTCCCGAGCCCTGGGGCATCCGCTTCGGGCCCGCTTGGTCGCGTTGTTGTGCTCAGCGCCTCGTGGCGGTGCTTACGTCTACGAGCTCGTTTCGCACCTACAACGCGCCCAGCCTACGGTGAGCCATCACCTGAAGGTGCTGGCGCGAGCCGGTGTAGTCAGGTGCGAACCGCGCGGCACTTGGGGATGGTACCAAGTGGTGCCCGAGGTGCTCGCGAAGTTGAGCCAACAGTTATTGGCCCTTATCGCCACCCCGGTCAACCCCGCGGCAGCGGGATAACGCCTGGGCAAGCGCTCGCTGTCGTAGTCACAAAACGCTGTCTCACTTGCACGAAAGGAGGTGAAGACGGTGAGCACCAGGTACTTGACGAACCTGGCGGTGGCCCTTTTAGGGGGTTTCGTCGTAGTGGAGAGCCTGACCTTCAGCCACCCCGCTGAACGTTGGGTCGCTTTCGCCGTGGCGATCGTCATCGCCGGGATATCGGTACTCGCCCAGCTTGACCACAACAGGGGCTTGGTGCAGCGAGCCCTGGACGGGGTCATCGTGGCAGTAGCTGGCACTGCGATGGCTGTTTCTGTCGTCTACACAGGCACAGCACCGCAATGGACGGACTTTGCCTTGGCCCTGGGGCTGGTCGGCACTGCGGTCAGCGGCATGACGCTGAACGAGGTGGAGTCCTGGAGGGTCGAGCACGGGTTGGCCGAGCTGCGGCCCTTTCTTCGCACGCCTCGTCTCCGGGCTCACCCGGCACCTGCCCAAGAGGCGTCGGCGTCTCGTGCTGCCTCCTGAGGCCTGAGCACGACAAGCAACCGCCAACAAACCTGCACGGTTATTTTGCCGTGTATCGTAACCCAAAAAAGGCCAGAGGGCCACACGGTCCCTCTGGCCCTTTTTGCCTTTTGCCCTTGTGCCATGAGCCTCTGCCCATCGAGCTGGGCTGCCACGGTGAGGAGGGGCTCGGCTCTGCACCGTAGCTCCCAGGCACCGTCTCGGCACGGCACCGAAAAGGCACCTAAAAGCCGACATTGCTCGGAGATGCCAAGAGCTCCCCGGAACTCGCGAGGCCCCATGAAGTTGCAGGCCGACCCAACGGCGGCTGTCGGCGAGCTGTGCAGGGTCACCCGTCCGGGAGGCCGAGGGGTACGCCCTGGGAGCAATCGGCCGGTTGGCACCTCGCGCCGGGGGTTTCCAGGTCTTGACCATTGCCATCAGCGGGAGGTAACGATGGAAGTGAGCTGCCAGTTCGCCCTCTATCCCTTGGGTGTGGAGCGCCTCGGGCCCCAGGTCGACAAGGCCTTGGCTGCAGTATCTGCGCATGGGCTCCAAGTCCAGCCTGGGCCCATGGCCACATTGGTCAGTGGCCCGCTCGACGACGTCTTCGCCGCCCTTGCCGACGCGTTCCGCTCCGCAGCAGCGACTGGGGTCGTGCTCGTCGCCACCGTGTCTAATGCCTGCCCGGTAGCTTGAGCCGGCCCTACAGGTAGTAAGCTGCTGCAGCGCTCGGCCGCAGGTCCTCGGCGGCGATCAAACGAGCCGAAGCCTGCTGAAGGCAGTAGCAAGCACTGGCACAGTGGCAACGGCTGCCATGAGCCAAAGTGCGGAGCGGTCCCCGAGCGCCCCGGCGAAGAAGCCCCGCCCACCAAGGAGCCGCGTGGAAGTAACGCACGCCTATCTGTAGTTACACAGCTGCAGAGCGTCGCTTGCGGGGTGGCCGGACCGTTTAGTCCTAAAACAAGCGCACAGAGCCATAGACAGCCTGCGGGGCTTTCCGGAGGCGGTGAGAGGCAGTGACGTGACCCCCTGATACGGGCCCACCCCGGATGAGAGCCCGATGCCCCAAGATTGGGGCAAGGAGGCACATCCAGATGAAGCGACGCCACCACAGCCCCGAACAGGCTGTCCGCAAGGTGACCGAGGGCCAGGAAATGCTGGCGAAGGCAGGACGGTCGACGAAGTGGCCAAGTACCTCGAAGTCACCCCTGCTACCTGGTACCGCTGGGTGAACCAGTACGGGGGATGAAGGCCGACGACGCCAAGAGACTGAAGGAGCTGGAGAAGGAGGACCAGCGCCTGAAAAGGATCGTGGCCGACCAGGCCCTCGACATCGACATGTTGAAAGAGGTGGCCGAGGGAAGGTACTGGCCCCGGAGCGCCGGCGCAGGGCCGTAGTGCACCTGCAAAGCCGCTTCGGGGTCTCCGAACGCCGGGCGTGCAAGCTCGTCGGCCAGGCCCGCTCCACCCAGCGCCGGGCGCCGGCGGCCCCTGACGACCAAGAGCGGCGCCTGCGGGCCTGGCTGCGGGCGTTCTCTGCCCGTCCCCCGCGCTGGGGCTCCCGCAAAGCAGCCGCCTGTGCCCGCAAGGCTGGCTTCGTGGCCAACCGCAAGCGAGTGCAGCGCCTGTGGCGCGAAGAAGGCCCCCTGGTCCCCTGCAAGCGGCGCAAACGCGCCCCGCTCGGCACCGGCGTGCCGGTTGGCGCCTTCTGCCCCGTGAGGCCCGACGTCGTCTGGGCCCTCGACTTCCAGTACGACCAGACCGACGACGCGAAGAACCTGAAGCTGTTGGACATCATCGACGAGCTCACCCGGGAGTGCCTGGCCATCGTCGCCGCTCGGTCCATCAACGCCGACAAGGTGGTGGCCACGCTCGAGGCGCTGGCGACCAAGAGAGGAGCACCGAAGTACCTGAGGATGGACAATGGCCCCGAGCTCGTCGCTCACGCCCTGGCCGACTGGTGCCGCTTCAACGGCTCCGGCAGCATCTTCATCGACCCCGGCTGCCCCTGGCAGAACCCCTGGTGCGAGAGCTTCAACGGCCGGCTCCGGGGCGAGCTTTTGAACACCTGCCAGTTCTCTTCGGTCCTCGAGGCTCAGGTCCTCCTGGACGACTGGCGTACCGAGTACAACTACGATCGGCCCCACAGCGCTCTTGGCATGCTCAGCCCCATCGAGTTCGCCAAGGCCTGGACCGATAAGTTCAACCAGACCAAGCTCTCATAGTGGGTGGGCCCGTTAATGGGGACCCATCAGCAGCTAAATGTCCGTTTCGATCGGGGCCGGAGCCGCTCCGTGGCCGAAATGGCTGCCGTATTGTGGTTCTCAAGGGTGATGAGCCAGTTTTCGGGCAGGCTAACGCCGAACTGTCCAGGACAGCACGGTTACGGAGGCTCGCTAGAGGGCGTCTAGGAGGCGGAAGAACGCCCCGAGCCAGGGGTTCCAGGCGAGCACCCGCCAGCGGACCTGGCGGGCACCTTTCAGGACCTGACAGGCGATCTCGATGAAGGCCTGGAGGAAGGTGCGGAACTCCATCGTGAGCAGCCGTCGGCGCTGCTCGTTGTGCTGTGCCCCCCAGCGGGGCGAGACAGGCAGCAGTAGGGCGCACCAGGCCTTCAGGCTCCAGGCGAGCGCGGCCATGGTCATGTACGCCCAGTTGGCATTGAGCGTGTTGACCGGGGCGTGGAGCGCACGGACGCCGCCTTTCAGCTGGGCGTTCAGGTTCTCCTGGTCGCAGCGCTCCCGCGCCTCGGCGACCACCTGGCCGGGCGTCATCTCCCAGTCGTTGGTTATGTAGAAAAAATAGCGGTGGTCGCGGAACAGCACGAGCTCACCCCGCTCGACCGAGAGGTCTTTACGTAGCGCCACCACCCGGTAGGCCTTGTTGCAGCTGCCCGGCTTGTAGCCGAGCTCGGTGACGTCCTCCCCGACGGTGTGGAGCACCTTGTAGCCACGCTCTCTCACGATGGCGCCCTTCACGTTGGCCGGCTTGGTGCGAGGCTTGGTCCTAAGCGCCCGCTCTGCCCGTCGCTCGAGCTCGTGGTAGAGCTCTGGGGTTCCCCCGGTTGAGTGGTCACTCGATTTATGCCGCTTGGGCGGCCTGCCAGTAATTGCTATCGTACTCGGCGGGGGTCATATAGTCAAGCGTAGAATGCA
>JAJPKN010000065.1 GCA_021323695.1 Actinomycetota bacterium | reverse complement strand
GTCACGCTCCAGGTGCCGCCCGAGAGCGTCTCGACCAGGGCCTGGTCGTGGCGGCCGTTGTTGTAGTAGCCCACGGCCACGCAGGTGGTAGGGGACGGGCAGGCCACGTCCTGTAGGGAGTTGTTGCCCGTCCCCTGGTCAGGGCTGGCCGCCAGCTGCCAGGACGACCCTGACAGCACCTCCACCAGGGTCTGCTGGCGCCCGGCGCTGGCCCGGTTGCCCACTGCGACGCAGGTGCCGGCCCATTGGCACCTCACCGCGTTGAGGACAGCCGGGCCGCCCGGCGCCGGGCTGGCGGCGGCCATGCTGAGGGCCGCGGCCGTGGGGCGAGCGGGCGCCAGGCTGGTGCCGGCGGGGGCGGGGCTGGCGCCAGGGGGCACCGGGCTGGCGCTGGCGGCGGGCGAGGCGCTGAGGCTGGCCGAGCCGAGGGCGGCTACGGCGGCCACTGCCAAGGCCGCCCGGAGCACTGGTCGGGCACGCTTGGTCATCGCCCTCCCTGTCTATACGCGATCGGACCGGCTTGGGTTTCCCCCTGCTGGCCTGGCTGCCACCCAGCGTGCCTGAGGCCTGACGGTGCGAGCAGCTAGGAGCTGCTAAGCGGAGAAATGCCCGTTGCCTGTGGCGTGCCCGAAGGTATTTTCAACCCTTGCGGTTGCCTCGTACAACCGCACGTCGGAGCCGAGCGTAAAGAGATGGCCAGTGGTCGAGATAGCCATAGTAGGGCTGGGGCCATGGGGGCTGTGCGCCCTGGAGAGGGTCGTGCACGTCGCCCGGCAGCGGCCGGAGGTGAGCGTCTCGGTCCACGTGGTCGAGCCTGAGCGCCCCGGCGGCGGCCTCTACGCCGTCGCCAACCCCGATTACATCATCTTGAACACGCCCTGCGGCCAGCACTGCATGTACCCTCACCCAGAGGAGCTCGACCAGGGCCTGCTGGGCAAGAGCTTCTACCAGTGGGTGGTAGACGAGGGCTACCGCTGGCACGGCCCCGAGTGCCGCCTGTCGGCCGGGGGCCAGCCGGTCAGCCCCCACGACTTCCTCCCCCGGCGCCTCATGGGCGAGTACCTTGAGTGGTTCTACCGCCAGCTGCTGCGAGAAGCCCCGGCCAATGTGACGGTGCTGCACCACCGGGCACGGGCGGTGGACATCGAGCCGCTGCCCGGCGAGCGGGAACGGGTCTGGTTGGACAACGGCGACAGCCTCACCGTCGACCACGTGGTGCTGACCACCGGCCACGCCACCGGGCCCGACGACCAAGACAGCCGCTTGGGGCCGGTGGCCGTCGGGCCCTACCCGGTGGAGGCCCTCGTCCGCTCGGCCCAGCCTGGCGAGGCGGTCCTGGTCGAGGGCATGGGCCTCGTCGCGCTCGACATCGTCACCGCCCTCACCATCGGGCTCGGCGGCTCCTACTGCGAGGCCGGGGAGGGGAAGCTGCGCTACCAGCCGAGCGGGCGCGAGCCGGTGCTGTACCTCTACTCCCGCAGCGGCTACCCCTACTGCGCCAAGTCGGTGGGAACGGCCGACCCTGTGGGAGGGTACCAGCCCCGCATCTTCACCCCCGAGGCGGTGGAGGCCCTGCGGGAGGCCAGCCCGGGCGGCCAGCTGGACGCCCGCCGGCAGCTGCTGCCTTTGGTGTTCGCCGAGATGGAGCTGCGCTACTACAGCCGGGCGGCCGAGCTGGCGGGGGGGCTGGAGGCGGGCCGCTCGGTGGCCGAGCACCTGGCGGAGGCTTGGGCTGCCGGCTGCTTTGGCGCGGCGGCCGAGGGTTACGCGGCCAGCTACGGCCGCTTCGACGCCGCCGGGCATTTCTTCGTCGGGGAAGGGGAGTCCTACCTGGACGCCAAGGACTACCAGGAACGGGTCTATGCCGTGGTCGAGGCCGACACCAAAGAGGCCCTGGTCCCGGGCGGGGCCAGCCCGGTCAAAGCCGCCTACGAGGTGCTGCGGGCGGTGCGCGACACCCTGCGCCTGGCGGTGGAGTTCAAGGGGCTGGGCCGCAGCTCCTACCTGGACTTCCAGGCCCACCTCCGCAACCGCTTCGCCCGCTTGGTGGCCGGGCCCCCGGTCGTGCGCTCCCAGCAGCTGCTGGCCCTGCTCGACGCCGGGGTGGTGAGGTTGGCCCTGGGCCCCTCGCCTCGCTTGCGGCCCGCCCCCGGGGCTGGGGTGGTGGCCTCCTCGACCGCTTTGGAACGGCCGGTCGAGCTGCACTTCGACCGCCTGGTGCGGGCCCACGTGGACACCCCGTCTATCGGGGGCCGGGCGTCGCCCCTGCTGGACCGGCTGCACGAGCGGGGCCGGGCCCAGCCGTTGCGCTACGACGGGCTGGCGGTGGGGAGCATCGAGCTCACCCCAGACTTCCACCCGGTCAATGCCCAGGGCCGAGCCGAGCGCCGGCTCTGGGTGTTCGGGGCGCCCAGCGAGGGCGTGCGTTACTTCACCCTGTACATACCGTCGCCCAAGAGCCGGGCGCGGGCCTTCGTGGACGCCGAGCGCTGCGCCCAGGAGGTAGTGGGGAGCGCCTCGTGACCCTGCGGGTGGCCTTCGTCAACAACATGCCGAGCCCGGCGTTCGAGGCCACCGACAAGCAGTTCGCCCGGTTGCTGGGCAAAGAGGCTGTCCTCAGCCGCTACTGGTTGGCCGGCACCCCCCGCACGGCCGAGGTGCAGGCGGTGGCCGAGGCCCGCTACCGGCCGCTCGGCCACCTCTACCGCTGCCCCCCGGACTTGCTCGTGGTGACGGGCGCCGAGCCCAAGGCAGCCGAGCTCGCCGGGGAAGCGTACTGGCCCGAGCTGGAGGACCTGTTGTGGTGGGCACGGTCCTGCGTGCCGGTGGCGGTGCTGTCCTGCCTGGCCGCCCACGCCGCCTTGTGGTCGTTCGACTCACTGGCCCGCCGGCGCCTGGGCCAGAAATGCAGCGGTGTGTTCTCGCAGCGACTGGAGCGTTCCGACCCCCTGGTCGCTGGCCTTGGGCAGGTGGCTTTCCCCCACTCGCGCTGGAACGACGTGCCGGTAGGTGGCCTGGTGGAAATGGGCTACCGGGTGGCTGCCGGCTGGGACGGAGGCTGGACCATCGCGTCGGCCGAAAGGGGCCAGTGCCTGTTCGTGCTGTTCCAGGGGCACCCCGAGTACGAGCCTCTCACCTTGCTGAGGGAGCACCGGCGGGACGCCCGCCGCTACCTGAACGGCGAAGGGCCTTACCCGGCCGTGCCGGTCGGGTACCTGGACGACGAGGGCGAGGAGATCCTGGCCCAGTTCGCGGCCCGAGCGACCTCCGGGCCACCCGACCCGGCGTTGATGGCCCTTTTCCCCTTCCAGGCGGCCGCTCGCCACGTACGGGCACGCTGGAGGGGGGCATCGAGGGGGCTGGCCGTCAACCTGTTGGGGCTGGTGCACCAGCGGGCGGCCGGGCCGCTCTACAGTGGCAGGAGCGCGTGACTATTGCAACTGTTGGCTGTAAAGCCTGAGGGCACATTTGGTGCGGGACGAGACCATAGCCGTCCACGGCGGTTATAAGGCAGGCCCGGACCGGGCGGTGGCCGTGCCCATCTTCCAGACGGTCGCCCACCATTTCGACGACGCCGCCCAGGCAGGTGCGGTTTTTGACCTGCAGGAGCGGGGTTTCCACTACAACCGCATCAACAACCCGACGGTCGACGTGCTGGAGCAGCGCATGGCCATGCTGGAGCACGGGGCGGGCGCGGTGGCGCTCAGCTCGGGGGCGGCTGCGGTGCGCTACTCGGTGCGCAACTTGACCGAGGCCGGCACCAACATCGTCACCACCCCCTACCTCTACGGGGCGACTTACACCTATTTCGCCCACGTGCTGCCCCAGGAGGGGGTGGAGGCCCGCTTTGCCGCCGATGCCCGGCCCTCGTCCATAGAGGCCCTCATCGACGAGCACACCCGGGCGGTCTTCTGCGAGAGCATCGGCAACCCCTCGAGCACGGTGGTGGACATCGAAGCAGTGGCCCAAGCCTGCCACCGCCGTGGCGTCCCCTTGGTGGTGGACAACACGGTGGCCACCCCGCTCGCCTTGAAGCCGGTCGACTACGGCGCCGACGTAGTCGTGCACTCCCTGACCAAGTTCGTCGGGGGCCACGGGACGACCCTGGGGGGCATGGTCATCGACGCCGGCCGGTTCCCCTGGGCGGAGCACCCCGAGCGCTTCCCCATGTTCAACCGCCCGGAGCCCGCCTTCCACGGTGTCGTCTACGCCCGGGACTTCCCCGCCACGGCCTACATAGTGAGGTGCCGCACCGTGGGGTTGCGCAACGAGGGGGCGGCCCTTTCGCCGTTCAACGCCTTTTTGCTGCTCCAGGGGCTGGAGACGATGGCCGTGCGCCTGGAGCGCCAGCAGCAAAGCGCCCGGGTGGTGGCCGAGCACCTGGCCCGGGACCCCCGGGTCTCGTGGGTGCAGTACCTGGGGTTCCCCGACGACCCCAACCACGAGCTGGCCCGCCGCTACCTGGGCGGGCGCTACCCCTCGGTGCTCACCTTCGGGGCGGCAGGTGGCCGGGAGGCAGCGGTGCGGTTCTTCGACAGCGTCAAGCTCATCAAGCGCCTGGTCAACATGGGCGACGCCAAGACCCTGGTCGCCCACCCGGCCTCCACCACCCACCGTCAGCTGGACGAGGCCGCCCTGGCCCAGGTGGGCGTCCGCCCCGAGATGGTGCGCCTGTCGGTCGGCCTGGAGCACGTCGACGACATCTTGGAGGACATCGACCAGGCACTGGCTGCTGCGACGGGCTGATGGCTAAGGACCGGGACGGCTGGGCAGTCGCCTGGGCCAAGGCACCCGCCGCCGGCTGGGCCAAGCTCTCAGCCGAGCTCATGGCGTCCTTGCCCCCGGACGACCCCGGCACGGTGGCAGCGCGGGCCTTTTTGTCGGACCCGCTTTGGCAGGGGCGCTCGCGGGTGGCGGTGGTGAGGGGCTCAGGCCGGGAACTGGGTGGGCTCGTCGTCTTGGGCCGCCCCTGCTGGGACCGCTGGCTCGCAGCCCCCTGGCTGTTGTGCCCCGCCGCTGCCCCGGCCCTGGCCGCTGCCATCGACCGCTCCCCGGCTTGGGGGGTCCTTGGCCCGACGGCCGTGCTGGAGCCGGTGGGCAACCACCTCCATCGGGTCTACAGGTACCAGGACCCCTTGTTCTTCTGCGTGACTGCCAGCAACCTGGCCCCTTTCCTGGCCCGGAAGGGCTTCGAGGTGGCGCCAGTGCCGGGGCCGTCGGGCCTGAGCTTGCCGGTGCCCGACCCCAGGGTGAGGGTGGCCGGGCCCGCCGACGAGGAGGCGGTCATGGCCCTCATGGCCGCTCGGGGCTACGACTACATGCCCACCCGGTACCGGGCGCGGCACTACCTGCGGGAACTGCTCGGGCGCGGTCGGGTGCTGGTGGGCGACTCCGGAGGCAAGGTCGCGGGCGTCATCTGGTCCGAGCTCAGGGCCGCCCGCTGGGAGATGTGGGGCGGCCTGCGGGTGCACCCGCGAGCCTGGGCGCAGCGGTTGTCTTGGGCCCTTGTCACCGAGGCCATGCGACGCAGCGAGGAGGCCGGGAGGTCGTTCTGCGCCACGTTGGGCCCGGCAAATACCATGGTCAGCGCGCGGGCGATTTCCGAGCACCCTGACGCGACCCGCTGGTACCTGTTTATCCTTCGTCCGCCGACGCGCCTCCCTGGCCAGCGTGCGCTCCGGGCAGTTTTGGAAAGGGCCGAGGGCCGCCGCCCCAACGCCCTCACCCCTTGAGACAGCCGAGGTAAGCTTGCCCGTACATGTGGTGTTAGGCTCGCCCATAATGAGGTTGGGAAAATGCGCCAGCTTCCGCACAGGCCACGCAGGGCACGGTGCGTGGCTGTGCTCCCGCATTAGGCGCTTGTTTCATGGCCACGCGCTTTCTTCGCCTGCAGCAAATGTACAGTCTGTTCGTCACCACTCGGGAGGAGCAGTGTTATGACAGAGCAGCTGGAGTACGAGGCGCCGGCAGTGACTGTGCTGGGCCAGATGGCAGAGCTCACCTTGGGCTGGCACCCCGGCAACAGCAAGGAGTGGCCCTGCCACAGCGACGGGACGGGCTACAGCTCCTGAACCCTCAGGCTGACCAGCCGGCCGCCTGTCCCTACCGGCTGGAGGGCTTTGAACTGGCCTCTGGTCTGGTCACCGGTACGGTGGCTGGGGTGCCTAGGCTGGAGGCAGGCGCTGTCGGCCCGGGAGCTGCCCGGCCAGGGGCCGCGGTGCGCCAGGGGCTGGAGGAGGTCCTCTTGGAGGCCCTGCGGCGGCCGCCGGTCGTCATCGCCTTTTCGGGCGGGCGCGATTCGTCGGGGCTGCTGGCCTTGGCCGTGGACCTGGCTCGGCGCCACGGACTGGAGCTCCCGGTCCCGGCCACCCACGTCTTCCCAGGTGACCTCGCCAGCGACGAGCGGAGCTGGCAGGAGGAGGTGGTGAGGAGCCTCGGCCTGGCCGACTGGCAGAGGTGCAGCTGGGCCGACGAGCTCGATTTGGTGGGCCCGTTTGCCCAACAGGTCCTGCGCCAGCACGGGCCGGTGTACCCCATGAACGCCCATTTCCTGTTGCCCTTGTTCGAGCTGGCCGGGGGTGGCACCTTGGTCACCGGCACCGGCGGGGACGAACTGTTCGGCTTGTGGTCGAAGTGGTCCCTGGCTCGTCATGCTATCTGGTGCCAGCGCAGTGAGCTGGCCCGGCTGGCGGCGGTGGCAGCTCCGGCCCGCCTGCGCCGAGGGGTGCTGAGGGCCACCGCGCCTAGCGTCCCCTGGCTCGACCGCTCGGGACGACAAGAGGCCCGTCGGCGCCTGGCTGAGGCCCAAGTGGAGGTCCCCTGGCGTTGGTCCGATCTGGTCATGGACCGGTGGTGGCGCTCGAGACGGCGCTTGGCCACAGAGCAGACCCTGACGGCATTGGCATCCTCTTATGACGTGGCCCTCAGTGCCCCGTTCATGTCGGCCTCGGTGCTCAGGGCCGCGGCAGCCGCCCACCCCTGGGCCGGTTTTGCCAGCCGCGCCCAGGGTATGCAGGAGGTCTTCGCGGGGTTGCTGGCTCCCCAGGTGCTTAACCGGTCGACCAAGGCCCGCTTCAACAGTTGTTTCTTTGCGGCGTACTCTCGAGACTTCGTGCGCCGCTGGGATGGCCGCGGCGTGGGCGACCTCCCTGTGGACCTCGGCGCCCTGAGGAGCACTTGGCAGGCCGAGGTGGTGGACGCCCGCTCGTTCTCCCTGCTCCAAGGCGTGTGGTACCGCGCCCAGGAGCCTGGCGGGGCCAGGGTTGCTGGCGCGACGGAAGCTGCTAGGCAGGGCCGGGAGCCTTGATGGCCGGTGCAGGGAGCGCCGCCTGTTGGCGGCACATGGGCCTTGACTTCCAGGCGCCGTTCAGGCTGGGGGACGAGGCGGCCGCCTCTCGGCCAGCGGACGTGGTGGTTGAGGTAGGCCGGGCGGGGGTGCTGGGGCCTGAGCCGACCGGGGAGGTGGTGGCCGAGCTGCGGGCCGGCGACCAGAGGCTCTACACCGTCTACCGCTTAGCAGGGGGCTGGGTGGCCCGGTTCCATGGCTCCTGCGAGTTCCGGGTGAACGCTGGCGGTACCCGGGTGGAGTGCGTGCCTGGGCCCGGGTGCCCGGACGACCTCTTGGCCGTGCTGCTCGCCGGGACCGTGACCGCGTTGTTGCTCACCCTGCGGGGCTTCGCCGTCCTGCACAGCAGCGCAGTGCGCTGGAAGGGCCGGACGGTCCTGTTCGCCGGCCCCTCGGGGACCGGCAAGACCACTCTCGCTGCCCTTTGCTGTGCCGCGGGGGCTGAACTGGTGGCCGATGACGTGGTCGCCCTGGCAGCCCGGGACGGTGCTGTAGCCTCGGTCGGCCTTGGCCGCGAGCTGCGGCTGCGGTCGGCAGCGCAGGCGGTTGCCGAGCTCTTCCCCCCGCCCGGGCCACCCCGGCGCTGGACCGCTGACGGGCGGTTGGCCATCCAGCCTGCGGGGGCCGAGGACGAGGTCAATGACATCTCTGTCGTGGTCGTGTCCCGCCCCGACCGCCTGAGCCGGGATGTCATCGCTCACAGGCTGGCGCCCACCCCGGCAGTAGCGCACCTGCTGGGCAACTCGCGTCTCCCGGCCCTGGTGCCCATGAGCCTGCAGCAGCTTTACTTCGAGGTGGTGGCTGACTTGGCAGCCAAAGCACCCGTGGTCGAGGCCAGGGTCCCCTGGGGCCCGCCGTTCTCCCCCGTGCTAGCCAGGCGGTTGCTGGACGAGCTGGCCACTGGCGTCCCGGTCGCCCCGCAGGTCGACTGACTGAGGCCTGCCTTATTGGCTTGTTGCACTTATCGGGTGCACGCTGGCCGGCAGAAGTGGTACCGGCAGCTCCCCGGCCGGGCACAGCGGGGGAGCTGGGTCAGGACTGCGGAGCGGTCTCTTCCAGTAAGCCGAGCTCCCGCAACGACGACAAGAACGTCAGGGTGTCCTTGGCCGCCTGCTCGGTGCTCAACGAGAAGTGCCGGGCCAGGGCATCGGTGAGCTCGGAGACCGAGCACCCCTGGGCTATGAGCAGCCATAGGAGCGAACCCGTGGGGTTGACTGACATGTACTGGGCGCTCTTGGTGTCCAACAGCAGGACCTCGTTGCCGACCTGGCGCCAGGCCAAGGCCTCAGAGCGGAGTTTTACGAACGTCATGTCCCTCGTCATGTCCCTGCCCACTGCCCCAAGTCACCATCCTCGCGTGGCGCATGTCGCGCTTGGCCAGCCTGCCGTAGCGGTCTGCCCTACAGGCTAGCGCCACATAGCGCTCGAAGCCCTGGGTGCCACCCACGTCGTCGACCAGCCGGCGGGGGTCGTTGGGCCCGACGAAGCGTGGCGCCAGCAACTTTGTGAGGGCCTGGCGCAGCTCGCTACTGAGCTCGACGCCAGTGGCCAGCCAGCTGTCGCGCAGCGAGCGGGTGAGGGCGGCACTGAACAGGCGGCCGCCAGGCAGGTGCCCATGAGGCACCCAGTGGCTCAGGCGGCGCACGAGCTCCCGGTTGACCCGGCCGCCGGCGAGCTCGTCCACCACCCCGTCGGGTACTGGGGCACCCAAGGTCGCCTTGGCCCTGGCCAGGGTGGCACCCACCGGCAGGCCCACGCCCCAGTCCCGGCACCGGCGGGAGAACTCGTCCCAGTCGGGCGGGCAGCTGAGCAGGGTGCGCTGGACGTCGAGCAGCCACCGCAGGCGATGGGCACCAGACAGGGCGGCGTGCAGGGCTATGTGTGCAGCGAAATCGGTCCTCTCCAGTACCCAGGCCTCCACGTTCCCCAGGCGTGCCCTTTGTCGGCGCCCCAAGACCTCGTCTGAGGGAAGGCGAAGGTGCCGGCGGGTGCTGTGCTTGTAAACGAGGTCCCAGTGCAGGTCGACCAGGGGGGTGCCTCCATAGGCCATGGTCACCTGGGCACGGGCTACCCTCGCCATGAGGGGCCAGTTGCGCTGGGCGAAGGTCAGCCCCGCGCCCTGGAGCGCTTCGGTAGCCAAGTGGAACTGGCGGGCGGGCACCATAATGTCGAGGTCGCCGTAACCTCGGGGAGCTTCCTTGTAGGCCAGCTCGGCCAAGGCGGGGCCCTTAAGGACAACCCAGGCTACGCCAGCTTGTTCGAGCGCGGCAGCAAAGCGGGTCAAATGTGCCAGATGGTTGAAGTGCTGCGCAGCCTCCAGGCGGCCTTGGGCCAGGAGGTGCCCCAACGGCTCAGGCGCGAGGTAGGAGGCGAGCTGGAGGCTGGCGGGCCCGGCGACGCCCTGCGCTACGGCCAGGCGCACGAGCTCGTCCTGGTCGGACCCGGCCACCAAAGCACCCAGCTCCGGGCCGCGACGTCCCAGCGGTCCTGCAGCTAGCGCCGCTTGCAGCACGCAGGATGCCGTGGGGGCCGGGGGTCGCAACCAGGCCATTGTGGCTCCAATGTAAAGCTCGCCAGGCACCCGTACCGGGTGCCTGGCCCTGTTGTGACTCTTAGCGTGGTTTCGCCAGCACTAAATGTGTCGTCCGAGTGCTCAGTTCGGCGAGATCAGAGGGCCCTGGCGCACGACCCGGGGCCCGGTGGATTAGTGTCACCTGGTGCCAGCCAACCCATTGGTAGGGAGGACATGTGAAAAGGGTGCCTGACGTGGGCAAGCTCGCTTGGCGCAAGCTCGCTTGGCGGCGGGCTATGGTCAGGGCATTGGGGTTCTTTGCCATCCTTACGGGTGCGGTCATGACCGCGCTGTCTTTGCAGGCGATGGGTACGGCCGCGTCTGCCACCCCTACGTCGCTCGGCACGACCCCTGCTTACTTCCAATCGATCTTCGGTCTGGGCGACTACAGCGCCGGGGACGCCAGCATCAGCGGGGACACTGTGATCGCAGGCCACTTCGTCGTGGACGGCAACCTGAGGGTGGACGCGGGTGCCACCCTCAGTGTCGGCAGTCTGGGCCTGCAGACGCCACCAGCTGTCGTGCAGGTGACGGGAGACGCCGAAGGCCCGGGTGCCCTGTGCCTAGCAGGATTTGCCGGTAGTAGCTACGGTTTCTACGGGGGGACAAGCAACGTCTCGTTGCCTTGCAGCACGCACTTTTACCAGGCCACCGGGGCGCGCAGCTTCAGCCCCTTGGTTTTTGAGGCGGTCAACAGCGACTTGTCAACCATCAGCACTGACTGGGCCAGCTTGGCCACAGCCGCCAACGGTACCGAGGTGCTATCCGGTAGCACGCTAGAGCTGACTGGCACAGCCTCCACCGTCGATGTCTTCAGCGTACCGATGAGCGACTTCGAAGCCGCTGCGGCCGTCAACATCGACGTGCCTGCCGGTACCCAGCAGGTGTTGGTGGACGTCAATGGCAACCCGGCTTCGAGCACGCCCATGCCGCTAGCCCAAATACAGTACGTCAGCTCCTCTCCCAGCAACATGGCGGACAACACCTGGTTCAACTTCACGTCCACAGCAGCCATCTATTTTGCCCAGCCCACTTTCGACGCCAACTTGCTCGCTATTGATGCCCCGCTCTATTTCGGTGGCACCCAGCTCCAGGGGTACACGTACGCAGCCTCGCTCAATGGCACCTTCAACTCGGCAGTGCCGCCTCAGGACACTTTGCAGGGCCCAAGTCCTGGGCCGTGCCAGTGCGAGACAACATCCTCCACGACCTCGACCACGGTGCCTCCGACCTCGACCACGGTGCCTCCGACCTCGACCACGGTGCCTCCGACCTCGACCACGGTGCCTCCGACCTCGACCACGGTGCCTCCG
>JAJPKN010000001.1 GCA_021323695.1 Actinomycetota bacterium | reverse complement strand
GTGAGACGTCTCGGCGTGGCTTACTCGGCCCTGAAGGGCCGAGCTTGCGCCACTTGCTAGGTGGTCCGGATCGCTGTTTTCGCGATCCGCTGTCGCCTTTCGGTCAGTCTGGCTGATGTCGAACACCGGTACTGGCCGGAAGAAGAGGTGCTCGCGCACTTCTTCAGTGCCGTCGTCGGTCACGACGACCTTGCGGTAGCGGCAGGGGGCAAGCACCCAGATCGCCTTCTCGCCCTTACGGACAGTACGCCCGAAGTTGTCGACCCAGTCGTGAAACCCCGCAACCTTCGTTGCATCGGGACGCTGGGACAAGATGAGCGCGGTGTTGTGCCAGCTGTAGCGGTGAAAGCGAGCCTGAGCAGCAAGGAACTCCCGCCACTTCACGGGGTCGGATAGCTGCGAGACGGCCGCCTCCACTTCAGCCTGCATGGCCTTCACCCGCTCATGACGATCCATGTCGCCAAAGCTCACGCTGGCTTGCTCCATGGGCAGGCCCCGCCCCTCGGGGCGGCTGGTAGCCCGCCACTGGCCGCCGGTGGGCACGCCTCGCGGTTGGCGGGGCTGGTTGGCGTTCATGCGTCCTCCTCGTTGCTGGTCCTCTACGTGTGTTAAGTCCACGCGGGCCGTCGCGCGCTCACCGGGTCGCCAGAGGCCAAGCACGGCGTCATGGCACGAACACGAGGTCGCCGCGCGGGCATTGCCACTCGCGAGCGGGGCTGTTTGCGTTCTGTCGCGGATATGAGGCCTCCGCGCGGGCACTACGTCTAGCCCCTCCCAAGGCTTTTCGGCGGCGGCTGCGGGAGCAGCGGCAGGCTCTCGCCCCGAGCCAAGTAGGGCTCGGCGAAGTCCCCGATCGTGCTGCCGTCCGGCAGCACGATGAACGCTAGGAACTCTTTCTCCAACGTGCTTACCCGGTCCTCAACGGCGATGAGCTTCGCCTTGATGACCGCTGCGAGGGCACGCCAGCGCCGGTTGACCTCGGCCTCGTAGGCGGCCGCGGCCTGCTTGTCGCTGCGCCTCGTGCCGCGCGTCGGAGTTAACCGGAACTCTCGGTCGTCGGGATCTGGCATGGGCACGCTGACCCGGATTGTCAGGCCGGCGATCTGGAAACCGACAGTGGCGATGTTCTCGGACCAGCCATAGGCAAAGCCAGTCGCATGGAACCGGCGCAGGATGCGCTCGATCTCCTCGCGAGAGCGCGCAGCCGTGACCTGCGTGCCGGTGGCGTAGGGGCTCATGTGCCGTCCTGTGGCCTCAAGTGCGCCAGCACTTGGGCGGCGGCAGCTTTGGCAGCCGCCTCGTCGGGGGCGCGCCCAGTGGTCCCACTGGCACATCGCGTTGGGCCGCCCGCGGCACCGGGCCTTCGGGCGGGAAAGTGGTCGTCATCCCATCGTCGTGGAAGACGACGATGGGATGGGGGGTCAGGTTCTTGATCATATCCTCCTCCTTGCCAGATCAGAGGCCAAGCTCGGTTACGGCGTTGCCGACCAACGGGGCGCCTTCCCTGGAATAGGTTTCCAGCACGGCCGGGTCGCGATGGCCGGTCTGGCGCATGATGGCGTGCGCGGAGGCACCAGAGCGGAACGCTTGGGTGACGAAGCCGGCCCGCAGGCTGTGGCCGCCAAGGCGAGCCGCAGGAAGGCCGACCGCGGCTGCCCGGCGCTTGACCACCAGGTTCATCGCATGGCCACTAAGCGCACTTGCCCCGATGGCACCATTGGGGCTTAGGTGCCGTAGCAGTGGAGCATCTGGGGCCACCCGGGCCATTGCCTCGGCCCGTGCCACAAGGTGGGTATCACCACACAGGTGGCTTGTGCAGGACGCTATGGCTCGCACAGCCCGCATCAGGCCGGGCCGACCACCCGGCCCGTCGTCGTAGCCCTCCCAGGCAGAGAGCAGCCCCGTCCAGGCCACCCAGGCACACGGTGCGCACAGGAGCGGTCGCCGTCGGGCATAGGGGAGGGCCCGCAAAGTACCTTCAGCCTCTTGGTCGGTCTTGGAGCGGCGCAGGACCACATACAGGCCGTCCTCGGGATGTAGACTGACATCGGCTGCCATGAGGCCAACCAGCTCCGAGCGCCGGAAGGCACCCACCCAGCCCATTACCAAGATGGCACGGTCCCGCCAACCGGCCAGAGCTGCTGGCCAGCCCGAGGTAGCCAGCGCTGCCACGACACGCTCTATGTCGTCGAGCAACAGCGGCACTCGGCGCACAGGTGGCGTAGCCCGGGTGCGGCGAATGCCAGAAAGGACTGCTCGCACTTCTGGGTGGCTGCCAGGGCCCGGTAGACCGGCTAGTTCATGGGCCTTGTCGATGCCCGCCACCCAGCGGGCCAGTGTGGACGGGCTGTAGCGCCAGCGCCGAGAGGGGCTCGTCCCGGGTTGACTGGCCGCCTCGGCCAGGTAAGTCGCCAGGACTGCCGGTGTTGCCGGAATGGCTGGTGTGCCTCTGGCTTGGCACCAGCGCTCAAAGCGGTCCCAATCGGAGCGGTAGGCCGCAATGGTGTTGCCAGCCATGGCGGCAGTGACGAAGCCAGCCAGCGCTGCTGCCGTGGTGGTCGGGGCAGACGGGGAGACAGCCAGGCTCGCAAGCTCGCTCATGCCCCAATTGTGGGGTGGGGCCGACCGCGTCACGTGCGTTACCTACCGTAGCGAACAGCAGGTACCATTGGTCCATGGACAAGGCGCGGCGCAAGAATGGGACGCCCGCTAGCCGCGCCGGCACTGCTGCAACGTTGTGCCAAGAGGACACTGAGCAACTGATGTTGGGCACACCAGCAGCACAGGTAGACCTGGTTGCCGGTTTCCTGGAAGCAACTGCCGCTCATGGCTATGGCCCGCCGCGCCATATCGAAGTAGTCCCGGCCCGTCCTGCTCGGTTCCAAGAGCTCGGTGCTCCACTGCCAGAGCACCTCGCACAGTACCTGACTGAACGCGGCATGCGGCTCTGGAAGCACCAGGCACAGGTGATCAATGCGGTGAGAGACGGCGCCAATGTCGTCGTGGCTACCTCCACGGCGTCGGGGAAGACACTGGCCTTCAACCTAGCGACCTTTGAGCGCTTGAGCCGTGACCCGGAAGCGACGGCTCTGTACCTGTACCCAATGAAGGCCCTAGCCAACGACCAGTTGGTAGCGATAGCCGACCTCGACGCTGCCACTGGGGCCAGGCTGGCCCCAGCCGTCTACGACGGAGATACACCCCAGAGCCAGCGTGCCCAGATCCGTGCCACGTCACGCCTCGTCATCACCAACCCGTACGGCCTCCACCAGTACCTGCCGCACCACCACCTTTGGGAGCGCCTGTTCTCTCACTTGTCGGTCGTCGTGGTAGACGAAGCCCACTGGTACCGCGGGGTGCTGGGTTCTAATGTCGCGATGTTGCTGCGCCGGCTCCGGCGTATCGCTGCTCACTACGGGGCCTATCCTCAGTTCGTGCTGAGCTCGGCGACGATCGGCAACCCGGCCGAGCATGCCGAAAAGCTGGTCGGGCTCCCCCATCGTGTGGTCGACGACGACGGCGCTCCTCATGGTCCCAAGCACTTCATCCTGTGGGATTCGGTTACGGCCAAGCCGGACCGTTCGCCTCACCGCCAAGCCGCCGACCTGCTGGCCCTGCTGGCTAACGCTGGCCACAAGTCGTTGTGCTTTACGGGTTCGCGCCAAACGGCTGAGCTGGTTGCGCGCTGGGCTGGGGAGGCCGCTCCGGGGCGTCGGGTGGTCCCCTACCGGGCCGGCTACTTCGCGACCGACCGCCGAGAAGTAGAGCAGGGCCTACGCGACGGGACGATCCACGCTGTCGCGTCGACCGATGCCCTAGAGCTCGGAGTCGACATCGGGGACCTCGGTGCCGTTGTCATAGCTGGCTACCCAGGGACAATCTGCTCAACCTGGCAACAAGCTGGCCGGGCCGGTCGCAACCAGGCCCCCTCGCTCGTAGTGCTGGTTGCCTTCGATGGCACGTTGGACCAGTACATCGTGGCTCATCCCGAAGAGCTGTTCGGCGCAACCCATGAGCAGGCAGTGGTGGACTTGGCCAATCCGAAGATCGTGTGCGACCACGTTATGTGCGCTAGTGCCGAGGTGCCCATCACGGCCAAGGATGCCGAGTACTTCGACCCCGAGCTGATGTGGGACGCGGTGGACATCCTGCTCAACGCAGGCGTGCTGGCAATAGAGGCAGTGGGCGGTATCAGCTGTAAGTTCTGCGCGAACTTCCGGCCCGTTGCTGCTGTCTCGCTTAACGCGATCGACGGCGCCGAAGTCGCGGTCCAATGCGAAGGCCGCACTCTTGAGATGCTCGACAAGCGCCGGGCCTTGTCCATGGCCTACCCAGGTGCCCTGTTCTTGCACCAGGGGAGCACGTACCGGGTGCAAGCGCTGGACTTGAGTGCCGGCACGGCTTACGCCGTGCGTGAATGGACCGATGCCCATACCGAGGTGGTGCGGCTCGAGGAGGTCTGGGTCGAGCATGAGCTGGCGTCCCGGTCGCTTGGCATTGCCGTGCTGCACTTTGGCACGGTCCGCGTGGTTCAGCACTTCCCTGGTTACAGGGTGATCCGCTACGACGAGGTGGTGTCGAAGGGAGCGCTCCATCTGCCGTCGCATACTATGTCCACCACAGCTTTGTGGTTGACCCTCCCCGATGAGCTGGCCGGAGAGGTCCAGAAGGCGGGCGGGAACTACTCAGGAGGCCTGCACGCGATCGAGCACGGGTTGTGCCACATGATGCCCCTGCTCGCCATGTGCGACCGCAACGACATAGCCGGTGTGTCTACGACCTGGCACCCTGGCACCGGGCAGGCGACCGTGTTCCTCTACGACGACTGCTCAGGCGGGCAGGGCATAGCAGACAAGGCTTATGAGCAGTTCGATCGTCTCGTCCAACTCACCTTGGCGATGCTAAGCGGGTGCCACTGCGACACCGGTTGCCCGGCGTGCGTCTACGACCGCCGTTGCGGGAGCGACAACCAGCCCATGGACCGCAGGGCGGCCGTCGGCATCCTAGCTCGCCTGCAACCGTCGGCCGGCTCGGCGTAGCCGGCTCCTAGGTGGCAACGTCCTA
Organism: Actinomycetota bacterium; assembly: GCA_021323695.1. GTDB lineage: Bacteria > Actinomycetota > Acidimicrobiia > Acidimicrobiales > Palsa-688 > JAKAWM01. Next base: position 5,531 of record JAJPKN010000001.1, on the reverse strand, counting down.
GTAGGCACGGCTCGCTATCGCTTTGGCCTTCTTCTTCGCGGGCCGACCGGCCTTGGCCGGAGGGCGACCGCTTGCCCGACGGGCCCTGGCCAACATAGCCCGTACTCTGGCTTCGGTGACAGGCGTGCCGACTGCCCGGCCTTTGGCAGCCGAGGCGCCAAGCAGCCGGGCTATCTCCCTCACAGGCCAGCCCGCGTCCCACAATCCCAAGGCAGCTGCGTCCCGTTCAGCCGAGGCACGACAGGCCAGCTCGGCCAAATGGGCGATCTCGGCATCGGCCTGGCGCAACCGGCCGACCAGCGTCGCGGTGTGATCGACGTTTTCCATCATGCCACTGCCGTTGCCTGCCGGCCCGGCATGCCTGTAGGCCGGCTTATGTACCAAGTCCGGTTCTGGCCCGGCATGGCCGTGCGCACCCTATGCACGTGGCCTCGAGCGTCCTGCTCGGCCTCGGCCACGCCGATGCCTGCGTAGACGAACCTGCCGGCCCACTCGTCCCGCAGCCGGGCCGTTGGCCGGAAGCGCTGGGTACTGAAGGTGGCCCGAGCTAGGTCGACTGCCACCAGGGTGCCTTCTGGCACCCTGAGCACCTGGCTAACGCCAGCCCGGGCCAACCAGGACGGGGCACTGCCCCACCACAAGGTACCCATGTCGTCACGGCCAATGTAGAGGGGCGACCAAGCGCCGCGGGCCAGCCAGAGCCGCCCCGGCTGGCGCCGGTCTGCCCAGACCAGGGCTACCCGGCCAGTAGCCGCCTCCAGCACCTTGATGGCTCGGGCTCGTCCCAGGGCGGCCAGCAGTACCTCGGTGTCGGTCTCGCCGGCCAAGTGGGACCGGCTGATACCGAAGCACTTTGCCAAATGGTCGGCGTCGATGTCGCCGTTATGGGTCCCAAGTACGGGCCCGACTGCCATCGGGGAACAGTTGGCCATCCGGCCCACCGCTCCTTGCGAGGCAGCCCGAGTATGCCCCATGGCAACTCTAGCGCTGGCCAGGGCCTCCACGTCACGGGTCGTCCGAGTGGCCCACAGGCGGTCGAAGGCCACAGGAGCTTTGACTACTCGCCAATCCACCCGGCGAGGATGGGCCAGGGTCGCCCATCCTGCAGCATCGGTACCCCTGGCCATGGCAAGGTGCCCGATCTCGGCGAAGGCTGTACCGGCAGAGCCGGCAGTGGCCCCGCGTGGCCGCACGAAGCCGAAGATGCCGCACATAGCTCAGGCCACCGCCCGCCACTCGCCACCGGGCACAATGGCCGCCTTCGGCAGGAGGGCTTCGATGGCCGGCCCGGCCAGGTAGGCCCAAGCCCGCTCCTTGCCCTTGTTGCTTTCCACTTCCACCTCTTGCCGGGTGTAGTGGACTGGGTGGCCTTCGAGGCCATCCAGGCGCGCCAGGGCAAGCTCGTAGTCCTCTTGGGCAACCTCAATGAGGTCGCCTTTCACCACATCGGCCGTGCCCGCACCCGTGGTGCTGGCGTACGGGTAGGGTCGGCCCAGGTCGAAAAGCCGCGCCCCACTCAGGCATGCCGGACGCGTCACATGCCGAATGTCGCCTAGGCAACGACGGTGGTTGCCTCGGCCTGGCCTGAGCGTCCCGTAGACGAAGAACGGCTTCGCTGACGGTGTGCTCACCGCTCCCGTCCCCATAGTGGCTCCTTCCTAATCGCAATACCTAGTGCGATTATAGCAGGATGTGGGGACGGGCTGGTTCAGTAGCGACGACCGCGGTGTGCCGTTGTCCAGCGAGAGGCTGCGTACAGAGCTGCTGCCTGCGCTTTTGCCACTGGGGTAGCCAGGGCCCGGTCCACGAAATGCCGGAAGGGAGCTGTGTCGGCCTCCCACTCCGCGCCTCGCAGGGTGCGGCGACCGGCATTGGCAGCCCGGTGAGCACCCACTTGGCCTGAGGCCTGTGCCTGAGGACAGGCCCGGCCAGCCCGGGCAGCTTCCACCATGCCAACCGAGATGACTACTTGGGCCTGGATCGCACCTGGGTCCAGCGTCCCGTCCCAGATCCGGAACTCGACATGATCCTGGGCCTGGCCCGAGACGGCAGCGAAGTTCAGTGGACGGTCGTGACCGGACTGGGCCGTGCGGAGAGAGACCAGTGATGAGTAGCCCTCAGGGGGGATGTGGACTGGCGAGCAGTAGGCGTTCATGCGGTGCCGACCGGCTCCTGGGCGCTGGGCGACCCGGAACAGCAGGTCCTCGTTGTTGCGCATCTCGGTCAGTAGCACGTTATGGGCTTCTGTTGTGGTACCGAAATCGCCTGTGCTCACATGTACATGGCAGCCAGTGGCCGTGCTTACCCGGCCGCCGTGGGCTGTGACGATGCGGCACACTGTGGCCAGCTCGGCCCAATCTTCTGGCCGGTCGAACAGCACTGGCGAGACGACCTCGCCTCCAGTCACCGAAGAGTCGCGCTCGAATCCCCAGCGTTGCCACAGCCCCGCCCGTGCCTCCCGCTGGGTCCCGTGATAGCTCATTTGGACCGGCTCGCGGATAAGCCCGGCCTCATAGAGCTCCCTCGCGATAGCCTCGCGCTGGACCCAGTTGTCGCAATCGAACTCGATCTCTACGCCAAAACCGCGCCCACCCGGTGCCGCCGCCCCCCCAGTCACACCGCCTTCGGGATGGAACTCGACGGCTGGCTGGCCGGCACGTATACGCTGCTTGGCAGCATCGTAGGCAGCCTGAAAGGCCGCCATGTCTGCTCCGTAGAGCACCTCCCTTGGGGCTTGGGGGAACGCTTCAGGTTGGAGGCCCTCGACGGTCTGCTCCCCAACCGTGGCCATAGCCACTGCCTGCAGTGCACCCTCGCCTCGCCTCCCCGCGATGTAGGCCGCGACACCGGCAACCGCTCCCAGCACATGAGCACAGGTGCCAGCAGTCGCGAACTGCGGGCACGAGCACTCAACCTCGGCCCGGCTCACCGATATCTGGCCGCTGGTCGGGTCGCGGGCGAGACGTACCGTTCCCGTTACCAGGCCCGAGCCGTCGTCTGGCTCTGCTGCCAGAGGTAGGTCGAACTCGCTGTGCTCGGCTGCGAAGGCTCCGATGTCGCGCCGACTGGGTACCACCATGGCGAAGTCGGCACCTGCGACCCGCCTTGTCGGGACCATCACCAGCCGAGGTGCCCGAGCGGGAGGCGAAGCCTGTGCAGTGGCGCCGTTCTCGCGGGACGCGCTGCCGATCTGGTCAATACCATCGGCCTGGCGTATGCGCAGAGCTGGGGCTCCGGACCGGCCGTTCACTGCCCCAGGGCTGGGGCAAACGTGACTGGCATCGGCAAACTGCCCACAGTCGGGGCAGCGCTGGCGGTCGTGAGGCGAACCGGCTTGCACCACCGATGCCGGGCCCCCAGAGCGTGCTCGCACGCGAGTGTAGAAGATGTGGTCCGCATCGGCCTCCGGCAGGGTCATCTCCTCGTAAACGGATGCCGGCACGTTGAGGTAGGTTTCGACGTTGCCTCCGACCAGCTCCACGTCGAGCCGACCCGAAGCCCTGTCGTAGCCAACGGTGCGTACCGTTCGCGTTGAGCCGGGCCGCCCGGTGCTGGCTATCGGTTGGCGCAACGGCCGCACGTCACCTGGGCGAGCCAAACCGGCTCGGGCATACAGCTCGTGAAGCGCGTAGAGCGTGCCCCGGTCGCCTGGGATAACGCCGTTGTCGGGATCGGCACGGAAACGCTCGGCCCATTCCCTCGGCACTTCGATGCCACTCGAACGACCGTCGGCCCGACGGTACAGCTCGTCGTAGGCAGCGGCGATCTCAGGTGCTGGCACCGCAAGACGCTCTGCCACGCGCCGGATGTGAGCCTCAATGCTCCGGGCAGCATCGATTGAGCGCTGAACGATGTTGCGCCAGGCATGAAAGTCGGCACCGCTCACCTCGCTGTCACTGGCAGCAACCTCGAGGCGTTCGACTATGGACCGGCGCCGGGTCGCGGACAACGTCTCAGCGGACTGCACGCGCTCGGCAGTACGGCGGGCCCATTCCCTCACCTCGTCGGGATCGGGAGCGGGTGCCTCCCGCCCCTCGTGGCGCAACTGGTGCGACAAGGACAACACCGCGTTGGCTGGCAGACGGGTGAGCTGTTGGGCAAGGGAGGTGGAAGCGGACCCCCCGGGCCTCTCCCGGCAGACCATCTCAGTTCACCCGGCTGCTGCCGCTTGGGGCAGTGAGGTTGTCCCAGATGTCGACAATTTGGGCGTGGGCCATCGAGGTGAATACCGAGGTCTCGTCGCCCGGGTCGAGCCACACGATGGCGTCGCCGTAGGGCCGAGGCAAGCCGTCAGAGCTGTCCTTCAGGTAGCGCGTCCCCTGGTAGCCGAAGTCGACCAAGATCAGGGGGAAGCGGGAGGTCCAGTGGCCTACGTCGGGCTGGCGGAGGCGGTCCCCGGTCAGGATGGCTTTGGCCTCAGGGGTCTCGCCCGACATGTCGACGTTGGCGTTCAGGAGCGCCTGGTACGCGACCTGGACCTTTGTCAGGTACTTCACCCGGGCCACCAAGCGCTCCACGTACTGTTCAGTGGTCAGCGCGGCATACCCAGGGATCACCTCGTTGCAGATGTCGGTCCAGTCCTCACCCCCTACGGCGTCGTTGCCGAAAACAAAGCTGACGACGAGCCTCCAGTTGCGTTTGAGGTGCTCAATGCCTTGCTGGTCGTTGCGTGCCCATTCACCCATGACAGTCCTCCTCGGTATCGTAGGTGCTATTTCGTGGCAACAGCTGGTTCCCAAATAGTTGTGGTGTCCTTACGCTCAGGCACCCAGGCGAGAACCACACCGTCTCTCGCCGAGCGTTGGCACTGTTGGCCTTACCGCGGTTGCCCCGCGAACGCCAGCGGTACTCGGTCCAGCTAGCCTGTGCGAAGCGCTGCCACACGGTCGTGCCCGCGTAGCAACAGAACGCTATACGCAAGCCCGACGAGCAACCTGCATCAATGGCCCAGTCGGCGGCTTCGTCGGCCACACCGGGCCGCTCGGTTGCGTAGATGTCTCGGTCTCCCTCGTCGTACGGGGGATCCAGGAACACCGCAGTCGTGGCAAAGGACCTGGAACGGACCACGCCGTCCGAGACAGCCCGCGACCAGTCGCCAGACAGTACTCGCACGTAGCGCAACCGCCACGAAAGCTCGGCCATGACCTCCCGTAGCCGGCCACGCCGGGTCAGCGAGTGCACGCCCTTGCCGACATTGTCGCCCACCGCCGGCATCCGCCGGCGTACGCCGGCATTGCCTTGGTAGCTCAGCTCGAGCGTCTCGGGCGTCCACCTGCCAGCACCTGAGCACCAGCCTCCGCCTACCCAGGCCGAGATGCCCCAGACCCACCAGCCAGCGACCCTGGTGTCGTAGAACTCTGGGTCCCAGGTGACACGCTCAGCTATCTCGCGGCCCCGATTGGCTAGCCAGAGGTGCCTAGCATGCAGGTCGGCCTCGTTCACTGGCCAGTCCGCGGCCTCGGCCACGGCATCGGGATCGGCGCGAACCGCCCGCCAGAAGTTGGCCAGTAGACAATCGGCGTCGTTGACCG
>JAJPKN010000071.1 GCA_021323695.1 Actinomycetota bacterium | reverse complement strand
GTTCCGAAAGGGGGTGTTGGTCGAGAGCGAGGTCAAGGTAGAGCAAGAAGGAGAGGTCGCCGCGTGATCAGCGGGTGAGGCCGATCCACAAGTTTTGACGATTCCTCATCGTCGTTGCGGGACAGGTGGTCCATGCGGGCGATGACGAGGTCCCGCTCGGCGAAGGGGTTGCCGCTGCGGCTGGCCTCGATGTCCTCCCGGCCCAAGATCCTGAACTCCAAGGAGAACTTCTCGCCCAGCTCGTCCTGCCACTGGGCCACCAGGCTCCCGGGGGCGACCACCAAGCAGCGGGCCACGTCGGAGCGCAGCAGCAGCTCTTTGATGTACAGGCCGGCCATGATGGTCTTGCCGGCACCGGGGTCGTCCGCCAGCACGAAGCGCAGAGGCTGCTGGGGCAGCATCTCGCCGTAGACGGCCCTGATCTGGTGCGGGAGCGGCCGGATCCGGGAGAGGTGCACCGCCAGCATCGGGTCGAACAGGTAGGCAAGGCTGATCCTCTTCGCCTCGCTGGCCAGGACGAAGGTCTCCCCGTCGGCGTCAAAGCTCCACCGGGCGCGCTCCCCACCAAGGCTTAGCGCGGGTTCGTCCGAGCGGTAAAGCAGGCGCTCGCCCAACGTGCCATCGGCGTCCCGGTAGGTGAGGGTGACGGCGGTGCTCCCGTGCCACACAACGGCCACGGCCGTCACCGGTCGGCCCGGCACCACGCCGTCGACGACCGCACCGGCTACCAGGTCCTCCAGCCTGGCGCTCATGGCGGTCTCCTGGCTCCAGGCATAGAAGCGGCCGGCCACATGCCCCCCATCATCGCAGCCCCGTCTGACCGTTTCGCGCGCCCGACACGACCGAGCGGCAACCGGGCCGTGGCCCTCTCCCGGCAGCGCTCCCGCGGGTGCTCGACGGGAAGCCCCCTAATGCCGGTCCAGCAGACGACGATGGCCCACGGCGGCCTTTGGCCGGGCGGTGCTGGGCCGGGGCGGCCGGGCTGTCCCGTATGGTGGTCTAGATGGTGCCAGACGACCTGGCTACAGCCTTGTACCTGGGACATCTCACCGACCACGACCTGGCCCTTTTGTGCGGGCCCCACGAGCAGGGCCGCTCGGGGGGAGACCTCCGCAGCCTGGTCCGCAACCGCCGGGGCGGCATAGACGGCTTCTTGGACCGCCCCGAGGCCTTCGAGGCCGTGTTCGGCGCGGGGGCAAGCCGCGAGCTGGTGCGCGTGTCGCCCTTCTTGGTCTTCGCGCTCGCCGTGCACAGGCTGGCCCGGGACCTTGGCTCGAGCTCGTTGGCGCCCAACTGGCTAGGGGCCAGCCGACATGTGCTGGTGCTGGACGTGCCCCGGTTGCGAGACTTCCTGGGCGCGCCCCTCCGCCGCTTCTTCCTGGTGGAACTGTTGGCCTCCTACGCCCGAGTGGCCAGTGGTTCGGTGCTGGTGGCTACCCGGCGCGGCCTGCGCCGGCACCGGTTCTCCGAGCTCGACCCGGTCCAGCTGGCCGGGTTGCTCGAGGTGGTCGAACCGGCCGAGCGGCCGGGCGTGCTGCGCCGCCTGGGGGACCTGGCCCTGTTCCTCACCGGGGTGTTCCCTGACTACGTGGCCCGCCACGGCTTTGGCCCTGTCGAGCAAAGCCGCCTCCTGCGCCTGGTCGGCACCAGCTCGGGGGCCGGCGGCCAGCCAGCCACGGCCACGGCGGGCAGGCTGGCCGGGGACGACGCGGTAGAGCTCCTGGCCCGCCTGGGCCGGCGCTGGTACGGGGCAGCGTCCCGCCTGGTCCCTCGGCCCCTGCCGGCCGACGTCGCCGTCGTCGCCGAGATGCCCGAGCGTTTCGACGACGCCCGCCAAGCCCTGAGCGTCCTGGCCGAGAGGTTCCTGTTCCGCCAGCGAGACCGCTGGTTCGGCCTGCCCCCCTTGCAGTGAGCCTTCCGCCGGGCAGGGCGGCCAGCCAGCGCTCCCGGCTGCCCCGGTCCCGGCTACGGCATTGGCTAAGCTCGCCCGGTCAGCCAAGAGCCAGTTCAACCTGAACGGAGATGCTAATGCGCACTGTTGGGTCACCCCTGAGGTCCGCCAGGCCGTCCCGGAGGAAGCAGGCACTGGGCGCGCTGCTCGGGTCGGTGCTCATTGTGACGGCAGCAGCACCAGCCGGTGCCAGCGCCATCAAAGTCCCGGCCAAGTACCACGGCACCCTGCGCGTCGCCATGGACGCGACCTACCCCCCGGACGAGTTCATCCAGGGTGGCCACATCGTCGGGTTCGACGCGGACCTTGCCCAGGCGCTCGGCAAGGCCATGGGCGTCAAGATGAAGTTGGTCGACGCCACCTTCGACACCATCATCCCCGGCATTGAGGGGGGCAAGTACGACCTCGGCAACTCGTCGTTCACCGATACCAAGGCCAGGGAGCAACAGGTCGACTTCGTCGACTACTTCAGCGCCGGCGAAGGTTTCTATGAGCTGGCCGACAGCAAGGCCACCTTCAACGGCCTCCGCTCGCTGTGCGGCCACTCGGTCTCGGTCGAGTCCGGCACCACCGAGCAGAGCGACGCCATGGCCCAGGCCAAGCGCTGCCACGTCAACGTGGAGAGCTTCGACAACCAAAACGAGGCCAACCTGGCCGTCACCAGTCACCGGGCCGACGTCGGCTTTGCCGACTCCCAGGTGGCGGCGTGGATCGTGCACCAGTCCCATGGGCAGTTCAAGTTGACCGGCAAGCCCTTCGAGACCGCTCCCTACGGCTTCATCGTGGCCAAGGGCAGCGGGCTGGCCCAGCCGCTGCTGGAGGCCGTGAAGGCCATCATGGCCAACGGCCAGTACAAGAAGATCTTGGACAAGTGGGGGGTGGAGCAGGGTGCCATCGCCCACCCGGTCATCAACGGCGCGTCCAGCTAGCCAGCCCGCCTGACACCACGGGCTGCCCCCGCCTTGCAGGCCTATGTCCTCGGCTGGCCAGGGTACCCAGCCGCGTCCTGAGCTGCCCGTAGTCCCCGTCCGCCACCCAGGCCGCTGGGTGGCGGCGGTGGTGGTGCTCGTCCTGGCGGCCATGTTGGCCCACTCGCTGTTCTTCTCCCACGTGGTCATAAACGGCAGGCCCCGGGAACGTTTCGAGTGGCACGTCATAGACCACTACTTCCTTTCCACCCAGATCCTGGTGGGCTTGGGCGTGACGTTGGCCCTGACGGCGGTGGCCATGGCCGGCGGGATCGTCATCGGGGTGGCACTGGCGGTCATGCGCCTTTCGCCCAACCCCATAGTTTCTGGCAGCGCCTGGCTCTACATCTGGTTCTTCCGAGGCACGCCGGTGTTCGTGCAGCTGCTTTTTTGGTTCAATGCCTACTACATATTCCCGACCTTCACGGTCGGCGTCCCCTTCGGGCCGGCTGTGGCCCACTTCGACGTCACTACTTGGCTGACCCCGTTCGTAGCTGCCAGCGTCGGGCTGTCCCTGAACGAGGGTGCCTACATGTCCGAGATCGTGCGGGCCGGCATCATCTCTGTCGACGAGGGCCAGACCGAAGCAGCTCAGGCGCTCGGGATGCCGAGGCTCATGGCCCTCCGCCTGATCGTGCTCCCCCAGGCCATGAGGGTCATCATCCCGCCCACCGGCAACGAGACCATATCCATGTTGAAGACGACCTCGCTGGCCTCGGTGGTCACCGTGCGCGAACTGCTTTTCCAGGCCCAGCTCATCTACTCGGCCAACTACGAGATCATACCCTTGCTCATCGTGGCCAGCCTCCAGTACCTGTGGGTCACGTCCCTGCTCATGGTGGGCCAGTACTACATCGAACGGCACTACGCCCGCGGCTCGGCCCGCCAACTGCCCCCCACCCCGCTCGAGCGGCTCCGGCGAGGCCTGCTCATCCGCCCGGGGCAGGCGGGCTTCGGGCGTGCCCCGTTCATCGTCGGCAACGACTGACGCCCATGGGGGAGGTCATGGTCAGGGCTGAAGGGGTCCGCAAGCACTTCGGCCGGCACGAGGTCCTGAGGGGCATCGACCTCGAGGTCCGCACCGGGGAGGTCATGTGCATGATCGGCCCTTCGGGCTCGGGCAAGTCGACCTTCCTGCGGTGCATCAACCACCTGGAGAAGGTGGACGGGGGCCGCCTCAGCGTGGACGGCCACCTGGTGGGCTACCGCGAGCAGGGGGGCAAGCTGTACGAGCTGCGAGACCGAGAAGTCTGCCAGCGGCGGGCCGAGGTAGGCATGGTCTTCCAGCACTTCAACCTCTTCCCCCACATGACGGCCCTGGAGAACGTGACCATCGGGCCGGTCCGGGTGAAGCGTGAGCCCAAAGCCGAAGCCGAAGCCCGGGCCAGGCAGTTGCTGGCCCGGGTCGGCCTGGCCAACCGGGTGGGCGCCTACCCACGCCAACTTTCGGGCGGCCAGCAGCAACGAGTCGCCATAGCCCGGGCACTGGCCATGCAGCCCAAGCTCATGCTCTTCGACGAGCCCACCTCGGCCCTGGACCCCGAACTGGTGGGCGAAGTGCTCGACGTCATGCGGTCGTTGGCCGAAGAGGGCCTCACCATGCTGGTGGTGACCCACGAGATGGGTTTTGCCCGCGAAGTAGGGGACAGTTTGGTCTTCATGGACCAGGGCGTGATCGTCGAGTCGGGCCCGCCCAGGGAGGTGCTCTCCAACCCGCGCCAGGAGCGGACCCAGGCCTTCCTTTCCCGGATCCTCTGATCGTCACCCCCGTAGTACACCACGGGGATCCGAGGACCGTCGGGGCGGGGCCAGCGATGGGCCTCAGGCCAACGGGCCGGTGCCCAGGCGGCTCAGGCGGACGAAGAGGGCCTCCAAGGCCAGCAGTTCGCCCGGGTTGTAGGCCAGGTCCGCGGACAGCCTGTCCACCAGGGCCACCGCCTCGGCCGCCCGGGCCACCGCCAGGGTGCCCGCCACCGCCCGGTCCCGGTACGCCCCGGCCAGGGCGGCCAGGCCGGCCCGCAGCTCCTCGGTCCGCTGGCGGCGTTGTTCTCGACGGTGCTGGTCCTCCAGCTCCTTGGCCGCCGCCCGGCTGGCCGGCCTCCCCCGCGCTGGCCTGCCGTTGGTGGTGACCAGCGCCGCCTCCCGGGCAGCGACCTCGGCCAGCTCCGCTTCCTGGCGGGCCAACAGCGGTGCCGCGCTCCTCTCCAGCATCGCCAGCAGCTCCTTGGCCAGCTGGGCAATGGTGCGGCCGGTCCCGTCCAGGCGAGAGGGCACCGACTCCCACGCCTCCCGCCGGGCAACGGCCTCGGGGTCGCCCGCCAGCAGCCGCGCCCGGTCCAGCCGCCCCTGGGAAAGCCGGGCCAGGGCCCGGGCCTGCTCGGGCGAGGCCCCCTCGGCCATGAGGGCACCGGCCAGTTCTTCCTCGCCCAGGGGCCGGAACTCCACCTGCACGCAGCGGCTGGCGATGGTGGCCAGCTCGGGGGGCACGAACTCGGCCAGCGCGATGAAGACCGTCGAGGGAGGCGGTTCTTCTATGGTCTTCAACAACGCCGGTGCCGCCTCCCGGGCCAGGTGGAGGTCGGGCACCACGATCACCTTGCGCCTTGCCTCCATGGGGCCCATGGCTGCCATACGGGCCGCGTCCCGAGCTTGGCCGATCGTGATGGCCGGGCCCTCCCGCTCCAGCACCACGAAGTCCGGGTGGGCCCCCCGCAGCACCCGCTGGCAGGTACCGCACCCGTCCTCGCCGCCGCTCGGGCACAGCAACCGCGCCCCGAAAGCCAAGGCCGCAGCCCGCTTGCCCGTCCCCGGCGGGCCCACCAGCAAGTAGGCATGGACAGGGTGGGCCGCCGCCGCGCTGAGGGCCCGGACGGCACCCTCCTGGCCCACCAGGCCCGCCAGCCCCTCTGCTCCCACAGGCACCCCTGTCACAGGCCAGCTACCCCCACAGGTTGGCCCCCGGTCACAGGCCGACCGCCGCCCGCACCCGGGCAGCCACCTCGTCCACCGTCCCGCAAGCGTCCACCACCCGCCACCGCAGAGGGTCAGCGGCGGCAAGCTTTTGGAAACCGGCCCGGACCCGCTCCAAGAAGTCGTCCCCCTCGGCCTCGATGCGGTCCGGTGGGCCCGGGCGGCGAGAACGCCCGAGCTCGACGGGGACGTCCAGCAGGACCACGAGGTCAGGGGCCCGGTGGCCGGTGGCCCAGCCGTCGAAGGCGCGCAGCTCGGCCAGGTCCAGCCCCCGCCCGTAGCCCTGGTAGGCCAGGGTGCTGCCCGAGTAGCGGTCGCACACCACGTCCTTGCCCTGAGCCAGGGCGGGCTCGACCACCTCGGCCACGTGCTGGGCCCGGGCAGCCAGCAGCATCAGCGCCTCGGCCTTGGGAACAGGCACAGGCACGCTGCCAAGGGGGGCAGCGGTCAGGTCACCGGGGAGGCCGGTGCCGAGCAGCAGCCGCCTCAAGGCCTCACCCAGCGCGGTGCCCCCTGGTTCGCGGGTCAGCACCGCCCCCAGCGCCTCGGCCAGGATGCGCGCCTGGGTCGACTTGCCCGCGGCTTCCCCACCTTCCAGCACTATGAAGCGGCCCACGGCCACAAGCTAGCCGGCCCAGTTGGAGGCCGTGAGCGGTGGCCGCCCACCCGTCGGCACAGTGCCGCCGGCCCGAGCCTGCAGTTCAGGCGGCCGGGGCCGGGGCTCAAACGGGCTCAAGCCAGCCGGCGTTCCTGAGCCCAACGGGTCAACTGGTAGCGGTTGGAGAGCTGCAGCTTGCGCAGCACGGCCGACACGTGGGTCTCGACCGTCTTCACGGAGATGAAAAGCTCGCGAGCCACCTCCTTGTAGGCATAACCGCGGGCGATCAACCTGAGGACCTCACGCTCGCGGGCCGTGAGCTGGTCCAGCTCGGGGTCGAAGTGCACCGGGGCCTCGGGGGTGGCCGCGAACGCGTCCAGCACGAAGCCCGCCAAGCGGGACGAGAATACGGCGTCGCCGGCCGCCACCTGCTGGAGGGCTTCGACCAGCTCAGCACTGGTGATCGTCTTGGTCACATAGCCGCGCGCCCCGGCCCGGATGACGCCGAGGACGTCCTCGGGCGCGTCCGACACCGACAGGGCCAGGAAAAGGACCTCGGGGTTGGTGCTGCGCACCTGTCGGATGATCTCCGGCCCCCCGCCATCAGGCATGTGGACGTCCACCAGGACCACATCGGGGGCCAGGCGCCGGATCTGTTCCACCGCCCCGGCCACGTCACCCGCCTCGCCGACCACCTGGGTGGCTCCCAGCCCAGCCAGTTCATGGCGCACCCCGGAACGGAAAAGCTCGTGGTCATCAACGATGAAAACCCGCAGCCGGCTCACTTGGCCTCCCCTCGGGGCATGACCAGGGCCACCTCGGTGCCCTCCCCGGCAGCGCTGCGCACCGAAGCCTTCCCCCCGTGGCGGCCAACCCGGGCACAGATGGACTCGCTGATGCCCTTGCGGTCCCCAGGCACCGCCCCAGGGTCGAAGCCTCGGCCCCGGTCGCGCACGAAGACAGACACCGAGGACGGCTCGACCTCGGCGAACACCGAGACGGTGTCGGCACCGGACCACTTGGCCGCGTTGACCGTGGCTTCGCGCGCCGCTGCCACCAGGGCGTTGAGCCGGCTGTCCAGTGGGCAGTCGCCCACCGTCACCACCTCCACCCGGGCACCGTGGTCGGCTTCGACGTCGCGTTGCAGCACGGCCAGGGCCTCGGACAACGTGGTGGCCTGCCCGGAGGTGAGCGGCCCGGGCGGGGCCCCTCCGAACAGCCAAGCCCGTAGCTGGCGCTCCTGGGCCCGGGCCAACCTCTTCACCTGCTGAGGGTCTTCGGAGCTGCGCTGGATCAGGGCCAAGGTCTGGAGCACCGAGTCATGGAGGTGGGAGGCTACCTCTGCCCGTTCCTCAGCCCGGGCACGTTCGCGCCGTTCGGCAGCCAACTGGCGGCCCAGGCGTAACCACCAGGGAGCGAACACCAGCACGGAACCTCCCATCACCGCCAGCCCGCCCAGGAGCAGCCTCAGGTCCGCCCCGGTCAAGTGCTCGGGGGACAACAAGGCGGAGCTGCCGCCCGCCACCAGCGCCACGCCACCGGCCAGGCGCAAGCCGGCGACCACCAAGCGGCCACGGCCCAACCCCGGGCCCTGGTCGCCCCCCGAAAGCTGGGCGACGAGGCGCTGCAGCGCCGCTCGGTCACCTGGCCCGCAGTGGCGCCAGACCATGACCAGCCCGGCCAACGCCAGTGCCCCCGGGGCCACCATGCCGAGCGGCGCCCCGAGATGGGCGACGCCGGCGACGACCATGACCACGGCAAGGCCACTGGCGGCCGCCAGGGTGGCCGACACTGTCCGCCGGTCGGCCACGGCCCGCTGGACGATGGCTCCCGGTTCTCCCTCGGCCGGGAGGAACAGCCACAGCAGCACGTAGGCGGCCAACCCCGAGCCACCGGCGAAGCTCAGCACCACGAAGGCAACCCGGGCCGCGGGGGCTGCCACCCCAAGGGCCTCGGCCAGCGCGCTCGCCACCCCGGCCACCACCCGGCCCTGGCGAGGCCGGTGCAACCGAGGCCGGGGGCGTGGGGCTGACCGCTCACCAGCGGCCGGGTAGGGGCTAGCCGCTCCTGGCCCCGGGGCGGGAGGGGACGCCCAACGACGGTGCAGGTCCTTCGGCCAACCGTACGGGGAAGGGTGGGCCACGCCTTACATCGTCGCACGTTTGGCCACCACCCCACGACAGGCACCGCCCGGGCCCGGCCCGGGGGCCACCCGGCCCCCGCTCAGGGCCAGCTCAGGGCGATCCCCTATGGAAAACGGCTCTGGCCGGAGCCATCATCAGCTCATGTACCCCAACCACCCACCCGGCCCCCCTCCCCCGCCCTACCCTCCCGCTCCCCGGCGGTGGCGGCGCAGCACCACCAACCGGCGCATAGCCGGGGTCCTGGGCGGCCTGGCCGAGTACCTAGGGGTCAAGCCAGGCGTGGTGCGGGTTGGCTTCGTCGTGCTGTCCGTCTGGTTGCTGGCGGTTGGGGGCGGTGTCCTCCTGTACGCGCTGGCCTGGGCCTTCGTGCCCGAACAGGGCACGGGCCGCTCAGTGGCCCAAGACGCCTTCGGCGGGACGCCCTGGGACAGATGGGACCGTACCGCCCGGTCCTGGGTGGTGGTCCTGGGGGCGTTGGTGCTGTTGTCGGTGTGGACCTTCGGGCTGTGGCCGTGGTGGCACTGGGGTGCGGTCCCTGCCTGGTTGGTGCTGGCTGGGCTACTGGTGTGGGCACTGGCCCGCCACCAGCCACCGGCCACTGCCGGCCAAGGCGGTGCCACCGCCCAGCCCGGTCCCTGGGCGGCAGGCCCGTTCAACCCACCCCCGGGCCCGGGCACCTGGGGAGCCCAGCCGGCTGGCCAGCCGAGCGCCCCCGAAAGCGGGGTGGCACCGCATGGCCCCGGGCCAGCCGCCCCCGGTGGGCAGGGGGCATGGGCACCCGCCCCGGGCGGGGCCGTGCCGCCCGGGGCGGCTGGCCAGGAGGACTTCGACCGGGCAGTAGCCGAGTCAGCGGCCCGGCAGTGGGCGCAAGACCAGTTGGCTGCCGCCGGGGTCCCGCCCACGCCCGCACCCAGGACCGGCCCCCGCCCTCCCCGCCGGCCCAGGGTTGTCCTGACCGCCCTGCTGGCGGTGCTGACCGGCATCCTGCTGCTGTTCATCGTGGGCGCGGTAGGCGTCACGCGCTGGAGCGGCGTGTCCTTTGCCGGCGGCATAGGGGCGCAGAGCTATGCCCCCGCCCAGCTGGGCCAGATGGGCCGCTACAACGAGGGGATAGGGGTGCTCAAGGTCGACCTGTCCAAGGTGCACTTCGGCCAGGGCTGGAAGACCGTCAGCGCCAATGTCGGCATAGGCGAGCTGACGGTGGTGGTGCCCAGGGACGCGGTGGTCAAGCTGGACGCCCAGAGCGGGATCGGCAGCGTCCACCTGCCTGCCGGGGCCCCCAATGTCCCCGGCACGACCTGGGACCCGGCCCCCAGCTACAGGCCCTACCGCGACGACCCCCACCTCAGCCTGCAGGCCCACGTCGGCATTGGGGAGATCTTCGTGTCGCGCGCCTGAGGAGGCCACGACCGGGTACCTGGTACCGGCGGCCGGCAGGTTAGCGGGCGACAGCAGCCTTCTTGGCCCCCGCAGCCTTCCTGGCGGGGCCCTTCGTGGCTGGTGCCTTCTTGGCTGGTGCCTTCTTGGCCGGGGCAGCCTTCTTGGCCGCCACCTTGGCCGGGGCAGCCTTCTTGGCTGGGGCGGCCTTCTTGGCTGGGGCCAGGCTTGCCCGGCGCTGGGCCGCTATAGGCGCGCCCGCGCCCCGGGAGGGACGCCGGCCCCGGCGAGCGGCCGCGCCGCTGGCCGCGTCGGCTTCGGCCCGGCTGCGTCGATCAGCCAAAAGCTCGGCTGCCCTCTCCAAGGTGAGCGACTCGATGCTGTCGCCCCGGCGAAGTGAGGCGTTGACCGTGCCGTCGGTGACGTAGGGGCCGAAGCGGCCCTCTTTCACGACCACGGCACCACCGCTCACCGGGTCGGTGCCCAGCTCCGCCAAGGGCGCCCGAGCCGCCTGGGACCGCCGCTGGCGCGGCTGGGAGAAAAGCGCCAGCGCCTCCTCGAGCGTCACCGTGAAGAGCTGCTCGGCGCTCTCGAGCGAGCGGTACTCCTTGCCTCGGCGCACGTAGGGACCGTAGCGGCCGTTGTCGGCGATGACCTCCTCCCGCGCCCCCGGGGCCCGGCCGAGCGACCTGGGCAGGCTCAGCAGCCGGAGCGCGTCTTGCAGGGTCAGCTCTTCGGGCACCATCCCGGGCAGCAACGAGGAGGTCTTGGGTTTGGTGGCCAGGTCCTCGCTGCGGCCGAGCTGCACGTAGGGCCCGAAGCGCCCGGAGCGCACCAGGACCGGCAGCCCACTGGCCGGGTCGGTGCCCAGTTCCCGGTCGGCCCGCTCCGGGGGGGGTGCGTCCAGCAGCTCCCGTGCCTTTTCCAGCGTGAGCTCGTCCGGGGCCAGCTCAGCAGGCAACGACGCCCGCCGGTCCCCCTCTTGGACGTAGGGGCCGTAGCGGCCGACCCGGACCACGACCCCCGAGCCTTCGCCACCTATGGGCACCGAGTTGACCTCTCGGGCGTCGATGGAGGCCAAGCGCTCGGCGACCATCTGCTTCAGCCCAGCGCCATCTTGTTTGGAGCGAGGGGAGCCGAAATAGAAACGGGTCAGCCAAGGCAGGGGTTCCTCGTCACCTCGGGCGATGCTGTCCAGGTCCTCTTCCATCTCGGCGGTGAACCCGTAGTCGACCAGCTTGGCGAAATGCTTTTCCAGCAGGCCCACGACAGCAAAGGCGGTCCAGGTGGGCACCAGGGCGGTCCCCTTTTTCCAGACATAACCGCGCCCTTGGATGGTGTCGATGATGGTGGCGTAGGTCGAGGGCCGCCCGACCCCCATCTCCTCCAGCGCCTTTACCAACGAGGCCTCGGTGTAACGGGCCGGAGGCTGGGTGGTGTGGCCCTCGGGGCGCAGCTGCTCGGCCCACAGCTCGTCACCGGCCGCCAGTTGAGGGAGGCGGACCTCTTTGTCCTCCAGTTCTGCCTCGGGGTCGTCCGACCCCTCGACATAGGCCATGAGGAACCCAGGGAAGCTGACCACCCGCCCGCTGGCGGCGAACTCGACGTCCTCGCCGGCACCGGTGGCCGCCCCCAGGCGCACCTGGACCGAGGTCCCTTGGGCGTCGGGCATCTGGGACGCCACCGTGCGCTTCCAGATCAGCTCGTACAGCCGCAACTGGTCGCCCCGCAACCCGGACTGCTCCGGGTGGCGCAGCTCCCCACCAGCCGGGCGGATGGCCTCGTGGGCCTCCTGGGCGTTCTTCACCCGCTTGTCGTAACGGCGGGGCTGGGCGGGCAGGTACTGCTCGCCGAAAAGCCGCCGTACTGCCTCCCGGGCTGCCGCCAACGCCTCGTCCGACAGCGTGGTGCTGTCGGTCCGCATGTAGGTTATGTACCCGCCTTCGTAGAGCTCCTGGGCCACCCTCATCGTGCGAGTGGCAGAAAAGCGCAGTTGGCGCGCGGCTTCTTGCTGGAGCGTGGAGGTCATGAAGGGCGGGTAGGGGGAACGCCGCCAGGGCTTTTCTTCGACGCTGCGGACCGAGAAGCTGGCCTGCGCCAGCCGCTCGGCCAAGGACCGGGCCGCGGCCTCGTCCAAGACCACCACGTCGCCCCGGGTGACCTCGCCGTCCTCCCCGAAGTCCCGGCCCGTAGCCACCCGGTGGCCGTCCAGGGCCACCAGGGACGCCCCGAAGGCCAGGCGCGGCTCTGCGCCGAGCTCTCCGGCAGGCCTGAACCGCCCGGTGATGTCCCAGTAACCGGCGGGCTTGAACCGCATCCGGGCACGTTCCCGCTCGACCACCAGCCGGGTCGCCACCGACTGCACCCGGCCGGCCGAGAGCCGGGGCAGGACCTTGCGCCAAAGGACGGGGCTGATCTCGTAGCCGTACAGGCGGTCCAAGATCCGGCGCGTCTCTTGGGCGTCCACCAGCCGGCGGTCGAGGTCGCGCCAGTTGTTCACGGCGTCCTGGATGGCCTGGCGGGTGATCTCGTGGAACACCATCCGCTTGACCGGCACCCGGGGGTGCAGCACCTCGAGCAGGTGCCAGGCAATGGACTCTCCCTCGCGGTCCTCGTCAGTCGCCAAGTAGAGCTCGTTGGCTTCCTTGAGCAGGGACTTGAGCCGGGCGACGCGCTCTTTTTTGCCCGGCACCACGACATAGAGGGGCTTGAACCCGTTGTCCACGTCGACCCCGAGACGTGCCCACGGCTCTGACTTGTAGGCAGCCGGGATCTGGGCGGCGTCGCTCGGCAGGTCGCGGACGTGGCCGACCGACGGCTCGACCATGTAGCCGCTGCCAAGGAAGCCAGCGATGGTCTTGGCCTTGGCCGGGGACTCGACGATCACAAGTGGTTTGGGCATGTTGCTCCGGTTGTGGCGGGGGTGGTCACTTGGGGGTGCGACAGGGGACGTCACTTGGGCAGGCGGCCCTCACAGTAGCCAAGTGCAAGCCATCGGGGGGACAGCGCCCCCTCCCGTGAGCGACGAGGCCCTTGGCCGGGCTCAAGCCGGGCTGCGGGCAGCCCCACCCTCAGCCGCCGGCGGCCCCGCCGGTCCGGCAGCCGGCGCCTGGGGGCCGTCGCCAGACGCGGCCGCCGGCTGGCCCACCAAAGAGGCGGTGGCCGACGGGGCCGCGGGTGCCGAGGCTAGGGGCGGTTGGCCACCTTCAACCATGCTCGCCACCGAGCGCTTGGAAAAGGCCACCCCGCCCAGGATGATGGCCAGTGCCACCCCGGCGATGGCATAGCGGGCCGCCGGGTTGTCGTGCAGGCTGATCACCGACGGCAGCACGAGCAGGCTGACCAGGTTCATGACCTTCATCAGGGGGTTGAACGCCGGCCCCGCGGTGTCCTTGAAGGGGTCCCCTACCGTGTCGCCCACCACTGCCGCCTTGTGGGCGTCCGAGCCCTTGCCCCCTAGGTGGCCCTCTTCGATGAACTTCTTGCCGTTGTCCCACGCCCCTCCGGCATTGTTCATGAACGCCGCCATCAGCTGGCTGGTGAGGATGGCCGCCGCCAGGAACCCGCCCAAAGCCAGGTCGTTGACCCCAAAGCCGATCACCACCGGGGCCAGGACGGCCAGCAGGGCGGGGGTCACCAGCTCGCGCAGCGCCCCTCGGGTGCAGATGTCGATCACCCGGCCGTACTCGGGGCGCTCGGTGCGGTCCATGATCCCGGGGTGCTCCCGGAACTGGCGGCGCACCTCCTCGACGATGGTGCCGGCGGAACGGCCCACCGCCCGGATGGCGGCCGAGGAGAACAGGAACGCAATGGACCCGCCCACCAGGACGCCCACGAAGATCTTGGGGTTGGCCACGTTGATGGCGGTGGCAACTCCCTGGTAGAGGGCGTTGCCCACCGCGTGCAGGTTGAGCTGCTCGCCGATCGTCTGGATGAAGCTGGCGAACAGGGCCAGGGCGGCGACGACCGCCGAACCGATGGCAAAGCCCTTGGTGACGGCCTTGGTCGTGTTGCCCACTGCGTCCAGGCCGGCCATTATGCGCTCGGGCTCCCCCTCGAACTCGCCGCTCATCTCGGCGATGCCAGCCGCGTTGTCGGACACGGGGCCATAAGTGTCCTCGGTGACCACCGACGCCGTCGTCGACAAGAGCCCTATGCCCATGAGGGCCACCAGGTACAAGGAGAACTGGATGCTGCCGCCACCCAGGCCGATGATGACCCCTATGGCTACCACTATGGCCAACACGGCGGCGACCGAGGACTCCAACCCGACGCTGATCCCCGACAGGATGGTTGTCGCCGGCCCGGTGCGGGCAGACTCGGCGATCTCGCGCACCGGGGCCGCGTGCTCGGAGGTGTAGTACTCGGCCACCCGGCTGACGAGCTGGCCCAGCACCACCCCCACCAGGATGGCCCACCACACCTTCAGGTTGTGCACGTAGAACTGGGCCACGAAGAAGCTCCCCAGGAGGGTGAGCACCGAAGCCAGGATGAAGCCCCGGTTGATCGGGGCCAGGGCCGAGCGGTCCCGGGGCGTGGCCCGCACCGAGTAGATGCCGACGATCGAGGAGAGGGCACCGATCCCCATGACCACCAACGGGAACGTGATCCCGAAGACCGGGTTGCGGTGTATGGAGGTGAACGCCCCTGTGCCCAGGATCAGGGCCGCGACCAGGATCACGCCGTACGACTCGAACAGGTCGGCCCCCATCCCGGCGCAGTCGCCCACGTTGTCGCCCACGTTGTCGGCGATGGTGGCCGCGTTGCGGGGGTCGTCCTCAGGTATCCCGGCCTCGACCTTGCCCACCAGGTCGGCGCCCACGTCGGCAGCCTTGGTGTACACCCCGCCGCCAACGCGCATGAACAAGGACAACAACGAGCAGCCGAAGCCGAAGCCGACCAAGATGGCCGTGGCGCTGTGCTGAGCCAGCATCACTATGGCGGTGGTACCGAGCAGGCCGAAGCCCACCACGAAAGCCCCGGTGGTGCCCCCTGCCCGGATGGCCACCCGCAGGGCCCGGGCGAGGGAAGACTGGCGGGCGGCAGCGGCGGTACGGACGTTGGCCCGAACCGCGGTGGTCATGCCGATGAGCCCGGCCAGGCCGGAAAGGACGGCGCCGGCCAGGAAAGCCAGCACCCGGTACAGGCCGGACAGGCCGAAGCTCAACACGGTGTGGCCGGTCGCGGGGTTGACCACCTTGGTAGCCGTGACGAAGACCAGCACGGCCAGCGGCACGACCACGACCGCGATGGTCTTGAACTGGCGCCTCAAGTAGGCCGAAGCACCTTCTTGGATGGCCCGGGCGATGTCGACCATGGCCGGGGTACCGGTGTCTGCCGCCAGGACCTCGCGGCGGAGCCAAAAGCCGGCCGCGATGGCGACCAGCGCGCACCCGATGGCGAACACCAACCAAGCCCAGTCCACCCCTCTCAGGCTGAACGCCTGAAAACCGCCGGACGCGGCTGCCAGGTAACGGCCCATCAAGTCATCTCCTTTGTGGTGGCGCCCGGTGGCGTCGCCTTCCCGACGCCGGGCGCGCCTCAGCCTTCAAACTGGTGGCGGGAGAGCCGGCTGGCCTGAGGGCGCCCCGGAGCGCTGCGCTCGCCGACCGCACTCAGCCAAGTGCACTGACCAGGTGCACTGCCTCCCGGTGCCCAGTTGCACTGTCTCCCGGTACGTCGACACCTTAGCTCGGCCGGCTTTCAGGCAACAACACTTTGAGTGGGGCTCGCAGTCACAACTGGAGCAGGGGCACAAGTCACACATCGCTGGGGGCGCAGGTCCCATTGCTCGCCGGGCCAGGTGGGGAAGGCTGCCGGGCAGCCCTCCGTCACCGCTTACCGGCCTCCTGGCCTGGCAGCTGGCCCAGTGGGCGGGCTAGTCCAGGGGGCGGGCACCTTGCACCTTGGAGGCGTCCATGTAAATGGTCCCGGTGTCGTCGCCGTTGGCGGGCCCGCCGAACAGGGTCATGCGCACCACGGTGCCCTGGTCGGTGCCCGAGAACTCCGCGGAGTCGACCAGCATCCGTATCAGCGGTATGCCAAGGCCTCGTTCGAACTGCAGGCGCTGAGGGTCAGTGACCGCCGGCGGGTGCTCCAGGCGCGCGGGGTCGAAACCAGGGCCGTTGTCCTTCACGGTGACCTCCATGCGGTCGGGGGCTTCCCACACCTCGACGTGCACAGGCGCAGCCGGGTTGGCCGAGCGGTTGGCCTCGATGGCGTTCGTGCAGGCCTCGGACACGGCTAGCTTCAGGTCGTCTATGCGTTCGTCGGCCAGGGCACGCCGGTCCGAAGCCAAAGAGGCGACCACCAGGCGCACCACGGCGATGAACTCGGGCCTCGAAGGCACGTCCAGCTGGAGCACCAGTTCCCGGTCCACGGCGACCCGGCGCTCGGGCACCTAACCGGCTACGGCGTCGTCAACCGAGCCGTATATGGAGAACACCTTGGTCAGGCCGGTGATCTCGAAGACCTTCATGACCCGTTGGTGGGTACAGACCAACGAAAGCTCGCCGTCGTGGCTGCGCAGGCGCTTGAGGCCCCCGACCAGCACTCCCAGGCCGGTCGAGTCCAAGAAGTCGACACCCTCGAGGTCGACGACGATCTGGTGCTTCCCCTGGCTGACCAGCTCCACCAACTTCTCTCGCAGGCGGGGCGCCGTGTAGACGTCGACCTCGCCCTTGACGGCAAGGACCGTGTAGGGGGGGCGGCTGTCGTCCACGTCCAGACCAAGCTCCATTGGGTCATCCTCCCTCAGGTGAGCTAAGGCGTTGAGTGTGAGCCAAGGCGGCGAATGCCCACCGTAGCAGGCTGCTGGCCCGTCTTGGCCCATTCGGCCCTGGCCCTCCTGGCGGCTGCCCCGCTCCGCCTAACCTGCCGTGCTGTCGGGCAAGGTGGCTACCAGCCGGGCCACGTTCACGGCATGGTCCCCCAGCCGTTCGTAGAAGCGGGCCACCAGGGCCATGTCCATGGCCACTGACGCGGGCAGGCCGGCACCGGCCACCTCGCTCACCAGGACCGAGTGCAAGTCGTCCATCTCGTCGTCTTTCTGCACCAGCTCCTCCAAGGCGTGCCCGTCGCGCGCGTACCAGCAGTCCGCTGCCTGGCGCCACATGGCCACGCCCAGCCTGCCCATACGGTCGATGAGCCCTCGGGCACGGGGCGTCAGCTCACGGCCCAGCCCGTAGGCCGCCCGCCGGGCCACGTGCTCCGCCAGTTCGTGGCTGCGCTCGAGCTCGGGGACCACCCGCAGCGCCGCCAAGAGGTACCGCAGCTCCTGGGGGTTGGGGGTACCCAGGGCAACCGCCCGGTTGACCGTGCGCTCCACGTCGGCATAGACGTGGCGGACCAGCTCGTCACGGCTCGAAAGCACTGCTGCCACGTTGCTGTCCCCCGACAGCAGGGCGTCGGTGGCAGCCGCGAGCGCCTCCACCACCAAGGCCAGCAACTGGACCATCTGGCCGTCAACTTGCTCGAGGTCGGCGCTCCCGGTGCGGCCGGCGCTCCGGGTGGGGCCGGGGCTCCCCGTGGGGCCGGGGCTCCCGGTGTGGCCGGCAGCCCCGCGGCCGGCGGCGTCCTCGCTCACGCCGGGATGCTACTCCAGGCCGTCGCCCCACGCGGGCGGACCGCCCGGCGGTGCCACCTGAGGGGCCCCGGCCGGCCGCCCAGGGCACCGGTCCCCCTTACACTGCTCGTATGCCTGGCCCCCACCCCGCGCCGGCCAAGCAGGCCGCCGCCTTTTTCGACCTGGACAAGACCGTGATCGCCAAGGCCTCGCTGATGGCGTTCTCGCGCCAGTTCTACCGGGAGGGGCTGCTGAACCGGCGCAACATGGCGAGCGGCCTGTGGGCGCAGTTGCTGTTCCTGCGCTTCGGGGCCAACGCGGCCACGCTGGAACGCATCCGCCGGCGGGTGATGCGGGTCACCGCCGGCTGGGAGCAAGAGCGGGTGCGGCGCATCGTCACCGACGCCGTGAGCCAGGTGATCGGCCCCATCACCTACAAGGAGGCCGTCAACCTGATGCAAGAGCACCGGGAGGCCGGACGGCGGGTCTACATCGTGTCGGCCGCCCCCCAGGAGGTGGTCGAGCCGCTGGCCCGGTACCTGGGCGTGGAGGAAGCCATCGCCAGCCGGCCGGCGGTGGACGCCGGCCGGTACACCGGCCAGATGGAGAGCTACACCTTTGGCCCCCGAAAGGCCGAGACCATCCGCCAGGTCGCCGCCCGCGACGGCCTTGACCTCAGCCAGTGCTGGGCCTACAGCGACTCCGCCACCGACCTGCCCATGCTGGAGTCGGTCGGCCACCCCGTGGCTGTGAACCCCGACCGGGCGCTCAGACGGGTCGCACGGATGCGGGGGTGGCCGGTGCTGCACTTCAGCGAGCCCATGGTGGTCACGCCCGAGGGGGGGCACCCCTGGCGGGCGGGGCTGGCCGTGGCCGGGGGCTCGCTGGTGGGAGCCGCCCTGGTGCTGAGCGCGGTCCTGGTGGTGCGCAACCGCCAGCAGCTGCTGGGCCTGCTCGGCCGCGTTGGCGAAAGGCCTCGTGGCAACCCCCGGTGACAGGCCAGGGGCCCGGCGACAGACATGGGACTGCCGGGCGGGGCCGAGCCACCGCAGGCGGCTCACCGCCCCGCCTCAACAGCTGTGCTCGGGACGCTAAGCCGCCCTCAGCTTCTTGGCCGCGAAGACACCTACGCCGACAAGCAGAGCGAGCAAGAGGAGCTTTTTCACCATGCCGCCACCGTAGCCGCAACCCAGCCGTCCCGCACAAAGAACCGGCGCTCGGCCGGCCCTGCTCGGCCGGCCCTGCTCGCCGGGCCCCGCGGCACCGGCCCTACGGCACTGGGCCTCAACTGGGCAGCACGTAGCTGATCAGGCTGTCGGGGGGCAGCGGCCTCCCCCACAAGTAGCCCTGGCCCATGTCGCAGTCAAGCCTGTGCAACAGCTCGAGCTGCTGGGCGGTCTCCACCCCCTCGGCCACGGTCTTCAGCCCGAAGGAGTGCCCGAGGCGGACCACAGCTTCGACGATGGCGGCGTCCTCGGGGTTGTCGACCAGGCCGGCGACGAAGCTGCGGTCGATCTTCAAGACGTCCAGGGGGTAACGGCGCAGGAACAGCAGCGACGAGTAGCCAGTACCGAAGTCGTCGATGGCCAGGCGGGCGCCCACTGAGCGCAAGGAGGCCAACTTGCGCCCCACGCCGGTGCTCTCGTCCATGAGCACGCTCTCGGTGATCTCCAAGGTGAGGGCGCTTGGGGGCAGCCCGCTTTGGCCCACGATCGAAAGCAGGCGCTCCACCGCGTCGGCCCGGCGCAGCTGGGCACCCGAGACGTTCACCGCCAGGCCCAGGTTGGCCAGGCGGGGGTAAGCCGAACGCCACCGGGCCGCCTGCTCGCAGGCCATCTGCAGCACGGCCTCGCCCAGGGCGACGATCAGCCCCGTCTGCTCGGCCAGAGGGACGAACTCGGCGGGCAACGCCACCCTCCCGGAGGGGTGTGCCCAGCGCACCAGCGCCTCGACCTCTTGGAGCTGGCCGGTCAGGTCGACCAGGGGCTGGTAGTAGACGCATAGCTCGGAGCGTTCCAGGGCCCGGCGCAGCTGGGTCTCGGTCTCCAGGTGGGCCATGGAGCGGCGCTGGGCCTCGGCGTCGAACACCTCCGCCTGTCCCCCGCCGTGCTCCTTGGCCCGGCGCATGGCGATCTCGGCCTCGCCCACCAGCGACTCGGGGTCGGCAGTGGCCGCCCGGGCCAAGCTGATGCCCACCGACGCGGAGGCGTACACCTCCTGGCCCCGCTGGCTGGCCAGCACGAACGGCTTGGCCAGTACCCCCTGGGCACGGTCGGCCAGGGCCATGACCTCGCGCTCGTTGCCCAGCGCCTCGCACAGCACCACGAACTCGTCCCCCCTCAGGCGGGCGACGGTGTCGGCCGGGCGCAGCACGGACCGCAGACGGTGCCCCAACTGCACCAACAGCTCGTCCCCGGCGCGCGGGCCCAAGCTTTCGTTCAGGATCTTGAAGCGGTCCAGGTCCACGAACAGCACGGCCACCAACCCCTCCACCCGCGACAGGCGGCCGATGGCACCTGCCAGGCGGTCCAGTAACAAGGCTCGGTTGGGCAGGCCGGTCAAGGGGTCGAAGAGGGCGTTGCGCACCAGCTGGCCCTCGTAGGCCTTGCGCTCCGACAGGTCACGCAGGAACAGGCGGTAGAGGGCCACTCCGTCATCGTCGACGCGCGCCAAGGAGGCCTCGACGGGGAAATGGCGCCCGTCCCGGCTCACGGCCTCCAGCTGCGCTCGGGCTCCGGGCACCTCGGCGCCCGAGCCCCCAGCCGCCTCCAGGTCGCTGAACAACCGCTGGAGGGCGCCCGTGGCTTGCGGGCTGCATATGCGGGGGACCAGCTCGCGGCCGGCCACCTCGTCGCGGAACCAGCCGAACATGGCCTCGGCAGCCGGGTTCCAATCGGTGACCAGGCCGGCCTGGTCCACCCCTATGACGGCGTCCATCGACGCCTCCAGGGCCCGGGAGAGCGCTCGCTCGGCTGGCAGGCGGGCGGAGCGTGCGCCTGTGGCCATCGGCTGCCGTCCCCTCTCGCGCTCGGCCTGCTGGCCGGCGCGCTCGTCGGACGTCAGGTCCTCCAGCTGGCCGAAGATGGTGCGCGCCCGGCCCCTGGCGTCACGAACGGCCCCCAGGGTGACCCGCACAGCCACCACACGCCCGTCGGCGCGCCGGTAGCGGCGCGTGCAAGAGTGCTCGCTCGCCTTGCCTTCCAAGAAACCGTCCAGCTCGGACGCGGCCAGGGGCGGGTCGGCCGACAGTGACCCCAGCGCCCGGCCCACCAGCTGGTCGGCCGGGTAGCCGAGCAAGCGGCACAGGGCCGGGTTGACCTCGAGGATCTCCCCGTCCGTGCCGCACACGTACATGGGCAGGTGGCTCGCCTCGAAGACCTGGTGGTAGCACCCGGCCACCTCCGACCGGCCGGTGGCCTCCGGCTGGCCCCCTACGTCCGGCTGGGTACCGCCGGCGCCGCTGGCCGCCTCGGGGCGAAGGCTCCCCCGGGCCCTAGCCACCGCCGAGCAGGCTCCCCCCGGCCAGCACGCGCTCAGCCTCCCCCAGGGCGCGGGCGGCGTCCAGCGCGTCTTGCTCGGTCAGTACCAGGCCCTGCAAGAGCTCCTCCCCCTCGTGCCAGTCGGCGGCCGCGTCCGCCCGCACCAGGTCCAAGGCCCAGGCCACCGTCCGGTCGCTGCTGGACGAGCACTCCCGCCTCCACGCCCCGTAGGCCACGACCGCCCGGGCCAGCACCACCCGGGTGTAGACGGCGAGGAGGCCGACCGTGCCCGCCTGCTCAGCCTGGCCCAGCACCCTGCGCAGGGCCGAGGAGGGCGCCCCCGGCCCTCCCGGTGCTCCAGAGGCGCCCGGTGCTCCAGAGGCGCCCGGTGCTCCAGAGGCGCCCGGTGCTCCAGAGGCGCCCGGTGCTCCAGAGGCGCCCGGTGCGCCCAGGCCGGGCAGGCGTCGCTGCCAGGTCTCGGCCCGCCAGGCGTGGTGCTGGCTGCAGGCGTCGAAGTAGATCTTGGCCCCGGGGTGGCCCGTGGCCGCCACCCAGGAGCCGACCGACTCGTAGAGCACCAGCTCGGCGCTGGCCCACTGCCGGCAGCGGGCGGCCGACTGCTCCAGGGACAGCGGGCTCATCGGTAGTGGTTGGTGATCGGCATCCTGCGGTCCCGGCCGAAGGCCTTGGCCGTGACCCTCACGCCGAGGGGGCTCTGGCGGCGCTTGTACTCGGCCAGGTCTACCAGGCGCACGACCCGCTCGACCAGGTCCGGCGGGAAACCGGCGTCGACCAGTTCGGCCGCGGTCAAGTCGCGCTCCACGTAAGCCTCGAGCACCGGGTCGAGGACCTCGTAGGGGGGCAGGCTGTCGGAGTCCTTCTGGCCCGGGCGCAGTTCGGCTGAGGGGGCTTTGGCCAAGACCTCCTCGGGGACCACCTCGCCCTGGCGGTTGCGCCAGCGGCACAGCCGGTAGACCAGCGTCTTGGGCACGTCCTTTATGACCGCGAAGCCGCCGGCGGTGTCGCCGTACAAGGTGGAGTACCCGACCGCCAGCTCGCTTTTGTTGCCGGTCGTCAGCACCAGCCAGCCGAAGCGGTTGGACAGGGCCATGAGCACGACCCCGCGGAGGCGGCTCTGCAGGTTCTCCGCCGCGAGGTCCACCTTTTCCCCCTCGAAACCAAGCATGGCCAACATGGCGGCGTGAGCGGGCTCGATGGCTATGGTGCGGTAGTCGATGCCCAGGCGGCGAGCCAGTTCGGCCGCGTCGGCGTTGGACGCAGCGGAGGTGTAGCGAGAGGGCAAGGACACGCCGTGGACTGCCCCGGGCCCCAGGGCATCGGCTGCGATCACCGCCACCAGCGAGGAGTCGACCCCTCCGGACAGCCCCACCACCACCTCCTGGAAGCCGTTCTTGGAGACGTAGTCGCGGGTGCCCAGCACCAGGGCGCGGTAGATCTCTTCTTCGGGGCCGAGCGGCGCGGCCCGAGGCGGGGCCAAGCGGGCGTCGTCTGGGGGCCGGCGGGCCTGGGCGCTGAGCGCCACCTCGGGCAGCTCCGGGGCGCGGTGGCGGCCCCGGGGGTCCAAGAGCCGCTTGCGGTAGCGGGGCCGGACCTCTATGTCGAACACGGCCGTGCGTTCCTCGAACTGGGGCAGGGCCGCCAGCAGGTTGCCCTCGGCGTCGAAGGCCATCGACGCCCCGTCGAACACCAGCTCGTCCTGGCCCCCCACCATGTTCACGTACACCAGGGCGCACGAAGCGTCTGCCGCCCGAGTAGCGAGCATCCGGGCGCGCTCATGCCAGCGCCCGGCGTGGTAAGGAGAGGCATTGATGTTCACCACCAGCTCGGCCCCCCCGGCAGCCTGGGCACTGATGGGCCCGGAGGGGTCCCAGGCGTCCTCGCAGACCGACACGCCCACCTTCACGCCTCCCACCAGGTACAAGGCCTCAGCGCCGGTGCCGGGGGCGAAGTACCGTTGCTCATCGAACACCGAGTAGTTGGGGAGCAGGGCCTTGTGGTAGACGCCCTTCACCTCCCCGCCCTGGCACACCGCCGCCGCGTTGTAGAGGTCGGCGCCCTCGTCCACGAAGCCGACCACCACCGTGCAGCGGCCGGTGGCCCGGGCCACCTGGGCCAGCCCGGCTTGGTTGTCGGCCACGAAGCCGGGCTTGAGCAGCAGGTCCTCGGGTGGGTACCCGCAAATGGCCAGCTCGGGGAAAACCGCCAGGTCTGCCCCGGCCGCCTCGGCCTCGGCCACCTTGGCCACCACCCGCCCCACGTTGCCGGAGAGGTCGCCCACGACCGGGTTGATCTGGCAGAGGGCGACACGCAACCAGGTCATCACCCAGGAGAGTACGCGGGTGCCGCCACGGCATAGGGAAATAGCGCCTGAGCTGGCCAACTGCGCCGACCCGGAGCGGGCCGAGCTGGGCCTGGCCCGCCTCGAAGAGGCGCTGCCAGGGGCCTCGGAGCGCCTGGGCGCGTCCGAGCGGCTGCGTTCCGCCGTGGTCAGCGTCATGGCCGTGAGCCCGTTCCTCACCCGGACCTGCGTCACCGACCCGGCGGCCTTGGACGTGCTGTCCAGGCTCGGCCAACCGGTGGGGCCGCTGCGCCCCCTGGCCCGCTGGAAACGGCTGGAGCTGCTGCGCATCGCCGCCTGCGACCTGGCCGGGGAGATGCCCTTGGAGGCGGTCGGCGCCGCCCTGGCCGACCTGGCGGACGGGATCTTGGAGGCCGCGGCCCAAGACAGCGGCCTGGCCGGGGAGCTGGCAGTGGTGGCCATGGGCAAGCTGGGTGCCCAGGAGCTCAACTACGGCAGCGACATAGACATCGTGCTGGTGGGCTCGGCCGACGCCCGCCCCCTGCTCGAGCTGGCCCGGCCCGCCTGGCGGGTCGACGTGGCCCTGCGCCCCGAGGGCCGTTCCGGCCCCCTGGCCCGCACGCTGGCTTCCTACCAGGCGTACTGGGACCGCTGGGCACAGACCTGGGAGTTCCAGGCCCTGCTCAAGGCCCGGGCCGCGGCCGGGGACCTTGAGCTGGGCCGGGCTTTCGAAGCCGCGGCGGCCGAACGGGTGTGGGGGCGCCCGCTGGGCGCCGACGACCTGCGTTCCCTGCGGGCCATGAAGGCGCGGGCCGAAGAGGTGCTGGCCAAGCGGGGCCGGCCCGAGCGGGAGGTCAAGCTGGGGCCAGGGGGCATCCGCGACATCGAGTTCGCCGTCCAGCTCCTCCAGCTGGTGCACGGGCGCGCCGACCCCTCGCTGCGGGCCCGGGCCACCCTGGCCGCCCTCGACGCCCTGGCCGAAGGCGGCTACGTGGCCCGCGCCGACGCCGAGGGGCTGGCCGGCGCCTACCGGTTCTTGCGCACGGTCGAGCACCGCCTGCAGCTGTTCGAGGACCGTCAGGTCCACGCCCTGCCCCCGACCCCAGAGGGCCGCACCCGCCTGGCCCGGGCGCTCGGCTACCGCGACGGCCCCGACGGCACCGCCTTGGCCAGCTTCGAGGCCGAGCTTTCCCGCCACCAGGCGCTGGCCCGCAGCATCCACCAGCGCCTGTTCTTCCGGCCCCTCCTCGAGGCCTTCACCTCGGCGCCGGCCCGGGCGGGCGAGCTCAGCGCTACCTCGGCGCCGGCCCGGGCGGGCGAGCTCACCGCCCTGGCCCCTCGGGCGGTCTCCGAACGGCTGAGCGCCTTCGGTTTTTCCGACGCCCGGCGGGCCCAGGACGCGGTGGTCGAGCTGACCCAGGGCTTCTCCCGCACCTCCCGGCTCATGCAGGCCATGGTCCCCCTGCTGCTCGACTGGCTGTCGCAAGCCCCCGACCCCGACCTGGGGCTGCTCGGGTTGCGGCGCTTGGCCACCGGGCGGCACCGGCGCGACCGGCTGAGCGCGCTGTTCCGGGAGTCGCCTGAGGCGGCTCAGCGGCTCTGCCTGCTGCTAGGCACCAGCCCCCTGTTCACCTCGGGCTACGAGCACCACCCGGACCAGTTGAGCCTGCTCGAAGCGGGGCCGCCTCCGGTGCCCCCGGCGCCGGAGCTGCGCGCCCAGGCCGTCCAGAGCATGGCCTGGCGCCCCCCGGCTGAGCGGTGGCGGGGGCTGTTGCACCACCAGCAGGGCGAGCTGCTGCGGGCCCAGGCCCGCGACGTCCTGGGGCAGGCCGACCTGGCCGAGACCGGGCGCAGCCTCACCCGCCTGGCTGAGGCCGTGCTGGACGTGGCCCTGCAGGTGGTCATGGCCCTCCAAGGGGCGGAGGGGCCCGTGCCGGGCGCTGCCCTGGTCGGCATGGGCCGCTTGGGGGGGGCCGAGCTTTCCTACGCCAGCGACCTCGACCTGCTGTTCGTCTTCGACGACAGCCAGCTCCCCCCGGAGGCGGCCGAGGCCGCCGCCGAGGACCTGCTCCGGCTGGTGGGCGGCGCCACCCCGGTGCAGCGGCTGTACGAGCTCGACCTGCGGCTGCGCCCGGAGGGCAGGAAGGGCCCCCTGGCCCGCAGCCTCCGGGCGTTCGAGGGCTACTACCGCCAGTGGGCGGAGGCCTGGGAACGCCAGGCGTTGCTGAAGGCCCGCTTCGTCGCCGGGGACCCCGCGGTGGGCGAGCGCTTCAGCCAGCTGGCCCAGGGCTTCTTGTGGGGGTCAACGCTGTCGGCCGACGACACCCGGCAGATCCGCCGCCTCAAGGCGCGCATGGAGCGCGAGCGGCCCCCCGCCGGCGAGGACCCCGCTTTCCACCTGAAGCTGGGGCCTGGTTCGCTCTCCGACGTCGAGTGGACCGTCCAGTTGCTCCAGCTGCGCCACCAGGTGCCTGCCCAGGGGACGCTCGACGGCCTGGGTGCCTTGGCATCGGCCGGCCTGGTGGCCAAAGCCGACGCCAAGACGCTGGCCGACGCCTACCGCTTCTGCGAGGCGACCCGTAACCGGCTGTACCTGGTCCGGGCCCGAGCGGGGAACTCCCTGCCCACTTCGGGGCACCAACTGACCGTGCTAGCTCGGAGCCTGGGGACGACCGCACCCGAGCTGCGGGACAAGTACCGCCGGCTCACCCGCAGGGCCCGCAAGGTCGTCGAGCGGCTCTTCTACGAGGTGGGCTGATACCTCTGGGGCTTTGGCGCCTTGGCGGCCGCGGCCCGCTCATTCGGGCCCCTGCCCGGCCGCCTGGCCGAACACGAGCGAGGTGTTGTGGCCGCCGAAGCCCAAGCTGTTGTTCATCGCGTAGCGCAGCCGGGCGGCCCGGGCCTGGTTGGCCACGTGCTCCAGGTCGCACTCGGGGTCAGGACGGTCGAGGTTGATGGTGGGCGGGACAACCGAGCCCTGGAGAGCCAGGACGCACACCACCGACTCGAGCGCTCCGGCCGCGCCCAGGGTGTGGCCGGTCATCGACTTGGTCGACGACACGAGCGGCCCCGGCTCGCCAAAGACCCGCTTCAGGGCTATGGTCTCGACCCGGTCGTTGGGGGGCGTCGAGGTGCCGTGGGCGTTGACGTAACCGATGTCCGAGGGCGACAGCCCGGCGTCCTCGAGGGCTGCCTGCATGGCTCGCACCACCCCGTCACCGCTCGGGTGGGGCTGGGTCATGTGGTAGCCATCGGCCGTCGCGCCATAGCCGCACAGCTCGGCCAGGACAGGGGCGCCGCGGCGCAGGGCCAGCTCCCGCTCCTCCAGCACCAGCGTGGCGGCCCCCTCTCCCAGCACGAAGCCGTCCCGGTCGACATCGAACGGCCGCGAGGCCCGCTCGGGTTCGTCGTTGCGGGTCGAAAGAGCCTTCATGGCCGCGAAGCCGGCCACCCCGACCGGGGTGACCGCCGCCTCACTGCCGCCGCAAACGATCACATCAGCCCGCCCCAGGCGGATGGCGTCGAAGGCGGTGCCGATGGCGTGGGCCGAAGCCGAGCAGGCCGTGACCGTGCAGCAGTTGTAGCCGAGCAGCCCCCACTCCATCGCGATCTCGCCGGCCACCATGTTGGGGATCATCATGGGGACCACATAGGGGTTGACCCACTCGGCCCCCCGGGTGACCAGGGTGCGGACGCCGTCCTCCAGGGTGCGGATCCCCCCGATGCCGGAGGCGTAGACGACGCCGGTGCGCTCGGGGGCCGAGGCAACGTCGAGCTTGGAGGCCTCGATCGCCTCCTTGGTGGCCACCAGGGCTAGCTGGACCACCCGGTCCAGGTGCCGGGCCCGACGGCGGCCGAAGGTGGCCACGGCGTCGAACCCCTTCACTTCGGCCGCTATGCGGACGGGCAGGTCGCCCGCGTCGAAAGCCTGGATGGCCCCGGCCCCGCTACGGCCGGCCAGCATCGCCTGCCACGTTTGCTCGACGTCAAGGCCCAAAGGGGTGATCGCCCCGACGCCAGTCACGACCACCCGGCGCTCGTCCATTCCCCTGGATCCTATGGGCTGCCAGCGCCGGGCGGGAGGCACAGCTCGCCGACCAGGCCATGTGGCCGCCACGGGCCGTCATTGGCGCCCGGGGGACGGGCGCGCCAAGCTGGGCCGGTGCCCCTGCAGGCCGTGGTCGTACCCCATGAGGTCGGGCCCCATGAGACCGTGGCCCTGGCGGGCGACTTCTTCGCCACCGAAGGCCCGGCCCCCGTGGTCGTGTTCGCCCACGGGAGCGGGAGCAGCCGCCACAGCCCGCGCAACCGGGCGGTGGCCGAGCGCCTCCAGCGCGAGGGGTTCGCCACCTTGCTGCTCGACCTGCTGACCGCCGAGGAAGAGGCGGCGGACCGGCGCACCGGCCACCTGCGCTTCGACATCGGGCTGTTGGCCGGCCGGCTCCTCAGCGCCACCGGCTGGCTCGACCGCACCGCGGCCTACCGGCCTGCCCTCGGCTACTTCGGGGCCAGTACCGGCGCGGCGGCAGCCCTCCTGGCCGCCTCGCAGCTCGGTGACCGGGTGGGGGCCATCGTCTCCCGGGGCGGCCGCCCCGACCTGGCCGGAGCTGCGCTCCCCGCCGTCAGCGCGCCGACGCTGCTCATAGTGGGCGAGCTCGACCGCACCGTGCTGGACCTCAACCGCCAGGCCGCCCGCCAGCTGGCCGGGGTGCACGAGCTGGCCGTGGTCCCCGGGGCCACGCACCTGTTCGAGGAGCCCGGGGCCCTCGCACAGGTAGCCGAGCTGGCGGCCAACTGGTTCCGCAAGTACCTGCTTGCCCCGGCCAGCCAGTAGCGTTGCGGGCGTGGCACCGATCGACCCCGAGGTACCTGAAGCCGACGCCTTGGAGCAGGCCCAGGCCCTCGACGAAGCCGGCACGGGCACCGACGACCTGGGTGCCGACGACCTGGAGGCCCTGGGCCCGGCCACGGCCGGGGTGGCCGGTGCCGCCGGGGTCCCCAAGGGCAGCCCCTTGGCTGCTCCCAGGCCCGCCACCGGGCTCGAGGTGCCGGAGGCCGACGCGCTGGACCAGGCCCGCGAGGTGCCCCTCGAAGACGACCGCCGCTGAGCCGTCAGGCTGGCATGCGGCTCCAAGACGACCGCCGCTGAGCCGTCAGGCTCGCTTGAGGGGGGTGAGGTGGAGGCTGAAGCGCTTCTCCCCGACGTCGGGGAAGCGAATGGTCGCTTCCGCGTCCAGCCCTTCGCCACTGACCTCGAGCACGATGCCGTCGCCGTACTTGGCATGGACCACCGCGTCCCCGGCGTGCAGGCCGAGCGACTCCGCCCCGGTGCCCCGCACGGGCCGTCCCGGCTGGCCCCGGCGGAGCGCGGCCTCGACCATGCGCTCGCGGGCGGCAGCCCTGCGGGCGGGCCCGCCCGTCCCGCTGCGGCCCCAGAGGCCCCCGCCCCCCTCACCCGGGCCACCGCTGCCGGCGCGGTAGCCGCCCGCCAGGTGACCGAGAGGGCCAGCCACCTGGACCAGGTGCTCGGGGATCTCGTCCAGAAAACGGCTGGGCGGGTTGTACTGGGCCTGGCCCCACAGGCTCCGGCTCCAGGCGTGAGATAAGTAGAGCCTCTCCTTGGCCCTGGTCACCCCGACGTAACAGAGGCGGCGCTCTTCTTCCAGCTCCCGTGGCTCGCCCAGTGAGCGCATATGGGGGAACACGCCCTCTTCCATCCCGGCCATGAAGACCACCGGGTACTCCAGGCCCTTGGCCGTGTGCAGCGTCATGAGCGTGACGCTGGAGCCGTCGTCGTCCACCTCGTCGGCGTCCGCCACCAGGCTCACCTCGGCCAGGAAGTCCTCGAGGGTCTCCGCTTGGCCGGCGGCACCGAGCAGTTCTTCTATGTTCTCCACGCGGCTTTCGACCTCCAGCGCCGTCCCCCCCTCGGAGCGCAGCTCGTCCAGGTACCCGGTGCGGTCGAGGACCTCTTGGAGGAGCCGGCCCGGGCCCAGCGGCCCCTCTGCGCGCTGCGGCGACACCAGCGCCCGCAGGTCGCCCATCAGGGAAAGGAACGAGCCCACCCCGGCCAGCGCCCTGCCCGCCAAACCGGCTTGGGCCGCATTGGCCAGCGCCTCGCCAAAGGTAGCCCCCTTTTCGGCAGCCCAGGCGTCCAGGCGGGCCACGCTCGCCTCCCCCACCCCCCGGCGAGGCACGTTGAGCACCCGCTTCAGGGAGACTTCGTCTTCGGGGTTGGCGATGGCGTGAAGGTAGGCAAGCATGTCCTTGACCTCCCGCCGCTCGTAGAACCGGGCCCCACCGATCACCCGGTAGGGGACGTCCAGGCGGACCAGCTCTTCTTCGATGGCCCGGCTCTGGGCGTTCGTCCGGTAAAAGACGGCGAAATCGCCCCAGCGGTAAGCGTGCTCCTGCCTCAGGCGGCGGATTTCGCGGGCCAGGAACTCGCCTTCGTCGTGCTCGTCGTCCCCGACATAGCGCACCAGCTTCGGCCCCCCAGACAAGGTGGTCCACAGCTGCTTTGGCTTCCTCATCTGGTTGTTGGCGATCACGGCGTTGGCGGCGTCGAGGATCGTCTGGGTGGAGCGGTAGTTCTGCTCCAGGACCACCACCGTCACTTCCGGGAAGGCTCGTTCGAACTCCAAGATGTTGCGTATGTCCGCGCCCCTCCACCCGTAGACCGACTGGTCGGAGTCGCCCACCACGCTCACCTGGCGGTGGGCACCGGCCAGCAGGGTCACCAGCTCGTTCTGGGCGGGGTTGGTGTCCTGGTACTCGTCCACCAGGACGTGGCGGAAACGGTCCCGGTAGGCGCCCAGCACGTCGGGGTGCCGGCGGAACAGGCGGACGGTCGCGACCAGCAGGTCGTCGAAGTCCATGGCGTTGGCTGCGGCCAGGCGCCGCTGGTACTCCTGGTACACCTGCGCCACCTTGCGCTCGAACAAAGAGCTGCGCCGGGCCCGGTCGGCGTAAGCCAGCTCGTCGACGAGCTGGTTCTTGGCCGCCGATATGACCGCGTGGACCGAGCGGGGAGGGAACTTCTTGGGGTCCAGTCCCAAGTCCCGTACCACATAGCCGGTCAGCCGCACGGCGTCCGCCTGGTCGTAGATGGAAAAGGAAGGCCCGTAGCCGATGTGCGCCGCCTCGCGCCGCAATATGCGCACGCAGGCCGAGTGGAAGGTGGACACCCACATGCGCTCGGCCACGGGGCCGACGAGCCCAGCCACCCGCTGGCGCATCTCGTCGGCCGCCTTGTTGGTGAACGTGATGGCCAGGACCTCGAAGGGGGACAAGCCCTTTTCCCGGATGAGCCAGGCCACCCGGTGGGTCAGCACCCTCGTCTTGCCCGAGCCCGCGCCCGCCACCACGAGCAGCGGCCCGCCCGGGTGGGTGACGGCTTGGGCCTGGGCCGGGTTGAGGCCCTCCAGCAAGTCGGCGGTGCCGGAGCTGATCTACTGCCTCCCGCCGGCGCGCTGCACCCTGGCCCCCACTCGGGCTACGCCCCCATCCCCACACCCTGGGACCGTTGCAAGGCCTTGCCTTCGGTCTGCAGGGCGGGGGCCACCATGACCTCGGCCTTTTGGAACTCCTTCACCGTCTCGTACCCGCAGGTGGCCATCGAGGTGCGCAGGGCGCCGAAGAGGTTCAGGCGGCCGTCGTTCTCGTGGGCCGGGCCCACCAGGATCTCGCGCAGCGTCCCCCGGACGTCGGTCCTCACCCGGGCGCCCCGAGGCAACGTCGGGTGGAAGGTCGCCATCCCCCAGTGGTACCCGCGCCCGGGGGCTTCGGCCGCGGCCGCCAGGGGCGAGCCCAGCATCACAGCATCGGCGCCGCACACTATGGCCTTGGCCACGTCCCCCCCGGTGGCCATCCCGCCGTCGGCGATGACATGCACGTACACCCCGGTCTCGTCCAGGTGCTGGGCGCGCGCCGCCCGGGCATCGGCGATGGCGGTGGCCTGGGGGACCCCGATGCCGAGCACGCCCCGGGTGGTGCAGGCATGCCCGGGGCCGACACCCACCAGCACCCCGACGGCACCCGTCCTCATGAGGTGGAGGGCAGCCTGGTAGGAGGCGCACCCCCCCACGATCACCGGGATCTCGTACTCCCGGATGAAGCGCTTCAGGTTCAAAGGCTCGGCCGTCTTGGAGACGTGCTCGGCCGAGACGACCGTCCCTTGGACCACGAAGAGGTCGAGCTCCGCTTCTAGGAGGATCTTGGCGTACTGAGCCGTCCGCTGCGGCGTGAGCGAGGCGCAGGCCACCACCCCGGCGGCTTTTACCTCCCGGATGCGCTGGGCGATGAGCTCCGGCTTGATGGGCTCGGAGTAGATCTGCTGCATCCGGGCCGTCGCCTTGTCCGGCTCCAGGTGGGCGATCTCCTCGAAGTAGGGCTCAGGGTCCTCGTAGCGCGTCCAGAGGCCTTCGAGGTTGAGCACGCCCAAACCCCCGAGGCGGCCGATCTCTATTGCCGTGGCCGGGCTCACCACCCCGTCCATCGCCGCCGCCATGAGCGGCAGCTCGAAGCGGAACGCGTCTATCTCCCAGGAGATGTCCACGTCCTCGGGGTCCCTGGTCCGGCGGCTGGGCACTATGGCGATGTCGTCGAACCCGTACGCCCGCCGCCCCGACTTGCCCTTGCCGATCTCGATCTCCACCTGCTCGCCTCCCTCTCGCGCGGCCCACTGTCAGAGGTGTTGAGCACTCAAGTCTAGGTGCTCCGCCGGCCAAGGCCCGGTAAGCCTCAGGCCCCCGAGAGGCCCACTACCACCATCGCCGTGCGCTGCTCGCCTAAAGGGGCCACCTGCTCGGCGGGGGACGGGGACGGCGGCGGCGGCTGGCCGCTGCGCTCGGTCGCCAGGACATAGAGGGGGCCACCACCTGAGGGGGCCAGCTCAGCGCGGCGGGTGCCCGGCAAGCCTCCCGCCCCGTCCAGCTGGGCCAGCTCGGCCCGGCGGGTCAGGGGCACGACCGCGG
Source organism: Actinomycetota bacterium (assembly GCA_021323695.1). Lineage (GTDB taxonomy): Bacteria > Actinomycetota > Acidimicrobiia > Acidimicrobiales > Palsa-688 > JAKAWM01. The sequence goes on along the minus strand of JAJPKN010000071.1, from coordinate 15,699 downwards.
GCGGGGGCTGGCCCTGGCGGCGCGGAGGCGGGGCTAGAGAGCCGGAGCAGCGCGAGCAACGCTCGCGCTCAGGCAGGTTGATGACTCCGCAACGCGGGCAGATCATGTTCTTTCAGTGTACCGCGGCTCCCGGATGTGACCTCGTTATGGCTCGTGCAACTGCTCATGGCCCCGGGCCCGGCCGGGTGCCCAACGCGACCTCCAACAGCTCGGTGAGCAGCCTCCCCGTCGCCCCCCACACGACTTCCCCGGCGACGTGGAAAAAAGGCACCGGCTGCCACCCCCCGGTCCCGTCCGGCCAGAGCTCCTCGTGGTAGACGCCGTCGGCGGCCAAGGTGGCCAGGGGCACCCAGAACACTCGCTCAACCTCGTCCCGGTTGGCAGCCAGGTGCAGGCCACTGCGGCCAGGCGAGGTGGCGCGAGCCACGAAGCAATGGACAAATGATGCCCGGCGCAGTGTCGTGAGCGTGGTCAGCTGGCCGATCACCTCGACCGAGGCCGGGTCGAGCCCCACCTCTTCCCTCGCCTCCCGGAGCGCCCCCTCCAGGGGGCCCTCACCCGGGAGGAGCCGCCCCCCGGGGAACGCGACCTGCCCACCGTGCTCGCGCAGGTGCCGAGACCGACGGGTCAGTACCACCTGGGCTTCGCCTCGGTGCTCGAACAGGGCACAGAGCACCGCCGCCGGCCCGGCGCGGCGCGACGCGGGCAGTTCCGCTCGGGCGGTGGGCACAGGCGCGAGGCGCGAGCTCCTGGTGGCCAGGGCGCGGCTCAGCACCTCCAGGCGGATGCCTCTCCGGCTGGCTGGTGGCAGCTCGGCCCAAGGAGCGGGCGCACCGGGACGAGCACCTGGCGGCCGAGGGATGCCTGCTGTGCTGGGCGAGGGGCCTCGGCGCAACCCTCAGACCACTGGTGCCCAGCCCGGGGGGGTGCTGCCCGCTGCGGGGCCGGCGCCGCCCTGGCTGGGGCCGCCAGCCGTCAGGCTCTCCAACAGCTCCCGCAGGCCACCGGTCTTCAGGTTGGCCATGACCCTCCCCGGCGTCTCCTCTCCTCGCTCCCATTGCATCCAGGCGGCCAGGAGCTTGTTCGGGTCAGGGGCAGGACGGTCCATCGGGCTCCCAGACTACCGGCCCACCACGCTGGTGCCACCAGTCCGCTCGTGCCGGCCCGGTCAAGGCACTGAGGCTCAACGAGCTCGCGAGCAGGGGGCTGCTGCCGGCGGCGCCCCCGTCGCCCGTGCGACGGGTACCAACACCCGCGTCAACAGGCTCGCGGGTCCCAGGGCTGCTGCAGGTCTGCCGCCGGGCTGGGGCTGGCCCCGCCCGGGGTCGGCACCGTGGTCGTGGTGGGGGCGACGCTGGGGCTCGAGCGGCTGGCCGAGGTGGTGGAGGTGCCACTGGCCGAGGTGGAGGTGCCCGAGGCCGTGGTGGCCGTCGCCGGCACCGACGACGTGGTGGCCTTGGGGGCTCCCCCGTTCGGCCCGTTGACAGCCACCGTCGAGCCCAGCTGGACTTGGACCGTGCCTGCCGGCAACGCGGGGTCCAGCTGCATCATCACCGCACCCGACAAGTAGCGCATCACGTACAAGGCTTGAGCCTGCTGGCCGGGGTGGTAGCCCACCAGGGTGACCGACTCGCTGGCGGGCACGGGCCCGGCGCTCTCGCTCACCACGTGGAGCCCAGCCCGAGCCAGTTGTTGCCCCGCCGCCAGCGCTGCGTCGTAGCTCCCGGTGATGCTCACCACCTGCACGGCTTTGGGGGCGACCGGGGCAGCCAGGGCATGGTGGTCCCAGGCCGCGATCACCTTGTTGTCTTCCGGCTGCACCGGGAACTCCACGTTGCCCATGGCGATGCCGCCGTAGTCGTACGAATAGGTGCTTAGCACCGCGACGGGCAGGGTGGTCTCGGGGATGGACGCCGGGTCGAGGTGCCGGTAGTGGAGCACCAGGGAGAGCAGCTGGCTCTTGAGCCCGGGGTCCACGGTCATCTGGCCGATCACAGCACCTATGAAGGCGTTGGCCCGCAGCGGGTTGGTCAGGCCCTGTGACTTGGCCGTGTCGGCCACGATCTTCATGAACGTGTGCGTCCGCACTATCCGGGCCAGGTCCGACTCGGGGTCGTAAGGCCAGTCGGTGCGGGGCTCGTTGACCCCGGCGGGCTCGTACTGCAGGTGCCGGGCGCGCACCAAGGCAAGGGCCTCGGCCCCGTTCAGGTGGTGGCAGCCGGGCGTCGGCACGTACAGCAGGGACTCGGCATCGAACACCGGCCGGGGGAAGTACACGTTGATCCCGCCCAGGGCGTTGACCGTGTTGATGAACCCGTTGAAGTTGAGCTCGACGAAATGGTTGATGGGTATGCCCAGGTCGTCCTGGATGGCCTTGACCAGGTTGTCGGGGCCGTTGGCCCCGTCGTTCAAGGCCGCGTCCAGCTTCTGGTAGCTACCCACCGGGCTGCCGGCGGGCATGGGGGCGAACAGGTCCCGCGGGATGGAGAGCAACGACGCCGTCCGGTGCAGGGGGTCCAGGTGGAGCACCATCATGATGTCGGCCAGTTGGCCGGTGTACACGAGGGACGAGCCGAACTGCGCCTGCTGCTTGGGCGTCAGCCCGAGACGGGTCTCGTTGCCGATGAGCAGGATGTTCTCCGGTTCGAGGCCACCCGAGCCGGCGGGGAGGCCTCCTTGGGCGGCGGAGGTAGGGGTCAGGTCCCGGCCCTGGGCGGTGTGGATCGAGTCAAGCCGGTAACGCACGTAGCCGTAGGCCGAAGCCATGACCAGCAGGCAGACGAGGACCACGGCATTGGCTACGACAAGGACCCGCCGTGGCCAGCGTGCGCCTCCGGGGCGGGCCTTGGCCGCCGGCGCCTTCGGTTGGCTGGGCGGCCCGCCGGGTGGAGCTGGTTGAGGGGAGCCGGGCGGCCCGCTGGGAGGGCGTAGGTGCTTGGGGGGGATTTGGCTCACGGCAGCTCAGCGCGGGTCCGGCTCACGGCAGGTTAACAACCTATGGGCTGCCACCGGTTCAAACCAGGCAGCCGCCGGCGCAAACCCGCAGGTGACGGGCCCGGCAAGCGCCGGGCCCGTCACGCAGAAGTGAGCACTGGCCAGTTCCTACATCATCCCCATGCCGGAGCCGCCGGCCCCCGCACCCGAGGCCGCCGGGGCCTTCTTTTCCTCCGGCTTGTCCGCGACCGTGGCCTCCGTGGTGAGCAGGAGGGCAGCGATGGACGCGGCGTTCTGCAAAGCCGAACGGGTGACCTTGGCCGGGTCGATGACACCTGCCTTGAGCAGGTCCTGGAACTCCCCACTGAGCGCGTTCAGGCCGACATTGCCCGACTCGCGCAGAGCCTGCTCGATGACCACCGACCCTTCCAAGCCGGCGTTGGCCGCGATCCAGTACATGGGCTCCGCCAGCGCCTTGCTGACTATGGCCGCCCCGGTGGCCTCGTCGCCGGTCAGGGACTGGGCCAGCTTGTCCACCGCGGCCCGGCTGCGCAGGAGGGCCAACCCCCCGCCCGGCACGATCCCTTCCTCGATGGCGGCTTTGGTCGCGGAGACAGCGTCTTCGATGCGGTGCTTCTTTTCCTTGAGCTCAACCTCGGTGGCCGCGCCCACCCGTATGACAGCCACGCCACCGGAAAGCTTGGCCAAGCGCTCCTGGAGCTTCTCGCGGTCCCAGTCGGAGTCAGTCTCTTCGATCTCCTTTTTGATCTGGGCGATACGCGCCTTTACGTCTGCCTCGGGGCCTGCCCCTTCCACGATGGTGGTCGAGTCCTTGTCGACCACCACCTTGCGGGCCCGCCCGAGCAGGTCGAGGCCCACGTTCTCGAGCTTGAGGCCGACCTCCTCGGAGACGACCTGGCCGTTGGTCAAGATGGCGATGTCGGCGAGCACGGCCTTGCGCCTGTCGCCGAAGCCGGGAGCTTTCACGGCAACGCTGTTGAAGGTGCCCCGGATCTTGTTGACCACCAGGGTGGCCAGCGCTTCGCCCTCGACGTCCTCGGCGATGACGAGCAAGGGCTTGCCTGCTTGCATGACCCGCTCCAGTACCGAGATCAGGTCATGGGCCGAGCTGATCTTCTGGTTGGCGACCAAGATGTAGGGGTCTTCGAGGACGGCTTCCTGGCGGTCCTGGTCGGTGATGAAGTAGGGCGATATGAAGCCCTTGTCGAACTGCATCCCCTCGGTGAACTCGAGCTCTAGGCCGAAGGTGTTCGACTCCTCGACCGTGACCACCCCGTCCTTGCCCACCTTGTCGATGGCATCGGCGATCACCTCACCGATGGAGCTGTCCGCGGCCGAGATGGACGCCACCTGGGAGATCTCCGCCTTGTCGTCCACGTCCTTGGCCATGCCCCGGATGGACTGCACCGCTACGGCCACCGCCTGCTCGATGCCCTTCTTCAGGGACATCGGGTTGGCTCCGGCCGCCACGTTGCGCAGGCCCTCGCGCACGAGGGCCTGGGCCAAGACGGTGGCGGTCGTCGTGCCGTCGCCGGCGACGTCATTGGTCTTGGTGGCCACCTCTTTGACCAGTTGAGCACCCATGTTCTCGAAGTGGTCCTCGAGCTCTATCTCCTTGGCGATGGTCACGCCGTCGTTGGTGATCGTCGGCGCACCCCAACGCTTGGAGATCACAACGTTGCGCCCTTTGGGCCCCAGGGTGACCTTGACCGTGTCCGCCAGCTTGTTGACCCCGGCCTCGAGGCCCCGCCGGGCCTTCTCGTCGAAGCTGAGCTGTTTGGGCACTACTTCTTCACCTTGGCCAAGACGTCACGGCTGTTGAGCACGAGCAGGTCCTCGCCGTCGACGGTCACTTCCGTGCCGCCGTACTTGGAGTACAAGACAGTGTCGCCGACCTGTATGTCCATCGGGATGAGCTCGCCGGTGTTGTCCGCCCGCCGGCCGGGCCCCACGGCCAGGACCTCGCCCTGCTGGGGCTTCTCCTTGGCCGTGTCGGGGATGACGAGGCCCGATGCGGTCCTCTCCTCTGCCTCGTTGGGACGTACAACGATTCGGTCGTCGAGTGGCTGCAAAGTCATTTCATGGCCTCCATTGGTGTCTCAACCGGATCTACGGTTAGCACTCTCACCGGACGACTGCTAAAGATAGCCGCTCTCGGGCGTTAGTTACAAACGGTTGCCAGGGCGCTGGCCCAGAGGTGGGCCGCTGGCTGCCCCCGGGCCGGGCACCGGCGACGGCCTGAGCGCCCGCCGGAAGAAGTCAGCCTCCAAGACGAGCAAGTTCTCGGCCACGTCCTCGCGGGACGCCATGTGGGTCGTGCCAGGCAGGAGGACCACCTCGTGCGGGCGCCCGGCAGCCAGCAGCGCGGCCGACAGCCGCAGGGTGTGGGCGGCATAGACGTTGTCATCAGCCAGCCCGTGGGCCAGGGCCAGGGGCCGGGCCAGCTTGGGGGCCAGGGGGATGAGCGACGTGCGCTCGTAGGCCTCCGGCTCACGGGCGGGGTGGCCAAGGTAGCGCTCGGTGTAATAGGTGTCGTAGAGGCGCCAGTCCGTGACCGGGGCACCGGCAAAGGCGGCGTGGAAGACGTCGGGGCGGGCCAAGACGGCCAGTGCGGCCAGGTAGCCCCCGAACGACCAGCCCTCGATGCCCACCCGGTCGAGGTCCAGTCCCGGGACCAGCTCGGCGGCGCCCTGCAGGGCGTCCACCTGGTCTTCGAGCACCGGGCCGGCCAGGTCCCGGTAGACGGCCCGCTCCCAGGCCGGCCCCCGTCCGGGGGTCCCCCTCCCGTCGGCAACCACCACCGCGAAGCCCTGGTCGGCCAGCCACTGCGCCTCCAGCCAGGCCGAACGGGCCTTCACGACGCGCTGGTGCCCGGGCCCCCCATAAGGCGACATGACCACCGGCAGCTTGCCCCCCGGGTGGTTGCTCGGGAGGACTACCCCGACGCTCAGCTGACGTTGGCCGACCCTGAGGAAACGGACAGCCGGGGTCAGCACCGGCACTTCCTGGTTGGGCTCGAGGCCCCGCTGCTCCCGCTCTCCCACCCGTACCGCCAGGCGCGCCCCGTGCCAGCCCATGGACCGGCTGACGACCACCCGCACCCGGCCTTCGCCCCAGGCGGCGCAAACCCCGCCGTGGTGGGTCAGCTGGCGGAGCCCGCCGGCAGGGGACCAGCTCCAGGCCTCGACCACTTCGGGCTCGCCCGGCGGCGAAGCACTGAAGAGGACCGAGCGGCCTACGCCGGTCACCTCCCGGAGCTGCAGCCCCGGAGGGGTCACGGCCACGCCGTCCACTTCCAGGCGGACTGCCTCCCCGTCGCTGGCCGCCCACACCAGCCGTCCCCCCTCGGCCCAGGCCGGGAGCCCGGGCACCCGGTCCACCCAGTGGGGGTCCGCATTGCCCACCAGGACCGAGGTCTTCCCTGTGGCAGGGCCCACCTCCAGCACGGCACTGGCCCGGTGGTCCCTCTGCTCGACCAGGGCCAGGGGAGGGCCATGGCGGCCCCAGTGCACCGACACCAGGTAGGGGAAGCGTTCCCGGTCCCAGGCAACCTCCCGGCGCTCCCCACCGGGCTTGGCTTCCAGCAGCCAGAGGGTCACGGCCGCGTCCGGGCTGCCCGCAACCGGGTAACGGTGGGCCTGAGGGGGGCGAGCGGGGTCAGCCGGGTCGGCGGTCCACCACGTCTCCACCTCGGACTCGTCGACCCGGGTGGCCAGCAGCCAGCGGCTGTCGGGCCCCCACCAAAAACCACGGCGCCGCCCCATTTCCTCGGCCGCCACGAACTCGGCCGCCCCCCAGGACACCTCGCCCGGCTCCTCGGCCAGCACGGCCCAGTGGCCTCCCGCCCGGGCCTCCACCACGCAAAGGGCGCGGCCGGAGAGGAAGGCGGCCACCGTGCCGTCCGGGGCCGGTCGCGGGTCGACCACCCCGGCCGGCACCACCAGCTCGGTGGCGCCAGGCTGGCGCACGTCTGCCCACCACAGCCGGCCACCCAGGGCAAAGGCCGCATGTCCCACCGCCTCGTCGCAGGCGTAGGCCACGATGCCCTGGGCCCGCTCCCGGCTGCGCTCCCGGCGCCGCCTCTCTTGCTCGGGCACCTGTTCGTCCCCGGCCCCCAGCAGCTCGGCCGGGTTGGCCACCTCGGCTTCGGAGCCGCTGGCCACGTCGTAGCACCACAGCGAGGTGCGGGGGTCGTCGCCGGCCGGGGAGCGCAGGAACACCACCCGTTGCCCGTCAGGCGAGACGGTGAAGCTGTGCGGCACCCCGAGCGAGAACCGGCGGGTGCGGGCCTGCTGGCGGGGGAACGAGAGCGCCACCGCTTATACCAGGGGCAGCTTCAGGTTCGGGTCGACCGGCGCGTCGAGGGGCGTGGGGCCGTCGGACCGCAGCCGGTACCAGGCGGTGGCGCCGATCATCGCCGCGTTGTCGGTGCACATGGCACGCGAGGGGATGAACGCCGCCCGGCCGTCGGCCCGGCAGATCTCTTCCACCCGTCGCCGCAAGGCACTGTTGGCAGCCACCCCGCCCCCTATGCAGATGGCCCGGGCCTGCACCTCGGCCGCGGCCTTGCGGGCCTTGGCCACCAAGACGTCCACGACTGCCTCCTGGAAGCTGGCGGCCACGTCGGCTACCCACACCTCGGGGTGCGCCCGGACATAGCGCACCACCGCCGTCTTCAGGCCGCTGAAGGAAAAGTCGTAGCCGGCGCCCGCCAGGCCGCGGGGGAAAGAGATGGCGGTGGGGTCGCCGTCCCGGGCCGTGCGCTCTATGGCGGGGCCCCCGGGGTAGCCCAGCCCGAGGTAGCGGGCCACCTTGTCGAAAGCCTCGCCCGCGGCGTCGTCTATGGTCTCGCCCATCAGCCGGTACTCGACCTGGCCGTCGTCCCCTCCCTGCATGCAGATGAGCATGGTGTGCCCACCGGACACGAGCAGCACCACGGTGGGCAGGGACAGCTTCGGGTCTTCCAAGAAAGCGGCGTGGAGGTGCCCCTCCATGTGGTTGACCCCCACGAAGGGCAACCCCCACGACCAGGCGTAGGCCTTGGCCGCGCTCACCCCCACCAGCAACGAGCCGATGAGGCCGGGGCCGATGGTGGCCGCGACCGCGTCCAGCTCGGCAGGGCCGGTGCCGGCCCTTTGCATCGCTTCTCCCACCACCGGGCCCAGGAGCTCCAGGTGGGCGCGGCTGGCCACCTCCGGGACCACCCCCCCGAACGCCTTGTGGAGGGCGCTTTGGCTGCTGACCACGGACGAAAGCAGCCGCCTGCCGTCCTCCACCACTGCGGCCGCCGTTTCGTCACAAGAGGTCTCGATGGCGAGGACCTTCAACCCGTCCCCCCCAGGGCCACGAGGCGGTCCTGCACCGGCTCGGAGAGCAGGTCGTAGAGCCACATGATGATCGCGTCCTCGCCCGTCTCGGCGTAGTAGTTGCGCCGCACGCCCGCGCTCACGAAACCGAACTTGCGGTACAGCTGCTGGGCGGCCACGTTGCTGGCCCGGACCTCGAGGGTCATCGCCTGGCAGCGGCGGCGGGTGCTCTCTTGGGCCAGGTGGGCCAGGAGCCGGGCACCGAGGTGCTGGCGGCGCAGGTCAGGGGCGACCGCCAGGTTGGTCACGTGGGCCTCGTCGGCCACGAACATGAGCCCGCCGTAGCCGGCCACCTTGCCGCCCACCCGGCACACCACGTAGTAGCGGCTGGCCTTTTGGGCCAGTTCGCTCGTGAACACGCCGAGGGACCAGGCCCTCGGGTGCGACCGGTGCTCGATGCGCAGGACAGCGGGCAGGTGCCGCTTGCGCATCTTTTCGAAGGTGACCTCGGCCGAGCGAGCCGGGGCGAGCATCATTGGGCCAGCCTGCCGGCCACTGTCCCGCTCATCTGTTCCCAACCTATCTTCACATCGGCTTGGCGCAAGTACATGGGCTCGGGCAGGGCGGCCGCCGCACCCCCCAGCGAAGCCAGTCGCTGTTCCCCCAGCTCAGCCACGACGAGCGGTGACGGCCACATGTGAGCCGGGCCCGCCCAGGTGAGCCTCGGGCCGGCGAACAGCTCACGGTAGCGCCACGCACCGTCGCCCACGACCAGCACCGGCTCGTCCTGGCCAGCGAGCTCAGCGGCGACCTGGCTCGGGCCGGCCACCGCTGGAGGCCGCACAAGGGCCAGGCCACCCGCCTGGTCGGGGCGGTAAAGGGACCAGAAGACCTCCGACCGCTTGGCGTCCACCACCGCCGCGACCAGGCCGGCCCGGGCCCGGTGGGGGTATGCCAGGGCCTCCAGGCTGCTCACCCCCACCGCCGGGGCCCCCAGGGCCAGGGCCAGCGCCCGGGCCGTGGCCAGGCCCACTCGCAGGCCGGTGAAGAGCCCTGGGCCAACGTCGACCGCCACTGCCGCCAAGTCGTGCGGGCGCAGCCCCGCCTGCTCGCAAAGGTGCTGGACAGCGGGCATCAGCACCTCGGCATGCCGCCGGCCCCGGGCCAGCGTGAAGGACGCCACCGGCCGGCCAGCCTCCCACAGGGCGCAGCCCACCGCCTCGGTGGCCGTCTCGATGGCAAGGAGGGTCACGGCTGGCCTCCGGCCAGGTGGCGGGCGAGCTCGCCCAGCCGCCCTTCCCAGCCCGGCCCGGTGGCCTTCAGCTCCAAGCGGCGTACGCCCTCGGCGCCGGCGGGGCCGGGCAACTCTGCACCGGGGGCCTCCTCGTCGTAGCCGATGGCCACGTGGAGGCAGTCAGAAGGCAGGGCCGGTGCCGCCTTCTCGCCCCATTCGATGACGGCTGCTGCCCCTTGTTCGATGAGCTCGGGGATAGCGAGGTCTATCACCTCCTGGAGCTGTTGTAGCCGCCACACGTCGGCATGCACCAGGTCCCAGCCCGCTTTGGTGGGGTAGCTGTGGACGAGCACGAACGTAGGGCTGGTGACCGCTCCTTCGACCCCCAGCGCCCGGGCCAGGCCCTGGGTGAAGGTGGTCTTGCCCGCCCCCAGTTCCCCTCCCAGCAGCACGACGTCGCCGGGCCGCAGCAGCCGCCCCACCGCGGCCCCGCAGGCAGCCGTCCCCTCGGGCGTGCGGGCCAGCACCTCGACCACGCCGACCGGCCCCTCCCGTTGGCCCAGCACGACCAGGCTCATGGCACGGACGGCAGGCCCAACACCGTGGCAGGGGCGTGAGGAGCGCCGGGCAGGCCAGGGGCGGCAGGGGTGCCCGCGGCGGGCGGGGCGCCCGCGGCGGGAGGGGCGCCGGCGACGGGAGGAGCGCCCGCGGCGGGAGGGGTGGCAGGGCGTCCAGCCCGGAGCGCCTCTTTGGCCCGGACGAAGTCAGCGCGCATCTGGGCAACGACCTCACCGCCTCCCCGCAGGGCAGCGGACGGGTGGAACGTGGGCACCAGGTACCCCGAACGGAACGGGTAGGTCCGGCCCCGCAGCCGGCTGATGCCCTCGGTCGTGCCCAGCAGTGCCCGGGTGGCGAAGTTGCCGAGGGTGACTACCACCTTGGGGGCAACCAGCTCCAGCTGCGCGTCCAGGTACGGCCGGCAGGCTTCTACCTCGTCGGGCAGAGGGTCACGGTTGCCCGGAGGCCGGCACTTGACCACGTTGCATATCATGCACTTGGCGCGCGTCACGCCTATCTCCTCCAGCATCAGCCGGTCCAGTAACTGCCCGGACCGGCCGACAAAGGGCAGCCCTTGACGGTCCTCCTGTTCGCCCGGCCCCTCACCTACGAACATAAGTTCAGCACCCAGGCTCCCGGTCCCGAACACGACGTTCCGGCGGCCTTCGCACAGACGGCAACGCCGGCAGGCAGCCGCCTCGTCAGCCAGTTGCTGCCACCGTAGCCGGCCACCCGCCTGCATCAGCGGGGCCACCCGGGTGGCACGCCGGCGCCAGCCGGGCCAGCCGCCCGGGCCGGGCCAGTAACCTCGGCTGGGGCAGTCACCCGGGCTGGGGCAGTGACCTCGGCTGGGGCAGCGACCTCGGCTGGGGCAGTGACCTGGAAGGGCCCAGTTGCTGGCGCTCGTGCGGTTGCTAGGGCAGTGACCCCGGGCATGACCGAAATCGTACCCCCGGCACCCCGTGCCCACTGCCGGCCCCCTGTCCCTCGCCAACCAGGGGCCCCTCTATCCCCGGCCCAGGCCGAGGGGCAGCGCCCTCGGACGAGCCCGGGCTCACACGTCGTTGAGCGGCACCACTTCCAAGATCCCGGGGGCTTTGGCGAGGTCCTCCACCACCGTCTCGGGTACGGGTTCGTCGAGGGACAGGACCATGATCGCGGTGCGCTGGTCGGCCGAGCGGCCCAGGTGGAGGTCGACGATGTTGATCGACGCTGCCGCCAGCGTGGAAGTCACCAGGGCGACCATGCCGACGCGGTTGTCGTTGCGCACCACCAGCATCCAGCGGGCGAACGGCAGCTCGATCTCGTGCTCGTCGAGCAGCACGATCCTGGGCTCGCCCTTTCCGAAGATGGTCCCCCCGACCGCCCGGCGCCCGCCCCGGACCGTCACCAGGTTGACGTACTCATGTGAGGCACTGGCCGTGGTGGAGCGCACCTCCACCCCCCGCTCGGCCGCCAGCTGCGGGGCGTTCACATAGGAGACCGGCTCCTCGGTGACCACCGAGAACAGGCCCTTTTGCGCCGCCAGGGTGAGCACGCGGGTGTCGTGGCTGGCCAGGGGCCCCTGGTACTCCACCTCCAAGGTGGCCGGCAGCTCCCGGGCCACGGCCGCGTACAGCCGGCCCAACCTCTCCACCAGCGGCACGAACGGGCTCACCACCTCGTCCACCTCGGCCGCCGGGACGTTGACGGCAAAGGGCACCAGCTCGCCGGCCAGAGCCATCACCACCTGTTCGGCGATGGTGACGCCGGCTTTGTCCTGAGCCTCGCGGGTGCTGGCGCCCAGGTGGGGGGTGACCACCACCTGGTCCAAGCCGATGAGCTCGTACGACGAAGGCCCGGGTGGCTCGCTGGCGAAGACGTCGAGCGCGGCGCCGGCCACCCGCCCCTCCGAAATGGCCCGGGCCAGCGCCGCCTCGTCCACTATCCCACCCCGGGCGGTGTTGACCAGCCGAAGGCCCGGCTTGGCCTGGGCCAACAGCTTGTCGCCCAGAAGGCCCACCGTCTCGGGCGTCTTGGGCAGGTGGACCGTGATGAAGTCGGCTTGGCGGACCAGTTCGTCCAGCTCGAGCAGTTCGGCACCCATCTGCCGGGCGCGCTCGGGCGCCACGTAGGGGTCGTAGGCCACCAGCCGCATGCCGAAAGCCAACGCCCGCTGGGCCACCAGGGCACCGACCCGGCCCAGGCCGACGATGCCCAGGGTCTTGCCGTAAAGCTCGACCCCCTCCCAACGGCTACGCTCCCAACGGCCAGCCTTCAAGGCGGCGTGGGCTTGGGGGACGTTGCGGGCCTGGGCCAGCAGGAGGGCGATGGTGTGCTCCGCGGCGGAGAGGATGTTCGATTGAGGAGCGTTGACCACGATCACTCCCCGGCGGGTGGCGGCCGGGACGTCCACGTTGTCCAAGCCGATCCCGGCCCGGCCAACCACCTGGAGCTCGCGCCCGGCCAGCAGTACTTCCTCGGTCACCTTGGTGGCAGAGCGGACGACCAGAGCCGCCGCCCCGGGGACAGCTTGGAGGAGCTCAGCTGGGCTCAAGCCCAGGCGGACGTCTACTTCGTGCCCTGCGGCGGCGATGATGTCGAGGCCGGCTTGGGCGATCTCTTCGGTTACCAGGACTCGGGCCATACCCCATGGTCGCACCATTGCCAGCGCGGCTCCAAGTGAGGCCTGGCAGCTGCAGGTGGGACTTTGGTCACCGGAGGCCGAGGTGGGCCCGGGTGGGACTTTGGTCACCAGGGGCCGAGGTGGGCCCGGGTGGGACTTTGGTCACCGGAGGCCGAGGTGGGACCTTGGTCACTGGTAACCGGCTGCGCAGCTACAGGCCCCGATGGCAGACTGGGATACATGCCCGAGACCGCTGTGCCAGACATCAAGATCCCTGTAGACATCCTGCCTGGCGACGGCCGCTTCGGTAGCGGCCCGTCCAAGGTGCGCCCCGAGGCGGTCTCGTCGCTGATGTCCGCAGCCCGTGGGCCGCTCGGCACCAGCCACCGGCAAAAGCCGGTCAAGGCGGTCGTCGGCCAGCTGCGCTCGGGCTTGCGCGCCCTGTTCGGCCTGCCCGAAGGCTACGAGGTCGTCCTCGGCAACGGGGGGGCCACAGCCTTTTGGGACATCGCCACTTTCTGCTTGATCGAGGCCCGGAGCCAGCACCTGTCCTTCGGCGAGTTCTCGTCCAAGTTCGCGGCCGCGGCCAAGGCCGCCCCTTGGCTGGCAGAACCAGAGGTCATAACCAGCCCGGCCGGCACCCACCCGACGGCCTCCGCCCATGAGGGAATTGACGTCTACGCGCTGACCCACAACGAGACCTCGACCGGCGTGATGATGGAGATCCGCAGGCCCCAGGGGGCTGACCCCGGTGCACTGGTGGTGGTGGACGCCACATCCGCCGCGGCTGGCCTGCCCATGAGCCCATCTGAGGTCGACGCCTACTATTTCGCCCCCCAGAAATGCTTCGCGGCCGACGGAGGGCTGTGGGTCGCCCTCCTGTCCCCCGCCGCGCTGAAGCGGGTGGAGAGCATCAAGGCTTCTGGGAGGTTCGTACCCGCCTTCTTGGACCTGGCCATCGCCGTGGAGAACAGCCGCCTGGACCAGACCTACAACACCCCTGCGGTCGCCACCTTGCTGCTCATGGCCAACCAGCTCGAATGGATATTGGAAAATGGCGGCCTGGAGTTCTCCACCGCCCGCTGCGACCGGTCCGCGGCCATCCTTTACAGCTGGGCCGAGTCCAGCGGCTATGCATCGCCTTTCGTACAGGAGCCGAGCCAACGTTCGCATGTGGTGGGGACCATCGATTTCGACCCCTCGGTCGACGCGTCCGTCGTGGCCAAGGTGCTCAGGGCCAATGGCGTGGTCGACACCGAGCCCTACCGCAAGCTGGGCCGGAACCAGCTCCGGGTCGCCATGTTCCCGGCCATCGAGCCCTCCGACATCGAGGCCCTCACCCACTGCATCGACCACGTGGTGGACGCCCTCTCCTAGCCCTCGGCTAGACGCGCCGCCGTCGCTGGCTGTGGCACGCCTGCCCGCAAGGGCAAGGGCCTCAGGCCGCAAACTGCCTGGTCGGCGCCCTTACAGGGGCCAGTTGTGCGCGCCTTGTCACCTTTTCGCGGGGCGGGCCCGAGCTCTTCGGCGCCAGCCTCGCCAGCTGGCCGAAGCCAGTTGTGCGCCTTGTCACGGGGCCGGTTCAGCTGTAGCTGCTGTAGACGCGCGGTAGGCGCGGCGAGAGGCCGCATGTGACCTCATAGGCGATGGTCCCCAACCGATTGGCCCAGTCCCAGGCGGTTATCTCCTCGTCCCCCTGGCGGCCCAGCAAGACCACCTCGTCGCCCTTCCTCACGTCGGCGCCGGGCCCACAGTCGACCATCAACTGGTCCATGGTCACCGAGCCGGCTATCGGGTAACGCTTGCCCCCGATGAGGACCTGGCCCCCCGTTTCCGCCAGTCGCCGTGGTACCCCGTCGGCATAGCCGACCGGCACTGTGGCCACCGTCGAGGCCTGGCGGAGACGGTAGCGCAACCCATAGGACAGGCCTTCTCCGGCAGGCACCTCCTTCAGGTAGGAGACCTCTGCCCTCAGCGAAAGAGCAGGCCTGAGGCCCCCCACCAAGGAGCCCTCCACCCACGGCGACGGAGCCAGCCCATATAGGGCGAGGCCGGGCCGGACCATGTCGTAACGGGACCGGGGGTGCCACAGGGCACCGGCCGAGTTGGCGGCATGCAGGAGGTCGGGCCGGATCCCATGGGCGGCCAGCGCCTCCCGGGTTGCTTCGAACACCTCCAGCTGGTGGGGGGTGAAGGGGTCGTCCGGCTCATCGGCCACAGCCAAATGGGTGAACAAGCCCTCGAGGTGCAGCCAGGGCTCCTGCAAGATGGCCTTGGCCAGCTCCACGACGTCGTGCGGACGGGCACCGACCCGGTGCATGCCTGTGTCCACCTTCAGGTGGACCGGTACCGGTGCGGCGGGCGCCAGCCGGCCAGCCGCGCTCACGAGTGCCTGGGCCCCCTCCTGTGTGTACAGCGTGGGCGTGAGACGGTCTTCGATCACCAGCCGCATGGCTTCGGGAGGCGGCTCGGACAGCACCAGCACCGGAGCTTCGATCCCGGCCTGGCGCAGTTCGTGGCCCTCTTCGGCCAGGGCCACTCCCAGGTGGGTGGCTCCTCCCGCGAGAGCGGCCAAGGCGACCCGGACAGCCCCATGGCCGTAGCCGTCCGCTTTGACCACGGCGCACACCCGGGCGGGGGCGACCAGGCCAGAAATGTAGGCGACGTTGGCCTGGACCGCGGCCAAGTCGACTTCGACCCAGGCCGGGCGCAGCCAACCCGCCACCCGCTTGGCTGTGGCCAGGTGGTCGTCCACCTCCGCGGGGCGCCTCACGGTGCTTGAAACCCCCGCTGGGCACCGTGAGGTTCCCTGAGGGGCACCGGAGGGTTGGCCACCTGGCACGCCGGAAGGTTGGCTAGTGGGCACGCCGGTGGGTTGGCCAGCTGGTGCGCCGGAGGGTTGGCCACCCGCCCAGTGTGCCACGTGGCGCCCAGGGGTTGGTGACTGCTAGCGGACAAGTTGGTGTTAGTTGTCGTACGTACGATCTAGTATGAGCCGGGTGAACCTGTCTGAGTGGGCCGAGCAAGTGGGCGTTTCCAAG
>JAJPKN010000014.1 GCA_021323695.1 Actinomycetota bacterium | reverse complement strand
CTTGGAAACGCCCACTTGCTCGGCCCACTCAGACAGGTTCACCCGGCTCATACTAGATCGTACGTACGACAACTAACACCAACTTGTCCGCTAGCAGTCACCAACCCTCTCGGCGTGGCCCCGGGTCCGCCGGTCGTGGGCGGTCAGGGCGGCGACCAAAGCCAGCACCCGGCGAGCAGCTTCAACGACGCTGCCGTCGGAGGCCTGTTGGGCCTCCGCGACCCGCTTGCGCAACTGGTTGACCGTCCCGGCACGCATGGCTATGCCCCAGCGGGAAGGGACCCGGTCGGGGAAGGCAAGCGAGATCTTCAACAACACAGCCAATGGCAGCAGCCGGCGGGCTTGTCGGTCCACGAGCACCAGCACCAGGGTGGAAACCGCCAGCATCCCGGCCCACCACGCGCCACGGCCGTACCAGCTCGCCGGCTGGGCGACCAGCCGGCTGACCAGGGCACTGGCCCCCAGCGCGCTCAGCACTGGCAGCGCCAAGGCTGTCAGGCGCACACCGGCCGCCAGCAGGCCGTGCTCCGCCCACCGGGTGCTCCGGGCCATGGCCCCTTGATGCATGCTCAGGACACCTGCCACATCACTCAGGGTGACATGCCGCTGGTCAAGAGGGCGCCCCCCGTCTCACTTTTCCTGGTTCGCTGGCCGGCCTGGAGCAAGGCAGCGCCAATGCCATCGCCAGCTAGTTGCCCGTCGTGGCCCACACCCCCCGGCATCCCCCCTCCCCCCGGCCGCCAGCCGGCGGGCTGGCCCGAGGGCTACCGTCGTCGCGTGCCGAACCCGCCCCGGCTGAGCCTCGTGTGGGCCGAACTGCGCAGCGACACCGGCCTCAAAGGCCACGAGTGGAGCCGGGCTGCCCAGTTGGCCACCGACGAGTGGCTTCGCCAGCTGTTCGCCGCGGCAACGGGGGCACCGGGCACCGGGGCCACCTCGCCGGGCACCGGGGCCACCCCGCCGGGCCCGGGCGTTGCCAGCCGCCAGCCCGCGGGGGGCCAAAGCCAAGAGCTGGCAGGCCAGGCAACCGGGAGGCTTGGGTGGCTGAGGCGGGCCAGCCGCTCGCAGGCCTACCCGGCGTCGGGGGGCCAAAGCTCCGCCGGTGTCGCCCTGCTGGCGGTCGGCAGCCTCGGGCGAGGCGACCTGTCCCCGGGCAGCGACCTGGACCTCGTGCTCGTGCACACGGGCCTGGCGGGCATAGCCGAGCTGGCCGACCGCCTGTGGTACCCGATCTGGGACGACCCGATGCCCCTGGACCACAGTGTGCGCACCATCGGGCAGATGGAAGAGGCCGCCCGGTCCGACCTCAAGGTGGCCCAGGGCCTGCTCGAGGCCCGCGCCATCGCCGGGGACATGGAGCTGGCGGGCAGGGCCATCGCTGCCGTGAGGCGATTGTGGCAGGGCCATGTCGGGCGCTGGCTGCCGGAGGTGCTCGCTGCCCGCCGCTCGGCGTGGGAGGCTCACGGCGACGTGGCGTTCCTCTTGGAGCCCGAGCTCCAAGAAAGCCGAGGGGGGCTGCGCGACCTGCAGCTGCTCTCCCTCTTGGCCACCGTGACCCCGGTCATGGGGCAGGTAGTCGCCAACGAGCGCCTCGGCCCGGCGGGTGCCTTCCTGCACGCGGCCCGGGTCGAGCTGCAACGCCCAGGAGGCCGGCGCAGCGAACGCCTGACCCTTGAGGACCAACCAAGAGTGGCCGAGGCCCTCGGCATGGCCAGCCGGGAGGAGCTGGCCCGGGAGGTCGCCGCCGCCGGTCGCACCATTGCCTGGCTGGCCGAGGACGCCGACAGACGGGCGCGCTCGTGGCTGGCCGGGCCCAAGGGCCGGGGCGGGTCGGCCGACCGGCCCATCGAGGCAGGCCTGGTGGTGCGCGACGGTGAGGTGGCGGTGCCCCTGAGCGCTGCTTCCAGCCCCGATGCCTCCCGTCCCCTGCGGGCTGCCGCTGCCTCCGCCCAGCTCGGCTTGCCCTTGTCGCGCTCAGCCATGGACCTCCTCGCCCAGAAGCCCCCGCTCCTGGCTGAGCCCTGGCCCCCCGAGGTGGCCCGGGCCCTGCTCCGGTTGCTCTCCTGCGGCCGGGCCGCGGTCCACGCCATCGAGACCTTGGACCAGCTGGGCGTGTGGGAGCACTACCTCCCCGAGTGGGCCCTGGTGCGCAACCGGCCCCAGTTCAACCCCTACCACCGCTACACCGTGGACCGCCACCTGTTGGAAACGGTGGCCAACACGGCTGCGGCCCAACGCGACGTCCGCCGGCCCGACTTGCTCGCTGTCGCCGCCCTCCTCCACGACATCGGCAAGGGTGCCGCCGGTGACCACTCCGAGGCGGGGGCGGCCATCGCGGCCCAAGTGGCCGGCCGCCTCGGCCTTTCCCATGAAGACACCGAGGTGCTCGTGCGGGTCGTCCGCCACCACCTGCTGCTCCCGGACACCGCCACCCGGAGGGACCTGGAAGACCCGGCCACCGCGGCAATGGTCGCCCAAGCGGTCCAGGACGCAACCACCCTGGAACTGCTCCACGCCCTGGCGGCGGCCGATGGCGCCGCTACTGGGCCGGCGGCCTGGAACCCCTGGCGCGCCGGCTTGGTCCAAGAGCTGGTGGCCCGCACGGGCGCGGTCCTGGCGGACCAACCACCCCCCGAAAGCGCCCCCTTCCCGGCCCCTGAGCACCGCCGGCTGCTGGCAGCGGGAGGCTTCCAGGCCCACCCCGCCGGACGCGAGCTGGTGGTCGTCGCCCCGGACCGCCCCGGGCTGCTGAGCGACGTGACCGGGACCTTGGCCCTGCACGGGGTGGGGATCCTAGAGGCGCGGGCCCACAGCGAGGACGGCATGGCCCTGGAGGTGTTCTCCCTGGACCTCCCCGAAGACGCCCACCCCCGCTGGGGACGCATAGTGGCCGACCTCGAGCGGGCGACCGACCGGCGCTTCGACGTGGGCGCGGCGTTGGCGGCGCAGGCACCCAGCCGGGCCCTGCGCCAGGCGGTGGCCCTGGGCGTGCCCGGTGCCCGCGTCATGGTGGACAACGGAGCCTCGGCCAAGGCGACGGTGGTGGAGGTGCGCGCCCTGGACGCGCCCGGCGTGCTGCACCAGATCGCGGCAGCCATTGCCGGCCAGGGCCTCGACATCGTCTCCGCCCGGGTGGCCACGCTCGGCACCGCCGTGGTGGACAGCTTCTACGTGCGCGACGGCCAGGCCAAGCTGCAAGACGAGGCCCAGGTCGAAGCGCTGCGCTCCGCCATAACCCAGCGCTTGCGCGATATAGGCGCCTCGGGCTGAAGCCGGTTGTAACACGGCGGAAACAGCTCGGTCGCGGCCCGGAAACCTTCACCTCCTACGGTCGTGGGCAACAACCTCGGGCCCAAGCGGCCACCGGGGCCATGCTCATCGGCAAGGAGGCTTTATTTGAACTACGCGTCGAACCACCTGTTGCTGGCCGTCCAAGCCGCCGCCTCCCCGGGCAGCGCGTCGGACCAGCCGTACCTCAACACCGGCGACAACGCCTGGCAGCTCACCGCGGCCACCTTCGTGGCGTTGATGAGCGTCCCCGGCCTGGCCGTGCTGTTCGCTGGCCTGGTGCAAAAGAAGTGGGTCGTGAACACGATCCTCATGACCTTCGCCGGCTTCGCCGCCGTCCTGGTGGCCTGGGTGCTGTGGGCGTACAACATGGGCTTCGGCTTTGCCCTGTTCCACAGCGGCACCAACTGGGACTACTCCAAGCACAATGACCTGGTCAATTTCTTCGCCAACTTCGTCGGGCGCCCGGCCACGACCCTGAGCCACACCGCATTGCAGGCCCAGGCCAGCATCCCTCAAGTCAACGCGGGCATGCCGCCTTTTGCCCTGCCCCAGGCAAGCGTGGTCTATTTCCAGTTCGTTTTTGCCGCCATCACCCCGCTGCTGTTCCTGGGCAGCGTCCTGGGCCGCATCAAGTTCAAGGTCTGGCTGGTCTTCGTGCCGTTGTGGACATCGCTCGCCTATGCCGTCAACGCCTTTTTGCTCTGGGGGGGCGGCTACTGGGCCCACCAGGGCGCGGCTGACTTTTCCGGGGGCTACGTCATACACCTGGCCGCCGGCACGAGCGGGTTCGTCGCGGCCGCCATGGTCGGGCCCCGGCTGAAAAGGGACAGGGAAAAGGCCCTGCCCCACAGCCTCCCGCTGGTCGCCATCGGAGCGGGCATCGTCTGGCTGGGCTGGAACGGGTTCAACGGTGGCGACCCCTATTTCGCCAGCGCCGACGCGGCCGCCGCCGTGCTCAACACCAACCTGGCCACCGCCGCCGCCCTGCTCACCTGGGTCATCTGGGACACCTACCTGGGCCCAGCCAAGAAACCGACCTTCCTTGGTGCCGTCAACGGCATGGTAGTGGGCCTGGTGGCCATAACCCCGGCCGCTGGCTACGTGAACGGGGCCGGCGCCTTGCTGATCGGCGCCATCGACTCGACCATCGTCTGGATGGCCTGGACCTACCTGTCGAGGGCCAGGTTCATGAGGAAGGTCGACGACGCAATGGGCATCGTGTACACCCACGGCATCGCCGGGCTGTTCGGGGGGCTGATGGTGGGCGTGTTCGCTGACCCCGCCGTCATCGTCTACCGCAACGTGGCCGGGTCGGCGGTGTCCGTGCGGGGCGCGCTCTACGGGCACCCAGGCCAGGTGGCCATCCAGCTGGGGGCGGCCCTGACCGTGGTCGCCTGGGACGCCTTGGTCACCTTCGCCATCCTGCGGGCCATCAAGTTCTTCACCCCGCTGCGCATGCCGGACGAGGAGCTGGAAGCAGGCGACCTGGCCGCCCACGACGAAGAGGCCTACCCCGAGACGGAAGGGGCACGGCGCATCCTGCCCGAGGGCTACGGCCAAGCCCACCCGCTGCCGGCGGCCGTGCCGGCGGCCACCCTGGGAGGAGGTGGCAGATGATCCTGGTCACTGCCGTCATCAAGCCGTTTGCCCTGGACGCCGTGCGCGAAGCTCTGGCCCACGCCGGGGTTGCCGGCATGACCGTGAGCGACGTCCGGGGCTTTGGCCGCCAGCGGGGCCACACCGAGGTCTACCGGGGTGCCGAGTACACGGTCGAGTACGTGCCCAAGGTGAAACTGGAGGTACTGGCCGAGGCCGACATGGCAGACGAGGTGGTGGAGGCCATCGCCAAGGCGGCCCGGACGGGCAAGATCGGCGACGGCAAGATCTGGGTCGTGCCGGTCAGCAACGCCGTGCGCATCCGCACGGGGGAGACGGGCCCAAGTGCGGTCTGAGGCGCCCACCGGGAGGCCGGGCGAGCCACCGGTCCTGGCCAGCTTGGCCGCCTCCCCGTGGGCTTGGCGGGCCCTGGCGGTCGCCACCTTGGTAGCCGCCGGGCTGTGCGCCACGTTCTTCTTGGACGGCCACACCGCTTACGGGGCAGCCTGGGCCCTGGTCGCCACCGCCTGGGCCACCTTCACCGCCCTGCTGTGGCACCGCCACCTCGCCGGCCACGGCCGCCCATAGCCTCACCCCGGCCGGGGGCCTTGGCCTTCTCGCACCGGGACGGCCAGGGCCCCTACGGGGTCACTGTCACGGCCTCTCCGTTAGGCACCAGCTCCACCCAAGTGTTGCCGGGCTGGAGCGTGACCTTGGCCCCGTCCTGCTCCACGAAGGTGGCAGGGACCGACAGCGACGGGCGTTCCCATTTCCCGTAGAACTGGGCACCGCCCCGGAACACCCAGGCTTGGCCGCTTCCAGTCAGCACCAGCTCGTTCTCGTGGCTGCCGGTGGCGTCTTCCACATAAGGGGTCGCGTACTCCTGGACATGGAGCACGACCACGTTGGCCGCCGACACCTGGACGTTGTCGCCCTGGACGGCCGGGCCGGTGTCCGAGTACGACCGGTACCACCTCTTGGCCTTGGGCACCCAAGTCCAGGTGGTCACGTCCAGGGGGAAGTGCAGGTTCACCACGGCCGCCGGCGTCCCCCCCATGACCGGTGGGCCATAGCTGAACAGAGGCTTGGGCAGGGCGTGGGTGTAGTGGAGCTGGGCGGCAGCCCGGTACAGCGCCTGGGTGGAGGTCTCCAGGTTGTGGGGGGCCACCCGGGTGGGGTCACGCTCGTAGGCGGAGGGCGCGACGAACGGGCCCACGTCCTCCAGCAGCGAACCGGGGGCCCGGACCGCGTTCACCACCGGCTGGATGGCACCCGCGTAGGCGAAAAGGGTCATGCCCAGCGGCTTCAGGATGGCGATGTCAACCAATCGGCCGGAGCGCACCGGCTCGATCCTGGACGCGTCCTGGCACTGGTACACGGCGATGAACCGGGTGATCCCCCCTTCGACCGGCTCCTCGAAGACCACGTCTGCCTTGTCCAGGCCCCACTGGGGGCGGGCAGCCGGGAGGTTCTCCACCTTGACGGCCAGAGCCGCCCGCTGGGGTACCGGGCCACCGCCGGGCGGCGGGGCGCCCGTTAGCGGGCAGACCGGCCGGGCCGGCCGGGTGGTGGTCGTGGCCCGGGCTTTGCGGGCCGCCCGGCTCGAAGTGGTCGTGGGCCTGAGCGCGGCCTTCTTGGGGTGCCCGCAGCCCGCGCCTGCCAATGCCAGCACAGCCAGGGCGGCGACCAGGCCGGCCAGGCGGTGACGGCGGGCCAGGCGGTGACGGCGGCGGCCGCCTTGGGCCCGGGGGCTGCCGCCTTGGGCCCGGGAGGGGGGCGCGCCGAAACCACCGGGCACTGGGCTCATCGCGGCAAGACCTTAGCTGGCCCGCTCGCCCTGGCGCCGTACAGCCTCGGTGGCCGCGGCTATGGCCTCGGGGTCACCCAGCCAACGCCCGCCCCGCTGCGTGGGCACCAGCCCCTTGCCCAGCTCGTAGACGATGGGGACCCCGGTCGGGATCTCCAGTTCGGCGATCTCCTGGTCAGGCACCTGGTCGAGGTGCTTGATAAGGGCCCTCAGGCTGTTGCCGTGGGCGGCCACCAAGACGACCTTGCCCGCCAAGAGGTCGGGGGCGATGGCGTCGTACCAGTAAGGGACCATCCTCACCACCACGTCGGCCAGGCACTCCGTACGAGGCACGACGCCGGGCACGTAGCGAGGGTCCAAGCTCACGTCGTAGGGGTGGCCGGCAGCCATCGGTGGCGGCGGCACGTCGTAGCTGCGCCTCCACAGGCGGAACTGCTGGTCGCCGTAACGCTCGCGCACCGCGGCCTTGTCCAAGCCGGTGAGGTCCCCGTAGTGGCGCTCGTTGAGCCGCCAGTGGCGATGGACCGGGACCCACAGCCGTCCCGTCTCCTCTTGGACGATGTTGAGCGTCCGGATGGCACGGGTCAGCAGCGAGGTGTGGGCCACGTCGGGGAGGAGGCCTTCTTGAGCCAGGAGCCGGCCCGCCTGGTGGGCTTCGGCCTCGCCGTGCTCGGAAAGGTCGACGTCCCACCACCCTGTGAAGCGGTTGTCCAGGTTCCAGACGCTTTGGCCATGGCGGACGAGGACGAGTGTGGGCATGGCCTCAAGCTTACCGCCCTACTGCCCCTGAGGCTATGACAAGAAGAGTTCCTGACACAAGTGCACTCAACTTTGCTATGATAGTACCCAGAGCCCTAGGGCGGTCGCCGACCACCCAGGGCTCGAGAGATGTAACACACACGCTACGGCGAGGCGGCTGCGTCTCGCTCAAAGGCCAAGGAGGCTGCATTTCATGGCAAAGGCTGTCGGTATCGACCTCGGTACCACCAACTCAGTGGTGGCTGTGCTGGAGGGCGGGGAGCCCACTGTCATAGCCAACGCCGAGGGCTCCCGCACCACCCCCTCGGTGGTCGGCTTCTCCAAGGCAGGCGAGGTCCTCGTCGGCGAGGTGGCCAAGCGCCAGGCCATCACCAACCCGGACCGCACTGTCCGCTCGGTCAAGCGCCACATGGGCGACAACTCCTGGCGCATCAACATCGACGGCAAGCCCTACTCCCCCCAGGAGATCTCGGCCCGGATCCTGCAGAAGCTGAAGCGAGACGCCGAGAGCTACCTCGGTACCAGCGTCACCCAGGCGGTCATCACCGTGCCGGCGTACTTCGACGACGCCCAGCGCACCGCCACCAAGGAAGCCGGCCAGATCGCCGGCTTGGAGGTCCTGCGGATCATCAACGAGCCGACCGCCGCCGCGCTCGCGTACGGGCTGGACAAAGAAGAGGAGCAGACGATCCTGGTGTTCGACCTGGGCGGGGGGACCTTCGACGTGTCCGTGCTGGAGATCTCCGAGGGCATCTTCCAGGTGAAGTCCACCAGCGGCAACACCCACCTGGGGGGCGACGACTGGGACCAGCGGGTGATCGACTGGCTGATAAAGACGTTCAAGGACACCGAGGGCGTCGACTTGTCCAACGACAAGATGGCGCTGCAGCGGCTGAAGGAGGCGGCCGAGAAGGCCAAGATCGAGCTGTCGGCCGTGCAGGAGACCAACATCAACCTCCCCTTCATCACCGCGACCAGCGAGGGCCCCAAGCACCTGGACGTGAAGCTGACCCGGGCCAAGTTCCAGGAGCTGACCGCCGACCTGGTGCAGGCCTGCCGCGGGCCTTTTGACCAAGCCATCAAGGACGCCGGGCTGTCCAAGGACAAGATCGACCACGTCGTGCTGGTCGGCGGGGCAACCCGTATGCCGGCCATCCAAGACCTGGTCCGGGAGCTGACCGGCAAGGAACCTCACAAGGGGGTCAACCCCGACGAGGTGGTCGCGGTCGGTGCCGCCATCCAAGCCGGGGTCCTAAAGGGCGAGGTCAAAGACGTGCTGCTGCTGGACGTGACGCCGCTGTCGCTCGGGATCGAGACCAAAGGCGGGGTCATGACCAAGCTCATCGAACGCAACACCACCATCCCCACCAAAAAGACCGAGGTCTTCACGACGGCCGAGGACATGCAGCCCTCGGTGCAGGTGCACGTGCTGCAAGGGGAGCGGGAGATGGCCATGTACAACAAGACGCTCGGCAAGTTCGAGCTGGTCGACCTGCCGCCGGCCCCTCGCGGTGTCCCCCAGATCGAGGTCACCTTCGACATCGACGCCAACGGCATAGTGCACGTCTCCGCCCGGGACCGCGCCACGGGCAAGGAGCAGTCGATGACCATCACCGGCCAGTCGGCTCTCTCCAAGGAGGAGATCGACCGCATGGTACGAGACGCGGAGGCCCATGCCGAGGACGACCGTCGCCGCAAGGAAGAGGCCGTCACCCGCAACAACGCCGACTCGCTCGTGTACCAGACGGAAAAGATGCTGCGCGAACAGGCCAGCTCCATCACCGGCCCGGAAAAGGACCGTGTCGAGGCCGACCTCAAGGCCTTGAAAGAGGCCATCGCCGGCAGCGACATCGGGGCCGTCAAAGCTGCCACCGAGCGGCTGGCGGCTGGCGTCCAGGAGCTGGGCAAGCGGCTTTACGAAGCCGCCGCCACCACGGCCGGCGGGAGCAGCGGTGCCGCCAGCGGGGACGGTGCCTACACCGCCACCACCTCGGCCAACGGCGGTAGCGACGAAGAAGTCGTCGACGCAGAGATAGTCGACGAGGGTGGTCAGGGGTCATGACCGGCTGGGCCAACCCGGAGGACCGGGCCGAGGTGCCCGTCGCCGGCAACGGGGACCAGCCTGAGCCGGTGCCGTCCGAGCTGGGCTCCAGCGTCGAGGGCCCGGCTCAGGCCCCGGCCGGCGGGCCCGGCGCGCCCGGGGCCCCAGGCGGCCCCCAGGCCGCTGCCAGCGGGCCAGCTGCCCCCTCGGCCGCGCCCGGCGGGGCCGGGCCAGCCTCGGCCCCAGTCGAGGGCCAGGCCGAAGCCCAGCTGCCCGAGGGCCAGCTGCCCGAGGGCCAGTCGCCCGAGGGCGCACCCGCCGGTGCCGGCCCGGCTGAACTGGCCGAGGCGCTCCGCCAGCGCGACGAGTACCTGGACGCCCTGCGCCGCCTGCAGGCTGAGTTCGACAACTACCGCAAGCGGGTCGACCGCCAGCGCCGGGAGGTCGTCGACCACGCCGCCTCTTCGCTGGTCCAAAAGCTGCTGCCCGTGCTGGACACGGCCGACCTGGCCCTGGCCCACGGGGGTGGCGAGGACATAAAGCAGTTGGCCAGTGCGCTATTCGACGTGCTGGCCAAGGAGGGCCTGGAACGCATCGACCCCGAAGGGCAGCTTTTCGACCCCCAGCACCACGACGCCGTGGCCCACGACCCGGCCGGAGCGGCCGAGGAGGGCCAGGCCCAGCCACAGGTGAGCGAGGTCCTGCGGGCCGGCTACCGCTGGAGGGGCCGGGTGCTGCGGCCCGCCATGGTCAAGGTGAGGGGTTGAGCACCCTTGGCAGCTCAGCGCGAGTGGTTCGAAAAGGACTACTACAAGGTCCTCGGCGTCCCCAGGGGCGCCACGGACAAGGACATCGCGCGCGCCTACCGCAAGCTGGCCAAGCAGTACCACCCTGACGCCAACCCCGGGTCCGAGGAACGCTTCAAGGAGATCTCGGCCGCCTACGACGTGCTGGGCGACCCGGCCAAGCGCAAGGAGTACGACGAAGTCCGCTCCCTGGCTGAGAACGGCTTTGCCGGCAACCCCTTTGCCCAGGCCGGGGGGGCGGGCGGGGCCAGCGGGTTCACCAACTTCCGGGTCGAAGACCTGGGCGACCTGCTCGGGAACATCTTCGGGCGGGGCCGCCGAGGCCGGGCCGGGGCGGCCACCAACGCGCCCCAGCGAGGCCAGGACCTGGAGGCCGAACTGTACCTGTCCTTCAGCGATGCGATAAAGGGCGCCACCACCACGGTCAACGTGACCTCCGAGGTCCCCTGCACCACCTGTGGGGGCTCGGGGGCCGCCCCGGGGAGCGCGCCCGTGGCCTGCTCGGTCTGCGCCGGCCGCGGGGTGGTGAACGAGAACCAGGGCATGTTCTCCTTCAGCCACCCTTGCGTGGCGTGCTCGGGCACCGGGGTGCGCGTCGAGGTCCCCTGCCCGGCCTGCGGCGGGCGCGGCACTGAGCGCCGGCCCCGCCAGGTCAAGGTGCGGGTGCCCGCCGGGGTGGAAGACGGCCAGCGCATAAGGGTGAAAGGGCGCGGAGGGGCTGGGCGCCAGGGGGCGCCACCGGGCGACCTCTACGTGGTCGTCCACATCGCCCGCCACCCGGTGTTCGGCCGCAAGGGCAAGGACCTCACCGTGAAAGTACCCATAACCTTCGCCGAGGCCGTGCTCGGGGCCACCGTCAGCGTCCCCACGCTGGGAGGCAAGCCCGTCAACGTGAAGGTGCCGCCTGGGACCAGTTCTGGACGCGTCTTCCGGGTGCCGGGCCAGGGCGTCCAGGTGCCGGGCAAGCCCGGGGACCTGCTGGTCACCTTCGAGGTGGACGTGCCGTCGAAGGTGTCCTCGGAGGAGCGGCGAGCCATCGAAGCCCTGTCGAAAGCCTCGGCGTCCGCCGGCCACAAACTGCGTGAGAAATTGGGAGCACAGCTATGACCAACCAGGGCAACAACCCGGTAGGCCGCCACCGTGGCCAAGGCCGCAACCCAGCCCAAAAGGACCCGGCCATGGCGGTCTACGTGATATCCGTGGCTGCTCAGCTGGCCGGTGTCCACCCGCAAACCCTGCGCATATACGAGCGCAAGGGCCTGCTGGGGCCGGCCCGCACCCTCGGGGGCAGCCGCCGCTACAGCGACGCGGACATCGCTTTGTTGCGCCGGATCCAGGAGCTGACCGCCGCCGGGGTCAACCTCGAGGGCGTGAAGCGGGTCATCGAGCTGGAGACAGAGGTGGCCAACTTGCGCCAGCAGCTGGCCCGGGCCCGGCTGGAGGCCCAAGACGCCGTCGAGCGCGTCCACCGCCAGTACCGGCGTGACCTGGTGCCCCTCAACACCAACCTGGTCCGCTGGTCGCCGACCAGGTAAGACCGTTCGCCCGGAGCAGACCCGAAGGAGGCTGACGTGCCGATCGACCCCAACCGCTGGACGCAAAAGACCCAAGAAGCCTTCGCCGCGGCCACAAGCGACGCCCGCCGGCGCCACAACCCCGAGGTCACCCCCGACCACCTGCTGGCCGCCCTGCTGGGCCAGGAGGGCACGGCGGTGCTGCCCGTGCTCACCCGGGCCGGGGTGGCGGTGCTGCCGCTGCGCAACCGGCTGGAGGACGCCATCTCCAAGCTGCGCCACAGCTACGGCGGGGAGGGCCCGGCGCTTTCTCGCCAAGCCCGCGACACCTTGGAAAAGGCCGGCCAGGAGCGCGACGCCCTGGGCGACGAGTGGCTTTCGGTGGAGCACATCCTGCTCGCCCTTTCCACCCGTACCGGGGTGGGGCGCGACGAGCTGCTGAAGGCCCTCCGAGAGGTGCGCGGCAGCCACCGGGTCACCAGCGAGAACCCCGAAGAGACGTACCAGGCGCTGGAGAAGTACGGCCGGGACCTCACCGAGGAGGCGCGCAAGGGCAAGCTCGACCCCGTGATCGGCCGTGACGAGGAGATCCGCCGGGTGGTCCAGGTGCTCTCCCGGCGTACGAAGAACAACCCCGTCCTCATAGGCGAGCCCGGCGTGGGCAAGACCGCCATCGTGGAAGGCCTGGCCCGGCGCATCGTCGAGGGGGACGTCCCCGAGAGCCTCCGGGGCAAGCGGTTGCTGGCGCTCGACCTTGGTTCCATGGTGGCCGGCGCCAAGTACCGAGGGGAGTTCGAAGAGCGCCTGAAGGCAGTGCTGAAGGAGATCGCCGACTCCGGTGGGGAGGTCATCACCTTCATCGACGAGCTGCACACCATCGTGGGCGCCGGGGCGGCCGAAGGTGCCATGGACGCCGGCAACATGGTCAAGCCCATGCTGGCTCGAGGCGAGCTGCGCATGATCGGGGCCACCACCCTGGACGAGTACCGCAAGCACATAGAAAAGGACGCCGCCTTGGAACGGCGCTTCCAGCCGGTCTACGTGGGCCAGCCCTCCGTCGAGGACACCATTGCCATATTGCGGGGCCTGAAAGAGCGTTACGAGGTCCACCACGGGGTGCGGATCATGGACTCTGCCCTGGTGGCCGCGGCCGTGCTCTCCGACCGCTACATTTCCGGCCGGTTCCTGCCCGACAAGGCGATCGACCTGGTCGACGAGGCGGCCAGCCGGTTGCGCATCGAGATCGACTCCATGCCGACCGAGATCGACGTCGTGGAGCGCCGGATCCGCCAGCTCGAGATCGAAAAGGTCGCCCTGGCCAAGGAGACAGACGAGGCCTCACGCGAGCGGCTGGCCAAGCTCGACGAGGAGCTGGCCAACCTGCGCGAGAGCTCCAACGGCATGAAGGCCCACTGGCAAGCTGAAAAGGACGCCATTTCCACCATAAACAACCTGAAGGAGCAGCTGGAGTCCCTGCGCGGGGAGATGGAGCGCGAGGAGCGAGGTGGCGACCTCAACCGGGCCTCGGAGATCCGCTACGGGCGGATCCCCGAGGTGACCCGCCAGATCGAAGAAGCCACCAAGCGTCTGGAGGAGCTGCAAGCCGACCAGAAGATGCTGAAGCAGGAAGTCGACGAAGAAGACGTGGCCGAGGTGGTGGCCAAGTGGACCGGCGTCCCGGTGAGCCGCCTGCTGGAAGGCGAGGTGGCCAAGTTGGTGCGCATGGAAGACGTCCTGCGCCAGCGGGTGGTCGGCCAGGACGAGGCCCTGCGGGCGGTCGCCAACGCCATCCGGCGCAGCCGCAGCGGCCTGTCCGACCCCAACCGGCCCATAGGCAGCTTCTTGTTCCTGGGGCCCACCGGCGTGGGCAAGACCGAGCTGGCCAGGGCACTGGCCGATTTCCTCTTCGACGACGAGCGGGCCATGGTGCGCATCGACATGTCCGAGTACATGGAGAAGCATTCGGTGGCCCGCCTGGTCGGGGCCCCGCCCGGCTACGTGGGCTACGAGGAGGGCGGCCAGCTCACCGAAGCCGTCCGGCGCCGGCCGTACACGGTCGTGCTGCTCGACGAGGTCGAAAAGGCCCACCCGGACGTCTTCAACATCCTCCTCCAGGTACTGGACGACGGCCGGCTCACCGACGGCCAGGGCCGCACGGTGAACTTCACCAACACCGTGCTGATTATGACCTCCAACTTCCAAGGGGACGTACGCCAGGCGTTCAAGCCCGAGTTCTTGAACCGGGTCGACGAGATCGTGCGCTTCCGGGAGCTGGCCAAGCAGGACCTGGAGGCCATCGTCGACATCCAGCTGCGCAACCTGGACAAGCGCCTGGCCGCCCGCCGGCTCAACCTGGTGGTCACCGAGCCGGCCAAAGCCTGGCTGTCGGAGCACGGCTACGACCCGGCCTACGGGGCCAGGCCCCTCAAGCGCCTCATCCAGCGCACGATCGGCGACCCGCTGGCCCTGGCCCTGCTCCAGGGAGGCTACAGCGACGGGGACACCGTGACCGTGGACGTCGCCAGCCCGGGAGCGGCAGCCACCCGGGGCAACGGCTGGGCCCCCGACGGGGCGGCCGCCCCCGAACAGGCGCCCCAGTTGGTGCTGCGCTGAGCCGCCTGCTCAACCCGGCCGCGGCTCGAGCCCCAGGTCCAAGCTGGCCTGGGCGCAACGGGCCTCGGCCGCGGCAGCCCGCCGCCGGGTGATGGCGCAATAGGCCGGGTTGACCTCGTAGCCGACCCATTTCCGGCCCGTCTCGACCGCCGCGACCGCGGTGGAGCCGCTGCCCATGAACGGGTCGAGGACGTGCTCGCCCTTGAACGTGTACAGCTGGATGAACCGCCTCGGCAGCGCCACCGGGAACGGGGCGGGGTGGTCCACCCGGCTGGCCGACTCGGGGGGGATCTCCCAGACCGAAAGGGTCGAGGCCAAGAACTCCTCCGCGGTTATGTCGCTCTCGCCTTTGACCACCCGGTCGAAACGCCCCTTGGAGAAGCACAGGCAGTACTCGTGCACGTCCCGGACCACCGGGTTGGCCGGCGACCGCCAGCTACCCCAGGCGCAGTTGCCGCCCGCCCCCCTGGCCTTCTGCCAGATCACCTCAGCCCGCATGAGGAAGCCGATCTCCAACATCTGAGCCGTCACGTAATGGGAAAGCGGGACATAAGGGCGCCGTCCCAGGTTGGCCACGTTGACCACGGCCCGGCCCCCAGGCTGCAAGACCCGGTAGGCCTCGGTGAAGACCCGGCGCAGCAACCCCAGGTACTGCTCGAAGGGCAGGTCGGAGTCGTAGTCCTTGCCCACGTGGTACGGGGGGGAGGTCACCATGAGGGCGACGCTGTTGTCCGCCAGTTCCGACATGTCCTCGGCAGTATGGGCGAAAACTTCGTTGACCGGGCCGGGGCCCGCCGTGCGCCGGTCCTCGGACTCCTCGACCCGGGCCAGGGCCCGAGCGTAAAAGGCCGAGGCGTCGTGGTTCTCCCGCCGTCCGGCGCCAAAACCTCGAGTGCTCGTCCTGGCCCGTCGTGGCTGCACAGGCCCAGGCTAGTGCTCGGCCCAGCGCCTAGAGGTGGAACGCGGCCACCAGGGACGGCGCCCGGGCCGCTTCGCCCAGGGCAGGGACGCCCGTCAGCTCGCAGATGGCGCGGGTGACCGAGAAATCGTTGAAGCCGAGGGCCGAGCGCGCCCCCGCCGGCGTCGAAGCCGACATCACGACCAGTGGGGCATGGGACGGGAAGTTGCCGCCCCCGCTGCCCTCGTCCCAGGCGATGAGCACGGCCAGCTGGCCCGAGCGGTAGGCGGGGCTCGCCAGCACCTGGGGCACCCACGCGGCCAACCACCGGTCAGCTCGAGCGACCGTGCCGTTGTGCATGTCATCGAGCACGTCGGGGGTCACGGTGGTCAGCGCCGCCGCCGGCCCCGTCCGCAGCGCCTGGTGCAAAGGCCCCTGGGTGAGGGTGCCCAGCGGCTGGTCCCAGAGCTGGCACTGGCGCCGGGCCTCCACGAAGTAGGCAGCGGGGTTGTGCTTGGCAGCGTAAGCGCCGTAGCTGGCCAGGCCACAGTTGTGGCCCATGGCCTCCACGTAGGACCGCCACTGCTGGTGGGCCTGCACCAGTTCGGAAAAGACCGACGGCCCGGGTACCGTACAGCTCCCCGAAGGGTCGCAGTCGCTGGCCCAAGGCCAGCCTATGAACGGCCGCCCCGAGGTCATCTCCAGGTAGTTGGGCAAAGACGGGTGCGTGTTGGCGTAGTAGTTGGTGGCCAGCCCGCAGCGGGAAGCCAGCTGGTTGAGCTCGGGGGCAGCCGGTTGGCCGATCACCGAACCGAAACTGTGGTTCTCCTCCCAGATGACCAGCACCTTGTCCACCACCGGGCGGCCAGGGCGCGTGCCGCAGGGGTGCTGAGGCGTGGGCCACCCCGCGCTCTTCCCGGCCTTCACGCCGCCCTGGGGGCCCCCGGCCGGAGCGCCCTGGGCGAGCCCAGGCCGGTCCTGGGCCGCCAGAGCTTGGCCCGGGCCAAGCGCGCCGGCGGCGGACGGCAGCAGGGCCACTGGCACCCAGGGCACTGCCACCAGGGCCACTGCCACCAGGCAGAGGGGCGGGCGAGCACCGGCCCTGAGCGCAGCACGTGCCATCGCGTACAGGCTATGATCTCCCTACCGCCAGGTACTCCCAAAGGAAAGAAGCGCGCGTGCCCGCGACCGTTGTTATCGGGACCCAGTGGGGTGACGAAGGCAAAGGCAAGCTGACCGACCTGCTCTCCCGGGAGATGCAGGTGGTCGTGCGCTACCAGGGGGGCCACAATGCCGGCCACACCGTCGTCGTGGACGGTGAGGCCTTCGCCCTCCAGCTGCTGCCCAGCGGCGTGCTGTACCCGTCCATCACCCCGGTCATCGGCAACGGCGTCGTGGTCGAGCCCAAGGTCCTGCTCGACGAGATGGACATGCTCACCCGCCGAGGCATCGACTGCTCGCGCCTTGTCATTTCCGGCAGCGCCCACCTGGTCATGCCCTACCACCAGGAACTCGACGCCCTGACCGAACGCCACTTGGGCAAGAACAAACTGGGCACGACCAAGCGGGGCATAGGCCCGGCTTACGCGGACAAGGCAGCCCGCATCGGGCTGCGGGCGCAGGACCTGCTGGACGCAAAGATCTTCCGCCAGAAACTGGACGTGGTCCTCAAGGAAAAGAACGCCATCCTGGCCAAGGTCTACAACCGGCTGCCATTGTCGGCCGACGAGATCGCCCAGCGCTACCTCGACGAGTACGCGCCCCGGCTCGCCCCTCACATCGGTGACGCGGTCGGCCTGGTCCAGGCCACCTTGGCGGCAGGCCAGGGAGTGCTCCTGGAAGGTGCCCAGGCCACCTTCCTCGACCTCGACCACGGCACCTACCCCTTCGTGACCTCGTCCAACACCGTGGCCGGGGGGGCTTGCACCGGGGCGGGCATCGGGCCGCGCCAGGTCGACCGGGTGATCGGCATAGCCAAGGCCTACGTGACCCGGGTGGGCGCCGGCCCCTTCCCCACCGAGGCCACCGGCGAGCTGGCCGACATGCTGGTCGAGCGGGGCCATGAGTACGGCACCAACACCGGCCGGCGCCGGCGGCCGGGCTGGTTCGACGCCGTGATGATGCGCCACGCAGTACGGCTCAGTTCCGTCTCCGAGCTGGCGGTCACCAAGCTCGACGTCCTCGACACCTTCGAGACCCTGAAGGTCTGCGTCGCCTACCAGGCGGGAGGCCAGCGTTACGAGAGCCTGCCCTGGCACCAGTCGGTCCTCCACGAGGTGGAGCCGGTCTACGAGGAGCTGCCCGGTTGGAAGACGAGCACCTCGGAGGTGACCCGCCGGGACCAGCTCCCCCCTCAGGCCGTCCGCTACCTCGAGTTCCTGAGCCGTCAGGCAGGCGTCCCGGTCACCTTCGTGGGGGTGGGGCCAGGGCGCGACCAGGTGGTCCGCTTCCAGGAGCCATGAGGGCCCGGGCCATGAGGGTCTGCGTCGTGGGCAGCGGCGGGCGGGAGCACGCCCTGGCCCTCTCCCTCTCGCAGACCGCCGAGGTCGTGGTAGCACCGGGCAACCCGGGGATGCGGGCCTTGGCCCGGGCCGACGCCCCGCCCGAGGCCATCGAGGCCGACCTGTGGGTCATAGGCCCAGAAGCGCCCCTGGTGGACGGGCTGGCCGACCGGGTGCGGGCCAAAGGCGGGCTGGTGCTCGGGCCCGGGGCGGACGGGGCGCGCCTGGAAGGTTCCAAGGCCTGGATGAAAGAGCTGCTCTTTGCGGCCAGGGTGCCGACCGCCCGCTCCCAGTCCTTCGACGACCCCCAAGCGGCGCTGCGGTACCTGCGCACGCTGCCCGGCCCCTGGGTGGTAAAGACCGACGGCCTGGCTTCGGGCAAGGGCGTGCTCGTCACCTCTGACCCCGACGAGGCGGCGCGCGACGTCCGAGAGAAGCTGTCCGGCCGGGCCTTTGGCGGTGCGGGGCGACGGGTGGTGGTAGAAGAAGGCCTGAGCGGCCAGGAACTTTCCGTGATGGCCATCTGCGACGGCCACCGGGCCTACCCGCTGGCAGCCGCCCAGGACTACAAGCGGCTGGGCGACGGGGGGACCGGGCCCAACACGGGTGGGATGGGGGCGTTCTCGCCCGTCCCGGTCGCCACCGATGCGTTGGTGGGCGACGTGATGGAACGGGCGGTGCTGCCCACCCTGCACGCCCTGCGCAAAAGAGGGGTCGACTACCGGGGGGTGCTTTACGCCGGGCTGATGCTCACCGAAGACGGCCCCAAGGTGCTGGAGTTCAACGTCCGCTTCGGCGACCCCGAGGCCCAGGTAGTCCTGCCCCGCTGGGACGGGGACGTGGCCGAGGTGCTGCTGGCCGCAGCCAGAGGGGAACTGTCGGACCGGGACGCCCCCCGCTTTTCCCCGCAGGCAGCCGTGTGCGTGGTCCTGGCCGCTCCCGGCTACCCCCACCACCCGGAGACCGGCAGCCCCATAGAGGGCCTGGAGGAGGCGAGCTCGCTGCCGGGGGCCCAGATCTTTGCTGCCGGGGTGGCCGAGCGGGACGGGCAGCTGGTGACCGCGGGCGGACGGGTGCTCGGCGTGACGGCACTGGGGCGGGACATCGCAGAGGCTCGCCGGCTTGCGTACCAGGCTGCCGACCTGCTGTCATGGCCCGGCATGGTGCGCCGCAACGACATAGCGGAGCTGGTATGAAGGTCGCGGTCCTGATGGGTTCCACGAGCGACCGGCCGAAGATGGCGGCGGCGCTCGAGGTGCTGGCCGAGCTGGGCATAGAGGCTGACGAAGAGGTGCTCTCCGCCCATCGGTCCCCCGACCTGGTGGCCGGGTTCGCCGCCGGTGCCAGGGACGCCGGCTACGGGGCCATCATCTGCGGGGCGGGCATGGCCGCCCACCTGGCCGGCGCCGTCGCCGCCCGCACCACCCTGCCGGTGATCGGGGTGCCCCTGTCCGGCGGGGCCCTCAACGGGGTGGACGCCCTCTACGCCACCGTACAGATGCCCAAGGGCATGCCGGTGGCCACCGTGGCCATCGACGGGGCCGCCAACGCCGCCCTGCTGGCCGCCGAGATCCTGGGCGTGCACGACCCAGAAGTGGCCAACCGCCTGGCCGCGTACCGGTCCCGCTGGCAGGCGCCCAAGTAGGGGCTGGGCCCGGGTGCCCGCTCAGCCCAGTGCCGCCCTTGACCGGCTGCCGTCTTCGAGCGGGTGCCGTCTTCGACAGGGTGAGCGCGCTCAGCCCAGGCCTGCCCGCCGGCAGGCCGCCTGCACCAGCCGGGCCAGCTCGGAGGTGCCTCCGCGGCTCCTTGCGCACCAAGCCCTGGCCTGCTGCCCGCAATAGCCCAGCCGCGCCCCACCGGTCGAGCTGGGCACCACGACGCTCACGCAGCCACGCTCGCTGCCGCCGGGCCCGGCCAGCTCCCAGCTCCCCAGGCCCAGGCCGGCCAGCACCAACGCCGCCGCCACCCAAGCCAGGGCGCGCCGCTCTCGACCAGCCGGGGGTTCTCCGCGTTGCTGGCGGTAGTTGGGAGGCACCTAAGGTGAGCTTAGGCGCAGGTGGGCAAGACCAGCCCAGGGAAAGGGGGCAGCGGTGCAACAGAGGCTGAGCCTGGCCACCTACGACCGCCTGCCCGGGGCTGCCCGCCCACTGGTCGACCCTCGGGCCCTTTCGGTCGGTATCGTCCACCTGGGCCTGGGGGCCTTCCACCGTGCCCACCAGGCTGTCTACACCGAAGTCGCTGCCCACGCCACCGGGGACCGGCGTTGGGGCATCTGCGGGGTGAGCCAGCGCAGCCCCGCCGCCGCCGACGCCCTGTCCGCTCAGGACGGCCTGTACTCGGTCCTGGTGGCCGGGGGCACCCCAGGGACAGGTGACCTCGGAGGGGCCGGGGGGCCGGGGGACGGCAACCAGGTACGAGTGGTCGCCTCGCTGCGCCGGGCGCTGTTCGCTCGGTCCAGCGGGCCAGAGCTGCTGGCGCTGATGGCTGACCCGGCGGTCCAGGTGGTGACCCTGACTGTGACCGAGAAGGGCTACCGCCACAACCTGGCCACCGGCGAGCTGCCGGCGGCCGACCCGGAACTGGCCGCCGACGCGGCCGGCCGGCCGCCCCAGACCGTCGTCGGCCAGCTGGCCCGCGGGATGGAAGCCAGGCGGCGGGCGGGCTCCGGGCCGCTGACCGTGGTGCCCTGCGACAACCTCACCGGCAACGGCCCCTTGCTCAAGTCCCTCGTGGGACAGTTCATCTCCTGGCCCTCGGGCCGCTTCGACGCTGGCCTGGCCGACTGGGTGGCGGCCAACGTCCGCTTCCCGGCCACCATGGTGGACCGGATCGTGCCGGCGACCACCCCTGAGCGGCGGGACGAGGTGGCCCGGCTCATCGGCCTTTGGGACGAGGCACCGGTCGTGACGGAGCCGTTCAGCCAGTGGGTCATCGAGGACATCTTCGCCGCCGGCCGGCCGGCCTGGGAGCAGGCCGGGGCCCAGATAGTCGCCGACGTGCGCCCGTTCGAGACCTTGAAGCTACGGGCGCTCAACGGCACCCACTCCACCCTCGCCCACCTGGGCGCCCTGGCTGGTTGCGAGACCATAGCGGACGCGTTGGACATGCCGGGCTTCGAGGCCCTGGCCCGCTCCCTGCTCGACGACGAGGTCCGGCCCACCCTGGCCCTGCCCCCCGGCACCGACTTCGCCCGCTACCGGGAAACGGTCCTGGCCCGCTTCGCCAACCGGGCATTGCCCTACCGCTGCCTGCAGGTCGCCATGGACGGCTCCCAGAAGCTACCGCAGCGGCTGCTAGGCACGGTGCGGGACCGCCTGGCCGCCGGTGCCCTCCCCCGGGTGGCGGTCCTGGCCATTGCTGCTTGGCTGCGCGCCATTTGGGCGGGCCAGGACGACCTCGGCCGGGACCTCGAGGTCAGCGACCCCCTGCGGGCAGCCCTCAGCCAGGCCACGGCCCAGGCCACCGAGCCGGCCGCCGTGGTCAGCCAGGCCCTGCAACTGAGGCAGGTCTTTGGCGCGGACCTGGCCGAAGACGAGCGGTTCAGGCAAGCCCTGGCCGAAGCCCTGGCCGACCTCGCCAGCCACGGGGCAGCGGCCACGGTGGCGGCCCTGGCTGCCAACGGTGCCCATTAGGCTTGAGGGCCATGAGGCACCTCTACTCGGGCAAGGTCCGGGACATCTACGAGCTGGACGCCTCCAGGCTGCTGCTCGTCACCTCCGACCGCATATCGGCCTTCGACGTGGTGATGGCCGAGCCCATCGCGGACAAGGGCCGGGTGCTGACCGCCCTCAGCGTGTTTTGGTCCCAGCAGTTGGCCGATGTGGCACCCTCTCACCTGGTGGGCACCGACCTGCCCGGGGAGGACGAACTGCGGGCCGTCGGGGTCGACCCCGCCTACGCCGAGGGCCGCTCGGTGGTCGTGCGCCGGGCGGAGATGCTGCCCCTGGAGTGCATAGTACGGGGCTACCTGTCGGGGTCGGCGTGGGCCGAGTACTCCCGCTCGGGCACCATGCACGGCCAGCGCCTGCCCGCCGGGCTGCGGCAGTCCGACCAGCTGCCCGAGCCCGTCTTCACCCCCTCGACCAAGGCCACCAGCGGCCACGACCAGAACATCTCCTACGACGAGGCGGCCGCCCTGGTGGGTGACAAGATGGCGGCCGCGGCCCGGGAGATCTCCTTGGAGGCCTACCGCAGGGGAGCCGAACGGGCGCGCCAGCGGGGCATAATCATCGCCGACACCAAGTTCGAGCTCGGCCTGGTGGACGGCGAGCTGGCCATCTGTGACGAGGTCCTGACACCAGATTCGTCGCGGTTCTGGCCGGTGAGCGCCTGGAGCCCAGGCAGCTCGCCCCCATCTTTCGACAAGCAGCCTCTGCGGGACTGGCTGGAGGCCACCGGCTGGGACAAGTCCCCGCCACCGCCGCCTCTGCCCGCCGAAGTGGTGGCGGCCACCCGGGCCCGCTACATCGAAGCCTACGAACGGCTCACCGGGCTCAGCTTCGCCGACTGGCCCGGCGCCGGCAGGGGGCAATGAGCGTGGCCGGCTACGAAGCGCTGGTCGAGGTCCAGCTGAGGCCGGGCGTCGCCGACCCCCAGGGCGCCACCATCGAGCACGCCCTGGGGGCCTTAGGGTTCAACGGGGTGAGCAAGGTGCGAGCGGGCAAGGCCTTCCGCCTCCAGGTCGACGCTCCCGACGCCAGCGCGGCGCGGCGCCTGGTGGAGGAAATATGCGCCCGGCTGCTGGCCAACCCCGTCATCGAGGTCTCGGCCGTCAGCCTGGAGCCCCTCGGGGAGGTCGCCTGAGGTGGCAGCCAGGGTCGGGGTGGTCGTCTTCCCCGGTACCAACTGCGAGCACGACGTGGCCGAGGCCCTGGAGGGCCTTGGCGCGCAGGCCGAACTTGTCTGGCATACCGCCACGTCGGTCGCGGCAATGGACGCGCTGGTCCTGCCCGGAGGCTTTGCCCACGGGGACTACCTGCGCCCAGGGGCCATCGCTCGTTTTTCCCCGGTGATGGCCGCCGTCCAGGACTTCGCCGCGGCCGGCGGCCCGGTGGTCGGGATCTGCAACGGCTTCCAGGTCTTGACCGAGGCCCACCTGCTGCCGGGTGCGCTCCAGAAGAACCGGGGCCTCAGCTTCCTGTGCCAGATGACCGAAGTAGAGGTGGCCAGCGACCGCTCGGTGCTCACCGCCGGGGTGGAGGTGGGGCGCCGCCTGCGCCTGCCCATCAACCACTTCGAGGGCAACTACACCGCCGACCCCTCCGTGCTGGCCGAACTGGAGGCGCAGAGCCGGGTGGTACTGCGTTACGTCGACAACCCCAACGGTTCGGATGCGGCCATCGCCGGCATCTGCAACGAGGCGGGCAACGTGGTGGGCCTCATGCCCCACCCTGAGCGGGCCAGCAGCGAGCTGCTGGGCTCCTCCGACGGCCTGGTCCTCCTCCAGGCCCTGCTGGCGTCGGCGGGAAGGGCCCTGGCCCACAACCGCTGAGCGCGAGCCGGCGGCCCTCGGCCCGGGCTCACGGCAGGTCGAGCGCTTGGCAGGTTGGTCAGCTGGCCAAGGTGAGGGTCTGGAGCACTCTTAGAGCCGTGGGGCCAGACGGCCAAGCGACCAGCCACACGTCGGTCTGGGTAGCGCGGGCCCAGGCGTGCAACGCGATGGCCCCGGTACCGTCCCGGAGCCGGAGCCGGTAGCGCCAGGCCACCGCCGCGTTGGCCAGCCGGTAGGGGCCCAACGAGGTGACCCGGTAGGGCTCCTGGAGGAAGACCCCGACTATCTTGGGCAGGGGGGCCTGCCCTGAGGGCGGCCGGGCGCTGGCGGTGACTGATTCACCCGCCCCTCCGCCCCGGCCCGTGTAACAGATGTCGCCCACCTCATCAGACAGCGCGCTCTGCAACGACCATGGCCCGGGCACGGAGAAGCTGGCGTAAATGCCTTTGACCGCCTGCCAGCCGGGGGGGACGGGCGGCGCGACCGTAGGGTAGGCGGCGTTCAGGTCCAGCGCGGCCCAGACCGCCACGCCGATGCACAAGGGCGAAAAGCCCAGCACCAACAACCACAACCAGGCCCGGCGGCGGTCCGACGGGGTGGGCCGGTCGACCCGGGGGTCGTGGCCTCGGGCCGGCTCGTCCCTGCCCGCCAGGGCGAGCGACCGCTCAGGCGGCACCGTTGCCCGTCTCCCGTCCGCCCGTCTCCCGTCCGCCCGTCTCCCGTCTGCCCAGCTCCCCGAGACCGGCCAGCTGGCAGGCGGCACAGGCGCCAAGGACGTCCAGGCGGTGGTCGTCCGCCGCGAAGCCGTTGGAACGAGCCAGCCCGGCCAGGTACTTCTTCATGGCGTGCTCGAACTCCGGCGTGGGGGTTACGTCGATGACCCGCCCGCAGCGCGTGCAGAGCAGGTGGTGGTGGTGGTGCTCGGTCAGGTCCTCGGCCAGCTCGAAGCGGGAGAACTCGTCGTTGGTGCTCACGCGCCGGACAACCCCGGCCTGCTGCAGGTCCACCAGGTGACGGTAGGCGGAGCTGCGGGGCAGCTGGGGCGCCAGCGCGGCGATGTCGCCGATGCTCACCGGGTGCCCTGCCTTGGCCAGCAGCTCGACCAGGTTGCGCCGCCCCCGGGTGTAGCGCTGGCAGGCCTGGCGGAGCCTTTGCTCGACCCAGCCGTGCAAAGCCTCGCTCACCACGGCAACCCTACCCTGCCCTGCCTACGGTGCCCGCCTAGCTGGGCCCGGCGGAGGCTGGCCCAGGCGCGTCCGGCGATGTACCAGCACGCAGCGAACGACCCGACGAAAAAGCCAACCGGCCAGTTGGACTCGAAGGCGGCCCAGACCGCCACCCACACCGTGACCAGGGCCAGGCCCCCGGACAGGCCGAGCGCGACCAGCGGCCGGTCGGCAAAGTGGCGGGCAGCGGCGGGTGGCCCGATCATGAGGCTGAACACCAGCAGCGCACCCACCACCGGCAGGGCCATGGTGGTCGACGCGCCCACGGCCACCAGGAACCCCAGCTCGGCTCGTCCCGGGTGCCGTGAGGCGGCGGCAGCCAGTTCCGGGGCCAGGGAACTGAGCAACAAAGGCCGGTACAGGACGACGACCAGGGCCAGGCAAAATGCCGCCAACGCGGCCGTGGGCACCAGTTCGGAGGAGCTCACGGCCAGAGGCGACCCGAACAACAGCGAGAAGGCCTGCTGGCTGTAGTTGGTGCTCAAGCCCAAAAAGAGCGCACCTACCCCCAACAGGCTCACCAGCACCAGGGCAGTCACCACGTCACGGCGGCCATGCCGGCTCCAGCGGGCGAGCGCGCCAACACCGAGGAAGGCGAACACCCCTGCGCCGACGAGGGGGTTGACCCCTACGAGAGCCGCTCCTGCGGCGCCGGTGAAGGCACCCTGGGGGATGGCGTGGGCAGCGAAGGCGGCCCCCCGCAGGACCACGAAGAAGCCCACCACGCCCGCTACCAGGGCCATCACGCTGGCCTCGGCCCAGGTGTTGACCATGAACCCCGAGAACATCAGCGCCCCCCTAGGCCCGCACCCCGCCCACCGGCCAGCGCCCTCGCGGCCCGGGGCGCTCGTAGGCGCCTGCCCGCCAGCCACCGGGCCAACAGGTAGGCGGCCAGCACCAGCCCGACCACGAAGAAGCTGACCGGCCAGCCCTGGTGGGAAGGGGGCCAGTCGTAGCTGTCGTAAGCGAGGACGATCGCCACCCAAGACGAGGTCAGGGCCGTAGCCGAGGCCGCCACCATCGCCCGGCCGGGGCTCCGGGTGACTTGTAAGGCGGCCGCCGCGGGGCCGATGAGCAGGGCGGTGCTCAAGATGGCCCCGATCGTCAGGGCCGAGAGGGCGACGGCCAAGGCGAGGGCAGCCATGTAGGCCGCTCCTACCCAACGGACGGGGGTGCCCTGGGCCGCGGCCAGGTCAGGGTTGACCGAGCTCAGCAACAACGGGCGGTAGGACAAGCCGACCAAGGCCAGCGCGGCCGCCCCGACCCCGGCCGCGAGCTCGACCGTCGGGCGGCTGACGGCGAAGATCGAGCCAAAAAGGACGCTTACAACTGCGCCCGAGCTGCTCTGGGAGGTCGTGGTCAGGTACAGCAGGAGGGCAGACAGGCCAAGGGCGGCCCCCAGGACTATGCCGGTCGCCAGGTCGCGGCCCTGGCGGCGGTGCGTCCCGGCCACCTCCATGGCGCCGGCGGCGCCCAGGCCGAAGGCCACAAAGCCGAGCAAGGGGCTGAGGCCGAGCAGCAGGGCGGCCGAACCGCCGGTGGAGGTGACATCGGCCAGGGCGTGGCCGGCGAACGACTGGGACCGCACCACCGTGAAGGTGCCCACCGGCCCGCACACCGCCGCCACCACCACTGCGACGAGCGCCGCCTGCTGGACCGCGGGGTTGGCGAACAGCCCGGGGGCAAACACGGCGTGGTACCAGCTCACGGGCGGGCCTCCCGGTAGCTGTCGCCCTCGGCCACCACGTCGCAACCTTCTTCGCCGTGCTCGTCCAGCGCGGAGACCAGCAGGCGCCCGTGGATGCGCACCACACAGACGTGGTGGCCGTAAAGGCGGCTCAACACGTCGCTCTGGACCACCTCGTCGGTGGTCCCGCTGGCCGCCCGGCCACCAGCCAGGTAGACGACCTTGTCCATGACCGACAGGAGGGGGTTCATGTCATGGGTGGACAGCAGCACCGCCACGCCTTGGTCCTTGGCGATGCGCGCCAGCAATGCCGCCACCTCCCGGGTGGCCCGCAGGTCGAGGTTGGCCATGGGCTCGTCGAGCAGGAGCAGGCGGGGTTGGCGCGCCAGTGCGTGGGCTATCAGCACCTTCTGCTGTTCCCCACCCGACAGGGCACCTACCCGGGCATCGGCCAGGCCGGTGGCCTCCACCATTGACAGCAGCGCCTCTACCTGGCCACGGCGAGGGCGCCCCCGCCACGGGAGCCCGAGGCGGTGGCCGTCGAAGCCGAGCTCGACCAGGTCCCTGGCGCGTACCGGCAGGTCGGGGTCCAGCACCACCTTCTGCGGCACGTAGCCAACGGGGCGAGCCAGGCGCACGCGCCCGGCAGAAACGCCCTGGAAGCCCAGGATGGCTCGCAGCAGGGTCGTCTTGCCCGCCCCGTTCGACCCGATCAGGCCGGTCAGTGAACCCGCTTCCAGTGAGAAGGTCACGTCGTGGAGGATCTCCCGCCCCGCCACCCACACCGTGAGGCCCTCGACGCTGAGCGGCGCCTCACTGGCGACGGGCGGCGAGCTCCGGCCCGGTTGGATGGCGCCCGCCTGGGTGGGCCCCGCCTCGGTGGCAGCGGGCGGCAAGCCGGCGCTCAGTTCCCCGGTACCGGGCCGTGGGCTCAGGCCTGCGCCTCTGGCAGGAGCGGGCATCGTCAGGCCCTCCCGCGTGGCACCTGGCCGGCCAGCGCCCGCTCGAGGGCGGACACCGTGGCCAGCATCCAGCTCTGGTAGTCATAACCCGAGGCGGGCATCGTCTCGTAGACCCCTACAACAGGGATCCCAGCCCTTTTGGCCTCGGCCACGAAGGTCGCCGTGAGGCTGTCGCTCACCTGCTCGTTGTACACCAGGACCTTGACCTTGCGGCCGTTCAGGAGGTTGTCCTGGGTGGAGATGGCCTGGGGGGAAGGGTCTGTCCCGTTCATGACCGCGGACTGCAAAGGCTCGGGGGTGAGGACGTGGGCACCCAGCGCCTGCAGGAGGTAGTCGGCCACCGGCTCGGTGACCGCTACGGGCACCCCCGGGTAGTCGTGCTTGAACCGGGCGATGGCTGCCCTCCAGGGTGCCAGGGAACGGTCGAAACGGCGCACGTTGGCCTCGAAGTAGGCGGCGTGGGAGGGCAGCACCCGGGACAGGGCGGCACCGACCGCCTGGGCCACCGCGGGCATGGTACGCGGGTCGTACCAAAAATGCGGGTTGAAAGTGCTGCTGGGCGCCTTGAGCAGCTCCTGCACCACGACCACTTGGCGCCTGGGGTTTGGGCTGGCTGCCTCGATCTTGGACATGAAGGCGTCGTAACCGGCCCCGTTCTGCACTACGAGCTGGGCCCGGGCCACCTCTTGGGCCACCTGGGCGCTGGCCTCGAACTCGTGGGGGTCGGCGTTGGGGTTGCTCATGACCGCCTGCACGCTCACATAGCGCCCCCCGACCTGGGCAATGACATTGGCGTACTGGTCCTCGGCGCCCACTGCCAAGGCCTGGGCCTGGGCCTGTCTTGACGGGGCTCGCACCGGGCCTTGGCCCTGGGCTTGGCCCTGGGCATGGCTACCCCCACCCGGCTGCCCACCGGCCGGCCCAGCTGTGCCCGCGCCACAGGCAGCCACCAGCAGGGCCAGCAGGGCCAGGCCGGCCAGGCCGGCCGGCCAACCCGGCCGGCCAGCCCAGGCCAGGTGTGGCCGTGACGGCAACCGGCGGTTTCGGCTCATGCCCACACTATACCCGATGTTGAGACTCAGTCTCAAAACATTTTGGGTCGGGGCATGGCAACCGGCGAGACGACCAGCTCACGCCCCCTGTCCGCGCCCATAATTGCTACGTAACTGCCATGAGCCTCCCACCCCGGCCCTGGCGTGGGCACTTGCCATGAGGCGGGCCGCCTTCGTCGTCAACTCCGCGGCTGCCCGCCACCTGGACAGGCTCGAACGCTGGTGCCAGGAGGCAGCCGCGTCTCATGGGTGGGAAGCCCTCTTCATAGGCGCAGCACCGGGGCCGGCCGGCCGGGCAGGCCGAGCCGAGCTCGCCCGGTACCTCGCCGAGGACAGCGAGAGGCTGGTGTTCGCCGCCGGCGGGGACGGGACCGTCAGGACCTGTGCTCAGGCCATCTGGAGCTCTGGGGCACCAACGCCCTTGGCCGTAGTGCCCTGGGGGACTGCCAACCTCTTCGCCCGTGCCATCGGAGCGCCGGCTCACCCGCAAGCCGCTCTCCGGGCGGGCTTCGGGGGAGGTGAAATAGAGGTCGACTTGGCCAGCTGCGACGGGTATGTGGTGGTGGCCATGGCCGGCATGGGCCTTGACGCCACCGTCGTGGCCGCCACGCCTGCGCTCCTAAAGGAGCACCTGGGATGGGCCAGCTACGCGATCGCCGGCCTGGGCAACCTGCACGTGCCCCCACACGACTTCACCGTCCGGCTGGACGGCGGCGAGCCCATCACCCGCTCGGCTCGCACTGTTGTGGTGGGCAACATGGGCACCCTTCCCGGCGGTTTCCTCCTGTTGCCCGAGGCGCGCCTGGACGACGGCCTCCTGGACGTGGCCGTCCTGTCCCCCCGCGGCCCCCTGGGGTGGGCATGGCTGGCGGCCCACGTCCTGGCCGGTGCCCCCCACGACGGGCCTTACCTGGAGCGCTACCAGGCCAAGCACGTCGAGGTG
Organism: Actinomycetota bacterium; assembly: GCA_021323695.1. Classification (GTDB taxonomy): domain Bacteria; phylum Actinomycetota; class Acidimicrobiia; order Acidimicrobiales; family Palsa-688; genus JAKAWM01. The sequence continues at coordinate 65,938 of JAJPKN010000014.1, read as the reverse complement.
GAAGCTGCGGCAGAACTGCCCCGCCAGGTCGACGGCGAGGTCATCACTGCCGGCCGCAGCCTCAGCGTCGAAGTGCTACCTGGGGCCCTCCGTGTGCGGGCTGCTCAATGAACGGCGGCGTCGGGCTGCTGAGGGGTCGGCCCGCCCGGCGGCCAGGCGGTCGTCCCCCCTCGTTCTTTGCCCTGACTGAGGGTTCTCTCGCCTGAAAAGTGGCGGCCTCAGCCCCTTTTCGGACAGAGAACCTCACACCAGGGCAAAGAAGCTGACGGCGGGCAGCCAACGCCGGCTGCCTTATGGCATTGGGGCGTACCCCACGCTAGTAGGGTGAGGCCGTGGCAACGCCGGAGGCCCGGGCCAGGTGAGGACCTCCCCCCGACGGTGGCAGGACCTGCTGGCCGAGCCTCGCCGGCCCCCCTCAGTCCGCCGCTACCCCAACGCCCACTGGCTGGTGGTCGGCACCGTCTGCGTCGGGGCTTTCATGGGCCAACTGGACGCCAGCATCGTGACCCAGGCCTTCCCTACTTTCCAGCACGACCTGCACGCCAGCTTGGGCGGGGCCCAATGGGTTGGCCTGGCGTACCTGTTGGCTCTGGTCAGCTTGGTCACCGCAGTAGGCCGGCTGGCGGACATGGTGGGGCGGAAGCTCCTGTACATCTACGGGTTCTTGATCTTCATCGCCGGTTCCGCCCTGTGCGCCACCGCCCCCGGGCTGCCCGAACTGGTGGGCTTCCGGGTGCTGCAGGCGGTCGGGGCCGCCATGCTCCAAGCCAACAGCGTCGCGATCATCGCTTCCGCCATGCCCGCTCACGAACTGGGCCGGGGCATCGGCGTGCAGGGGGCTGCCCAGGCCCTCGGGCTGGCCCTGGGGCCGGCTGTGGGCGGCCTGTTGATCGCTCTGGGCGGGTGGCGGCTCATTTTCTACGTGAACGTCCCCGCCGGGGCCATCGGTGCCCTGCTCGGCTGGTTCCTCATCCCGCGCAGCCACCACTTGGCCCCTCGTGAGCCCTTCGACTGGGGTGGCCTGGCCATTTTCGTCCCCCCGGTCGTAGCTCTTTTGATAGCCGTGTCGTACGGCAACGAGCTCGGCTGGGCTTCTCGGTTGGTGGTCGCCCTCTTCAGCGTGGTGGCCGTGGGGTCGTACCTGTTCATCTGGTGGGAAAGGCATACCCGCTCGCCCATGCTCGACCTTTCGCTGTTTTCCCGCGGGCCCTTCCGCTATGGCATTTCCAGCGGCCTGCTCTCCTACATGGTCATGTTCGGGGTCTTGTTCGTGGTGCCCTATTTCTTGGAGCTCGACCTCGGCCTGCCCGTGGGGCGCGCCGGGCTCGAGCTCATGGCCATGCCCGCCGGCCTTGGCCTGGTGGCCCCCTTCGCCGGGCGGCTGGCCGAGCACCTGGGGGCCCGGGCCCTGACTGTGGGCGGCATGTTGCTCACCGGCGGGGCACTGGGCCTGCTAGCCGTGGAGCACCGTGGCACCGTGCCTTTCCTGGTCGAACTGGCACTGGCGGGAACGGGCCTCGGCCTGTTCATGCCGCCCAACAACGCCGCCATCATGGGCGCGGCTCCCCGTGATGCCTCCGGGGTGGCGAGCGGTGTGCTGAACACGGCTCGCGGCCTGGGTACTTCCCTTGGCCTGGCCGCTACCGGCTTGGTGTTCGGTGCCATCGCCGGGGCACACCCGCACATTGCCGCCGACGTTGAGAGGGGATTTGAAGCCACGGTGCTGTTCCTTGCCGGCACCTCGGTCCTGGCTGCGCTGCTCGCCGGGCTCAGGGGCCAGGCCGTCATGGGCCGGGGGCCCTTGGCCGTCGAGGGGTGACTACTAGTAGGCCAACGGGGCCGGCGGACATGGCCGGCGGAGCCGGGGCCTGGCGGGGCATGGGGCATGCGGCCCGGCTTGCAGAAGGAAGAGACCTGCAAGGGGAAGAAAAAGGAGGAGCACGAATGCCAACTTACCCGGCCGTCAGGTCGGCGCTCCGGCACCCACCGGTCCTCGGGGCCCTGAAAGGAGGGGCCCGCTCATGACCCGCGACGCAAGGTCAGGGCTCCCCAGCGACAAGCCCCAGGGGAGCGCACCGCCTTCCCCCCCGGGATGGCGGAGGTGGCTCCTGCCGGTCGGGCTGTTGATCAGCCTCGGGCTGCTCTTCGCGTTCCCGGTCCGCCCTCCCTCAGCGACCAGCCTCACCTACTCGCAGTTCCTCCACCAAGTCGACCGGGGGGCGGTCAAGAGCGTGACCATCAGCGCCAATGGCGAGGCCGCCGGCAGTTTCACCAACGGCTCCGGTTTCACGACGGCTATCCCCCTGGCACTAGCCGGCCCTCCTTTGCTCTCAGATCTGGCTGCCCACCACGTACAGGTCGCGGCGGCCCCGCCCACGGCTTCGCTCGGCGCCGAGGTGCTCGGGGGCTTCCTGTCCTTCTTGCCGTTCCTGGCGCTCTTCGCCGTGTTCGCCTATAGCGGGCGCCGGGCCGGCGTGGGCATGCTCGGTGGCCTACCCGGGGTGGGCAAGGCTCGCGCCCGAGTGTTCGACGCGCAACGCCCGACCACTACCTTCGCCGACGTCGCCGGCTACGACGGGGCCAAGGCGGAGATCGCGGAGGTGGTCGACTTCCTGCGCGCCCCGGAGCGCTTCCGGCGAGCCGGCGCGGTGGTCCCAAGAGGCGTGCTCATGGTCGGCCCACCCGGCACGGGCAAGACACTCCTCGCCCGGGCAGTGGCCGGAGAGGCGGGGGTCCCGTTCATCTCCGCGACCGGCTCCAGCTTCGTCGAGATGTTCGTCGGGGTCGGGGCGGCACGGGTCAGGGACCTCTTCCAAGAAGCCCGGAGACGGGCACCGGCCATCATCTTCGTGGACGAGGTGGACGCCATAGGCCAGAGGCGGTCGGGCGCGGGCGTGGCGGTCGGCAACGACGAGCGAGAACAGACCCTCAACCAGATGCTGGCCGAGATGGACGGCTTCGACCCGGCGCAGGGCGTCGTAGTCCTCGCGGCCACCAACCGGCCCGAGGTGCTCGACCCTGCGTTGCTGCGACCCGGTCGCTTCGACCGGCAGGTGACGGTCCCCTTGCCCAACCAGGCCGAACGGGCAGCGATCCTGGCCGTGCACTGCCGGGGCAAGCACCTGGAGCCCGACGTGGACCTCGGGGCAGTGGCCCGGGCCACGCCCGGCTTCTCGGGGGCGGAACTGGCCAACCTGGTCAACGAAGCAGCCATCGCTGCGGTCCGGCGGGGTTCGGACCGGCTCTCGGCCGCCGACTTCAGCTACGCCCGCGACCGCATCATGCTGGGGCGGCGGGAGGACTCCAACCTGTTGCTCCCCTCCGAACGCAAAGCCGTCGCAGTCCATGAGTCAGGGCATGCCATCGTCGCCGCCTGCTGCCCCTTTGCCGACCCAGTCGAGCGGGTCACCATCCTCCCAGCCGGCCAGGCCCTGGGGGTCACCTTCCAGCTCCCGGTGGCCGAACGCCACCTCTACCCGCTCAGCTACCTGCTCGACTCCCTGGCGGTGCGCCTGGGCGGGCGGGCAGCTGAAGTTGAGGTGCTCGGAGAGGCCTCCACCGGGGCGGTGAACGACCTGTCCACGGCCACCGACCTCGCGCTGCGCATGGTCCGGGAGTACGGCCTTTCCAGCTCGGTCGGGCCGGTCAGCTACCCGCTCGGAGGCCCGATGTACCTCAAGGGGGGACAAGAGGTGACCAGCCGGCCTTTCGCCGAGGCAACCCAGCAGCGGATCGACGAGGAAGTGGCCCGCCTGCTGCGCGACGCCGAGCAACGGGCGACCGAAGTGGTCCGTTCCCACCGGGCCGCGTTGGAGAGCCTCGTGGCCGAGCTTCTGGAGCACGAGACGGTCCCCGGCGAGGTGGTCTACCGGCTGGTCGGACGGGACCAGCCCGGGCACGAGCAAAGGCAGGAGGCCAAAGCTCGCCGCTTCGGGGAGCGCAGCCAGGCTGTGGGGGCGGCGGCGCCGGTGGCCCCAGCCGCTCCGGCGCCGCCCGCTCCACCAGCCCCCTCGCCACCAGGTACCCCTGGTGGAAGGCTGGGACCCACCGCCCTGGGGACAGGTGGCGCCGAACCCTCGCCGGGAGGCGGAGCCGGGAGATGACGTCACGGCACTGCACAGCCCGGTGGCAGCTTCTTGGCCGCTGCCGCGGTGGGCGCTGGTGACCAGCGTCGGTGCAACTGCGACCGGGGCCAGCACGGTCCGTTAGGCCTTGATGGGGAACCAAGCCCATCGCCGCTCGGTCTAGGCCATGATGAGGTCCCTACGCCAAGCCGCTCTGAGCACCCTCGGTGGTGCCGCCTGTCGCGTCGCCATGGTGGCCGCTATGTTCTCGCCCCTCGCCACCAAGACGGGCCCGGCTCTGGCCCAGTCGACCACCACTGTCCCTGTCGGGGCCAGCACGACCGTTGCTTCGGCACCCTCCCTCCCGCTCGACATCGTGTCCTACCGGAGTTCCCAGCTCCCGGCGCCGAAGGGTGTTGCCTCGCCCGGGCCGGCCAGCGGCCAGGTGGGCCTGGTCTTCACGTCCGCCCAGACGGGTTACCTGGCTGCCGTGCCCAAGCCTCAAACCTCTGGCTATGCCCTGGGCGCCACCAGCGAACTGGAGCGCACCACCAACGGCGGTGCGAGCTGGGCCTCGGTCTGGCAAGGCAGCGATGTCGTCCTCCATTGGGTGGGGACTATAGGCGGTGCGGTCGTAGCCGCCGGCCTGGGCACCCGGGGCCCGTTGTTGGTGGAAAGCTCCGGCACTGGGGCCAACTGGCACGAAGTCCCGGTGGCGATCACCCTGCCGTCGGTTTCGGCCCAGGCGGCCCAAGCCGGCGGGGCCGATTGGTACTGGTCCACCTCGACGCTGTACTTCCTCAACAGCCGGGTGGGCTTCGCCTACCCCAACGCAATGTACGGCCAGGAGGCAGCGTGGCCCGGGGTGCTCTTGCGCACCACCGACGGGGGCCGGCACTGGGCCGCCGTGCCCTTCCAGGGGGGAGCCCCCAGTGGCGGGCTGGCCTTTGTTGACGCCAGCCACGGCTTTGCCACTGGGCTCAGTGCCCTGACGGCCAACGGCTCGCCCCCTTGGGGCTGTACAAGCCAGATCTGGCAGAGCACCGACGCCGGGGCCAGCTGGCAGGCAGTCCCCGGGACCTGCGTTGGCTACCTGCTGACATCGCTTGCCTTCCCCTCACCGGACCAGGGCTACGCGGGCGGTGGCAACTACGCCAAGTTCGGCCAGGTCCCCCGGCTCGCCATCGTTGCCACCACCGACGGGGGCCGCTGCTGGTCACAGGTTTTCCCGGCACCCAAGGGCACGACTGCTCCCAGGAGCACGGTCGCTCCGGGCAGGCGGCTCGGGGGGCCGTTCGGCGAGCTGTACTTCTATGACCCTCAGCACGGAGTGGCGTTGGCTGGCGGCTGCACCATGGGAGCCAACGGCCCCTGCCAGGGCCAGGCGTGGTGGACGGCCGACGGCGGACGGTCGTGGTCTCCTCAAGGCGTGGAGGGCTCGCAACTCGTGGGCGCCGGCCATAGCGGCGCCTGGCTCGCCGGGGGCACAACGATGTCCAACGTCCTTTGGCGTTCGGCCGACCGCGGCCGTTCCTGGGCCCCGGTGGCCAGTACCGGCAAGACGCGCTTGTCGGCCCTGCTGGTGGCGGGCAAACGCCTGTGGGCAAGCACGGAGGCGGGCCAGTTCCTGAGCGACAACGGGGGCCAGTCCTGGCATAGCCTGCCCGCCGCCGCTCAGGCCGCCGAGGGCGGCTTTTTTGGGGGGCCGGTCGCCGAACTGGGCCCCTCGGGCCTGCTCGTCGTCCAAACGGCCACGAGCACGGTATGGGTGAGCGACGACGGAGGCCACCGCGGCCGGTCGCTCACCATAGCCGGCCTCGGCCCAGCTGGGGCCTCTGTGGTCTCCTTTGCCAACAGGAGGGACGGCCTGGCCCTGGGATGGGGGAGCTGCGCGGCCTTCAAGCCGGTGAAACCCCCGATCTCGTTGCCCTTGCGGCCCACCACCGTGGCGACGACCCACGACGGCGGGGCCACATGGCAGGACGTGGCCACTGTTGAGGTGTGGGGGTACGGCGGCCTGGCCTATAGCCAGGCATTGGCCGTTGTGGCAGCAACGTGCACCAGAGGCATTGCCACCAGCACTGACGGGGGGCGCACCTGGAGCTACTGGAGCGTGCCCACCGACCTTTCGAGCTGCCAGCAGCCGAGCATCAGCGCGACGACGGTCGTCCTTTTCTGCCCGAGCTACACCGCTGGCGCCGCCGCCCGCCTGCTCGTGAGCGAGGATGCCGGCCGGCAGTGGTCGGTCTTCGATCTAAGGGGCCCGGAGGCCCAACGGGCCCAGGGAGTTGTGGCCTCGGGGCCCGGCACCTTGTGGGCCTTCGGGCAGGCTACTGGCGAGGTGTGGCGCAGCACGGACGGCGGCGCTACCTGGAGCTCGCTGGCGCTGGCTCTCCCCTGACCGCCTCTGCCGCCCGGTTGGCAGCCCGCCTCGATGGCGGTCTGCATGGGCAGGCGCACCCCGAGGCGGGCCACCCCCTCCAGCACTTCGCCCAGCTCCCGCTCGGAGCCGAACAGGTCGTCGACCTCCGCGCCGGTGCGCTCGACCGGTGATGCTCGTTGTCACACGGCTGTGGGCCCCTTTCCCTGCTTATGAGGCTTCGAGAGGAAGCTACGCCCGTCGTCTATTTACACGGCGGACCGGACGCCACCTCGCCCGGCGACCGACGCTTGGCCTGGCGTTCGCAGCCGGCAGGACCGCCTCGGTCAGGGAGAGGGCAGGTCGGGCATGCCAGGGCGGACGATGCCAGTCTCGTAGGCCAGGACCACCGCCTGGGCCCGGTCGCGGAGCCCGAGCCTGGCAAGGATGCGGCTCACATGGGTCTTTACGGTCCCCTCGGCGACGTAGAGGCGCTCGCCAACCTCGGTGTTGGACAGGCCTCGGGCATCGAGCGCGAGGACCTCGCGCTCATCAGCAAGGCCTCCAGGTTGCACGACGGCACCGGGACAACCTGCCCGGCAGCCGTGGGGAGCAACCCAGCCGCTCCAGGAGGCGCCGGGTGGCGCTGGGGGCGACCACTGCGTCACCCGAGGCCACTGCACCTACCGCGGCGACGAGCTCGTCGGCGGGGGCGTCTATTAAGCCGAAGTTACTTGACCGGTGACGCGAGAACCCTCCGCTCAGCGGGGGGTTCATGCTTCCTGGGGAGCCCCCGGCCCGGCACGGGTACCAGACGAGGTAAAAGGCGAGCATGCAGACGAGCACGTGGGCTCTCACCCGGCCCTTGCTTAGTGCCAGCAGCTGGCCCTGGCTTAGGACAGCTCATCGGACTGGCCGAGGACGCCACGGGTTCAGGCTCAGGGGCGCACTTCTGTGAACCCCGCAGCCGCAAAGTCACCGTCAAAGGCGAGGGCCTCGCGAATCCGGAGCCGCCTCATCATGACGAAACTGGTGGCGTCGACGAAGGAGTAGCTGCGTTCGTCATGGCGGCGCAACCAACGCCATGCCTCGTTTTCAGTGTCCTCGTCAACATGACGGACCGTCAGCCTCGGCAGCTTCCCAACCGCCTCGAGGAACTGGACAGCTCGCTCATGACCGGAGCGCCGCGCAAGGAAAGCCCACGTCTCTCCGACCACTAGGGTCGTAGTCAGCAGTGGCCCGCTCACTGCGCCCCAGACAGTCCGCGCCGCTGGATGGCGGTCGTCGCGCCGGTAGCGCAAGGCGACCCAGAAGGAGGTGTCCACGAACTTCACCGTCCGTAGACGACCTCGTCGATGTTGCCAGCCGTGTCGTCGATGTCGCCGATGAGGGGCATGAACGGGTCCGGTCCGCGCGATGGTTGTAGTTGTTGGCGGACGAACTCCCGTATGAGCGCTGCCCGGGACGTGTGGCGTCGGCTCGCCTCGATAGCCAGTGCCTCGTCGAGTTCCTCGTCGATGCTGATCTGCAAACGTCGCACCAGTAGCATCATACATCATAGAGGTGATGGTTACACAATCGCTGTTGGCGTCGGGGGCCTTCTCACGTTCCCCGCTGCCAGTGCCAGCTTCAGGACCGTTGCGCGACCCGCCCAGGCCCCCTTACGCACTGTTCCTCCTCGCCAGGTGGCCCGGGCGCCTGGGCCAATCGTCGGCTCCAAAGCGCCGGCCGTCCTCACCCGCAAGTGCGAAGCGGATCTTTCCCACGTCCAGGGGCAGCTCGGCCAGCTGGTCGTGGCCGGTTCCGGACAGGGTCTACAGGGGGAGCTTCGGGCTAGCGAGGCCGAGGCTCATAGGAGCGTCCCATCCAAGCGGGCAAGTAACACACTTATAATTCTCGCACGGCACTTGGGGTCGTCGCGAATTTCAGCGGCCACGGTACCGCGCTGAGCCGAGGTCGGCCTCGGTCATTAACGTCCCAAGCCGGAAGTAGCCGAGAGCAGACCAATGCCCGCAGGCGTCGGCACCCCTCCCCCCAGGCCTCCATCCCCACCTATTGCCACTGCTCGCGCACACGCTCCATGCCGTGACGCCTTGGCCGTTCTAACCTCGAACGTAGCGAGCCGTCGGGGAGACGCCTAGCTCACGGGCTACTTCGGCTTGGGAGCGGCCGCCGGGCACGCGGCAGCCGCGGCCCCACGGCACTACAATGTAGTGGGTGTAAGGAGGGAGGAAGCGGGGCATGGCCAGAGGCCAGCCTTTCAGTGTGCGCTTGCAGGAAGAGACTGAGCGACTAGTGGAGGCTGAGGCGCGCCGGACACGGCGCTCCAAGAGCGCGGTAGTGGAAGCCCTGACCGAAGAGGCGGCTCGTACCAGACGCTTCCCGGGCATCGCCTTCCGGGGCGACGACGCCCGCCGGCGTGCCTGGGTGATCGGCTCGGGCCTCGACGTGTGGGAGCTCGTCCAGATGCTGGAGGACTTCGGCTCGCCAGAAGCGCTGGTTGCCAACACGCAGGTGTCGCCCCAGCAGCTCCGCCTGGCACTGGCCTACCGGGACGCCTACCCGGAGGAGATCGACGAGGCCATCGCCGAGAACCGCCGTCCGCTCGCCGAGGTGGGCGTGCTCTACCCGTTCGTGGCGGTCGCTGGCGACTGACAGGTGCGGCTGCTGCTCGACGCCAACCTGTCGCCCAAGCGTGTCGGGGCCGTCCTGGGCCGGCGAGGCCATGACGTGGTGAGCCTGGCGGCGGATGCTGCACTGGGGGCGCTCGACGATCCGGAGGTGCTGGCGCTGGCGGCCGAGCAGCGTCGCATCCTTGTGACCCGCAACTGTAGGGACTTCGCCCCACTGCTCCGGGAGTGGGCTGAGGCTGGTCGCCACCACGCCGGGTGCATCCTGATCTGGACGCTCAGCCATCACGAGTACCTCCATGCTGACTTGTCGATCAAGGAACGGGCCCTCGCTCGCACGGCTCCGCTTCACACCAAACCCGGCCGCTATCAGCCTTCGGATCAGCTCCTCGCGTTCCTCGACAGCTTGTGAATTATGCTGCACATGCCCGCCCATATTGCCTGTCCCAGTCACGTTCACCACCCCTGCTGCCCATAAGTCCAAGCCCTCCATAGTGGAACTACACAGTGCGCTCCGTCCGGCCGCTCCAGGCAGAACTACAGTGCTGAAGTTACGACTGAGTCATTTTGCGGAGCGTCCTTAGCGAAGTGCAGTGGCACAGGTGGTTTCCAGTGCTCAGCAGGCAACCTGGAGGGTGGCCGGACCCTGGGGTGCTCGGGTGGGCTCTCCGACCGGCTCAGCCTCATCCGTTATGAATGGGGGCCTCCCCCCATGTCCCGGCCCGCCCGCTTATGTCACCATTGAGCTATGACCGGTTCGGGCTGGGACCCGCATGCACGGCGGGCGCGGCCCGCAAAGGAGGATGTCACCATGGTGGCGAGGTGTTCGCGTTCGGCCGCCTTGTTCGCGGTAGTGACCGGTATTGCTCCCGTGGCGCTTACAAGCGGTGCGACGGCCTATGCCTCCAGGGCACCGGCTCTGGCCAACCTGAGCGGCAATGCCTATTTTCCCCTGGTTGTGGGGGCGACGTGGAAGTACCGGGACTTGGGCGGACCGGTGGCGGGGTTCACCACCCTGACCATTCATGTGGTGAGTGCCCACACGGCGGCCAGCGGGGAGGTGGTGAACGTACAGGACAGCGTGGGTGCTCACGCCTTCACCGAGCAGTACGTCATCGGGCCCAACGGGGCCATTGAGGTCTCGCTTGCGGCCGGGAGCGGAGCCACCAGGACGACGGTCAGCGGCAACAGCAGCTACTTCATCCCCAGCGCATCGATGATCGGTTCGTGCCACCCCTGCCATTTCGCGGCGAATTTGACCTCCGGCGTAGCCGGGTTCACGATGCATGAGCACATGACGGAAGCGGCCACCAGCATGGGAGTGAAGGTGGTCACGGTGCCGGCTGGGACGTTCCGTGCCGAGAAGCTCCAGATGGCGATGAAGATGACCTCCAGCGGTTCGCCCGTGACCATTGACGACAACATCAATTATGCTGTCTACCTGGTCAGAGACGTGGGCCTGGTCGAGACGGGCGCCGGCAGCGTGAGCACCTCGGTGATGGGCCACACCACGACGGCGGCCACCGGGACTGAGGAACTGGTCAGGTACACGCCTTAGGGCCTCGCAGCTACCGGCCGCTGGCCGGCCCAGGGCGTACTCCATGGGCGCCGGCCGGGGCGGGCGCCGGCCGGACGGTAGGCTTGCCTCAGCCGCGGCCCCAAGTCATGCCAGCCGTGCGTCGTTGCCGGTTTCCCTAAAGTGAGGGACCCTGCAAGTTGTGTGAGCGTGATGAGCAGGAGGAAAGGTTAACGTGCCTACCGGCACCGTAAAATGGTTCAACGCATCGAAGGGCTATGGCTTCATTGCCCCTGATGATGGCGGCCCCGATGTTTTCGCCCACTTTTCCTCCATCGAGGGACCGGGCTACCGCGAGCTGGCGGAGGGCCAGAAGGTGGACTTTGACACTGAGCAGGGGCCCAAGGGCCCTCAGGCGAAGCGGGTGCGGCCCCTGTAGCCGTAGCCCCGGAGCGGCTCAGCCCCGTCTGGCCGGGCCAGTGAATGGGCACCGCTGAGCCTGATGAGACACCTGCCTGCCCTCCTGCCACCTGGCCCACCACTCGGCCAGCGTCGTGCGCCGGCCGTCCATGGTGCCGGTACCGCCCCGGTGCACCTCCACCACCCGCTCAGCCAGCCAGGCACCGGCCTCGGCCTTGGTGGAGAACGTGGCGCTCTGGCGGTGGCCGGCCGCGTCGTACCAGCGTGCCCGCCAGCTGAGCCGGCCCGAGGCCCCAACCCGGCGCTCGATGCCGCCGTCCCTGCGCGCCATAGGGCGGGCTACCTGCTCACGCGGCACCCGGCGACCCCCATTGCTTGCGGAGCCGGTCCCGGCGAGGCCTGGGAGCCACGGGGACAGCGGCCACGGCCGGTGGCACGGCCGGTGCCTCGCAGCGGGCCAGGTAGCCCTCCAGGGCCTCGGGACGGGAGCGGGACTGGCCACGGATCCGTACGGAGGCAAGCTCGCCGGATCGGGCCAGACGGTAGACGGTGACCTTGGAGACGGCCAGGGCCTCGGCCACCTCCTCGGGGCGCAGCAACGGCTGTGTGCTCATGCCCAGATGTGGGGCCGGCCCACGCCCCAAGGGGGGACCTTGGGCCCGGGCTCGGGCCCATTTCGGGCCCAGGATCCGGCCGGGCCCGGTGGCCAGAGCCCGCACAAGACCGCTGACCTCGCCTTTTAGGGTGGGGCTAGGTGGAATCGAACCACCGACCTCAGCATTATCAGTGCTGCGCTCTAACCGGCTGAGCTATAGCCCCTAAGGCCGGGCCCTGCCCGGCAGACCTCAAGGCTACACGCGGGCCGCACCTCACCCTGTCGTACCCGGCCGGCAGCCGGTGTGGGCGCCGCCCCGGACGTCCCCGAGCGAACCGGGAGCCGCCGTCACCTCAACGCCCGTCCTCCTGTTCGACCACGAGGACCTGGACGCCTCCAACGACGTCGCTCAGCAGGTTGTAGAGCACGGCAGCAAGCACGTTGAGGAACGTGCCCATGAGGCAAAGCACGCCCCCGATGGCCGCCCCCCACACGAGGGTGGTCAAGGGGTGGAGCTTGAAGGACGACAGAGCGAACAAGGACCGCACCAGCTTGTCCACTGTGCCGATGACCCCAAAGGTGGCAGCCAGCTCCCACAGGACCACGCCGGCCACCAGCGCCACGGCCAACAGGCACAGGTAGAAGGCGAAGGAGAGCTTGAGCACTGTAGCGATGTCGACACGGCGTACGACCCGCCGGGTGCCTAAATCGGGCACAGACCGGGACGACGGCTGCCGCCTGGGCGGGCCCGCCGCGGCCCCCGAGCGCCCGGCCGGAGCTGTGGCAGCAGAGCCCCCACGGGGCCCGGCCAACCACGGTCCCGGCCCCGCAGGGACAGCCCGTGTAGGCTGCCCGCCCCCACCTGTCGTACCCCTAGGGCCTCCCCCTAGCTGAGCTCCTGCTCCGGTACCCGAGGCTCCCACCTGACGCCTCCCGGCAGCGCTGCCGGGCCCCGGCGGCACACCGCGGCTACCAGGCCACCGCTCAGCCACCAGGCATCAACCACCCTCAGCGGCCAGCACGGGTGCGACCGACGCAACCTCCTGGCCGGGGCCCAAGCTGACGACCCGCACGCCCGTTGCGTCCCTCCCCTGACTGGATATGTCGCGCACCGCCAGCCTTACTACCACGCCTGACGACGAGATGGCGAGTATCTCGTCGTCCAAGCCCACCGTGAAAGCAGCTACCACATTGCCCCGCTTGGCCGGCAGCCGGATCCCCCTCACGCCCATGCCGCCACGACCCTGCCGGTTGAAATGGTACAGCTGCGTCCGCTTGCCGTAACCGGCACTCGTCACCATCAAGATGCTGGTCTCGTCCCGTGCGATGTCCGCGGCTACCACCTCGTCGCCCCGCCGCAGGCTCATGCCCCGCACCCCAGCCGCGCTGCGGCCCATGGCGCGCACGTCTGTCTCGCGGAACCGTATGGTCATGCCAGCCCGGCTCACCATGAAGATGTCGTCATCGCCACTGGTCACCACCACTGCGACGAGCTCGTCGCCCTCTCGCAGGTTTAGGGCGATCAGGCCGTCACGGCGGCTGGAATCGTACTCCGAAAACGCCGTCTTTTTGACCTGGCCCTGCTTGGTCACGAAGAACAGGTACCGGTCGGGGGAAAACTCCCGCGTGTCGATCAATGCCTCGATGCGCTCACCTGGAGCCAGCGGCAACAAGTTGACGATCGCCGTGCCCCGCCCGCTGCGCTCCTGCAATGGCACCTCGTAGGCCCGCAGCCGGTAAACACGCCCGAGGTTGGAAAAGAACAGCAGGTAAGCGTGGGCCGTCGTGTGGATGACTTTGGTCACGATGTCGGCTTCACGCAGGTTCGTGCCCCGCATGCCGCGAGTCCCCCGGCCCTGAGTCCTGTAGGTAGACGCTGCCACCGCCTTTATGTAACCGGCCCTGGTCATGGTGATCACCAGTTCGCCGTCCTCAATGAAATCTTCGGGCGACATGTCCCCTGGGTCCACCGTGATTGTCGCCGCCCTCGGCGACCCGAACTGGGCCTTCACGTCCGAAAGCTCCGACTTGATGACGCCGTTCAGTAGCGCCGGGTCGCCAAGGATCGCCTCCAGTTCCGATATGGTCTGGCGCAGCTTGGCCATCTCCTCTTCCAGGTCTGACCGGCCCAAGCGGGTCAGGCGAGCGAGCTGCATGTCCAAGATATGCTCCGCCTGCACTTCGCTGAACTCGAACGGCTCGCCCATCAGCGCGTCACGGGCTTCCGTGCGGCTGTCCGAAGCCCGGATAGCCTCGATGATGGCATCGATCATGTCCAGGGCCTTGAGCAGCCCCTCAACTATGTGGGCGCGCGCCTGAGCTCGCCGGAGACGGAACTCCGAGCGCCTCCTGACCACTTCAACTTGGTGCCGCACGTAGGCCTCCAGCGCCTGCTTCAAGTTGAGCGTGCGCGGGACGCCGTTGACGAGCGCCACCATGTTCACACCGAAACTAGTCTGCAACGGTGTCAACTTGTAAAGGTTGTTCAGGACGACGTTGGCGTTCGCATCCTTTTTCAGCGGTACCACGATCTTGACCTGCCCGCCCGCCGACAGGTCCTGGATGTCGCGGATGCCCTCCAGTTCGCGGGAGTTGACCAGCTCTGCGATCCGCTCCTGGATGGCCTGCGGGCTCGCCTGGTAGGGCAGCTCGGTGATCACTATCTGAGGGCCTGACCGGGCCTCCTCTATGGTGGCCCGTGCCCTCAGTTTGATGGAGCCACGGCCTGTCCGGTAGGCGTCAATGATGCCCTGCCGGCCCAGGATCAGGCCTCGGGTCGGGAAATCAGGGCCTTTGATGAACCGCATGAGGTCGTCCGAGCTTGCCTCTGGGTGGTCGATCAGGTAGTTGGTCGCATCGATCACTTCGGCCAAGTTGTGCGGAGGTATGTTCGTCGCCATGCCCACAGCTATGCCCTGGCTCCCATTTACCAGCAAGTTCGGGAACCGGGCAGGCAGGACTGTGGGCTCGTCGTCGTCGTTGAGGTAATTGCGGCCCATGTCGACTGTTTCCTCGTCGATGCCCTCCAGCATGTGCAGGGCCAACGGCGAGAGCCGGCACTCGGTGTAACGTTCGGCCGCAGGGGGGAAGTCGGGTGAGCCGTAGTTCCCGTGGAAATCTATGAGCGGGTGGCGAAGGCTGAACGGCTGAGCCAGCCGTACCAGGGCGTCATAGATAGCAGCGCTGCCGTGCGGGTGGAACTTCGCCATCGTCTCGCCGGTGACCTTGGCGCACTTGACGTGCGGCCGGTCGGGGCGGTAGCCCTGGGTGTGCATGGTGTACAGGATGCGCCGGTGCACGGGCTTGAGGCCGTCGCGCGCGTCCGGCAAGGCCCTCTGCACTATGACGGACATGGCGTACTCCAGGTAGGAGCGCTCCATCTCCTCATTGATCTCTACGGGTTGGATGCCAGGCGGCACCTCCCCTCCGCCGTCGCCTGTCCCACCGGGTACCAGCGCGTCAGCCATCAGATGTCCAAGAACCTCACGTCACCGGCATTGTCAGCGATGAACTGCTTCCGGCGTTCTACGTCTTCGCCCATGAGCACGCTGCACATCTCATCGGCAAGGGCGGCCTGCTCGACGTCGACGCGCAACAACGTCCGGCGGGCGCGGTCCATAGTGGTCATGCCCAGTTCGTGCCAGTCCATCTCCCCCAGGCCCTTCAGGCGGTTGAACGGGTTCTTGTGGTTGGGGCGCTCAGCCAGGAAGCGTTGGCGCGCCAGTTCGTCCTTCAGGTACACCTTCTCCTTGCCGACGGTGGTGGAGAACAAAGGGGGCTGCGCGCAGTAAACGTGGCCTTCTTCCACCAGCGCCTTCATCTGACGGAAGAAGAACGTCAGCAACAGTGTCCTGATGTGGCTCCCATCGACGTCGGCATCGGCCAGGATGATGACTTTGTGGTACCGGATCTTGGCCACGTCGAAGTCTTCGCCAATACCAGCCCCTATCGCCGCCACGAGCGCCTGGATCTCGTTGTTCTTCAACATCTTGTCGACGCGGGCGCGTTCTACGTTGAGGATCTTCCCCCGGATAGGCAGGATGGCTTGGTGCTCGGGGTCCCTGGCTTGCACCGCAGATCCTCCCGCCGAGTCCCCTTCCACGATGAACAGCTCGGCTTCCCGGGGGTCCCTGGCTCGGCAGTCAGTCAACTTGCCGGGCATCCCCGCTCCCTCCAGTGGGGACTTGCGCCTGGTGGCCTCCCGGGCGTCACGGGCAGCAACCCTGGCCCGGGAAGCCTGGACCGCCTTGCCAACAATGAGCCGCCCCTCGGCTGGGTTCTCTTCCAGCCAGTCGGCCAGCTTCTCGTTGGTGGCACGCTCCACCAGCGACCGCATGGACGTGTTGCCCAGCTTCGCCTTGGTCTGTCCCTCGAACTGGGGGTCGTGCAACTTCACCGAGACAATGGCGCAGATGCCCTCCCGGATGTCTTCACCGAGCAGGTTCTCGTCCTTGTCCTTCAGGATCCCGCGGGCTCTCGCGTACTTGTTGACGACATTGGTGAGCGCCTTCTTGAACCCTTCGATGTGCGCCCCACCCTCGACTGTGGCTATGCCGTTGGCGAAGCCGTGCAGGCCTTCGTTGTAGCCTGTGTTCCACTGCAGGGCCACCTCTACTTCGTCACGCTTGCCGTTGCCGTCTTCTTCCGCTGTCTTGAAGTAGGCGACCTTTTTGAACAGTGGGACTTTCGTGGCGTTGAGGTGCTTCACAAAGTCAATGATGCCGCCGCGGTAGCAGTAGCTGACCGGAGGTAGGCCGCCATCTCGTTCGTCCCTGAAGTTGACCTCCAAGCCGGCGTTCAAGAAGGCGTACATCTGCAGCCTTTCGGCCACCGTACGGGCTGTGAAGCTGACCTCTTCGAAGATGGTCGGGTCGGGCCAAAAGGTGACCGTCGTACCGCGCCGGTTACGGGGTGAGGGCCCGACAACCTCCAACTTCCCGACTGGCTGCCCACCGTTGACGAACTCCATCCGGTGCCTTTGGCCGTCGCGGTCAACTTCCACAACAAGGCGCTTCGAGAGAGCGTTGACAACCGAGACGCCGACGCCATGAAGCCCGCCGGAGACTTTGTAGCCCCGCCCCCCGAACTTTGCCCCACCGTGCAACTTCGTGAGAGCTATCTCGACACCCGACAGGCCGTACTGAGGGTGGGTATCAGTGGGGATGCCCCGGCCGTTGTCCACCACCCGGCAGCCGCCGTCAGCGAGCAATGTTACGTCGACGCGGGTGCAGAAGCCTGCCATGGCCTCGTCAACAGAGTTGTCCACCACCTCCCAGACGAGGTGGTGGAGGCCGGAAGGGCCGGTCGAGCCGATGTACATGCCCGGCCGTTTGCGTACCGGCTCCAACCCCTCCAAGACAGACATGTCGGTAACCGTGTACATGCCGTCACCACTGGCGAGCTGCTGCTCCACGACCTGTGCCATGATGTCTCCGCTCTTGGCTGCCTGGGGCTGGGTCGGACGCGCCCCTCCAGGTAGGGCGCCCGAAAGCTCAGCGCTCGACCCGTGGGGCCTGGCCAGGAACCCAGAACCTAGTAGTTCCAGTTTAGCATTCGCGGCACCCCTTACGGCCTTAGGCTGGCCCTGACGGCGCCTACTGCTGGCCCTACCAGTTGCCGAGCCTTGTCGACCACGTCGTGAGCAGCCAGCTCGAGCTCCTTGGCCCAGGCGGGATGGTCAACGACAACGACCAGGGCGCCTCCCTGCAGCCTGGCGGGCTGTGTGTGAGCGGCGGCTTCGGCCCCGACGACCTCGGGCCAGTGGGCAGCCAGCACGGCTACCTCCAGGGCGCCGCCGGCTCCCATGAGGGCCACGGCGTCCGCCAGCGAACTAGCTATGGGCCGGGGCCCATCGTCTCCGTGCCCTCCCTGCACAGGCCTGGCACCCGAGCCGGCCCTGCCCGGGCGCCTTAGTGGCTTCGCCATGCTGATAGCAGGCCCACGCGCTGCTGAGCGGTCACCGCTCTATGACCCCCGCGGCGACCCTGGCCCGGGCCGCCAGTGGGAGGCTTACCGCTGGCGGCTCTGTTGCTGTCAACAAAGCCTGGCCTAGGGGGAGGCTTTCGGCCAAAGCCGCGCAACGGTTGGCATCGAGCTCCGAGAACACGTCGTCCAACAGGAGCACGGGGCGCGAGCCCCCTTGGTCTGTGACCAGGCCGTGGCCTGCCAGCCGCAAGGCCAACGCAAGGCTGCGCTGCTCGCCCTGTGACGCCTGTAGCCGAGCAGGTAGCCCTCCCAAGGTGATAACCATGTCGTCGCGCTGGGGGCCCAATGTCGTCACAGCCCGCCTCAGGTCTTCTGGGCGCGCCGCCTGTAGGGCGTCCAACAGCCCCCCTTGCCAGCTGCGTTGGTACTGCAACCCGATAGCCTCCCCGGAGCTGCCTGGCGCCCACCTCGACAACCGCCCGTAGGCCGCGGCCACCCGAGGCACCAGTGCTTCGACTAGCTCTTGGCGTGCTTGGGCCACAGCCTCACCCGCCTCCGCCAGTTTGGCGTCCCAAACGTCCATCGTCATGGCCATGGCCCCCCGCAGGGCTCCCTTCGCTGCCCGTAGCAAGGCATTGCGTTGTTTCAATGCCCTTTCCATCTGGCTGCGGGCAGCGCCGTACTTGGGGCCGAAGCTGGCCAGCAGGTCGTCCAAGTACTCCCTCCGGTGCTGCGGCCCCCCCTTCACCAGCTCCAGGTCGTCAGGCGAGAAAACAGTAACGGCTAGCGCGGAGCGAAGATCTTGTAGCTTTCGCACAGCTTGGTGGTTGAGCTGGAGCCGGCCCCGCCCAAGGCGGTTGAGCTCTGCCTCGACCAGCACGCTCCTGCCCTCGCGCGAAACCTGTCCCCGGAGCACTGCCTGGCTCGCCCCCTCGCGTACCATGGCCTCCGGTGGTGCCCCACGAAAGCTTTGCCACGTGGCAAGCACGCCCACAGCCTCGAGCAAGTTCGTCTTCCCCGCGCCGTTGGCCCCAATGAACAAGGTGATACCTTCTTTGGCCAGCGCTATCTCGACGAAGCGGTAGTTCCGGAAGTCTTTGAGCGAGAGCCAGTCGAAGTGCACTATGGTCACGAGACGCGAACAGGCATCAACAAGTAGAGGTAATCTGCAGCGCCTGTCGGCTTCAACGTGGCGGGCTTGAGGGAATCGAGTGTTTCCAACACAACTTCGTCCCCTGGTATGGCTTCTACCCCGTCGGCCAGGTACTGGGGGTTGAACGCTATGGTCATCTCCGCTCCCTCGTACTTGGCGTCGAGCTGCTCGGTTGCCTGGCCCCAGTCGACTGTGACCACGTTCAGTTCGATACTGTCACCTCGCAACGATATCCGCACCGGCGTAGTAGCGTCACGTGCCACTAGCCTCACCCTCCTGATCCCGTCGAGGAACGCCTCCCGGGCCACAACGAGCTTGTTCGGGTAATTGAAGGGGATCAGCTGTTGGTAAGGAGGGAACTCACCTTCGATGAGCCTGGTTGTCAACTGCACCTCCCCCACTGAGAACACCAAGTCCCGCGGTCCTAAGCGCATCTCAACGGCAACCGTGCCCCCGGCCAAAAGACGTTGTAGCTCAGCCAGAGCCCGCGACGGGACCAGCACCCGCTGCCCTTCGGGGAGCACCCCAGCAGCATCGTGCAGCTCTTTCACTGCCAGCCGGTAGGAGTCGGTGGCCACCAGCCGCAACCCGTCCGGCTCAGCCGCCAAGAGCACGCCGGTGAGCACGGGGCGGCTGTCTTCCGACGAGGCTGCTCGCACCACCTGGCGGAGGGCCTCGGCCAGGCCGGCGGTAGGCAATGAAACAGCGCTTTGTGCTGGTGCCGGCAGATGTGGGAAATCAGCGACCCTGTAGGGCCGTAACACGAACTCGGCTCGCCCAGCTGAGACGTGCAGCTCCTCTTCGTCACCTTGCACGGACACAGCCCCAGCGGGCAACGCCCGCACGATGTCGGTCAGCAGCCGTCCAGGGGCAACGACGGTACCGTCGCCAGAACCAGCTACCGCGACGGTTGTCGCGATTGTCAGGTCCTGGTCAGTACCGGTCACCCCGAGCTTGTCGCCCTGGAGCTGGAGGCGGACGCCGCCGAGCGCGGTCGGGGCAGAGCGCCCGGAGCTGGCCCGGGCCGCAAGGCTGAGGGCTTCGAGCATCGTGTCCCGTTCACATCGTAACTTCACAGATGGACGCTCCTCTGCTTGAAAGGTGTTAGAAAGATCAGAAGTCTTAGTAGGGCCTGTGGATTGTGCATATCCCTGGGTGGGGGCTGGTCAGGGGGAGCTAGGAGGCTGTGGACGGAGGGTGTTGGCTTGAACAATGACAGTAGTGTTGTTTGCCTTGGGTGTGGACAGGCGGTGCCGGGTCCACAGGAACTACATGGTGCCGGCACAAGGCTTCCATGGTTGCTCGCACAGTGGTCGCTCACTTGTTGCCTGGCGGTGCGTTGCGGATCTTGGTGATGAGGTCGTTCACCTGTTCGAAGATCTGGGGCTTGTCCTTCATGAGGGCTTCGATCTTGCGTTCGGCGTGCATCACCGTCGTGTGGTCTCGGTCACCGAAGTGCTTGGCGATGATCGGGAAGCTGAAGTCTGGCAACAGGTGGCGGAAGAGGTACATGGCGATCTGGCGGGCAATGACGAGGGGACGTCGGCGGCTCGGGCCGCAGAGCTCTTCGACGGTGAACCCGAAGGCTTCGGCGGTTGTGTTCAGGATGAGCTGAGGGGTGATGGCGCGTGGGGCCGTCGTGGCTATGAGGTCAGATAGTACGTCGTTGGCGAGGTCCTGGGTGACGGGTACGCGATGGATGCTGGCGAAGGCGGAAAGGCGGGTGAGCGCGCCTTCGAGCTCGCGGATGTTGTCCTTTACGTGGGTGGCGATGAGGCCCAGTACCTCTTCAGGGAACTGTACCCGCTCAGCAGCAGCCTTCTTGCGAAGGATGGCCAGGCGGGTCTCGAGCTCGGGGGGCTGGATGTCGGTTATGAGGCCTGACTCGAAGCGGCTGCGAAGGCGGTCTTCAAGGGTTTCGATGGCTCGTGGGTGGCGGTCAGAGGACAGGACTACCTGTTTGTCAGCTTCGTAGAGGGAGTTGAACGTGTAAAAGAACTCTTCCTGGGTTTCCTTTTTGTTCTCGATGAAATGGATGTCGTCAACGAGGAGGACGTCGTAAGTGCGGTACCGGCGTTTGAAGTCAGCTTGGTCCTTTTTGAGTATGGAGTCCACGAACTCGTTGAGGAACGTCTCGGTTGAGACGTAGTGCACTTTGAGGGCTGGGAAGTTCTGGTTGACGTAGTGGCGGATCGCGTGGAGGAGGTGGGTCTTGCCTAGGCCGGAGGAGCCGTAGATGAAAAGGGGGTTGTAGGCGCGAGCAGGTCTCTCGGCGACCGCGAGCGCAGCGGCGTGGGCGAAGCGGTTGGACGTGCCGATGACGAAGGCTTCGAAGGTATAGCGGGGTGGGGTGGCGGTAGGAGGGGAGGTGGGCGGGGAAGGTGGGGGCAGGGTGGGTGCGAGAGCGGAGGGAGAGGCGGCGAGCGGCGAGGCGGGCAGGAGGGCTGCCGTTTCTGGGGAGGCTGTGGACGTTGGCGTCGTGGAGCTGGCCAAGTCGGGCCGCACGGCGATGTCCACTGCGGGGAGCTGGGTGCCAGGAGGCACTCTGAGCAGTTCGCCAAGGGTATGGCGTATGAGGTCGACGAGGCGAGCGGTGACCTGCTCGGCTGCGAGGGAGTTGGGTGCCGCGAGCACAAGCTTGTAATCACTGGCCTGTAGTGGTACTAGTGGGGCGAGCCAGGCGTTCCAGGTGGGTGCCGAGACGCGCTGACGAAGGCTGAGGCGGCAGCGGGCCCAGAGGTCGGCTGGGTCGCCGAGCTCACGCCAAGGGCTAGGGTCTGGGGTGTCTTTGGCCCCATCATGCCCTGGACTGCCTGGCGTGCTGCCGGACGACACCGACGTGGCCTCCTTCTAAGCAAGTTGGCTGCTCCTGGCGAGGAGCAGGCCGTCGTGCTGGGTTGTGCCGCGACCGTACCGCTCTGGCCGGGCCGTACCAGCGTGGTGTGGCCGTACCAGTATGGCGCGGCGCAACGACGCTATCACTTGGTGGGCCAAGGGCGAGGGGGGCGAGCCCGGCCGGTCAGGCTGCACGGGATCGAACTGACGTTCGCCTCCGGTGCTATGATGAGGGGTGGACGTGGGTGGTGCCAGCCGGTGGCCATGGGGCTACGGAGCTGCGGGTGTGGACGACGAGGAGGAGAACTCACCGGAAATGAACAAGTTTTCCCTGTGGCGGCGCACAGGGCAACCGGGCAAGTGTAGGGAGGGTTATGAGCCAGGCAGTGACTGACGTCCGGGACCGAGCCGAGCCTTGGCGGGCAAGGAGCCAGCGGGTGCCTCCTCATGACTTGCAGGCCGAGGAGTCCCTACTGGGGGCCATGCTCCTGTCGCGGGACGCCATCACTGCCGCGGTGGAGCATTGCAAGGCAAGTGATTTTTACCGCCCAGCCCACGGCCATATCTTTGATGCCGTCTGTTCCTTGTACGCACAGGGGGAACCGGCCGACCCGGTCACGGTGGCGGATGAACTGCGCCGGGCAGACTTGTTGGAGGCAGTGGGGGGCGCCGCCGAACTGCTGGCGCTCCAGGCGAACACGCCGGCCATTGCCAACGCGTCTCGCTACGCGAAGATCGTCGAAGACCTCGCGTTGTTGAGGAAGCTCATAGCAGTGGCGAGCGAGATCGCCGAGCTGGGGTACTCGGTGCCCGAAGACGTGGTCGCCACGTTGGACCAGGCAGAGGCTCTGGTGTTCCAGGTCGCTGAGCACCGGGTGACTGACTCATTGAAGCCGCTACGAGAGTTGCTGGCGGCTAGCCTCGACCACTTGGAGGCCCTCTACGAGCGAGGCGACAGCATCACCGGGGTGCCAACCGGCTACACAGACCTCGACGAGCAACTTTCTGGTTTGCAGCCCAGTGCGTTGGTCATCGTCGGTGCGCGTCCGTCCATGGGCAAGACCTCGTTCGCCTTGGGACTGGCCGCCCACGCCGCCATCGAGAAGCGGCTGCCAGTGCTGTTCTTTTCGTTGGAGATGAACCATCTGGAGATAACGCAGCGCTTGTTGTGCTCCGAGGCGCGTGTCGACTCGTCCCGGATCCGCAACGGCAGGTTGCACGAGGCCGATTGGCCCAAGATCGTCCATGCCATAGGCCGGCTGGGCGAGGCGCCGCTGTACATAGACGACAACCCGAACCTGACGGTCATGGAGATACGGGCGAAGGCCAGGCGGCTCAAGAGCCGGGAGGGTTTGGGCTTGGTGGTCGTGGACTACCTGCAGCTCATGTCGGGCCGTGACGCGGCCGAGAACCGTCAGGTGGAAGTTTCCGAGATCAGCCGTGGGCTGAAGATATTGGCACGGGAGCTGGGCGTGCCCGTGGTGGCGCTTTCGCAGTTGTCCCGCAACCTAGAGGCACGTGCTGACAAAAGGCCGGTGCTGGCTGACCTGAGGGAGTCGGGGTCGCTCGAGCAGGACGCGGATGTCGTGCTGTTCATCTACCGGGATGAGATCTACAACAAAGACTCGCCTGACAAGGGCACGGCAGAGGTCATCATCGCCAAGCACCGCAATGGCCCGACAGGCGTGGCACAGCTGGCTTTCCTTGACCATTACACGCGCTTTGCCAACATGGCGCACGCCTGAGGACTTGGCCCGCAGGCGTGCGCCGGCGTCGCCAGGTGGCAGCCTGATGAGGTCAGGCCTTGACCACTTCGACGGTTACTGGGAACTCTACGCCCGCATGAAGCTTTGCCGGCACCTCGTGCGTGCCGAGCGCCTTGATTGGGTCGGGCAGGTGCAGCCGGTGGCGCTCGATCTGTACCCCTGTTTGCTGGGCGATGGCTTCAGCTATGGTGGCAGTGGTCACTGAACCGAACAACCGTCCGTCTGGCCCAGAGCGGGCTGGGATGCGGATGACGACGGGCACCAAGGCCCGGGCGATGGCTTCCGCCGCCTGGCGGTCGTGAGCCTCTTTGAGGTCCCTGGCTCGGCGCATGCTGGCGGCTTGGCGTGCAGCACCCTGTGTAGCTGGGATGGCGTGGCCTCGGGGGAACAGGAAGTTGCGGGCGTAACCGTCGGCTACATCTCGGATGTCGCCCTTGTTGCCGAGGTCGGGGACGTCGGTGCGCAGGACGACCTTGGTCACTCCTCAACCTCCTTGGCGCCGTCAGCCGAGGCCAGCTCTTCCACGCCAAAGCCTTCGCCTTCTTGGTCGGGGACGGTCCCAGCCGGGAGCTGGGAGGCCTCCTCGAGCGGTGCTGAGCTCAGCCTACGGCTGGGCCCGCGTTCGTTGACCGTGCGTTGCACATAGGGGAGGAGAGCGAGCTCCCTGGCCGTCTTGATGGCAGACTGGACATCGCGCTGGTGCTGGGTGCAGTTGCCAGTGACGCGGCGGGAGCGGATCTTGCCACGGTCGCTCATGAACCGGCGCAGGAGGTTGACGTCCTTGTAGTCAACCCACTCAGCGTGGTCCTTACAGAACAGGCAGACGCGCTTTTTGCCTCGGGGTCGTGCCTCTTTGGTGGCGCGCTTGGAGCTGCGCTCTCGGTCGTTGGTCCTGGCCATGAGCTAGAAAGGCTCCTCCTCTTCGTGGCTGGTGCTGTAGCCGACGGGGGCCGGCTCGGGGGCCGGCGACCGGTAGGGGGCGTGCTCAGCGCCAGCGTGCGGGTGGTCAGCCGAGGCTGGGACCTCACCATTGGGCACCTCCGGGCTGCGCCGTTCGTTCTTGGTCACCTTGACGGAGCACCAGCGGAGGCTGGGCGCGATCTCATCGGCGGTGATCTCGATCTTCGAACGGCGTTCGCCTTCTTGGGTCTCCCATGACCGCTGGTCCAGCCTCCCGATCACTACCACCCGCATGCCGCGCGATAGGGAGGAGGCGGCGTTCTCGGCCAGGGAACCCCAGGCCACGACGTCGAAGAACGAAGTCGATTCCCGCCTCTCCTGGCTCTGACGGTCTGTCCAGGTGCGGTTGACGGCTACACCGAATGTGGCTGTGGCCTGCCCGTTTGGCGTGAAGCGAAGCTCGGGCTCCCGTGTGAGGTTGCCGACGATGTGGACTGTGTTGTCTTGTGCCATTTTCTCTTCATGCTCCGTTCGTGTTGGTGCCCGCAGCCAGCGCGGGCGCCGGGTGGGGCACCGGACGTGCCCGGCCAGCGGCCTTGTCGGGAAGCCGGATGACCTTGTGCCTGAGGACCTCGTCCGTGAGCCTGAGCACCCGGTCGAGGTCTGCGAGTGCTGCCGGCTCAGCAGTGGCTTCGATGATGAAGTAGTGGCCTTCGTTCCGGTGCCGCACGGGGTACGCAAACCGGCGTTTACCCCAGCTGTGCGTGCTGACTGACTTTGCGCCAGCAGTGGTCAACTGCTGGCTGAAGCGGTCTGCCATGGCCTTGACGGCATCATCTTCGAGGCCGGCGTCAAAGATCACCATGACTTCATAGGGCCGCATGGGCGGCTCACCTACCTTTCCCTCTGGGCACGCTTGGAAGTGCCTGCCAAGCCGAGGCTCCGGGTGGCCCGGAGCAGGGTTATGGGCCCCGGTGGGCCGCAGCCCCCGGGTGCTCGTGGTTGCCATGGTAGCTGACGCCAGCAAGGGTGCACCCCCACAAGGGTGCCATTAGCCGCTGACCGT
This sequence comes from Actinomycetota bacterium, assembly GCA_021323695.1. GTDB lineage: Bacteria > Actinomycetota > Acidimicrobiia > Acidimicrobiales > Palsa-688 > JAKAWM01. The sequence goes on along the minus strand of JAJPKN010000014.1, from coordinate 40,709 downwards.
TACTCGGCCGCTGGCCGCTGGCCGCTGCTGGGGCTGGGTGCACGCTCGGGCCACGCCTCAGGTGGGGCCTGTCAGTGGTACGTCTCAGAGGGGGTTGGGAACCGTCGCGCCCGCACGTCGGAGGCCCATTGGGAGACCGCTTGGGTGGCGAGGCCCTCCAGGTCCGCATAGCGGCGGACAAAGCGAGGTGCTTGAGCACCGCTCCAACCCACTATGTCGTGGAACACGAGGACCTGACCATCACAGTCAGCACCTGCACCAATACCAAAGGTGGGCACCGGCACTGTGGTGGTCACTTCTTTGGCTACCTGAGCCGGCACCCCTTCGAGCACCAGCGCGAAGCAGCCGGCCTCGGAGAGGGCGACCGCGTCCTCAACGATGGCCCGGGCCGCCGAGGTTCCCCTACCCTGGACACGGAAGCCCCCCATGACGTGCACGGACTGGGGCGTCAGCCCCAGGTGCCCCATCACCGGGATTTCCAGGTCCAATATGGCGCGGACCACCTCGAGGCGCTTGGCCCCTCCTTCGAGCTTCACGGCACCGGCACCGGCGCGCACCAAGCGGGCGGCGTTGCGTTGGGCGCCAGCGGCACCGAGGTGGAAGCTCGTCCAGGGCATATCTGCCACCACGAGCTGCGGCGGGCGGGCCCTGGCCACGGCGGCAGTATGGGTCACCATGTCCCGCATGGTGACGTGCAAGGTGTCGTCATAGCCGAGCACGACCATCCCAAGGGAGTCCCCGACCAGGATGACGTCGACCCCGGCCGCGGCAGCAGCTCTGGCGCTGGGGGCATCGTAGGCCGTCACCATCACCAGTGGCTCCGCCTCCCCTTTCCTCGCCCGTACCCCTGCTGCGGTGTTGCCAGTGGGCATGTGGTCACCTCCGGCGGTCCAGCGCCCCGGTGGCTGCCGGCCGCGGGCCCAGGCTACCGGGGCAGCACCTTCACCTGGGGCCGCGGGAGGAAGACCTCGGCTCCTTGGTGGGGCTTATTGGTAGCCCTACTAGGGGTGACGGTGGGCACCCCTGGTTGCCGGGTGACCACCCCAACGGAGCTGCCCAAGGGCAAGCCCGCGGGTCGAGGCCCCGGTCAGCGTGGGGTTGGCTCGGAGACGATCGAGAACACCTTGCTCAGGTGGTTCCACCAGCAGGAGGGACAGACCTCGACGACATAACAGGACAGGTCTCGGCCGGCTCTCAGCAGCCTGGCCAGCTCAGCTGCGCTGGCCACGCAACGGCCGGAAGGCGGCAGCCGGTGGCCGAAGACGTACGAGACAAGCTTGACGCCGGCCTCCTGGCAGACCGGGCAGGCCTCTCGGGCGTCCTCACCGGCGTCGCGTGCCGCCCTCAGCAATTGGGGATGGGCATCACAGATGTCCAGGCGTGAAATGTGCCCCTTGCGGTACTCAGACAGGACCACATTGCGTGCCAGCCGGTAGTCGATGGTCCCGCTTATGCGGAAGGGCCGCTCCTGGGAGGACGCGGTGGAGGTGAGCAGGTTCACGCTGCCACCTCGGGCGTGGGCCTCATGGCTGGGCTCGAGGTGCCGGTGGACCGGTTCTGGGCGAGAGCCACGCCATCAGCCTACCCAAGGCCTGCTGCCGACGTGCCCAGAAGGATATAGCGGTTCGATACATCGTCTGGTAGCATTCTGTCCGTGCTGGAGATGGCAGTGCTGGGCCTGCTCAAGGAGCAGGACATGCACGGATATGAGCTGAAGAAGCGCTTGAGCGAGCTCTACGGGTTCTCAGGCACGGTTTCGTTCGGTTCTCTCTACCCGGCGTTGGCCCGGCTGGAGGCGGCGGGGGCTGTGCGGGCGCTGGCGCCTGCCGGGGGTGCCAGCCCACCGAGCGTGGCGGCCGTCTTGGCCGAGCGGCGCGCCAGCCGCCGGCGCAAGGTCTACAGCATCACGGCTCGGGGTGCCGAGCTGTTCCAACAGCTCCTCATGACCGACCGGGGCGCCGATGACGACGAGCGCCTGTTCAACCTCAGGTTGGCATTTGCCCGCTACCTGCCGCCCGGCGCTCGCCTCGGGTTGTTCGAGCGCCGGCGGGCCTTGCTGGGTGAGAAGTTGGCCCAGTTGGCGACCCGTGCCCGGGCGCGCAGGGACGACCGTTACGCCCGTCTCCTGGCTGAGCGCCAGCAGGACACCCTGGCCAGAGACGTGTCCTGGTTGGAGCGGCTGATCACCGAGGAGAGGGCGGCCGGTGGGGGCCAACCGGTGCCGGCTTTGGCGGGGCCTCTGCCCGATGCCGACGCTGATGCTTGGGTGCTGGGGGCGCACGGGCCGGGCCAGGGGCCAGGGGGCGGGCCTGGCGGTGCACTGGCGGCGGGCGCGCCCGGTACGAGCCGGCTCGTCCCTTTGGTGAGCACGTCCCAGCTCCACTATGCGCCCAGCGAGGGGCTTGGTGCCCTGCCGGCGCTCCCCAACCACCTACACCTAAAGGATGGAGTTCAATGAAAGACCGGATCCGCCTGGCTATCGCTGGTGTCGGTAATTGCGCCAGCTCGCTCGTGCAGGGCCTCGAGTACTACCGCAATGCGTCAGAGGCCGAGCAGGTGCCTGGCCTCATGCACGTCGCCCTTGGTGGTTACCACGTGAGCGACATTGACGTGGTGGCGGCTTTTGACGTAGACGTCGAGAAGGTTGGTGAGGACGTAGGCAAGGCTATCTTCCTCGGGCAGAACAATACTTACCGCTTCGCCAATGTGGGCAGCTTGGGCGTGGAGGTGCAGCGGGGGCCGACGCTGGACGGGCTGGGAAAGTACTACCGTAACGTGGTCCAGGAGTCTCCCATTGAGCCGGTCGACGTCGCCGGGGTGCTGAGGGCCACGGGGGCCGAGGTGCTGGTGTCGTACCTGCCCGTCGGCTCGGAGCAAGCACAGAAGTACTATGCGCAGGCCTGCCTCGAAGCCAAGGTGGCCTTCGTCAACGCGATCCCCGTGTTCATTGCCAGCGACCCGGCCTGGGCGGCAAGGTTCAGCGAGGCCGGCGTGCCCATCATCGGGGACGACATCAAGAGCCAAGTGGGCTCGACGATAGTCCATCGCGTGCTGGCCAGGCTGTTCGAGGACCGGGGGCTGGCCATCGACCGCACTTACCAGTTGAACTTCGGCGGCAACATGGACTTCCAGAACATGTTGGAGCGTGAGCGGCTCGAGTCGAAGAAGATATCCAAGACCCAGTCGCTCACGAGCCAGATCGAGCACGGCATTTCCAGCCGGGACGTCCACGTGGGGCCGTCGGACCACGTCCCGTGGCTGGAGGACCGGAAGTGGGCCTATATCCGCATCGAAGGCCGTAATTTTGGCGACGTCCCCCTCAATATCGAGCTCAAGCTAGAGGTGTGGGACTCGCCGAACTCGGCGGGAGTGGTCATCGATGCCGTCCGCTGCGCCAAGCTGGCGCTGGACCGGGGCATTGCCGGCCCGCTCCTGGGGCCGTCGGCGTACTTCATGAAGTCGCCCCCCCGTCAGTACCACGACGACGTTGCTCGCCGGATGGTCGAGGACTTTGCCGCCGGGACCAGCGTGAGCTAGCGCGAGCGCGACTCCGGCTGTCCCTCCCACCACTGGTCGAGCAAGCGCTTGGCCTCCTCGGCTGAGTGCGGGCCCTCTTCGAGCCGCAGTTCCAGCAGGTAGGCGAGCGCCCGGCCGACGAGCGGCCCGGGCGGTATGCCCAAGTGGCTCATGACCGCTGTGCCGTCGAGGTCGGGCCGGATGGCAGCCAACTGCTCCTGCTGTTTGAGCTCGGCTATGCGCGCTTCGAGCTCGTCCATCCGTCTAGACAGAGCCTGGGCACGGGCGGCGTTGCGGGTGGTGCAGTCGGCCCGGGTCAGCTCGTTGAGCTGGTCCAGCAGGTCTCCCGCGTCTCGTACGTAGCGCCGGACGGCGCTGTCCGTCCAGCCCATCCCATAGGTGTGGAAGCGCAGGTGCAGCTCCACCAGACGGCTTACTCGGTCGATGTCTTCGGTTGGGTAGCGTAGGGCCCGCATACGGTCGCGGGTCATGCGTGCTCCTACCAGCTCATGGTGGTGGAAGCTGACGCCGCTGGGGCCGAACGAACGCGTCTTGGGCTTGCCGATGTCATGGAACAGGGCTGCCAGGCGGACGGTCCTTTCGGGCCGGGCGCGTTGTACCACCGCGATGGTGTGGGCGAGGACGTCCTTGTGGCGGTGGACAGGGTCCTGCTCGAGGCCAGGGCCGGGAGCTCGGGCAGGAACTCCTCCGCCAGGCCGGTGTTGACCAGGAACCACAGCCCCGAGGAGGGGTCGGGCAAGACCACCAGCTTGTCGAGCTCGTCGCGCACCCTCTCGTCCGAGACGATGTCGAGGCGCCCGCGCATCTGGCTGGCGGCCTCGACGAGAGCGGGTTCAGGCACCATGTCGTAGCCGGCGATGAAGCGCGCCGCTCGCAGCATCCTCAGTGGGTCGTCACTGAAGGACACCTCAGGGGCCAGAGGGGTCCGCAGCCGTCCTGCAGCCAGGTCGTTCACCCCGCCGAAGGGGTCCACCAGCACCGCGTCGGGCAGCGACAGGGCCATCGAGTTGATGGTGAAGTCCCTGCGGGCCAAGTCGGCTTCGAGGGCAGTGGAGAAGGCCACCTCGGGCTTGCGCGACGAGGACGTGTACTCTTCGGCGCGGTGCGTGGTCACCTCCAAGCGGCGCCCGGCCTTCATGGCACCGATGGTGCCGAAGCGTTTGCCCTGCGACCAGACCGCGTCAGCCCAGGAGGCCAGCAGCCGCTCGGTGACGTCCGGTACCGCGTCGGTGGTGAAGTCGAGGTCGGCGCCCGGGGCCAGCCGGCCGAGCACGGCGTCGCGCACGGCCCCACCCACCAGGTACAGGTGCGCACCCGCGCGCGAGAACAGGCCGGCTAGTTCGTTCGCTACCTGCAGGGCTTCCTCTAGCCTTTCTGGGACCACGCGGACCGAGCATACCGACCGGCGCCCGCTCAGAGGGCTGGCAGCAGCCCCGCTGTTTGGAGGGCAACCCGGAAGTCGTGGGGGTTGGTGGCTGCCTGCAGTGCGGCGCGCAGCGATATCTCGCCCGCCTTGAACAGGTTGAACAGGCTTTGGTCGAAGGTGATCATCCCGTGGTACTCACCCTCAGCGATCACGTCCTCTATGGACTCGCCCGAACCGCTGCCGGGGTCCAAGATGCGGTCGGCGATCCTGCCTGTGTTGACCATGGCCTCCACGGCAGCGACACGGCCGATGCCGTCGGCTCGGGGTACCAGCCTCTGGCTGATCACGCCACGCAGCACGGACGCCAAGCTGATACGTACCTGCCGTTGCTGGAACGGGGGGAAGAAGTCGACTATCCGGTTGATCGTCTCGGTGGCGTTGGTCGTGTGCAGCGAGGACAGCACCAAGTGGCCGGTCTCGCCCGCGGCCAGAGCTGCCGAGATGGTGTCCGCGTCGCGCATCTCGCCGATGACGATCACGTCGGGGTCTTGGCGTAGCACCCTGCGCATGGCTTGTGCCCAGCTGGTCGTGTCTGTCCCGATCTCGCGCTGGCTGACGATGGACATCTTGTCCCGGTGCAGGACTTCGATGGGGTCCTCGATGGTGATGATGTTGGCGGCGCGGTTGGTGTTTATGTGGTCCACCATGGCAGCCAGGGTGGTCGTCTTGCCCGAGCCGGTCGGCCCGGTGACGAGCACCAGGCCCCGGTGCTCTTCTGCCAGGCGGGTCACAACCGGCGGGAGCCCCAAGTCGGTGGCGGACAGGGCGCTCGGCAGCACTCGTCGCAGGACGAGCCCCGGGGTGCCCCTTTGACGGAAGGCGTTGCACCTGAAGCGGCCCAGGCCGCTCACGGACAGGGAGAAGTCGGCCTCCCCCGTCGTCTTGAACTCGTCCAGGCGCTCGGGCGGGAGGATGATGTCGGTCAGCTCCTGGCACTCCTCCGGGCCGACAGCAGGGAAAGGCGCCATGCGCAGCTCGCCGTTGATGCGCACCCGGGGCGGTGAGCCGACCTTTATGTGCAGGTCGGAGGCCCCTTGCTCCACCACGTAACGTAAGACGGCGGGAAGGTCGATCACCAGCAACGGTATCGGCAGGTTGCGGCCCGGGCATGAGCCCTCGGCGTTGGCCGCCGCCCAGGGCGGGCTAGCCCGGGCCCGGAGCTAGACTTTGGGCGCCGTGAAGGGGCTCGCGCAATCCAGCCGGCCGGCCAGGTCAGGTGACCGTCAGCCTGCCCGGGTGGGCAGCGTCATCCGCTGGGGAGGCGAGCGGGCCAGAGCCGGGCCCTGGCGAGCCGACGGGTCGGTGGCCTTCCTGGTCCCGGCCAGCGGCCCCCCGTCTGTGGCCTTTGTCCGCCGCTGCCTGGACGTCTTGGCGGCTCAGGGCTTTGGCCGGGTGATCACAGGCGCCCTTTCCCCCGCGGAGCAACAAGGCTTCCTGGAGGCGGGCTTCGGCGTCCACGAGCGCCTCCACCTCCTAGTCCTGGCCCGGTCCCACCCTCTTCCCCCTCTTCCGCCGTCCCCCCGGCTGCGGCGGGCGGGCCCCCACCGGCGCCGGCAGTTGCTCGCCGTCGACGCCGCTTGCTTCAGCCCGTTCTGGCGGCTCGACCGTGCCGGCCTGCTGCAGGTCCTGGCGGCCACCGACCGGCGCCGCTTGAGGGTGGCACTGGGCGCGGGGCGGAGGGTCGGCGGGTATGCCATTTGCGGGGTCACGGCTGGCAGCGGCTACGTGCAGCGCATAGCGGTGGCACCGCAGCTGCAGGGCCGGGGCATAGGCAAGAAGCTGTTGTTGGACGGCCTTTACTGGTTGCGTTCCGAGGGCGCCCAAGAGGTCGCGGTGAACACCCAACTGGGCAACGAAGCCGCCCTCGCCCTCTACCGGCGGGCTGGCTTCCAGGAGGCCCCCTCCGGCCTGTGCGTGCTTTCGGCAGGGCTCGGTCTAGGGCATGGCTGACAGGCGGCGTCCTCGGCTGGCCGGGGCCCGGCCCCTGGGTGCAGCCGCCTGCGTCCTGTTCGCTTTGGCTGCCGTGCTCCCCGGGCCCAGGGCGCATGGTGCTCCCGTGGCGGCCGCGCTGGCCAAGCACGACCCTGGCCCGGGGGCCCAGCCGGGCGCGCTGAACGGCGGGCGGCCGGCGGGCCGTGTCCCCGTTGGCCCGGACCGCTTGACGCTGCTGTCCCAGCCCGCGTGGGTCGGGCCAGGCCCGTCCGTTTTCCGCCTGCAGATCGGGGTCCAGGCCAGTGACCCAGCCCGGGAGGACATCGAGGTGATCGTCTACGGCAGCCTCACCACCCGCTCGGCGTTCGACGCCGCCCTCCAAGGCGACATCTACGGGGCCCCCTATGACGTGACCGGGCCGGTACCGCTGAAGAGCCTGGTGCCCGACCCAAGGGGGGGCTTCGACATCGACCTGCCCGTGGACCAGCCTGGTGGGGGGTTGCCGCTCACCACTACAGCTGTCCACCCTGTCCAGGTGTTCTTGGAGCAAGGAGGGGTGAGGATGGGCCAACCCCTCACGACCTTCCTGGTGTACGTGGACAAGTACGCGAAGGGCCTGAAAAGGCTGCAAGTGGGGCTGGTGCTGCCCTTCTCGGCGCCAGTGCCGTTCAGCCCCAGTGGGGTGCCGGGGCCGGTCCCGGCCCCGGCAGCGGCCGACTTGGAGGGCGACGCCTACGACCTCGTCCGCTGGAGGGTACCGGTGACCTTGCTGGCCGGGGCCCCTACCGTCCAGTCGCTGGCCAGCGGCGGCGCGGCGGCCGCGGCGGCCGTCGCCCACCTGCGCGCCGCGCTTCAGGCTGGCGACCAGCTCCTCCCGGCACCTGCACTGCCGCTTGACGTCCAGGCGATGGTCGAGTCCGGGTTGCAGGCGGACCTCAGTGCCGAGCTCACCGCCGGCGCCCGGGAGCTGGGGCAATTGGTGGGCACGGTGCCGGCCTTGACCTCGTGGGCTTCGGCCCGTCCTCTCGCCCCCGCCACAGTGGCCGCCCTGGTGGCGATGGGTGTAAGGCAGTTCGTGCTGCCCCCCCAAGGCCTGTCCGAGCTGCCCGCGGCGGACAGCAAGCTGACGTTCGCCCGCCCTGCGGTGCTGTCTATCGCGGGCAAAAGAGCCCTGGTGGTGGGGGTGGACGCCGAGCTGTCAGCGCGCTGCAGCGAGAGGGCAGCCACTGTTGACCCGGTGCTGGTCGCAAGCCAAGTGGTGGCAGAGCTGGCCATGGTCGACTTGGAGTCCCCGAGCGACCAAAGAGGAGTGGTGGTGCAACCCTACCCGGGGCCCCTGAGCCCGCAGTTCCTGGCGGTGCTGCTGTCGGGGTTAGAGGGCAACCCCCTCCTGCAGCCCGTCCCCGTTGCCCAGCTGTTCGCGCAGGTACCCGTGGCCACCAACGGTCCCGGCCCCCTGGTGCGGACCGTGGCGGCCCCCAGCTCAGCCGTCCAGCCCCTGGCGGGTACCGAGGGGCTCGGGGACGCCCAGAGCGTCTTGTCGGCTGACGGCCAGGTCTACGGCGCCCGCTCGGTGCTGGTCCGTTCCCTGAGCCAGCGGTTGGCCTTGAGCCTGTCGTCCATCTACGGGGGGGGCCAGCGGGCGGCTCTCATCGGGGCCGTCCAGCGGGCCGCTCAGGCCGCGCTCCTTGAGCTGCGGCTGCCGTCGGAGGCGTCCATCACCCTCACCGCCCGCAGCGCCAAGCTGCCCTTGGCGCTGGCCTCAGGTGCCCCTTCTCCTGCTCATGTCCGCCTGGGCTTGCGCAGTGACCTGTTGTCGTTCGTGGCCACCCGGTTCGCCGAGGGCAGTTGCCGGCCAGTAAACCCGGGGGCAGAGCTCTGCGACTTGGTCCTGTCCCAGCCCACCACGACCCTACAGGTGCCGGTGGTGGCTCGGGCCAGCGGGACCTTCCCCCTCTACTTGGTGCTCAGCACCCCCGACGGGGCCCGGGTCATAGCCCGGGGCGAAGTGAGCGTCCGTTCGACCGCCATATCCCAGGTGGGGCTGGTCCTCATGGTGGTCGCGGCCTTGTTCTTGGCCGTATGGTGGGCAAGGAACGCCCGCCATGGGCGCCGGGCCCGCCGCCTGGTGCCGAGGGCCACTGCCCCGGGCCCCCCGGACGAGGCGACAGCCGAGAGCGGGACCGCTGTGGCTGCACCGGGGCATGAGCTCGGGCCGAGGCACCGGCGCACCGCCTACCGGCGAGGAGCCAGTTGACCGGGGCGCCGATCCGCTCCAACCCAGAGCTCACGACCCTGCCACCCCGGGCTTTTCCCCCGGTGCCACCGAGCCCGGGCGAGGCGGTGGTGGCTGCGGCCAGCCAGGCACGCTGGCGGCAGGGAGGCCCCCTTGGGCCGCAGGGACAGCCAGGCGGTCCCGCGGCTGGGACGCGGCCGGGCAAGCTGGACCTCGGGCCCGCCGGCCGTCACCTACAGGCGCTGGGGGGCTTTGTCCGGCCTCGGGCGTCGCCCGCCGGTAACGCCGTGATCATGGCTTGTGGGACGGCCGTTTCGCGGCTGTCCGGTTTCGGCCGGTTGATCGCGGTGGCGTGGGTGCTGGGCCAGGGCCGGCTGGCCGATGCCTACAACCAGGCCAACACCGTCCCCAACACCGTCTACGACCTCCTGCTCGGTGGGGTGCTGTCCGCCACGCTCCTGCCTGTGGTCATGCGCCCGTTGAGCCGGGTCAGCACCGAGCCAGACGACGACTCCGTCCCCACGATCGTCACTGTCCTGACTGTGGTCCTGGTCATAGGGACCGGCCTGTTCTGGCTCCTGGCGCCCTACCTGGTCCATTTGTTCCTGCTGCGGGCCCATGGCCACGGGGCGGGTGCCGAACGCCAGTTGGCAACGACGTGGCTCCGCTACTTCACGCCCCAGCTGTTGCTCATCGGCCTCGTCACCCTCACCACTGCCCTCTTGAACGCCCGCCGGCGCTTCGCGGCTGTGGCCTTCAGCCCGGTGGTGGCCAACGTCGTGACGATCGCCGCGTTGGCTGTGGCCGACCGCTTGGCCAGGCAGGCGACCGTGCCTGGCTACCAGGCGGACGCTGTCGCGGTAGCGGTGGTGGGGTTAGGGACCACCGCTGGTTATGCTGCCCAGCTGTTGGCCCAGCTGCCGGCCCTGGCCCGGGCCCGCATCCCGCTGAGGTTCTCTTGGAAGCCGTCGCACCCGGCCCTCAAGCTCATAGCCCGCTTGTCCGGCTGGACGGTCGGTGCGGTTGTGGCCAACCAGGTGGCCTTCAGCCTCGTGTCTGTGCTAGCCAACTCCAAGGCGGGCAATTTCTCCGCCTTCTCTTATGCGTACACGTTCATGCAGCTGCCCTATGCGGTGCTGGCCGTTTCGATCGCCTACGTGGTGGCCCCCGACCTGGCCCAGTTGTGGGCCGAGGGTGACCCTGAGGGGTTTGCGGCCCGGGCGAGCTACGCCATGCGGGTGACCGTAGCGCTGCTCCTGCCCGCGGGGGTTGGCTACGCCTTGCTGGCGCGGCCGGTGGTGGTGCTGGCGCTTGCCCACGGCCACTTGGCCCTGGCGTCCGCCCGGCTCACCGGCGACGTGCTGGTGGTATTTGCTTGCGGGCTCCCCGGGTTCGCAGCTTTCTTGTTGGTAATGAGGGCTTTTCAGGCAAAACTGGACACCCGCTCGATGTTCTGGTTGTACGTTGCCGAGAACGCCTTGACCGTGGTCGCGGCCGTCGCCTTGTACCCTGCCTTCGGGGTACGCGGGTTGGCAGCGGCCTGGGTGGGCTCTTACACCGTCGTCTTGCCTGTGGCCTGGGCCAGGCTCCGGCGGAGCACGCCGGTGCGGTTGGGCCTGGGGCAGCTGGGCCGTGCCTGCTTGGCTACGGCGGTCATGGCCGGCGCTGTGGCCGGGCTTGGGGCTGCGCTCCCGAGCTCGGGAGCCTCTGGGGTGCTGCTCGGCCGACTGGCCCTGTTGGCGGGCACCGGCGGGGCAGTTTTCGTGCTGGCCGCCCGCCTGCTGGGCCTCGGCGAGCTGACGAGCGCCATCTCCGCCCGCTCTTGGCGCCACCGCCCCTCCTGAGAGGCCCACCGCCTCCCTGCTCAGCGCCCTCCTGAGGGCGCGGTACGGTACCATTGGGGCTCCTTTGGAGGAGCTTCATGACGGTAGCAGTGGTGAGCGACAGCGCATGCGACCTTCCCGCCGAACTGGCTGAGGGCCTCGGCGTCAAGGTCGTCCCCCTTCACATCCGCTTTGGGGACGAGGAGCTGGTGGACGGCCGGGACCTCACCACCAAGGAGTTCTGGGCGCGCTGCCGGGCTTCGCGTGAGCTGCCTCAGACCGCCGCCCCGGCCCCCGGCGCGTTCAGAGAGCTGTTCGTGTCCTTGGCCGAGCAGGGAGCGGCTGGCATTGTCTGCGTCACCATCTCGTCGAAGTTGTCCGCGACCAACCAAGCCGCTACCCAGGCTGCCGGCAGCCTGGGCGGACGGCCCCGGGTGGAGGTCGTGGACTCGTTGAGCGTGACCCTGGGCCAAGGCCTGGTCGTGCTGGCTGCCGCGGAGGCCGCCGCCGAAGGGGCTTCGGTGGAGGGCGTCGTAGCTGCCGCGGAGTCGGCCCGCAGCCGGCTGCGCGTGATGGGCGCAATAGCCACGCTGGACAACTTGCGCCGAGGAGGCCGCATAGGAGGCGCGGCTGCGGCCCTGGGGGGGCTGCTGTCGATCAAGCCGGTAATAGAAGTGCGCGGCGGCGTTGTCGAGCAGGAGTCCCGCCAGCGTACTCGGGCCAAGTCACTGCGCTACCTGGCCGACAAGGTCCGCAGCGCCGGGCCCTTGGAACGCTTGGCGGCTATGAGCGCCGATGCCGCCGACTTCGAGGGCTTCGTTGACATGTTGGCGGGTGCCCGGCCCCACCGCCCCCTCATTGTGGGCGACATCGGCCCAGTTGTGGGCACGCATACTGGCCCCGGCACGATCGGGGTGGCGTGGGTCAGGTCGGCCCACAGCAGCTAGGCTAGGGCCAGCCGGCGGCTAGGGCTCGGCCGAGGCCGGGGGCAGGGCCGGTGGGCGCAGGTGGCGGTGGCTGGCCCTCTTCACGTTTGAGCCCGGTTGCCCCGTGACGAGGCAAGCCGGGGGAGCACTAGTAGCCTGAGGTCCGTGGCTGGGGTTTTGCCGGCTGTCCCCAAGTCCCTGGCAGGTCGTTACCACCTGGTGAAGCTGCTCGCCCGCGGAGGCATGGCAGAGGTCTGGGAGGGATGGGACGAGGTCCTGGACCGCCCGGTGGCTGTGAAGATCCTGATGGCCCACCTGGCCGGTGACGCAACCCTGCAGGAACGGTTCCGGCGCGAGGCCGTCACTGCTGCCCGGCTGGTGCACCCGGGGATCGTCGCCGTGTTTGATGCCGGGATAGAGCCGGTCGACGGTGGCCCCATGGAGTGGTCGCGAGGAGGGCTGCCACTTGCCGAGCAGGGGGCCACCGCCTTTATGGTCATGGAGCTGGTCCGGGGCGAGACCCTGAAGGACCTTATCGCTCGGGCTTCGCCGTTGCCCACGGGAGTAGCCGTGGCGATCGCTAGCCAGGTGGCGAGCGCCCTTGGTTACGCGCACTCGCAGGGCTTGGTCCACCGTGACGTGAAGCCCGCCAACGTGCTCTTGAGCGACGAAGGTCGTGGAGCTGGGCGGGTGAAGGTCACCGACTTCGGCATCGCCAAGGTCACTGCGGCCGCCGGCGCAGATCTCACAGCTACTGGCACGATCATTGGTACCCCCAAGTACCTCTCCCCTGAACAGGTAAAAGGCCTGGAGCCGGACGCCCGCGCCGACTTGTACTCGCTGGGCATAGTGCTGTTCGAGATGTTGACTGGCAAGCCGCCGTTCGTCAAGGAGACTGACATGGCCACGGCCTTGGCCCGTGTCCACGAGCTGCCGCCGCGGGTGGACGAGATCCGGCCGGAGCTGCCAGCTGGGCTTGGCGACCTGCTGGAGGAGCTCTTGGCCCCCGAGCCGGCTCACCGGGTGGCCTCGGCCGCCGCCCTGTGCCAGTCGTTGGCCGCCTTTGGGGGCACTGACGAGCCTTTTGCTGCTTGGAGCGCCGGGGCTCGCCTGGGAGGGGGGACGGGGCCACTGTTCGGCGCTGCCACAGAGGACATCACCCCAGGCGCAGACGGCCCCACCCTGGGGGGACGTCCCACCTTGGGCGCAGACAGCCCCACCCCGGGTGCAGGGCGTCCTGACCGGGCTGTGCTGGCCCCGGACAGGCCGCCGGCAGCGACCTCGGAGGCCGCCGGCAGGCCTGGGCCCGACCAGGGCCTTGCCCTGGAGCCGGCCGAGCGGCGTCCCCCCGCCGCTCGAGGCCGGTTGCGGGGTGCAGCTGCGGCCGGGTGGCGGGACCGTCAGGCCTGGCGCACGGTGAGCGCGGTGGTCGGGACCTTGGTCGTGGCCGGCGGTGTGGTGGTGGCCAGCCTGGTGAGGGCGGGCGGCGGTGGAGGTAGCCCCAGCGGTGCGGGTGGCCCAGCAAGCCTGGGCCGGTCGGCCGCGTACCCGTTGGTCGCCATCAGCCGGGTCAGCGAGCTCACCGAGGGCGGCAACCGGCCTAACGACCACTTGGGCGAGCTTCGTTACCTGACCGACGGCAACCCCCGGACAGCCTGGGAAAGCGACGTGTACGACGGGCCGCACTTCGGGGGCTGGGGCGGCTTTGGCCTGGTGATGCAGCTACGCAGTGAGCGGGCCCTCCATCAGCTCCAAGTCCTAAGCCCCATGCAGGGCTGGAGCGCTCAGACCTTTGTCCAGGCTCGGTGCCAGCCCAGCTTGGGCCAGTGGGGCCAGCCGACGAGCACCCTTTCGGGCATCCACGGGGACGCCACCTTCTCGCTGGGGGGACGGCGGGGGGGCTGCGTGCTGCTGTGGATGACCGACCCTGGCCCGGGGCGCCAGGCGGTGGTGCAGGAGCTCTCGTTGCGCTGAGGAGGGGCCACCTTGCTAGTCTGCCGGTCATGCCCGATGACGAGGCCGCGCTCGGTGGCCAGCCGGGCCGCCCCTCGGGGCCACGAGGGCTTGGGGCTCCCGCCGAGCAGGCGGAGGCTCCCACCGCCCCCCCGGCGGCACCTGGGCCGGGGCCAGGAGGGCCTCAGCTCAGCCCTGCTTTTGACCAGCTGGCCGGCCAGCTGACCGACCGGGTCGTGGGGGTGGTCGATTGGCTGAGAGCCAAGGCCACCTTGCGGGTGACGACAGCGCTGGCGTTGGCCGTGTACGGCTTTGTTGCGCTGGTGGGGTTGGTGGCCGCGCTGGTGCTCCTTGTGGTGGCTGTCGTGCGCATTTGGGACGTCTACGTGCCCGTCCAACCTGAGGGCAGGCGCGTGTGGTTGGCTTACATCGTGTTCGGGGGGCTGCTGTTCCTGGCTGGGGCCTGGTTGTGGGCCAGGGCCCGTGGCAACGGCCGTGGCTAGCCGGCGGGAGGGGCCGTGGCTAGCAGGTGGGACGGCCGTGACCAGCGTCCCGGGCACCGGCCAGGCCGTAGCGGAATACCCATGGGGGTATAGGGGTTGAACACGGGCATGGAAAGCACGCGAGAAGCCGGTGGCGTCCGAAATGTGGCCGTGGTCGGTTCCGGTCCCGCTGGGTTGACGGCTGCCCTCTATACGGCGCGCGCCAACCTGAAGCCCATAGTCCTCGAGGGTGAACCGTCCTCGACCGGTGACCAACCCGGCGGCCAGCTCATGATCACGACCGAGGTGGAGAACTTCCCCGGTTTCCCCGAGGGGGTCTTGGGGCCGGACCTGATGGCGAAGATCCGGGCCCAAGCCGAGCGGTTCGGTGCCGAGCTGGTGACTGCCAAGGTCACGCGTGCAGATCTGCAGGACGGCGGCCCGCACACGCTTTGGTACCCGGATCCTTCCACCGGTGAGGAACGCCAGGTGAAGGCCCGGGCGGTGGTGCTGGCCATGGGGGCACGGTCGTTGATGCTCGACGTGCCAGGAGAAAGCCGCCTGTTGGGGCACGGGGTCTCCACCTGTGCCACCTGTGACGGGTTTTTCTTCCGTGGCCAGCACATCGCCGTCGTGGGTGGGGGTGACTCCGCTCTGGAGGAGGCGACCTTCCTCACCCACTTCGCGGAAACGGTGACCATAGTCCACCGCCGGGCGGAGCTGCGGGCGTCGAAGATCATGCAGTCCCGTGCCGTGTCCAACCCGAAGATCCGGTTCCTGTGGAACAGCGTGGTAACAGAAGTGCTGGGTACCGACAAGGTCGAGGGCGTCCGGTTGCGGGACGTGGCCAGCGGCCAGGAACAGGTCTTGGCGGTGACCGGCCTCTTCGTGGCCATTGGCCACTCCCCGAACTCAGACGTGGTGAAGGGCCAGGTAGAGCTGGACGCAGGTGGCTATGTGGTGACCCAGCCGGGCACTTCCCTGACCAGCGTGCAAGGCGTGTTCGCCTGTGGTGACCTGCAGGACCACCGGTACCGCCAGGCGGTCACTGCGGCCGGCAGCGGGTGCATGGCGGCTCTTGATGCCGAGCGTTGGCTGGAGGCACAGGGTTAGGGCCACGGTCTGTGGGCGAAGGGCCGGGACCGTCGTTTGGCGGCGTCATTGTCGCCGCGCTCCGCTCCCCTGGGCGCCGGCTTCCCGGAATGCCGGGCGCCCCTCAAGGCGTTTGTTAGGGTGGCGCAGGCAGCTGTCGTGAGCCGAGACCGGCGCACGCGGACAAGGAAAGGCCATATAGGACATGTCGAAGCTCACCACCACCCTTACGGACTCGACCTTTGACGAGCAGGTGGGGTCGGCCACCGAGCCCGTGCTGGTCGACTTTTGGGCAGAGTGGTGTGGGCCCTGCAAGGTCATTGAGCCTGTCTTGGACGAGATCGCCCGGGAGCAGCAAGGCAGGTTGCGGATCGGCAAGTTGAACGTCGACGACAACCTGGAGACCGTGCGCCGCTTCGGGGTGATGAGCATCCCCACCCTCATCTTGTTCAAGGATGGAGAGCCCAAGCTGCGCCTCGTTGGGGCCAAGGGCAAAGCCCAGCTCCTGCAGGAGATCAGCCCTCACTTGTAGGGCTCGCGCACCGCCTTGTCCACAGCTTTTTGCACAATCTGTGGATGAGGTGTAGGTTGGGCAACTCTTAACCGCGAGTTACAGGTCCCTGACCACGGGGTTACCTTCTAGCTGCTCGGCTCGGTCATTGCCCTGTAGATCCGCTCCAGGTCCTCGAGGGTGGCGAACTCGATGACGACCTTACCCTTCTTGGCTCCCATGTCGACCTTGACCCGGGTGCCCAGGTGGTCAGCCAAGAGCTCTTCGAGCTCCAAGATCCCAGGCGGCCGCAGGCGCGCCTGACGCTTGGGGCTTGCGGCCGCCTCCTCCTCTGCGCTCAGTTGGTTGTGCTGGCGCACTGCTTCCTCAACTGCACGTACTGAGAGCTGCTCGGTGGCCGTGCGGCGGGCGAGCGCCTCCTGGAAGCTTCGGTCTGGGGTCCCCAACAGTGCCCGGGCATGACCTGCGCTCAGCCGCCCGTCGGCTATGAGCCGCTGTACCGATGGTGGCAACTGGAACAGCCTCAGGGCATTGGTGATGGAGACGCGGCTTTTGCCCACCCGCGCTGACAGTTGCTCGTGGGTGAGACCGAAATCTTCGATCAACTGCTGGTAGGCAGCTGCCTCCTCGAGGGGGGACAAGTCTTCGCGGTTGAGGTTCTCAATAAGGGCGTGCTCGAGGGACTCGCTGTCGCTTGCCGTACGGATGATGGCAGGCACCGTCGCCAGTCCTGCCCGCCGAGCTGCCCGCCACCGCCGCTCGCCGGCTATCAGTTCGTACGACCCCTCCGCAGTGCGCCTGACCAGGACGGGCTGGAGCACCCCCACTTCACGGATAGAGGCCGTCAGTGCGGCCAAGCCCTCTTCGTCGATGTGGCTGCGCGGTTGACGGGGGTTGGGGTGGATCTCGGTCACGGCCACTTCGGTCATCAGCGCCTCGGTGTCCTTCAGGACCTCAGTGGGGATCAGCGCACCGAGGCCCCGGCCTAGGCCGCTACGCCTTGCCACGGCTCACCTCCCGAGCTAGTTCCCGGTACGCAGTGGCTCCTCGCGAAGTTGGGTCGAACAAGATAACTGGCTGCCCGAAGGAAGGAGCCTCAGAGATGCGCACCGTCCTGGGCACTACGTTGCGGCAGACGCGGTCACCGAAGTGGTTCCTCACCTCTTCCACGACTTGTTCGGCAAGGCGGGTACGGGCGTCGTACATGGTCATGATGATCGTGCTCACGCTCAGGCCCGGGTTGAGGTTGGCCCGCACCCGCTCGATGTTCCGGAGCAGCTGGCCCAGTCCCTCCAGTGCGTAGTACTCGCATTGGATGGGCACCGCCACCTCGCCCGCAGCAGCCAAGGCGTTCACCGTCAACAGGCCCAGGGAGGGGGGGCAGTCGATAAGGACGTAGTCGAAGTCCTCGGTCACGCTGGCCAGGGCTCGCTTCAGGCGCAGCTCACGGCTGAAGGCCGGTACTAGCTCGATCTCGGCGCCGGCCAGGTCGATGGTGGCCGGGACCAGGAAGAGGTTGCGCAAGCTCGTTGGTTCTATGCAGTCTTCGATAGGGACATCGTGGAGGATGACGTCGTACACGGAGGTGTCCAGGTTGCGCGCGTTCACTCCCAGGCCCGTGGTGGCATTGCCCTGGGGGTCGAGGTCGACGACCAAGACCCGGTAGCCGAGCTCAGCCAGGGCCGCGCCCAGGTTGACTGCGGTGGTTGTCTTGCCCACTCCTCCCTTTTGGTTGGCGATGGCCAGCACCCGGTGAGAGCGGCTGCTGAAGGTAGGAGCGCTGCCCGGCGGGCCCAGATCCGGGGTGGGGGCATTGGGCCCAGCCTGTTCGTCTGCTAGGGGAGCACCCTCGCCCAGGGGGGCCCCGTTCGGCTCGGGTGGTTGGGTGGCTGGCGTGGGCACTACGCCGCCCGTCATGGCCACAGGGCCATCAGTGTGGTCAGGCTGAACGACCGGTTCTTCGCTCACGCGTTGCCTTGGGCTGGTCATCCAGTCAACATCCTGTCTCGTAAGGGTTCCGGGGAGCAAGCAGGAGTTGGGGCTCGGGACCGGTGGTTAGGCCATGTTCCACGTGGAACAGTCAGAACAGAGGCCTCTTGGCCGGGGCACCGTTCCTGCGTGGGTAGCCATCCGGGCACAGTGCCAGGGCAATGACCGAGGTGATGGTAGTGGGCCCAGCCTGAGTCGCGACGACCTGCGTCGCCTGCCATTTCAGCCCCAAGCGGGCCAAACCCTCTTCGGGCCACCGGCAGGACGCGGCCACGGTGCTCGCCGGTGGGTCTGCCACCAAAAGGTGGCCTCCGGCCATGAGGAAGGGCGCAGCGCATTCCGCGGTAGCCCCGGGCGGGCCAAAGCCACGGGCGGTGACGAGGTCGGCCTGCGCCCGCAAATGGCCGCGGCCCAAGATCTCGGCCCGCTCGCACACGGCACTGACCCGAGCCGACCAGCCCAGGGCCGTGATCGTCCCCTCCAGCCAGCGAGCGCGGCGCTGGTTGCTGTCGACCAGGAGCCACTTGGCCTGCGGCCACACAGAGGCCAGTACTAGGCCAGGCAGCCCTGCGCCACTCCCGAGGTCGATGGCCAGGTGCTGAGGTGGTTGTGCGGCAACCGCAGCAAAGGCCAGGCTTCGCCAAACCTGGGTGGTGACCGGGGCAGGGCCCAACAGGCCAAGCTCTTGTGCCCGGCGGAAGTGCGGGCCGAGGAGCCGCGCGACGGCCTCCGCCCGTTGGCCCAGGGGACCTGTGGTGCTCACTCCCCCTGGTTTGGTGGGGGTGCGGCTGCAGAGCCCAAGGGGTCAGCATCGCCGGCGGGCACCAGCACCACCCTGCGGTAGGGGTCTTCGCCCTCCGAGACCGTGGTCACCCCAGGGATTGAGTTGACCGCGTCGTGCACGATCTTGCGGTCCGCCGCGTTCATGGGCTCGAGCGCGTGCCTGCTGTTGGTCGCCCGCACCTGCTCAGCGACCTTGTGCACGAAGCGGACCAGTGCCTCTTGACGGCGCTTACGGTAACCGTTGATGTCCAGGACCAGCCTCGGGCCGTCGTGGTCGGCGTGCCTCTGGGCGATGGTGCGGGTGAGCTCCTGGAGCGCCAGCAGGGTTGCTCCTTTTGGCCCGATGAAGGGGCCGAGGTCAGCACCTTCGACGGACAGCTCGATGCTGTCGTCTGGCACCTGGTGGGCCTCCACCGTCGCCTCTACCCCCAGTTCGGCCAGGAGCCCTTTCAAGAACTCCTGAGCACGCTCGGCCTGGTTGCCCGCGGCTCCCCCCCAGTTGGCCGGCCTGCCCAAGCCGGCAGCTGAGCCTTCCTTGGCCGACGGGCCCGAGCGCCGGGCCCGCCGGCGGCCAGGCTGTCCCGGCTGAGCGGGCCCGGCTGTGCCGTTGGCCCGCTCGTTGCCCTCGGCGGGGCCTTCAGTTGGGGAAGGAGCTGCAGGTGGAGATGAAGCCGCGGCAGCTCCCTCGGGCGAGGATGCGGCACCGCCACCGGGACGGCGCCGGCGCTCCCGCCGGTCAGCCTTTGCCCGTGGGTACCGCGGCCGTACCCGGGCCCGCACCCTGGCCTCTTCCTTCAAGCGCCCGAACAGCCCGGTCTTGGGTTCGGCCAGCACCTCCACCTCGGCGTCGCTTTCACCGACGCCCAACTGCTCCAAGGCGTACTTCTTGGCTTCTTCGACCGTGTGGCCGGTCGTCTCGACCCACTCCATGGTCAACGCCTCTTGCGTTTGCGGTTGTGGCCACCCGGTCGTTTGGCAGGTGGCCGCCCTGACGTGCTGGGGGCCGGCGCCTGGCCGCGGCCGGCTACCGCAGCAGGAGGCCTCTCGGGCAGGCGCCCCGGGCCACCCCGGGTGCCGTTGCGCCTGGTCTCTGCCAGTGCCTTGGCGGGTTGGTGCTCTATTTCGGAGAAGCGGGCCTCCACTACCCCGATGTCCTCGGCCACCAGTGCCTTCACTTTGGGGTCGAACCGGTACATCGCCCACTGCTGGCCAACTCGGAACAGCGCCGACACCGCGTAGTAGAGCACGAGGGCCGAGGCAAAGCGGATGGATATGACGCCGAAGATGATCGGGAACAGGCGCATGAACTTCAGCTGCGAGTTGGCCTGCTGGCTCTGGCGCGCCATCGGGTTGAGGTTGGTGATCTGGACCTGCTGGTAGTAGTTGGCGGCGATCATGACCAGCAACAAGAACAACGACCCGAAGATCTCTGCCAGGCCCAGGTTCTTGGTGATGGCGGTCCAAGCGCTCTCGGCCAGGTCGATGCCGAAGGCGTGGATGGTGGCACCCTGCCCAGGGTGCTGGGCCGCGCTCGCCATCAGGTCCTTGTACATGTGGGTGTGATGGTCGAGGTACAGCGGGCAGGCCCGGGCAACCTTGGTCGGCGGGGAGCCGGGGCACGTCTTGGACTTGTTGCTCAGGCCCAGGATGACTCGGTACAGGACGTACAAGAGCGGCATCGGTATCAGGGAGGGCAGGCACCCGCCGAGAGGGTTGACCCCTTCCTGCTTGTACAAGTCGGTTACCGCTTGGTTGAAGGCGAGCTTGTCGTTGCGGTGCTGCTCTTGCAGCTGCTTCACCTTCGGCTGAAGCTTCTGCATGGCCAGCATGGACCGGGTGGACTTCAAAGTGAACGGCACCACGAGGGCCATGAAGGTTATGCCGAGCAGGATGATGGCCACCGCGTAGTTGGGCACCAAGGCGTAGAAGCCGGCCAGGATCCACCCGACCAAGTTGTACAGCGCGGTCATGGCCGGAGCTGCTCCTTGCCCCCCTGCGCAGGGCCACGGGCCTTGGGCGCTGGCTCGTCTGGCACCGGGTCATAGCCGAAGCCCCCTCCCGGTCGGCACCGCCCGAGGCGGCGCAACGCGAGAGCAGTGCCTCGGGCGGCACCAAAGCGCTCCAATGCTTCTCGGGCGTACTCGGAGCAGGACGGGACGAAGCGGCAGGACGGGGACCGATGAGCAGTTGCGTACTGGTACAGGGAGATGGCCGTGGTGAGCGCCTTGACAGCCACGCCGGGGCGCCTTGGCTGGCCGCCTCTTGGCTGGCCGAGGGCGGGGGCTGCCACGGCTAGTTGCTTCGTGGCTGGTCGTCTCGTGGCCCTAGGTCCTTGGTGGCCCGGTGGTGGCTGGGCGAACGGGCTGCGCTCGGTGGCGGTGAGCCCCTCACCAGCGCCCTCACGGCCCGGGCCAAGTGGTCCTGCAGGGCGGCGACGGGCAGTGAAGTTGCCGATGGCTGGGCGCGCACCAGGTAGTTGCCGCCCGGCACCTCCGCCAGCGCCCGTGCGGCTTCGCGCAGCCTCCGGCGCAGGCGGTTGCGAGCCACGGCGTTGCCTACCCGCTTGCTGGTGCTGAAGGCCCAGGCGGCCGGGCACAAGGCTGAGGTTGGGCACCAAGAGACGGCCAGCGGGCCGGAGCGCACCGTCCTCGCTCGGCGTAGCGCCTCGAAGTTCGAGCGCCCCCTTACGCGCCATATCAAACCGCGAGGCGGTGCCGGCCCTTCAGCCGGCGTGCCTTGAGGACTGCCCGACCGGCCCTGGTTGCCATGCGGTGGCGAAAACCGTGGCGCTTGGCCCGACGCCGGTTGTGGGGCTGGAAAGTGCGCTTCACTCATTGCCTCCTGGTTGCGATGGCCACGCGACCAGGCCTGGGGCGGGTGCTCTAGGCCCCGCGGCGCACCGCTGAGTGAGCCGACAAGGACGGTTGGGCTGGTGGCACCGGCCGGAAAAGCCTGGGGCGTTGCCTCCAGAGTAGTTAAAAAAGAGAACTAGGTGCCAGCGGGCCCGCCGGGCCGGCCACCCCATATGCGCCGCTGCCCTAGTACGGTCAGAGGCTATGGCTGTGCCTCGCCGCCCGAGCGGGCCAGTGCTGACGGGTAGGCCGGTGCCAGGGTCACCGTCCGGGTGGGCCATGCCCTTTCCCGGGCGCTTGCCGCTCGCCTGTGCCAGCGAGGTATGGGGCCAGGTGCCGGGGGGGCCGGTGCCGTGGCCGTCTGTGCCGTGGCCGTCGATGCCCTGGCCGGCACATGGTGCCGGTCCTGAGGAGGGCCGGGCCGGGGCCCATGTGCCCCCCGGGGAGGAGCCCCGGGGGTTGGTGCGACCTTCGCCCGGCCCGCCACCGGACGGCCCGCCGGGTGCCCCGGGCCCCAGGCAACGCCCCGCCGGAGTGCCAGCCAGGTCTGCTTGGTGGGCTGTACCGGGGGCCCTGGTCGGGTTGGTCTTGGGGACCTTGGGAGCGGTGGTAGGCCAGGCGCTGAGCGGCGAGCCCCAGGCAGCCCTGGCCCAGCACCCGGCTGCCCTGTCCGACCTGCTGAGCGAAGCAGGGCTGTGGGTGGCTATGGCGGGGACGGCGGTGTTCGTGTCCCGCCGCTACGGCAGCGCCAACATGAGGCAGGACTACGGGCTGTCTGGTCGACCGGTCGACCTGCTGTGGGGCCTGGTGACGCTCGGGGCTGGCTTGGCCGCCTCCTACGCGGTGCTGGCAGCGTTCGCGCACACGTCGTTCCAGGGGACGAATACCCAGATCCTGACCCAACAAAAAGGTGACCAGACCGGCTTTGTAGTCGTCTCCCTGGTCGTGAGCTTGGGCGCGCCGTTGTTCGAAGAGGTCTTTTTCCGTGGCTACCTTCTGTGTGCCCTGCGAGCACGCTTTGGCGGGCACGGCGCCGTCTGGCTGCAGGCAGCACTTTTCAGCCTTGCCCACTTAGGGGAGTCGAGCACCACACTGGGTAATGTCTCGGTGGTCCTCGCCGTGTTCGGCTTCGGAGTGGTGCTGGGTTACGCTGCGTACATGACCGGGCGCCTGGCGCCTGGCATGATAGCTCATAGTCTCTTCAACCTTATAGCGGTGGCTTCTGTATTGTGACAGCCTCACATGTACCTCCAACCTAAGTCAGTTCGTGGCCCCTCTCGTCGCCACATCTCCCTGGTGGGCCGCGTCGTTGGCGGGAAGTGGGTGCTTGGCCACTGGCGCGCTGGGGCTCCCCCAGAGGCTGGGCCCAGCGTCGAGATGCACCAGGAGTTCGAGCACCACCACCGCAACGTGCAGGGAGGAGCCGCGCGGGCAGCGGTGTTCGGCATAAGCGATGGCTTGGTCACCAACGTGTCTCTCATCCTCGGCGTGGCGGGTGCCCAGCCCGGCCCCAGCTACGTCCGCCTAGCCGGCATCTCGGGCCTGCTCGCCGGTGCCTTCTCCATGGCCGCAGGCGAGTTCGTGTCCGTTTCGGCCCAGAGGGAGCTCCTGGCCCGGGAGCTCGACATCGAACGCCAGGCCCTCACCGAAGCGCCTGAAGCAGAACGCGAGGAGCTGGCCGCGCTCTACCAGCAACGCGGGTTGCCCGCAGAAGCCGCCCGGTACCTGGCCCAGGAGATGATGAAGACACCTGAGCTGGCCTTGGAGGTGCACGCGCGCGAGGAGCTCGGGATCGACCAGCGCTCCATGGGCTCCCCCTACCTGGCGGCTGTGTCCTCCCTCGCCAGCTTTGCCGTGGGTGCGGCCGTACCCCTGGTCCCCTGGCTGTTCGTGGCCGGCAACCCCGCCATTGCGGCTTCATTGGTGCTGGCTGCTGTCACCGCGGTCGCCATCGGCCTTGTCCTGTCCCAAGCCACTGGCCGTTCACGGGTACGCAACGTCTTGCGGCAGCTGGCCGTAAGTATGCTCGCAGCTGGTGTCACCTACCTGATCGGGAGGTTGGTCGGCGTCAGCGTGAGCCGCTAGGCATCGCCGAGAGCTAACTGCTCCGGCCCGCCCGGCTAGGGCTCTCCAGTGCGCCCGGTCCCTCCACCGAGGACTAGCGACCGAGGTCGATGAGGTACTCAGTGGCCTTTGCCGGTGCGCCGGCACCAAGTGCTCCCGCCTCGGCGGCAGCCGCCGACCGAGGGGTCGTCTACCACGTGCTCACGTGGTTCGGGGTCGGCCGCGGCCTGGCCCATACGGTGGGGTTGCTCGTGACCGAGCCCTTGGTGGTGGTGGCCGTCCTGATAGGGGCCTGGGTGCTGTCGCGCATGGAACGCCGCCTGTCGGCGCGCATCGTAGGTTCGCTGCGCTTGGTCCCGCCGCTCGTGCGGGCCACCCCGCGGGGCTCGGACCGGGCCCGCACCCTGGCTGGCGTGTTCGACGCGGTGTTCCGCACGGTCATCTGGGTCACGGCCTTGTTGATGGTGCTGGCCCAGCTCGACCTGCACCTGGCACCGTTCGTCGCCACCGCCACGATCGTGGGCGCGGCGCTCGGCTTCGGTGCCCAGACCCTGGTCAAGGACTTCCTGTCTGGCCTTCTCATCATCGCCGAGGACCAGTACGGAGTGGGTGACACCATAGAGCTGGGGGACCTCACGGCCACGGTCGAAGGGCTGACCCTGCGGGTGACCCGGCTACGGGGCCTGGACGGCGTCGTGTGGTACGTGCCCAACGGTGACATCAGGACCGTGGGCAACCACTCGGAGGGAACGAGCCAGGCCGTGGTCGACCTGCAGGTGCCTGCCGGCACCGACCTGGCCTTGGCGGGCCGGCTGGCTGAGGACGAGGGCCGCCAGATGGCAGCGAGCCCCGAGTGGTCCGCCGAGCTGGCGAGCCGGCCGGTGTTCGTTGGCGTGCTCAGCGCGAGCGCCAGCGATGTGACCTTGCGGCTCATGGCCGCCACCGCGCCTGGCCATCATTTCCGAGTGGCTAACCACCTGCGGCTCCGGGTACTGGAGAGGTGGCGCCGCGAGGGGGTGGCCTGGTCGGCCGAGACGCCCGAGCAGCTACCGGGCGACCTGTCGACCCAGCCGTACGCACCGAGCGCGGCCACGGGGCAAGGTGCCGGGGCACCGGCGGCCCCCGAGCCGGGCCCGCCCCCAGGAGCCGTCACAGGGCCAGAGCCAGCCGGCGGGGACGAGGCAGAAGGGGAAGTGGGCAGCGCCGGTGGGGCTTGAGGGCGCGGGCCGCAGGCCCGGCCGAGAGTGACGGGCGGGCCAGCCAGCTCAGCGGTACTGGGTGGAGACGATGAACCCCAGCACGATCAAGCCCAAGCCACCAAGGAGGTACCAGTTGCTGGGTGCCGCCGGCAGCAGGGAGATGTAGTTGAGGACGATCATCAAGAGGCCCAGCGAGAAGAAGGCCAGCATGAACGCCGGCACGAGCCAGTGGCTGTGCTTGTAGTCGTAAGGCAGCGGGGCCGTGTAGCGGCCGCTCACGACCGGGGCGGCCTGGCCATGGGTGGCCGGTTTGCGCCCCCCACTGGGCGTGACCCTCCCGGGAGCTTCCTTGGTGCGTCGGGGCATACCCTAGACATTATGTGATGCTTGCCACCCCACGGCCCCGGCCCCCTGGGTCAGGGCCTTGGCCACTCGGGGTGCGGGCCCGTCCGAGGTTACAGCGAGCCGTGCGGTCGCCTACGACGTCGTCTTCGGGGCCAACGCCAGGGTCTACCTGGACGCGAGCTTCACCCGCGTCAACCCACCCGAGGTGCCTACCCTGGCCACGCTCCTAGCAGACGGGGACCTCCGGGTGCTTGGCATCGACATGAACCATGGCTTCAACGCCTCAGCGGTCCTCGACCGCTCGGGCAACCCCAAACTTCACGACAGGACTTACGAAGCCCCGTCCGTAAGGGCGGGGAGGTTCACCGACCCGGGCGTGCTTTTTGCGGTGGCCTTGCCTCGCGCCCGCGACACGGTGCCGGGGGTGCTGCCCTCTGCGACTGTGCTGCTCCCGGCCGACAGTTGCCGGAGGACCTGGTGACAGTGACGAGCAACCCTGTCGAGGCTGCGAGCTTTGATGTCTTGTGCCCCTGTCGCTCCCACCTCTGAGAGGGCCGAGGCGTAGGCGTCGGGGAAGTCTCGTGCCATCTGCGACACCCGGGCGCCCACCGCCTCGGGTGCTAGCCCCAGGGCCCTGGCCGCGCGGTCCCAGTTCTTTCGCATGACTTCGCCCAATTTGCGTCGCCCGCCTATGGCTAGGGCGACCGTCCTGACCCCACCGAAGTCGTACGGCAGCCCCGACGCGAGGTCGTAGACGGGCGCGATGGTCGTCCGGCCTGGGAGCAACAGCAGCGAGAGGTTCTTGGAATGGCCGTCAGGCGCGCCAGCGATGTAGTTCACCGCCGCGAAGTCCAACAATGCCCAGGCATCCGCACGGGGGTCGCTGGAGAACGCCGAGATGAGCCGCATCATGTCGCTCATGGTGGGCCCGCCGCTCACCTCGTACTTACGTGTGGGGAGCCGGCCCGTAGCGGAGCAGAAGTCCTCTTGGTGGACGCGTAGGGCCCCGCTCGGGCCGACGACACGGTCGTAACGGGCCACTATCAAAGCGGGCTGGTCCTCGAACAGGCGGTACTCGGTAGTTGCCGTGCGCACGCCCACTGCCGCGGCGGCCCTCATGGTGACATGCTCGACCAGGGCCTGATGGTTCAGCCGCCCGATGCCGGCCTTCACGATGTGGGTCGTGGGTGCTGAGCCGTGCGCCCAGCCCCAGCCATCCCCGACCTTGACGAGGGCGAACTTGCCTTGTTGTCCTCCGAGGGACCAGCGTTCATCGGGGAAGGCCCATGAGGCGTCGTCGTTGCGCAGCGCTCGAAGGCGTCCGGCTATGTCGCTCTCCCCTACTGGGATGACCTCAGCATCCCTGCTCAGCATCTCGTCGAGCTCGTCCGGCTCGCAGAACTGGACGGCCCCTGGGCAGTCCCAGCCCATCTTCGACAGCAGCGAGAACGGGTCGTCGCTCTCGACCCCCAGTACCGAGGCCCAATGCCGGCGCGTTTGGGGGTTCTCAGGCAGGATGCCTTCTAGGAAGGGGAGGACGCGGGTGGCGTCGTAGGGAGCTTCGCGCAGTGGCATCCGGACGCTCAACGGGACCGTGCTGGACGCCAAGTACTCGGTCGAGTAGGTGAACGAAGGAGCGGCCAGCGACGACGGTCTCGTTAGCTTCCCAGCCACCGAGCCGTACAGGACAACAAGTAGCGTGCCGCTCACTGCCGTCGCCCTTGTGCAGCCAGTGCCTCCAATACTGCGGCCTCACCGGCCGGCTGTCGGCGCTCGCCCACGTAAATCGCCAGGCCGAGCGCATGGAGCACTCGGAAAACCTGCTCGACCTCGGCGCGGCGATGGCCGGATTCCATCTTGGCCAGCCACGCGCGCGACACTTCGGCGCGACCGGCAAGGACGGCCTGGCTCCAGGCCCGCTCCCGCCTAGCGTCGCGCACGACCTGGCCCAGTCGCACCCAATCCGGTACCACCTGCACAAGCCACCTCACCGGTTGTCGTCGTTCGTGGACACAATATATACGTCCACGTTCATAGACAATGCGGTCCTGTCCATGCCCGTAGGCAATCCAGTCTGAGTGACAGCCACAGGTACCCAGCCTGGCGCTGGCGGACGTCCTTGGGGGTTCGTGCTGGCCAGGCGCAGTACCTCGTCAGGGATGGCCACCTCGGTGAGCACCGCCCGCCCGGCCAAGTCGACGTAGATGGCGAGCGAGGCGCGCAGCACCCTGCCGCCAGGGCCGTCCCTGAGCACCCTCATGCTGGCCCAGTTGGGGGCCTGCTCCGTCCCGTCGCCGATGGTGTCCTTGGCGAGCATCTCGCCTGCCTTGATGAGCGTGAGCCCTGATCGCGAAGTTGCTGCCGCCGTGGCGGGTGCGGTGCCGAGGCCACTGAGCAGGGCCGTCGAGCTAGTTGTGCCCCGGTAACCTTGTCCTGTGGGCGTCAAGGTGCTGGTGGTCGACAACTACGACTCGTTCGTGTACAACCTGGTCCAGTACCTCGGCCAGCTGGGGGCGGAGCCAGTTGTGCACCGCAACGACGCCATAGGGGTTGCGGAGGTCGCCCAGCTGGCGCCCGCCGGCATCCTCATCTCCCCGGGCCCGGGACGGCCCGAGCAGGCTGGCATAAGCCTCGACGTGGTGGCCAACTTCGCCGGGAAGGTCCCTGTGCTGGGCGTGTGCCTGGGCCATCAGGCGATCGCCTGTGCCTTTGGGGCCCAGGTCGTCCGGGCGCCACAGCTCCTGCACGGCAAGACCTCGACGGTCTCGCACGACGGGCGGGGGATCTTCCAAGGCCTCCCGCAGCCTCTGACCGCGACCCGCTACCACTCCTTGGTGGTGGAACGAGGTTCCCTGGGCCCGGAGCTCGAAGTCACCGCCTGGGCCGAGGACGGCACGGTCATGGGGCTCCGCCACAAGCACTGGCCCCTAGACGGGGTGCAGTTCCACCCCGAAGCCGTCCTAACCCAAGCCGGCCACCAGCTGCTCGCCAACTGGCTGTCGCTCTGCCGCTGAGCGTGCACTGGCCAAGCCGGCTCAGCCACAACCGAGAAGCCTGCTTGTTGCCCCCGGCCCGTACAACAGAGGCGGGCCCGTGCGTGGCTTGCACGGCGCGGCCAGGGTCCCAGCGGCCGGTCGGGGTCAGCCCTGCCCGTGGGGCGGCGGCGGGGTGGGGGCGGTCGTGGCCGCTGGCGTGCTTGTCGACGGGCTGGCCGTGGTGGCTGTCGTCGCGGGGGCCGTGGTGGCTGTCGTCGCGGGGGCCGTCGTGGCCGGGGCCGTCGTGACGGGGGCCGTGGTGACGGGGGCCGTGGTGGCTGTCGTCGCGGGGGCCGTCGTGGCCGGGGCCGTGGTGGCTGTCGTCGCGGGGGCCGTGGTGGCCGTGGTGGCCGGCCCGGTGTACTGGCCCACGTACAGGGTCACCGAAGAGCCCTGCCGGATGGGAGAGCCAGGGGACGGCTCAGTGCGCAGCACGTGGCCGTCCCGAGCCGGGTTGTTCACCGGCACGAACGTGACGGCCGGGCTCAGGTTGACCTTGGCCAGCTCGACCTGCGCCTGCTGGAGGGTCTCGCCCACCAGGTCGGGGGGGACGGTGGTCACCTGTTGGCCGCCCGAGACATAGAGGGTGACGGCGGTGCCCCAGGCCACCTGGTTGCCCGCCTGGGGTGAGGTCCAGGCCACCAGCCCGGCCTTGACCGTGGCGCTGGGCACCTGGTGGACGCCCCCCACCTTCAGGTGGTGGGCCTGGAGAGTAGCACCGGCCAAGGCTTCGTTCATGCCCTGTAGCTGGGGCACCACGGTGGTGGCGACGCCCGCGGAGCAGTAGATGGTCACCGTGCTGCCCTGGGCGTAGCGGCGGCCGGCGGGCGGGTTGGTCGAGATGACCAGCCCTGCGGCGACCTTGTTGGAGTTCTGCGGCACGGACTTGTAGTTGAAGCCCTGCACTTTGAGGGTGCTCTCGGCGGTACCGCAGGACTTGCCCGTCAGGTCGGGCAGGGCGGCCAGGGGCGCGCCGTCGCTCACGTGGAGCACCACCTTGGCGCCTGGGGCGACCATGGCCCCTGCGGGAGGCGAAGTGCTGATGACCTGGCCGCTGGGCACCAACACGCTGGGGCCGTCTTGGACCGTGACCTTGCCCTGGAAGCCCGCCTGCCTGAGCACGCGCTCGGCTTGGCCCACGGTGTAGCCCTTGAGGGTGGGGACTTGCACCTGGGCCGGCGTGCCCCACCAGCCCGCATTGCGGCCGATGAAGAACACGAGGGCACCCAGCACCACCAGCAGCACGGCGAACAGTGCCGCCCACCACCCGGCCCGGGAGCGCCGGCTGGGTGGGTAGGCCTCCTCGTAGCCGGCCTCCAGCTCGTCGAAGACGCTCGTCTGGCTCTGGGTGTACGCCGGTTCGTAGGGCCGGCGCGGGGGGCCGCTCACCACCCGGGTGGCCCCCGCGGCCCCCGGCGCAGCGACGACGGGCTGGCCATGCTGGAACCGGGCCAGGTCGTCCCGCAGTTCGGCGGCGCTTTGGTAGCGGTCCCTCGGGTCCTTGGCCATGGCCGTCATCACGATGGCCTCGAAATCAGCTGGCACCGACGGGTTGATGCTGGACGGCAGGGGAGCGGGCTCGCGCACGTGCTTGTAGGCGATCGCCACCGGGCTGTCCCCGCTGAAAGGTGGCCGGCCGGTAGCCATCTCGTAGAGCACGACCCCCAAGGAGTAGACGTCGCTGCGGGCATCGACCGGGCGTCCTTGGGCCTGCTCGGGGGAGAAGTAGGTGGCGGTGCCCATCACCGCCCCGGTCTGGGTGAGGCCCTCGCTGGCGTTGTGGACTGCCCGGGCGATACCGAAGTCGGCGACCTTTACTTGGCCGTGGCGGTCGATGAGCACGTTGCCCGGTTTCACGTCCCGGTGCACCACCCCTCGGCGGTGGGCGAAGTCCAATGCGTTGGCTATGTCCGCCCCTATGGCCGCGGCCCTGCGCAGGGTGAGCGAGCCTTGGCGGATGAGCGCGGAGAGGGTCTGGCCGTCCACGTACTCCATCACGATGAAGTAGGTGTGCTCACCTTGGCCCCAGTCGTAGATCGAGACGATGTTGGCATGGGACAGGTTGGCCGCCGCCTGGGCTTCTCGCTTGAAGCGCTCGACGAACGACGGGTCGGAGGAAAGCTCGGGGAAGAGGACCTTGATCGCGACCGGCCTGTCCAGGAGGAGGTCCTGGGCCAGGTAGACCTGGGCCATCCCGCCGCGGGCTATGTGGCGGACCAGCTCGTAGCGGTTGCTGAAGACCTCCGGTGCCGACATGTCGGCCACAGCCTAGGACCGGTGGGCCGCGCCGGTGCTGGCGCGCCCCAACAGGTACTGTTCGATGACGGCTTTGGCGATAGGCGCGGCGATGGTCCCTCCTTGGTACTGGTTGGCCGGGGGTTGGTCCTCCACCAGCACGGCGACGGCTATCTGGGGGTCGGGGACCGGGGCGAAGGCCACGAACCAGGTCTCGATGTCGGGTCCACCCGTCTGCGCCGTCCCCGTCTTGCCTGCCACCTGGATGCCCGGGATGCGAGCGGCCACCCCTGTGCCGTCCGGGCTGTCCACGACCGAGAGCATCAGCTTGGTCATCTGGGCGGCGGTGGCCGGGGTGGTGGCCCTCAGCCATACCTTGGGCCGGTAACGGGCGACCACCTGGCCCTGGGAGCTGGTCACGCTGGCCATCAGGTGGGGGGCCATGATGACCCCACCGTCGGCGATGGCGGCCGCGTCCAGGGCCATCGTGAGCGGTGTTGCCTGCACGCTTTCCTGCCCGATGGCTGACTTGGCCAAGGCGGCTTGGTCGTAGCGGAACGAGGCGGCGGGCGGGAAGTACGACTGGGCCACGCCAGGCAGGTCCAGCGGTGGCGTCTGGTCCCAGCCGAAGTGCAGCGCTTCGTTGGCCAGGTTGGCCGCGCCCACCCCCAAGCCGAGCTGGGCAAAGCCTGTGTCACAGGAAACCGTGAAAAGCTGCAGCATCTCACCGCCGCAAGCCTCACCGGCGAAGTTGTGCAGGACCTGGCCGGCCGTCCCCGGCAGGGTGAAGCCGGACGAGTAGGGGAAGTACTTGGTGGCCAGGCGGGGGCGGTGGTCGAGCACAGCTGCCGCCGTCACGATCTTGAAGGTCGAGCCGGGGAAAAAGCGCTGCCGGTATGCCGCCGCCACCAACGGCTGGCCCGGGGCTTTTTGCAGCTGCTGCCAGGCCGCTTCCACCTTGGCCTGGTCGTGGCTGGCCAAGGCGTTGGGGTCGTAGGAGGGGTTCGAGTACATAGCCAGCACTGCCCCCGTCTTCGGCTGCAAGGCGACCACTGCCCCGGGCCGCCCGGCCAACTGGGTGGCGGCCAGGCGCTGGAGGCTGGCGAGCATGGTGATGTGGAGGTCGTCATCGGCTGGCTGGGTCGTGAAGAACTGTTTCAACTGGGACAGGTCGGTGGGCACCTGCAGCGGGGTGCTGGACTTGGTCAACAGGGAGTTGTACTCGTCCTCGAGGCCGTCGGTGCCGTAGGTGAAGGAGAAGTACCCCGTGACCTGCCCGAACAATGCACCCAGGGGGTAGACGCGTTGGTACTTGTACTGGTCCTTGCTAGGCACCGATTGCGCCAAGGTGGCGCCGTCGGCCGAAATGATCGCGCCCCGGGGCTGCTCGAACTCCTCGACTACGTACCTGGTGTTGAGAGGGTTGTGGTCCAGCGCCTGGGCGTGGAACACCTGGAGGTAGTTGAGCTGGGCGAACAAGGCCACGAACAGCAGTGCCACGCCGGCACCCACCGCCCGGACGCGCGAGTTCATGTGGCCCACGTCCTCACCACCCCTGTAGCTGCCGGCTGTGGCGGGCCGGCCTCGGTGCCGGCGGTGGCAGCCAGTTCCAGTTCCTGGGCATTGTCGTCTGAGATCCGGGCCAGGATGGCCAGCAGGATGTAGTTGCTGACCAGGGACGACCCGCCGTAGGAGACGAACGGCAGGGTTATCCCGGTGAGCGGGATGAGCCGGGTGATGCCGCCCACCACGACGAACACCTGCACGCCCATCAGCAAGGACAGCCCCGTGGCCAACAACTTGGAGAAGCTGCGGTGTGAGCGGACGGCGGCTCGCAGGCCCGAGCCCACAATTACCAGGTAGGCGATGAGCAAAGCGGTGGCGCCCACCAGGCCCAGCTCCTCACCTATGGTGGCGAATATGAAGTCAGTGGACGCCTCGGGTATCACCTGAGGGTTGCCCTGGCCCGGCCCCAGGCCCCACATCCCCCCACCGGCCAGAGCAAAGAGCCCTTCTATTATCTGGTACCCGGTGGTGGCGAAATGGGGCCATGGGTCGAGCCAGGCCTGGACGCGGGTTTGGGCGTGGTGCACGACGTCCAGGGCGAACACGGCACCCGCGGCGAACAGGCCAGCACCGAGGCCCAAGTAGGCCCAACGCCCGGTAGCCACCCACAGCAAGCCGACGAACAGGGCGAAGAAGAGGAACGACGAGCCGAGGTCGTTCTCGGCCAGCAGGACCAGGAGCGACAGGCCCCAGGCCACGATCAACGGCGCCAGGTAGCGGGGTTCGAGCACCAGCCAGCGCCCCACCCGCCGTGTGCCGGTGGCCAGGAGGTCGGCCCGTTCGGCCAGGACAGAGGCAAAGAATATGGCCAGGGCGATCTTCGCGAACTCACCGGGTTGGAACGACACGGGACCGAGCCGTGCCCACAGGCGGGCACCGTTTATGTCTTCGCCGATGTGGGGGGCCAAGGGCATCACCAAGAGGGCTATGCCGGCCAGGGCGACCGTGTAGCGGTACCGCTCCAGGTAGTTGGCGTGACGGAACACGGCCAGGGTGGCCACGAACGCAAGCACCCCTATGAGCGTCCAGGTGGCTTGGGCGGAGGCCTGGGCGTGGTCCAGCCGAGCGATGAAGACGTAGCCGGTACCGTTCAGCAGCGCCGCCATGGGCAGCAGTACGGGGTCAGCTTGCGGGGCGAGCCAGCGCAGGCTGAGGTGGGCCACCAGCATGAGGGCGAACACCAGGCCGAGGAACGGCCCGATGTTGGCAGGCAGCGAGCCTGCCCTGCCCAGGCTGGAGAGCGCGTAGAGGCCCCCGGTCAGGACCAGGACGAGGACGATCATCCCGAGCTCGCTGCGCCGGCGAGGCGGGTGCCGGTACTGGGGACCGCTGAGCCGCTGGCGTTGGGCCTCGAGGACGGTGCCGGCGTTCACGGGTGCGTTGTTGCCTTGGTCGTAGGGACGACCGTGGTCGTACTGGCCGCCACCGAGCGGGCCACGGTGGTGGTGGCAGCATTAGGGCCCCCCGGCCTGGTGGCCGAGGTGGTGGGCCGGGTCGTGGAGCTTGCCGGGCGAGGGGGCTGGGCTGGAGCCGGAGGGGGGTGGCTGGCCGCGTCGGCCGCCTCTTTCGCCGCCACCAGCCCGTTGATGAAGGCCCAGGAGCGGGCCAAAGAGGGTTCGCTCACCCCTTCTTGCAGGGCCTGGAGCCGGTAGGGGAGCACCGACTGGCTCGTGTAGCCCGTGGTGACGGCCACGGTGGGCCCGAACCACAGGACCCCGCCCGGTTGGCCTCGGAAGATGGTGATGTGCCCGTGCCTCAACCCGACGAAATAGGTGGAACGGGCGTACCAGGCGGTCCCCGCTAGCGCGCCGCCCACGACCACCACCAAGGCAGCCATGAAGCTGGCGAAGCGGAAGGTGAGCAGGTGGTGGTGCGAGCCCAAGGCCAGGGCCCAGTGGGCCCGGCCCCGCTGGTGCCCCTGCGCCTGGCCGGTGCCCTGGCTCTCGGCCTCGCCCGCCCCCGGTGGCGGCGCGGGCAGCGCCGGCTCGGTTGGTTCGGGCATGATGGTGCGCAGGTCCTCGGCACTGTCGTCGTCGGCCCGCACGTCCACGACCACGACCGTGATGTTGTCGCTCCCCCCCCCGGCCCGGGCCAGGGCGACCAGTTCCCTGGCCGCGACGCTCGGGTCGGGGTAGCGGCGCAGCACGGCGGCGATCTGGTCGTCAGAAGCCTCTCGGCTCAGCCCGTCGCTGCACAACAGGTACCGGTCACCTCTGGCTGGGTCGATGCCGATGATGTCCACGTCCGCGACCGGCTCGACCCCAAGGGCGCGGGTGAGCACGTTGCGCTGCGGGTGGACGGCTGCTTGGGCGGCGCTGATCTGGCCGTCGTCGACCAGTTCTTGGACCAAGCTGTGGTCCACCGTGAGCTGGCGGAGCAAGCCGTCGCGCAGCACATAGGCGCGGGAGTCACCGATGTGGGCAACCGCCAGGCGGTTGCTCCCGTCTTCTTGTTCCACCAGGGCCAGGGCGACCAGGGTCGTGCCCATGCCGCGCATCTCCCGGTTCGCCCGGGCTTGTTCCCATATGGCGTAGTTGGCGGCCTTGGCCGCCTCAGCCAGGGCCTCGGCGGAACGCTGGCCGGCGGCCTCGAAGGCAGCCTGCAGGGCCCGCACGGCCGTCAGGGAAGCCACCTCGCCGGCCGCATGGCCGCCCATGCCGTCGGCGACGGCGTAAAGGCCCGGCGCGACCAGCAGTTGGTCCTGGTTGGTGGCCCGGACCAAGCCGACGTCAGTGGCAGAGCCGGCGACCAGCTTGCTCATCTTTGCAGCTCCAGCACAGTTCGCCCCACTTGCAGGCGGTCTCCTCGCCTGACGGGCACCGCGCTCGTCACCCTCTTCCCGTTGACCAGCGTGCCATTGGTCGAACCTAGGTCCTCCACCCAGTACTCGTGGCCCTTCAGGAACAGTCTGGCGTGCAGGTGGGACACGAAGTTGTCGTCCGGCAACGCCACGGCGCACTCAGGGGCCCGTCCAATGGTGAGCTCCGAGCTGAGCGGGAAGGCGGGGCCGGCGGACCGGCCCGGGCCGACGACCACGAGGCGCCGGGGTTGGCCCCGGTCCTTGCCCCCCCGGTCCCTGCCCCCAGGGGGCGCTGCCCGCGCTCCACCCGGTGCGGTTGCACCTGGTGGGGCCGGCGCCGGCACTGTCCGCGGCTCACGCAGCTCCGCCCACACGGCGCGTACCACCCTCAAGAAGAACAGGTAGAGGAGAGCCAGGAAGGCGTACTCCAAAAAGCGCAGTGCTGGTTCAGACAATCACATTGCTCCAAGGGCACCAGGCGCGCCCGGCGTGCCCGGCTCCCAACCGCCAGTTGCCCCCCGGGCCTCGGTGCTGGCCGGGGGACGCCCCCGGGGCCGGGCCTCCTGGGCGCCGACCGGCGGTGCTTCGAACTTCAACGTGGTCGACCCCACCGTGATCTCGTCGCCGTCCTCCAGTGGCCGAGGGGCAGTGACCCGGGCGCCGTTCACCTTGGTGCCATTGGTGCTGCCCAGGTCCACCACCACCCAGCTGTTGTCGGCCTGGCGGCGGAGCTCGGCGTGGTGGCGGCTCACGTTCGGGTCCGCCACGGCGAGGTCGCACTCAGGGAGCCGGCCTACGCTCAACGTGGGCCGTTCGAGCAGGACCCGGCGGCCATCGGGCAGGGTGAGGCTGGCCACACCCTGGCCTGGCACCATGTCGCCGGCAACCAGCACCATCCCCGGGCGCAGGGAGCTGTCCGTGCCGACCTCGACGCTGACCGGCCCGAGGAGCGTGTAGCCCTCCTGGCGGGCATGCTCGATCGCCACCTGCACCAGCTCTTTGACCAGTTCGTCCTCGATCGGCTCGAAGCGGGCCCGGTCCGCTCCCGAAAGCAGCACCTTGAACGAGTTGGGGGCGAGCACCCCCCGGGGGGCGACCGCCCGGCGGAGGTCCATCTCCCGGGCCAGGCGCCTGCCTATTTCTATGGGTTGCAGGCCGCTGCGGAACACCCGGGCAAAGGTGCCTTCGACGAAGCGTTCGAGGCGGCGCTCGAAACTTTGTAGTCCCATTGTTGGCCCGCATCGTACCTCCAACCTGGGTGCCTCCCCACTGCAACGGCTGGGGCACCCTACCCACCGGTGGCGGGCCGGCCGTTCATGTAGCCTAGGTGAGTGCCGCGGCTAGGCCGGCCAGCCTGGTGACGCGGTGGGACCACTCGGGCGAGTGGCGGAATTTGGCAGACGCGCAGGATTCAGGTTCCTGTGAGGGCAACCTCGTGGGGGTTCAAGTCCCCCCTCGCCCACCGGGCCGCCTCGAGGGCCAGAGGCTGAGCGGCCCTTGTCGTGCCCTAGTCGTTCTCGGCTGGGGCGGGGCGGGACAGGGGTGCTGTGCTGTGGTGCCTGAGCCGGCGGGCCAACCACCACAGCACCCCCAGCACTATGAGGGCGCCGAAGATGATGCTGACCGGGGTGAAGTCGCTCGAGATCGTGGACCAGTTCCTGGCCAGGGCGTCCCCCGCCAGGGCGAGGGCGAAAGTCCAGGGCAGGCTGCCGACCAGCGTGAGCACCGAGAACGAGACGACAGGCATGTCGGCGATGCCGGCCGGGAGGCTGATGAAGGTCCGTACGACCGGCAGCACGCGGGCTACCAGGACGGCCAGCTGGCCGTGGCGGGCGAAGAAGTCCTCGGCGCGTTGCAGTTCGCGCCGCCTGATCAGCACGTAGCGGCCAAAGCGGTCCAGGAACGGGCGCCCGCCGAAGCGGCCCACCGCGTAGGCGACGAGGGACCCGACGAGGTTGCCCAGTGCCCCCGCCAGTGCCACGAGCACCACGTCCAGGTGGACGTGGGCCCCGGCCAGTGCCAACCCGCCGGCCAGCGCCCCACCGAACAGCATGACCGCCTCGCTCGGCACCGGCACGCAGGCGGACTCCAGGACCATGAGCAAAAAGACGGCCAGGTAACCGTGGTCACGCACCTGGGTGACGACGAAATGTTCCACGCAGAGGTCCTAACTAGTGAGGCGAGGCCACCACGGCCCCCCGCTACACGGTAGTGCCCCGGGCGCCGTCAGCGGGCCGCGACCAGCCTGCGCTCGTCCTCGTTGAGCCCGCCCCAGATGCCGTGCGCCTCGTGGAAGCGAAGTGCGTGGGCGAGGCACTCCCGCCGGACCGGGCAAGCGGCGCATACGGCCTTGGCCCTCGCCTCCCGCTCGAGCTTGGCCGATTTGCGCTCGAAGTGGGAAGGCGCGAAGAAGATGGCTGCCGAATGGCCCCGGCAGGCGGCACGGAGCTGCCAGTCCTCGTAGGAAGGTAAAGCGGTCATTTCACTGCCTTTAGTGTTGAAGGTAGCGCTCCCAGAGGTCGTTGACAAGAGGCAACCTGGCTGGCCCGAGCCGCCGGGGCCATCGGGTTGTCCCCGCCTGGGCGGAGCGGGGGGCTAGCCTCGGCCTGTCCCCGCCGCACGGCGGAGCCTAGCCTGAAGCGGTCCATCGGAGCCACAGTGGAGCCTCTCGCCCTGCTTTCCCAGTCCAAGGTCCTGGTCGTGACCGGTAAAGGGGGGACGGGCAAGACCACCGTGTGCGGCGTGATCGCCAACCTGGCGGCCCAGTGCGGCCTGCATGTGCTGGTGCTGCAGGTGGGGGAGGGCCCTTCGGACGGTGCCCTGGCCCGCCCGAGCCAGCTGGCCAGGTTGTTCGGCCAGGAGGCAGCCATAGGTTGGGAGGCCACGGCCCTGGCGTGGGTGCCCAATGGTGGCCGGGTCGAGGCGCGCCTGCTGCAGCCTGACGTCGCCCTGGTCGAGTACCTCCACTTGCACGGGATGCGCCGGCTCTCCCGGCGCCTGGTGTCGAGCGGCGCTCTGGACGTGGTGGCCACCGCGGTGCCGGGCATGCCCGACCTGCTCGTGCTGGGCAAGGTCAA
Organism: Actinomycetota bacterium; assembly: GCA_021323695.1. Classification (GTDB taxonomy): domain Bacteria; phylum Actinomycetota; class Acidimicrobiia; order Acidimicrobiales; family Palsa-688; genus JAKAWM01. The sequence continues at coordinate 2,846 of JAJPKN010000014.1, read as the reverse complement.
GCAAGTGGAAAGGGCGGCAGCCGCGCGCCGGCCGGGGGCACCCGACCTGATCGTCCTGGACGCACCGGCAGCCGGCCATGCTGTCCGTTTCCTCCAGAGCCCTCACGGCCTGCTGGACGCCGTGGCTGGGGGCCCGGTGCGCTCGCAGGCCGAGGAGGTCGTGAGCATGCTCTCCGACCCCGCCCGCTGCCAGGTGGTGATGGTCACCTTGCCCGAGGAGACCCCGGTGACCGAGACGATCGAGACCGCTTACCTGATAGAGGACCGGGTGGGCGCCCACCTGGGGCCGGTCATCGTCAACGGGCGGCTGCCGAGGCTCGAGCTGGCCGGCTCCCTTACCCCTGAGGCGGTGCGGGCGGTTGCCGACCGCAGTGGTGTGGTGCTGAGCGGGCCCCAGCTGGCCGACTTGTGCGCCGCCGGCCGGCTACGTGCCCGCCGCCAGGAGGCTCAGGCCGAGCAAGTGGCCCGCCTGGGCCAGTCGCTGGCGCTGCCTCAGCTGGAGCTGCCCTTTTGCTTCAATGCTTCTTTGGGGCCGCCTGAGCTCGGCACGCTGACCCAGTCCCTGGCCCAGGGGATCGCCGGCCTGAGCTTGGCTGCCCCATGACCGAGCCCCGGGTCATCGTCTGTGCCGGCCCGGGTGGGGTGGGCAAGACCACGGCCTCGGCCGCGCTCGCCCTCCAAGGCGCGCAGAGAGGGCTCCACGCCTGCGTCGTCACCATCGACCCGGCCCGCCGGCTGGCGAGCACCCTCGGAGTAGACGGCCTGGGCAACGAGCCCCACCTGGTGAGCTCGGTGGGCGGAGGGGGGCAGCTGTGGGCCTTGATGCTCGATACCCAGGGGACCTTCGACCAGTTGGTGCGCCGCTATGCCACCAGCCCCGGGCAGGCGGAGGCCATCTTGCGCAACCGCATCTACCGCAACATCGCTGGCGCCCTGTCAGGGGCGCAGGAGTACATGGCGGTGGAGAAGCTCTACGAGCTGCAAGAAGACGGGCGCTTCGAGCTCATCGTGGTGGACACGCCGCCCGCGCAGCACGCCCTGGACTTCCTGGAGGCTCCCGGCCGGCTGGTCCGGCTGCTGGACAACCGGGTGTTCCGCCTGCTCATGGCCCCCACCCGGGCCGGGGCCCACGTCTTGGGGCTGGGGGCGCAGCTGTTGCTGCGCACCGTGGCAAAGGTGGCCGGTGGCCAGGTGGTCTCCGACACCGTGGAGTTCTTCGGCAACTTCGAGGGCATGGAAGAGGGCTTCAGGGCCCGGGCCGAGCGCGCCAACGCCCTGTTGCGTTCCCCCCAGACGTCGTTCGTGCTCGTCTGCTCGCCACGCGCCGACGCCGTCGAAGAGGCGCTCCAGCTGGTGCCCCGCCTGCAGAGCGTGGGGGCACCGGTGCGCACCATCATCGTGAACCGCAGTTACCCGCGCTTTGCTAACGCCCCCGAAGCCCCCTCAGCACCACCCCCCCTCGGGGACTTGGTGGCCAACCTCCGCCAGCTGGGCCAGGTGGCAGCCAGCGAGGACGCTGAAGTGGCTCGGCTGGCCAGCGCTCTCCCGGGGGCCAAGCTGTGCCGGGTGCCGTTGCTGGCCCAGGAGCCCTCCGACCTGTCGGCTCTGGCCGAGGTGGCGTCTTACTTGGGCTGAGGCCAGGACGGCTGGGCACAACTTCGGGTGCCGCGCCGGGGCTGAGGCCGGGCTAAGGCCCGGAGGTTTGGGCACAACCCCCGGCGGCAGCCGGGCCCTCGGGGCTAGTTAGGTCGTCCCTCGGAGGTGGCCCCGCCTTCGCCGGCAGCTCCGGCTGGTGGCGTGGGCTGCTCCCTGGCGAAGCTGGCCGCTGCCTCTTCCACGGTCTCGACCATGGTCACGATGCGGTCGAAGCCCGTCGTGCGCAGGGTACGGACCAGGCTGGGGCGGTTACAAGCCACCACCACGTCCCCGCCGAGCTCCCGGGAGCGGCGTATACCCCCTATGAGCGCGCCGAGGCCGGCGGAGTCGACGAAGGGGACGCCGCTCATGTCTATTACCAGCCGCGGGCTGGACGCCAGCTCGGCCAGGGCCTGGCGGAACTGGCTGACTGTGAACGCATCGAGCTCGCCGATGGGCCGGCAAATGGTGTAGCCCTCAGCCGTCTGTTCCTGCTGGATGTTCAGCACCCCACCTCCCTGCGACGTCGCCACTCTATGCCGGTCGGAGGCTCCCGGTCACCTGGAGCCGCAAGGCAGGCCGGCGCCGATGGTGCCCGGCGGCGGGGACGACGATGGTGCCCGGCGGCGGGGACGAGTAGCCTCTGGTCGTGCCCCAGGTACTTGTCGTCACCGATGCGCAGGCAGTATTCGACCAGGTCAGCTCGGCCATCTACGAGCCGGGCCTGTCGTTGCGCTGGGAGAAGTCCGGGTACACGGTGCTCCCCGCGCTGGCGGGGCTACCGGCCGACCTGGTGGTCGCCGACATGCAGGTGGGCTCCATGGGAGGCCTGGCCATAGCCATGGACATCGCCCTGGAGGCGGGTGCTGGGCGGCTGGCACCTACGCCGGTGCTCCTGCTGCTCGACCGCCGGGCAGACGTGTTCCTGGCCCGCCGGACTGGCGTCGCCGGCTGGCTGGTCAAGCCGCTCGACCCCCTGCGCACCCGTGAGGCCGTCCATGCTGTCCTGGCTGGCCAGCCGTACCACGACCGGACGCTCTCGCCCGTGGGCTAGTGCAGTAGCATTGGGCCGGAACGGGAAGTAGCGCAGCTTGGTTAGCGCGCAGCGTTCGGGACGCTGAGGCCGGGGGTTCAAATCCCCCCTTCCCGACCAAAAATCCCTGGTCAGCGGGCCTGTCCGAGCCGTCGCCACGCAGGGCACAAGCTATTTG